>JAJDVW010000042.1 GCA_022825925.1 Pseudomonadales bacterium | reverse complement strand
CGCGCTGCACGACGACGCGTCGGCCACGCCGACCTGGACGCGCCCGACGGTAAGCGCCAACACCAACGTCACGGTCAGCCTGACGGTCACCGTGCGCGGCGCGGGCACGAGCGCCCGGACCGGCAGCAGCGACACGGGGAGTGCGAGTCGGGCCGCCTTGGTGCGCGACGCGAACGGCGACCACGGCGACGACTTCGCCTCGGCGGCGCCGATCGGCATCCCCTCGACGACATCGGCAAGCCTCACCAGCGGGGACCGGGACTACTTCCGCCTCGACATCGCGACAGCCGGGACGCTGACCGCGGTCACCACCGGGAGCACCGACACCTACGGGACGCTGTTCGACGGCGACGGCAACCAACTGCGGTCCAACGACGACGGCGGCGAGAGGTACAACTTCCGCATCGCGGCCGGCACGCTGGAGGCGGGCACGTACTACCTGCAAGTGCGCGGTTACTGGGAAACCACGGCGGGCGACTACGTCCTGTCGGTGACGGGCAGCGCGCGGGGGCCGGCGCCGCTGCCCGCGGCGGCCGCGCCGGCGGTCACCATCAACGCCATCGCGGCGGGGGACGAGAACACGCCGGTGACACTCGGCGCGACGCTCACGGGCGGCACCTACGACGGGACGCCCGAATACGCCTGGAGCGTGACCGGGGGCGCGCTCACCGACGCGACCCTGGCCGCACCCACCTGGACCCGCCCGACGGTCGCCGCAGACGCGAACTACACAGTGCGCCTGACGGTGACCGTGCGCGGCGGGGGCGCCAACGCCAACGCAGGCACCAGCGCCACGGCGAACGCGAGCCTGGACGCCCAGGTGCGCAACGTTGCGGCGCAGCTGCCCGCGGCGTCCGCGCCGTCGGTGTCGATCAACGCCATAGCGGACGGGGACGAGGGCACCGCCGTGGGCTTGAGCGCCACGGTGACGGGCGGCACCTACGACGGTGCGCTGGAGTACGTTTGGCAGGTGAGCGGCGGCACACTTCGTGATCAGGCTTCCGCCACCCCGACGTGGACACGGCCGGCGGTGTCCTCGAACACCAGCTACACCGTGCGCCTCGCCGTCACGGCCCGCGGCACGGGGACCAGCGCCCGCAACGCCACCAGCGACACGCGGAACGCAAGCCGCGCGGCCCTGGTGCGCAACGTTGCCGTGCAGCTTCCCGCCGCGGCCGCGCCGTCGGTGTCGATCGACGCCATCGCGGCAGGAGAGGAGAACACGGCCGTGCAGCTCGGCGCGACGCTGACGGGCGGCACCTACGACGGGACGGTGGAGTACGACTGGACGGTGACCGGCGGCCGGCTGAGCGATTCGGCTGCGGCGGCGCCGACCTGGACGCGCCCGGCGGTCAGCACGGACACGAGCTACACCGTGAGTCTGACGGTCACGGCTCGCGGCGCCGGCACCGTCGCCCGCAACGCCACCAGCGACACGGCCCGGGCGAGCCGGACGGCGCAGGTGCGCGACAACGCGGGCGACGACCATGGCGACAGCAGGGCAGCGGCGACCTGGGTGTCGATACCGTCCACGACGGCGGGAGAATTGAGCCATCGCGACGACTACGACTATTTCGGCATCGAGATCGTTGACCCCGGGACGCTCACGCTGGAGAGCAGCGGGAGTTCAAACCCCGTCTTCGCGACCCTGCAGGCCAGCGACGGTAGCAGAGTGCGGTTCAACGCCTATGGCGGCGAGGGCCAGAACTTCCGCATCGAGACGGGCGTCGATGACGATGCGCTGGCTGCCGGCGTGTATTACCTGTGGCTGCGGAGCTTCGCCACCACCGCCTACGAACTGGCGGTGTCGGGGACGGCGCGCGGTCCGACGAACGCGCTGCCCGCGGCGGCTGCGCCGACGGTCACCATCAACGCCGTCGCGGCCGGTGACGAAGGCACGTCGGCGGCACTGGGCGCAACGCTCCATGGCGGTACCTACGACGGCTCGCCGGAGTACGCCTGGAGCGCGACCGGTGGCGCGCTCGACGACCCGACCCTGGCCGCACCCACCTGGACCCGCCCGGCGGTCGCCGCGGACACCAACCACACCGTGAGCCTGACGGTAACCGTGCACGGCACCGGCACCAGCGCCCGGAACGGCACGAGCGCCACGGCGAACGCGAGCCTGAACACCCAGGTGCGCAACACCACGCAGCAGTTGCCGGTGGCGTCTGCGCCGTCGGTGTCCATCGACGCCATCGCCGACGGGGACGAGGACACGGCGGTCCCGCTTGGCGCGACGCTGACCGGCGGAACCTACGACGGCGCGTTGGAATACGCCTGGAGCGTGACCGGCGGCGCGCTCGACGATCCGGCTTCCGCCACCCCGACGTGGACCCGGCCGGCGGTGACCTCGAACACCAGCTACACCGTGCGCCTCACCGTCACCGCCCGCGGTACGGGCACCAACGCCCGGAACGGCACGAGCGCCACGGCGAACGCGAGCCGCGGCGCCCTCGTTCGGAATGTCGCGCAACCGCCTGCGGCAGACGCACCGGCCGTGCAGATCAACGCCGTCGCCGCCGGTGACGAGGGCACCACGGTGCAACTCGGCGCGACGCTGACCGGCGGCACCTACGACGGGGCCCTGGAGTACGCCTGGAGCGTGACCGGCGGCAGACTCGACGACGCGGCCCTGGCGACGCCGACCTGGACGCGCCCGGCGGTGACCTCGAACACCAGCTACACCGTGCGCCTCGCCGTCACGGCGCGGGGCACGGGCACCAACGCCGCCAGCGGCAGCAGCGACACGGCGAACGCGAGCCGCACCGCACTTGTGCGCGACAACACCACGCAGCAACTGCCCCCGGCGGGCGCGCCAACGGTGACGATCGACGCTATCCCCATCGGCACCGAGAACACCGCGGTACGGCTCGCCGCAACGCTGGATGGAGGCAGGTACGACGCACTGGAACATGACTGGAGCGTGGACGGCGGCACGCTCGATGATGCGACCCTGGCGACGCCGAAGTGGACGCGTCCCGCCGTGAGCGTGAACACCACCCACGCCGTGCGCCTCACGCTCACCGCGCGCGGCACGGGCACGAACGCCCGCAACGGCACCAGCGCCGCGGCGAACGCGAGCCGAACAGCCACCGTCCACGATACGGACACCGATCACGGCAACAGCTCTGCGGAGGCGACCCAGGTCACGATTCCGGCCATCGCCTCCGGCTCGCTTGACACCGTGAGCGACAAGGACTTCTTCCGCATCGACGTCCGGCTTGCCGGAACGCTGGTACTTCAGACCGCCGGCGACACAGACACCCACGGGAGGCTCCTGGATGGCGATGGGCGGGTTCTGTACCTCGACGATGACAGAGGCCCGGGCGACAACTTCCGCATTGCCACCGCATCGCTGGCCGTTGGCGTCTATTACCTGGAAGTGAGCGGCCACGGGGGAGCTACCGGAACCTACAGCCTGTCGGTGATGGGCACGGCCAACGACGACGAGGGCGCCGGCGCGCCGCTGGTGTCCATCGATTCGGTTCCGGCGGGGCTGGGGGGCGCCACCGCAGGCTTGAGCGCAACCCTGACGGGCGGCCTATACGACGGCACGCCGGAATACGCCTGGACGGTGAGCGGCGGCGGGCTGGACGACCCGGCTTCCGCCACCCCGAACTGGACGCGGCCGACGGCGAACGCCAACGCCACCCACACCGTGGAACTGACCGTCACGGTTCGCGGCGCCGGCGTCAACGCCCCCAGCGGCACCATCGATTCGGTGTCGGCGAGCCGGTCCACGCTGGTGCGCGTTGCGGGCGGCGACCACGGCAACTTGCGTGAGCATGCCACGGTGGTCAGCGTCCCGGGCACGGAGTCCGGCACGCTCACCAGCGGCGACCAGGACTACTTCTTCTTCCGTCTTGCATCCGAGACCAGCCTGTCGATCTGGACGACCGGAACCACCGACACTTTTGCACACTTGCTGGATCGAAACGGCGTCACGATCGCCGAGAACGACGACTCCGGCACGGGGGACAACTTCAGGATGCTTCGCGATCTGGCGGCGGGCGATTACTTTGTTCGCGTGAGGGGCTACCAACCCCGGGGCGGCGGCTCCACCGCGACCGGCCCCTACACGCTGGGGCTTGGGGACTACCCCAACTCGCGGCCGAGAATCATCGCCAGCCGGGTGCCGGGCGCCCAGCAGCTCACCGCGGGCGCCGCGCCGCTGTTGTGGGCCCGGCCCACGGACGCATTCACCGACTCCGACGACGAACGCCTGTGGGTAGAGCCGTCGTCGAGCAACGAAACGGTCGCTACGGTGGCGCTCGAGGGAGCGTCGCTGGTCGTCCATCCCCACGCGGCGGGCACGGCGATCATCACGGCGACGGCCCGCGACCCGTCCGGGAGTTCGATCGGGGCTTCGTTCAGCGTTGAGGTCAACGCCCCCACCACCCCAACGCCGACCGCATCGTTCAATGCAGCGGGGGACCAGCTCACGCTCTCGTTCACCGAGCGGTTCGCGGCGGGAGAATCGCGCGCCTACCAGGCCCGGGTGCGGCAGATTTCCCCACGCGATGGAATCCGCAGCTTCTGCGGCACGGTGACCAACCCGGAGACCACGGCCGAGACCGAGAACGTCGAGCTTGACCTTTCGCCCACTGGCTTTTTTGAGCCGGGCGTGGAATACGAAGCGGCCTATCGTTACATCGGCACTTCGTGTTCGGACACCCAGTACGGGCATTGGTCCACCGTGGCCGAAGCGACCACTCCGGGCACCGCATCGTTCGACATCGATCTGGTGTTCGTGGGTTCGCCGCCGGCGCGTGTCCGAACGCAGGTGGAGGCAGCGGTGCAGACCTGGGAGCGGGTCATCACCATGAGCCTCCAGGACGTCGACTTCTCGAACAATCCCATTCCCGCGGGCTACTGCATAAGTGGCCACCCGGCGGTGAACGATGTCGTTGACGACGTGCGCCTGTTCTTGAAAATCGAGTCCATCGACGGACCCAGCGGGACGCTGGCCAACGCCGGCGCCTGCCACATCCGTTCGCGCTCGGGCCTGCCGGTCACCGGCAGGATCAGGCTGGACGAGGCCGATCTGGCGAGGCTGAGCGATGCCCAGGTGCGCGCCATCGTGTTGCACGAAATCGCGCATACCCTCGGCTTCGCCCGCTCCTTCTTCTACCGGCACAGCCTGATGCGCCAGCCCTCCCGGCTCATCGACGCGGAAACGGTCGGCTCGCCCGACACCCACTTCGCCGGCCCGCTGGCCAGGGCCGCCTTCGACGCCGCCGGCGGTTCCGGCTATCAAAGGCGCAAGGTTCCCCTGGAGAACGGCGTTGGCGGTAGCGGCGGCCGGGACAGCCACTGGCGGGAGGACGTGCTCGACTTCGAACTCATGACCCCTAGGTTGGATGCGGGCGCCAATCCATTGAGCGCCATCACCATCCAGGCCATGGCGGATTTGGGCTATCAAGTCAACACGACCCCGGCGCAAAGCTATCGGTTGCCGGGCAATTTCGGCTCGACGCGGCTAGGGGCCCAGCGAGGGGAGGTTGTGCGGGAAATCCTCGGCACCTGCACCGTCACGGGCATGCCCGAGGTCTACGACGACGGCCAGGAAGACCAACCGCAGCCGAGCGCGGCGCGGATACGGGCCGTCGGCGCGCGATGAGGCAAGCGTCCGCGTTGCTGCTCGCGGCGTCGCTGGCCTCGCATGGGGCCTGGCTGTCCGCCGGCCCCGATCAGGCCTCGGAAACGCGGCCCTGCCTGCCGGTGGAGGGAGGGCTTGCCGCCGGCGCCACCCTCGCCGGAGCCGCCGGCACGTACCAGCTGGTGCTGACTGGACGGCGGACACGCGGCAAGCTCCGCACCGTGAGTGGAGCGCTTGTGCTCGTGCCCTCCGTCTTCGATCCCGCGGCCTTCAAGCCGGCCTTGGCTCCGCTGCGGGGCGCGGCGGACATCGACCTCCGGGCGGTGGGCGCCTTTCCCGCCGGCGATGTCGGCTCGAAGGATCCGGCCGCGCCCGGCGTGCTTGTTCTCGAATCGCGCCAGGGCGACGCTCCGCGCATACTTCTGCGTCTGGGCGCCGATGCCAACCGGCCGGAGAGCCCGCTGTTCGACGGTAGTCATGCCGTACTGGAAGTGCGCAGGATTGCCGCCTCGGGTTTCGCGGGCACGTGGCGGAGCGCCGCGGACGGACTGGCGGCGTCGGGCCACTTCTGCGCATGGAGGTCCGGCGACGCGCCCGCGGTGCTCACCAAGGGCCGCGGCGACGCCTGGGGACCTTGACTGTCTGAAGGGGGGTGGCGGTGTCGGGACGATCGTGCATGGGACGCTGCCTTCGCGCGACGGGGCTCGCCGCGGTCTGGTCCGCGTCCGCGGCTTTCGCCGACAGCCCGCCGGAAGCGTCGCCGGCAGACGCGTTGCTGGAAGAAGTCGCCCGGCACGAGGCGGAGACGGTCGCCATGGCGAGCGACCTTTGGCGCTTCGCGGAACTCGGCTACCTGGAGGAGAAAAGCTCCCACCGCCTGTCCGCGTACCTCGAAGAGGGCGGCTTCGCGGTCGCGCGCGGGGTCGCGGGAATGCCGACGGCGTTCGTAGCCACTTGGGGAACGGGTGCGCCGACGCTCGGCATCCTCGCCGAGTTCGACGCCTTGCCGGGCCTGTCCCAGGCCGCCCGGCCGGAGCGCGCACCGGTCGTGGAAGGGGCTCCCGGCCATGCCTGCGGGCACCATCTCTTCGGCGCGGCGTCCGTCGCGGCGGGGGCCGCGGTTGCCCGATGGCTTGAGGCGGAGGGACGCGCCGGTACCGTGCGCGTGTACGGGACTCCGGCGGAGGAGGGCGGGTCAGGCAAGGTCTATCTGACCCGGGCGGGCCTGTTCGACGACGTGGATGCCGTCCTCCACTGGCACCCGTCCGACCGCAACGACGCGTCGCCGGGGAGCAGCACGGCCAACAAGTCGGGGCGCTTCCAGTTCCGGGGCGCGGCGGCCCATGCCGCTTCGGCGCCGGACAAGGGACGCTCGGCCCTCGACGGCGTCGAGGCCATGAACTACATGGTCAACCTGATGCGCGAACACGTGCCGTCGGACGCGCGCATCCACTACGTGATCACCGACGGCGGGGACGCGCCGAACATCGTCCCGGAGTTCGCGGAGGTCTACTACTACGTGCGGCATCCGCGGCCGGAGCAGGCCCTCGCGCTCTTCGAGCGGGTGGTGGCCGCCGCCGAGGGCGCCGCGCGCGGCACCGGCACCGAGGTGTCGTACGAGGTGATGCACGGCAACTACCCGGTGCTGCGGAACGACACCCTGGCGGAAGTCTTCGACGCGCACCTGCGGGCCATCGGCGGCATCGAATACGCGCCCGAGGAGCAGGCGTTCGCCGAGGCGCTCCGGGCGACGCTCCTCGCGCCGCGCCTGCCGCTCGGGTCGCAGCGAGAAATCCGTCCTTACCAGTTTCGCCAGGGGATGGGGTCCACGGACGTGGGGGACGTGAGCTGGAACGTCCCGACCGCAGGCTTCCGCACGGCGACGTGGGTCCCCGGAACGCCGGCTCATAGTTGGCAGGCCGTCGCCGCCGGCGGCATGAGCATCGGCCACAAGGGCATGATGCTCGCGGCGAAGGTGTTGGCGGCGACGGCGGCCGACCTCCTGCGCGACCGGGACCGGTTGCGCGCGGCGCGGGCGGAACTGGAACGGCGCCGCGGAGCGGATTTCGTCTACGAGGCGCTCCTGGGGGACCGCGCGCCGCCGCTGGACTATCGCAAGTGAGGGAGCGCAAGTGAGGGCGCGGAAATGAGCGAGCGCGTGTTGCTGCTGCATCCGGGGGCCATGGGGACTTCCCTGGGGGCGGCGCTCCGGGAGAACGCGCACGTCGTCCGGTGGGTGACCGAGGGCCGCACCGAAGCGACGGCGGGGCGCGCCCGCGACGCTGGTCTCGCCGGGGCGGCAACGCTCGAGGAGGCCGTCGGGGCCGTGGACCACGTGCTGTCGGTCTGCCCGCCGCATGCCGCGGTGGCCGTGGCCGAGGCGGTGGTCGCGGCCGGCTTCTCCGGCGCCTATGTCGATGCCAACGCCGTGTCGCCGGACACCGCGCGGCGCATCGGGGCCATCGTCGGGGACGGGTTCGTCGACGGCGGCATCGTGGGCCCCCCCGCCTGGCGCCCCGGCGTCACGCGGCTCTACCTGTCGGGCCCCGGTGCGCGGGAGGTGGCTGCGTGGTTTGCCGGCACGCGAGTCGATGCCCGGCCGGTAGCGGGTTCGGCGTCGGCCCTGAAGATGTGCTACGCCGCGTTCACCAAGGGATCTTCCGCCCTGATTCTCGCGATCCGCGCGCTGGCGGAGCGGGAGGGCGTGACGGCCGCGCTGCTCGAGGAGTGGGGCATCTCGCAGCTGGGTCTGCCGGAACGCAGCGCGAGGACGGCCGGCGCCACCAGCGCCAAGGCATGGCGTTTCGAGGGCGAGATGCACGAGATCGCGGCGACGTTCGGCGCGGCCGGGCTCCCCGACGGATTCCACCGCGCGGCGGCGGAGGTCTACCGCCGGATGGGCCCCCTGAAGGACGTGGAGGACGTCGATATCGAGCGCGTGATCGCGCGTCTGCTCGGTCGCGAGGGCGATTGATCCCACGCATTGGAGGGCTGTAGTCGCACGGAGCCGGGGGCGTTTCTCGGAGACGGACCCGAGAGCACTGCCGTAGCCCCACCGCCAGGCCGCTGGCAGGATCGGTGGTGAATCATCCACCTCATTGCCGGCGACACATTGCCGGCGACACATTGCCGGCGAAAGTGGCGAGGATTAACCTGTGGCGTTAGCGATGGACGACCATCTGGCATCCGTGACCCGAGGCGACTTCGAGCGGCTCGCCGCGGAGCTGCGCGAGGAAGTCGTGGCGGCGGTGGCTGAATCGGTCGGCGCGCGTGAGCGTGAACTGCTGAGCGATGTGCTCGGCCAGTTGCGTATGCTGAAGTGGAGCCTGGGTTTCGCGCTGGTCGCGATCACGGGAGCGCTCGGGTTCCTGTACCAGGGCCTGAACGACCTTGGTGTGGAGTTGCGCGCGGAGATGCGCTCCGAGATAGGCGGCTTGCGGACGGAGATGCGTTCCGAGATAGGCGGCTTGCGCGCGGAGCTGCGGTCGGAGATCGCGGCATTGCGCGAGGAAACGCACCGCGAATTCACCGCCGTGCGGCGTGAACTCGCAAGCCTCGGCGAGCGGGTCGCGCGGCTGGAAGCGGGCCAGACGTTCATCCTGGGCCGGTTGGACGAGTTGACCTCGCGCGTTCGAGCGCCCGAGACTCAAGGCGGGGCAGGCGCCGTACCGGAGTCGCCGCGCTCGGATGAAGCGGTTCTTCAGCCGTTCTAAGGCAGCAGCGCCCCGCCGTCAACGTCGACGGTCGCTCCGGTCATGAAGTCGTTGCCGATCACGAAGAGGATGGCGGTCGCGACCTCGTCCGCGGTCCCCGCCCGGGGTATGGGCTGGTTGCGCGTCGCGTTGGTCAGGAAACCGGAGCGCGCCTCTCCCTGCATGGGGAACATCGGCGTATCGATGACCCCGGGAGACACGACGTTGATCCGCCGCGGCGCGAGCTCCGGCGCCACGCCGCGGACGAAACCCTCGACCGCGTTGCCGACGGTGGAGATGGCGATGGCGCCCGGGTTGCACTTGCGCGCCGGGTATCCGCTGACGAGCACGATGGCGCCGTCCTCGGTCAGGTGTTCGGCGCCGAGGCGGACGGAGTTCGTGTAGCCCCAGAGCTTGCGGAAGGAACCCTGGAAGCCGTCCAGGTCCATCTGCAGGAACGGACCGCTGGCCCGCTCCCCGCCTGTCGCGGCATTGACCAGGATGTCGAAGGGCGCGAGTTCCTCGAACAGGGCGGAGAGGCCATCGCGGTCCAGGACGTCGACGCGTCGGAGCGATGCCGCATCCCCGAGCGCCGCGGCGGCGGCATCGGCGTTGGCGTCCGAACGGCTGCACGCCGTGACGCTGGCCCCGGCCGCAACGAGCTGCCGCGACGCCGCGAGCCCGATGCCGGAGGTCCCGCCCAACACGATCGCGCGCCTGCCCCGTACGTCCATTCCGACTCTCCTCTTTGTTGACTCGGCGATTCGGCGCGACACGATGGCGCAACCCGTCCCGCCGTGCAAGGACCGTGCAGGGCCGCGGCGGCGTGGGACGCCTCAGGGGTCGCGCGGGACCGCCCCGCGGGCTTCGATGATGCCCCGGACCTCGGCCAGCACGCGTTCGAGCGCCGTCTCGTCGGCGCCCCGCATCACGAGCGTCGTGCCGTACACATTGTCGCGGTAGAAGGGATAGCTCCCCAGGTCGATGTGCGGATACCGCCGCTGGATGTCTTCGAGCCCGTCGGCGATCTCGCTCTCCCCGAGGTGCGCCGTGACCGACCGCGAGTGCACCACCGATCCCCCCTCGAGCTGGTCGCCCAGGGTCGACAGCATCGCCTGCATCACCGCCGGAATGCCGGCCATCACGAAGACGTTGTCCATGCGGAAACCCTGCGGACCGCCGGTGGGGTTCCGGACGAGCGAGGCGCCCCGCGGTATGCGCGCCATGCGCATGCGCGACTCCATGACCTGCGGCGGCGCCGGCCGGCGGCGGATGACCGCGGCGATCTCCTCGCTCACGACGACGGGGACGTCGAACGCGGCCGCGATGCAGTCGACGGTGATGTCGTCGTGCGTCGGTCCGATGCCGCCGGTCGTGAACACGTAGTCGAACGCCGCCCGCGCCTCGTTGACCGCCGCCACGACCGTCTCCAGCACGTCCGGCACGACGCGGGCCTCGCGGACGCGAACGCCCCACTCGTTGAGCTGCAGCGCGATGTGGGCGAGGTTGGTGTCCTGCGTGCGCCCCGACAGGATCTCGTTGCCGATGATCACGACCGACGCCGTGACGACTCGTTCCCTCATGTCGAGGCGTCCGACGGCTACCGGCCGACGAAGCTCGGGGGGCGTTTCTCGGCGAAGGCGCGTCGGCCCTCCCGGTAGTCCTCCGAGTCGAAGCACGCATCCACGAGCTGCCGGACGCCGTCGAGGTCGTCCTGGTTCCCGCCCCGTTCCCAGGCGTCGACGGCGGCCTTGGCGGCCCGCACGGTCAGCGGCGCGTTGGCGGCGACGCGCCGCGCGTAGTCCACCACCTCGTCGTGGATCTCGTCCCGCGGGACGACGAAGTTGACCAGCCCGATGCGCAGCGCTTCGTCGGCCGTCAGGAAGCGCGCCGAGAGCAGGATGTCCCGGGCGCGCGACGGGCCGACCACCCGCGACAGCTTGGCGAGGCCTTCGTAGTCGTAGCCGAGGCCGAGGCGCGCGGCGGGGATGCCGAAGGTGGAGTCGGGGGTCGCGAATCGAATGTCGGCGTTCAGGGCCGTGGCGAGGCCCCCGCCGATGCAGTAGCCCTCGATCTTGGCGATCAACGGCTTCGAGAGCGTCGCGAGCGCGCGGCCGCCCCGGGCCGAGATGCGGCCGTACTCCGCCTTCTGTTCGGCGTTCGAACGCTTGCTGTCGAACTCGCTGATGTCCGCGCCGGACACGAACGCCTTGCCGCCGGCGCCCTGCATGACGACGAGGCGCACGGCGTCGTCCGTCGCGAAGCGTTCGAGGATGTCCCCGATGGCCTGCCACATCTCGAGGGACATGGCGTTGTGCCGCGCCGGGTTGTTGAACGTCATCCAGCCGACGCCGTCCTCGATGGCCCCGCGCATCTTGTCCGTGTCAAGCGTCAGTTCCATGCCCACCCGCGCTCCTCGATCTTCGGAAGCGGGCAGTGTAGCGCACCGGCCATCGCAGCCGCCGGTGCGAAGCGCCGTCGCGCGTCGATTCTGCTAATGTCCGGCGGTTTGTCCCGGAACGCAGGAAATCCATGGACTTCGAGGCCACCGACGAGCACCGGCTGATCCGCGACGCGATCCGCAAGCTGTGCACGGACTTCCCGGACGACTACTGGTCGAAGTGCGATACGGAGCATCGCTTCCCCTGGGAGTTCTACGACGCGCTGGCGGCAGCCGGCTGGATCGGCATCGCGATTCCCGAGGAGTACGGCGGCAGCGGACGCGGCATCACCGAGGCGTCCATCATCCTGGAGGAAGTCTCCGCGAGCGGGGCGGCGATGAACGGGGCGAGCGGCATCCACATGTCGATCTTCGGCATGCACCCGGTGGTGAAGCACGGCAGCGACGAGATGAAGCAGCGGTTCCTGCCGCGCATCGCGAACGGCGACCTGCACGTGGCGTTCGGGGTAACGGAGCCGGACGCCGGGACCGACACCACGTCGATCTCCACGGTGGCGCGGCGGGACGGGGACCACTACCTCGTGCGCGGCAGGAAGGTGTGGACGACCAAGGCGCTCGAGTCGGAGCGCGTCCTGCTGCTGGTACGCACGACGCCGGCCGACCGGGTCGCGCGCCGGACGGAGGGCATGACGCTGCTCTTCGCCGAGCTGCAGCGCCCGGAGGTGCGCATCTCGCCCATCGACAAGGCCGGCCGGAACGCGGTGGCGACCTGCGAGGTCGTCTACGACGATCTGCCGGTGCACGTCACCGACCGGGTCGGCGAGGAGGGCAGGGGGTTCCGCTACCTGCTAGACGGTCTGAACGCGGAACGCATCCTGGTCGCGGCGGAGGCGCTCGGCATCGGCCGTGCCGCGATGCGTCGGGCCACCGACTACGCCCGCGAACGCGTCGTGTTCAAGCGCCCCATCGGCATGAACCAGGGCGTGGCGTTCCCGCTCGGGGAAGCGCAGATGCGCCTCGACGCCGCCGAACTCATGATCCGCAAGGCTTCGTGGCTGATCGACCAGGGCCTGCCCTGCGGCGCGGAGGCGAACATGGCCAAGTGGCTGGCCGCGGACGCGGCTTTCGATGCCGCGGACCAGGCCGTGCAGACCCACGGCGGCTTCGGGTACGCACGCGAGTTCCACGTCGAACGGTACTGGCGCGAGGCCCGCATCATGCGGCTCGCGCCCATTTCGCAGGAGATGATCCTGAACTACGTGACGGAGCACGTCCTGGCGTTGCCGCGCTCGTACTGAAAGTGGACGATCAGCTCGAGTTCATCGGCAACCTCGAAGTTCCGCAGGCCGAGGCGTGGCGGCGATGCCGGCTCCCGGGCGCGACCGCGGCCGATCACTGCCGGGTGCCCGGCTTCCCTTCCGTGGATGGCGAACCGGGCTGTGCGGCCGCGGTGCTCGACTGCATGCCCCAGAAGCTGCTGCGGTGCCGGAAGCTGGACATGCCCTGCGCGGGCACCGAGATCGCCATACGGCTCGGGCCGGCCAACGCCGCCGGCTGGCCGACCCGCGTCACCGTCAGTCAGCAGGGCTTCGGCGGCGTCCTGCCACGGGAGATCCTCCAGGTCCACTGGCGGCAGATCGCCGCGGACTTCCTGCTCTACCTCGAGCGGGAAATCACGGTCCCCGGGACGGCCTGGGGCATTGCGCTGGACGCCGACGTGAAGCAGACGCAGACGGGGCTCGCGATCACCGGGGCCGCCGAACGCGGACTTGCGGGGCGTTGCGGGTTGCGGACCGGCGATCTCCTGCTCACGGTCGGGCCGGTGCGCGTGCACGACCTCGCGCAACTCTGGACGGTCCTGGCGCTCCTGCCGGCCGACCGCGAGGTCGCGCTCGGGTGGGCGCGCGGTACGGAGTGGATGGAGGGTGCGTCCGTGCCATAGACGCTAGCTCCGGCCCAGTTTCTTGCGCTTGTGGTCGACGTAGTCGACGAGGATGTACTCGCCGAGCTTCTCCGGGGTCGTGTAGAAGACCCTGCCGCCGTTGATGCGGGCGACGTGGTCCATGAAGTCCTTCAGGTAGTCGTTCGCGTCCAGCATGAAGGTGTTGATCGCGATGCCCTTCTGGGTGCACCGCTTGACGGCCCGGAACGTCGCCCTGAAGGTCTCGGGCGTCGGGGGATACGCGAAGCGGTGACGCCCGTCCGGCAGCAGGTGGGCCGTCGGTTCGCCGTCGGAGATCATGATGATCTGCTTGCTGCCCGCATCCTGCCGCGACAGCAGCCGCTCCGCGAGCAGGAGCGCGTGCTGCATGTTGGTGCCGAGGACATACTCGTCCCACTGCAGGAAGGGCAGGTCGTGGGCCTTCAGCTCGTTGGCGTACGCGGCGAAGCCGATGACGTGGAACTGGTCCCGCGGGTACTGCGACGTGATCAGGTTGTGCAGGGCCAGCGCGACCTTCTTCGCGGCCTGGAACGAGCCCCGCAGGGCCATCGACCAGGACTGGTCGACGAGCATCGCGGTGGCCGTCGAAGTCAGGAGCTCCGAGCGATAGATCTCGAAGTCCTCGTGCCTGAGGTCGATGGGCAGGGACGGTCCGGCCCGGTCGATGGCGTTGCGGATGGTGCGCGGCATGTGCAGGTGGAACGGGTCGCCGAACTCGTAGGGCTTCGTCTGCTCCTTGCGTTCCCCGAAACGCCCCTCCTCGGGAACGGCGTGGCTGCCGAGGCTCTGGCGACGCAGCCGGGCGTAGATCTCGCCGAGCGCCTGCTGGCCGATCATGCGCGAGCCGCGGGGGGTGAGTTCCCACTTGTCCCCGCCGGCCGAGCGGATGTAGCCGGCGTCGCGCAGGGCGTCGACGAGCCTGGTGAGATCCTCCAGGGATTCGCCGGCTTCGTCGTCGAGCAACGCCCGGAGCGTGTCCTGGTCGATGCCCTCGGGGTCGCCCCGGCGTTCGGCGGCCTGCACCTGCTCGATCAACTCGTCGAGTTCGTGCATCTCGTTCATGAGCGACATGGCGGCTTCGAGATCGAGCTCCTCGCTGCCGTCGAAGTGGTACCGGTTGCCCCGCGGGTTCAGGAAGTCCATCTCCTTGGCGAGCCGCGCGAGTTCCGCCTCGAGCTCGGGGTCGCCGAAGCGGTCGGCGAGCATGGACTGCAACTGGGCGCGCTGGTCGGGAGACATCGACCCGAGCAGCGACTGCGCCGCCGCCATCCGGCGCCGCATCTCCTCGAGCAGCTCGTCGAGGGACCCGGGCGGGTCGTCGCCGAACATGTCGCCGAACCGCTCCATGAACTCCTCGAAGCCGGGATCCTCGCCGGCGATCTTCCGCACCAGCATCTCGTTCAGCGCGCGCAACATCTCCTTCATGCGCGCGATGTCGCCGTCCGAGAGGTTCTTCACCATCTGCTCGACGTCGTTGAAGAACGTCTGCGTCATGGCCTTGCGCAACTGGTTCAGCAGTTCCAGGAACTTGCGCTGCGCATCGGGGTTGAGGAACTCGTACTTCTCGAGGGCGCGGACGCGGCCCGCGGCGTCCTCCGGGAGCCGGTCGAGCTCGTCCTGGTTGCGTTCGGCGATCTGCCGGAGCACTTCCTCGGAGAAGTCGGCCTCGTCGCGGTCGAGCCACTCGTCGACAGTCGCCTCTTCCATCGCGAGAATCTCGGCGAGCTTCTCCTCGATGTCCTTCATGACGCTGCCGAGGTCGAAACGCTCGAGGCGCTCCTTCTTGCGCTCGCGGAGCTGGCGCATGAGGTCCCGGAGGCCCTGCAGGCGCGTCCCGTCGGGCAGCGACATGCCGCGCGACATCAGGTTGCGGATGGCCCAGCGGAAGTCGCCGTAGGTCATCAGGTCGTCGGCGATGGCGCGCAGGACGTCGTCGGCGGCGACCTCGACGTCCTGGCTGCCGTCCCAGCCGGAGTAGCGGAAGCGTGTTGCCGGCCCCGCCATCCTGCTACCCCGTGAAGGTGACCTGCCCGCCGAGGCGATGCTTGTTGAGGAGCTTGTGCAGGTGCAGCCCTTCGAGGACGAACTCCACCGCGGCGGCCGCGTGGGCCGGCCCGGCTTCGCCGGCCAGCCCGGCCACGGCTTCGCCGAGGCCGTCGACCCGCTCGATGATCGCGGCGTAGGCGCCGGCGGGCGCGGCCTCTCCGACCTCCACCGACATGCCCTCGCTGAAGGCGAGGGCGATGTTCTCGAGGTCGGCGACGTCGAAGTGCCGGTCGAACACGGCCTTGACGGCGGCGTTCAGGATGCGCTGGGGGATCTTGTCCTCCTGCCCCTCGTCCATGGCCTCGAACTCGAGCTTGCCCTGGAGCGCCGGCAGCATGAACGGGAGATCGGAGATGCGGGGCGTGACGTCGGTCTCGCCGAGGCGCAGCGCGCGCCGGAAGGCATTGGCCAGCAGCGCTTCGTAGTCGGACACCGAGGCGCGCACGGAAACCCCGGAGCGCTGGTTGACGTCCGGCGAACCGCGCGCGTGGTGGGTGACCTCGGCGACGATCTCGCGCATGTAGGACGGAAACTCGGCGCGGTATCCCGTCATGTCGAGGCGCGCGGCCTCCTGCTCCATGATCGCGATCTCGGAGTCGATCGTCTCGGGGTAGTGGGTGCGGATCTGGGCGCCGTAGCGGTCCTTCAGCGGGGTGATGATCCGCCCCCGGTTCGTGTAGTCCTCCGGGTTCGCGGTCGCCACCAGGAACACGTCGAGGGGCAGGCGGACCTTGTGCCCCCGGATCTGCACGTCGCGTTCCTCCAGCACGTTCAGGAGGCCCACCTGGATGCGCTCGGCGAGGTCCGGCAGCTCGTTGATGGCGAAGATGCCGCGGTTCATGCGCGGGACCAGGCCGAAGTGGATGGTCAGCGCGTCGGACAGGTAGCGTCCCTCCGCCACCTTGATGGGATCGACCTCGCCGATCAGGTCCGCGATGGTGATGTCCGGGGTCGCGAGCTTCTCCCCGTAGCGCTCGTCCCGGTGCATCCAGCGCAGGGGCGTGTCGTCGCCGCCCTCGGCCACGGCCGCCTTGCCCTGCTCCGTGATGGGCGCGTACGGGTTCTCCGGGATCTCCACGTCGGCGAGCACGGGGGTGTACTCGTCGAGGAGCGCCGTCAGGCCCCGCAGGATGCGGGACTTCGCCTGGCCCCGTTCCCCCAGGAGGATGACGTCCTGCGCGCCCAGGAGAGCGTTCTGGAGTTGCGGGAGGACGGTCTCCTCGTAACCGACGATGCCTTCGAACAGCGGTTCGCCATCGCCGAGCTTCGCGATCAGGTTCCTTCGAAGTTCGGCCTTGATCGGCAGCACTTCATAACGCGCCGCCTTCAGTGCCCCGAGCGTCCCTGGCCTGGGGTG
>JAJDVW010000096.1 GCA_022825925.1 Pseudomonadales bacterium | reverse complement strand
TGAGCGAGCGAGGGCCGACCGAGACTCGGTGCCGGAATTCTACGGCGGTGGCGCAGCCACAGGCCGGCCCGACCCGTCCTACGGAGACTCCCGCGCGCGCCGCGCGCCCGACTCGCCCAAGCGCACCACCCGGCCCGTCGCCACCGTCTCGTCGTGGGGCAGCGGCGCCCCTGTCTTCTCCAGACCCATCTGCGACACGCTCTTCGTTCCCCGCAGCTTGTCGGAGCCGGACTCGGTCTCGGTCCTTTCGCCGTAGTAATCGAACCAGGGCAGGCCGGCGTCCGTGTACTGGCGCGCCGTCGGCGGCTCGCCCGGGGGCGCCTCCCCCGTGATGGCCCTCCACACCCGCGAGTTCGCGATGGTCACGAAACAGCGGCTCGCCTGCCGCTGGTCCCAGGCGTCCAGCCCGTGGTCGTCGGAATAGACCTGCTGGCGCATCCGACCGCCGGGCGCCAATCCCATGTCGTCGCACACGTGGGGTGACTCGTGAGGCACCGGGCCCCAGCGTTCCGGACGCCTCTCGCGGGCCAACGCTTCGTACCACTTGCGCTTCATCGGATAGGCCACGATCTGAATCCCTCCATGCACGCCCGCGCCGGTGAGCTGATCTTCCACCGTGTAGCCGTCGCCGAGGGGCATCGCGACGAACTGTCGAATGACGTCCTTCTCCACGCAGTAGCCGTCCAGCCAGGGTTGTTCCGGCACCACGACGTAGTCCTGGGGGTCGCTGTTCAGGTGCCCCACCCAGGGATCTCCCGTGATCGCGCAGATCTTGCCGGTCGCGACCTTCACGGCGAACGGGTAGGTTTCGAAGCCGTCGGCGAAGCGGATCCAGAGGGCCTCGGCCTGATGCATCGGCATCAACACCCCGCCCCGATCCAACCACGCTCGCGGCGCCCGCTCGGCGTAGTCGTCGACATGCCGCAACGCGAAACGGCCCAACCCCGGCGGCAGCGGGTAGTCGCGCCCGTCGTCCGGAATGCGCAACGTCCGTTGTAAGTCGATCGAGCAGCGGGCCGCTTCGTGCACCTCCGGCATGCGGATCTCCAGGCAGTCGTTCTCCAGCACGATCATCGTCAACCTCCTTACCAGTCTCCATCCCGCACCACGCGTACGACCCGCAGCACGACTTCGTCGGGCGCTTCCTTCAGTTGGCGGATCAGTTCGGCGAAGAGCGCGGGCCGCTTGCGGATGATCTCCCGCAGATCACCGGACACCTTGCCGGCCAACGCGAGCAGCACGTCCGGGTCCTGCTGAAGCTCCTTCGCCAGCCGCACGGTGGTCGCCTCCGATGGGGGGGCCACGTCGCCGCGCTCGATCTTGCTCAGATAGGCCGGCTCCACCCCGATGCGCCGCGCCACTTGCCGAAGCGAGAAGCGCCGGTCGGTTGCGCGGCGTTCCTCGCGCAGGATCCGTACTGTGTCGCCAAAATGCGTCATGTGTCATATATAGTACACGTTTCTCAACTGCGACCCGCCCTGCGCCGATGCCATACTAGCGACATGGCCGAAGCGCGATTCTTCAACACCGAAGGGCCGGTGGTGGCGGAGCGCCACTACCTGCTGCCGCCTCTCGAACGCGTCGACCTGGAAGACGTGTTGGCCCTCATCGGACGCATGCGGTACTTCGTACTGCACGCGCCCCGGCAAACCGGAAAGACCTCCATCCTGCTAGCGCTTGCCGAAAGACTCAGGACCGCAGACGCGTATCGCTGCGTCTACGTGAACGTGGAGGTCGCGCAGTCCGCTCGCGAGGACGTGGCGGCGGCCATGCGGGCGATCCTCAGTCAGCTCGCCTTGGAGGCCCGGCTCGCGGGGGACACCTTCCCGGATCAAGTTTGGCCCGAGATTCTAGACAAGGCCGGACCGCACGCCGCGTTGAGCGAAGTTTTGAGTCTCTGGGCGGGGGCGGCGCCCCAACCGCTAGTGTTGCTGATCGACGAGATCGACTCCCTGGTCGGCGACACGTTGCTGGCGGTCCTCCGTCAGTTGCGCGGGGGCTACGCACGCCGACCAAGGGGATTCCCGCAGAGCATCGTCCTGTGCGGCGTTCGCGACGTGCGCGACTACCGCTTCCGGTCGTCCGACGAGAATGCGATGGTGCTCGGCGGCAGCGCGTTCAACATCAGTGCGCGATCACTCCGCTTGGGGAGCTTTGCGCGTCCAGAGGTGGACGCACTGCTCATGCAGCACACGGAGCACACGGGCCAAGCGTGGACCGATGCGGCAAGGGCCGAGATCCGGGAGGCCACCCGCGGCCAGCCGTGGCTCGTGAACGCATTGGCCTACGACGCCTGCTTCGAGAGCAAGGCCGGGCGCGACCGCTCTCGTCCAATCACCGTCGAAGCCATCCACGAGGCCCGCGAGACTCATCGTGCGACGCGTGGTACACCTCGACCAACTCGCGCACAAGCTGGAGGAGGAGCGCGTGCGCCGCGTCGTCGCGCCGCTCCTGGCGGGGACCGACTACCCCGGCCCGGTGTCGGAGGACGATTTGAAGTACGCGCGTGATCTGGGCCTCATCGCGCTGGAAGACCCGATCGCCATCGCCAACCCCATCTATCGCGAAGTCATCCCGCGCAGTCTCACCTACACCACTCAAGCGATGCTGACCGAGGAGCAGGCTTGGTACGTCGACGCCAACGGTGACCTACTGCTCGCGGACCTGCTGCTGGCCTTCCAGACGTTCTTCCGCCAGCACTCGGAACATTGGGTCGAGCGGTTCGACTACCGCGAGGCGGGGCCGCAACTGCTGTTGCAGGCGTTCCTGCAGCGCGTCGTGAACGGCGGCGGCAGGATCGAACGGGAGTACGGCCTCGGCCGCATGCGCACGGACCTGCTCGTGATCTGGCCGTCACCGAAGGACGGCGGCGAGACGCGCCTCGTGATCGAGTGCAAGGTGCTGCACGGCGGGTTGGAGCGCACCGTCCGCGAGGGCCTCGACCAGACCCTCGCCTACATGGACCGCTGCGACGCCTCCGAAGGCCATCTCATCGTGTTCGACCGCACCGCCGACAAGCCCTGGGACGAGAAGGTGTTCCGCCGCGAGGAAACCTCGGCGCAACGGACCATCGCCGTGTGGGGAATGTGACGTTGCCACCCGCTCGCCGACGCCCGCGGGAGGCTATCCCGCCGCAGCTTCCGCAGCCGCCCTTGCCGCCTCCATCTCCTCTTCCGTGATCGTCTCGGCCACGGCGATGAAATGGATCTTGACGCTGTCCTTGCGGAACTCGATGGCCTTCTGATACTCGGGCGAGTAGTAGAACTCCCTGGCCGCCTCCACGGACGCGCAACGCTCCACGGCAAGCAGGGTTTCCCCGGGCGGCAGCTCTCCTTCGAGCACTTCCACCTTGGTGCCGACGAGCCCGCCTGCGATCGGCGCGAGTTCCGCCTTCTCCGCGACGCCGGCCGCATGCTCGCCGTAGCGGGGGTCCATTTCGCCGATCGTCGTTCCGCACACTACGAGATAAGCGGGTGTCGGGGTGTCTGACATGTCGGTTCTCCTTGGTGGATATCGGATCCCGCGGGCGCGGTCTCCGATGCCCATGCTATGGCCTTGCGCCGCGGAACGGAATCGGCCGTGACGCGATGTGGTTTGGGATGGATTCCCGGAGGGGACATCACCGCGGTTTCGATGGAACGCTACTAGGCTCCCGCGACGCTACGTGTGATCCAATGAAGTGATCGTCGGGGTGCGCCCATTTGACGCCTGATCGGATCTTTCGCATCGTTGCCGCATGGCAGTCCTCCTCCGAGCCCGCCGTGCCTGGCGCCACGCCGCCGCGGCGACCTTGGTCTTTGGTACGGTCGCCTTCGCCGGCGCCGACTCGGCGACGGATTCGCTCGAAGCCTGCCGGAACCTTGCCGACGGCGCCGACAGATTGGCCTGTTACGACCGGATTCCGTTGCAGACGACCAAGCCCGCAACTCGCGCCGCACCCGAGCCCGTCGCCACGTCCGCACGGCCCACGAAGGCTCCGGACACGCCGCCGGTCCCGCGCGCGGCGCCGGCCACGGAGGCGTCACCAGCGGACGGCAACATGGTCCAGCGCGGACTCGGCCGGCTGCGCAGCCTGTTCGGGAGGGACGAACCGGCCGTCGAGAAGCCGCCCGAGCTGGACTCCATCGAGGCGCAGGTCGTCAAGTTCGTCGAGCTCCCACGCGGCAACCACAGCCTTACGCTCGAGGACGGCCAAGTGTGGCGCGAGATCGAGGTCAAGCGACGTGCCCGCTACCGGGTCGGCGACGCCGTCGTCATCGCGCGTGGCGCACTCGGTTCCTATAACCTGTCGAGCGAACGGACCGGCCATCGGGTCAAGGTCCGCCGCATCCGCTGACGGGGATCCCATGGCGTTCGTCTTCACCCAGGAGCAGGAGCAGTTTCGCGACATCGTCGCCCGCTTCCTGCGCGCTACGTCGCCCACCGTCGAGGTTCGCCGGCTGATGGAGACCGACGCCGGCTTCGACGGCGGGGTCTGGGACCGCCTGAACCGCGAACTCGGCCTGTCCGCCCTCCACGTCCCGGAAGCCCTGGGCGGACAGGGATTCTCCTTCGTGGAACTCGGCATCGTCTGCGAGGAGATGGGGCGCGCGCTGCTCTGCGCCCCCTACTTCTCGTCCGCCGTGCTCGCGACGGACGCGATCCTGCAGGCGGGCCATCCCGGGCAACAGGCGGACATGCTTCCCCCGATGGCCTCCGGGGAGCGTCGCGGCGCCCTGGCCGTCACGGAGCCGAACGGGGGGTGGGATGCCGGCGCCATCGAGACCACCGCGACGCGGAACGGGACGGCGTACCGGCTCGACGGCGTCAAGAGCTTTGTGATCGACGGCCACACCGCCGACTTCCTCGTCGTTGTCGCCCGCGATCCCGGCTCGAGCGGCGCGGACGGCGTTTCCTTCTTCACGGTGGCCGGCGACGCGCCCGGCCTCGACCGGCGGCTGCTCGAGACCGTCGATGCCACGCGCAAGCAGGCGCGCCTTACGTTCCGAGGCGTTCCCGCCGAGCCGCTGGGCCAGCCGGGGACGGGCGCGCCGGCGCTCGAGCGGATTCTGGTGGACGCCGTCACGGCGCTCGCCAGCGAAATGGTCGGCGGCGCGCAACAGATGCTCGACTCCGCCATCGAGTACACGAAACTCCGCATGCAGTTCGGACGCGTGATCGGCTCGTTCCAGGCGGTCAAGCACAAGTGCGCGGACATGCTGCTCGAAGTGGAACTCGCCAAGTCCGCCGCGTACCAGGCCGCTGCCGCCGTCGCCGAGGGCGCGGAGGACGCGCCGGCCCTCGCGTCGCTCGCGAAAGCCGCCGCGTGCGACACGTACCTGCGGGCCGCCGCGGACTGCATCCAGTTGCACGGCGGCATCGGCTTCACCTGGGACAACGACACGCATCTGTGGTTCAAGCGCGCGAAGAGTTCGGAGGTGCTGTTCGGCGACGCGACCTACCACCGCGAGCGCATGCTGGAAGACTGGCCGGAGTGAGACGATGAGCGAACGGAGCGAAGCCGAAGTCCGGGCGGAAGTCCGCCAGTGGCTGGAAGCGCACTGGGACCCCGACCGCCCCCTCGTCGAGTGGCGCAACATGCTCGCCGACACGGGCTGGGGCGTGCCGCACTGGCCGCGCGAGTGGTTCGGACTCGGCCTGCCGGTCCCGCTCTCGCAGGCCGTGGACGAGGAGTTCGCGAAGCTGGGCGCCGTCGGCGTCGCGAAGGCTGGTATCCGCCACCTCGCCGCGGCCACGCTCCTCGAGCACGGCGACGACTTCCACAAGGACCGTTTCCTGCGGCGCATCCTCACCGGCGAGGACACCTGGTGCCAGCTCTTCAGCGAGCCGGGCAGCGGATCGGACCTTGCCGGCGCGACGACTCGCGCCGACTTCGACGGGCAGCAGTGGGTGGTCAACGGCCAGAAAGTCTGGACGACGAGTGCGCACCACGCCCAGTACGGCCTCCTGCTGGCGCGCACGGACTGGGACGTGCCGAAGCACCAGGGCCTGACCTACTTCGTCCTCGACATGGAGCAGCCCGGCGTCGAGGTGCACCAGTTGCGCCAGATGAACGGGCACGCGTCGTTCAACCAGGTGTTCTTCACCGACGCCCGCATCCCGCCCGAGTACCAGGTGTCCGAGACCGGCAACGGCTGGCGCGTCGCCATGACCACGCTGGCGCACGAGCGGCGCGGGGCCGACGGTCTGCGTACCCACGCCTTCGCGAGCGAGCGCGTCGGCCGCATCTACGAGGAGGAAGCCCGCGAGATCGCCACGATCATGGAACCCTACAAGTGGTATCCGCAGCGGGCCGGGCGCGTGGATCTCGTGCTGCCGCGGGCCCGCGACACCAGTCGCCTCGACGATCCGGTCGTGCGCCAGGAAGTGGCGAAGCTGCTTACGCTCGTGAAGTCGGCCGAGTGGACGGCGCGGCGCGCCCGAGCGGCCCAGGAACTAGGCCGGCCGCAGGGGCCGGAGGGGTCCCTCGGGAAGCTCGCCGCAAGCCACGTCGCCCGCGCCGCCGCGCGCGTGCACACGCTGATCTCGGGCGCCGACGCGATGCTGTCGGGCGACGACGGGCCCCTTGACGGTTTGATCGCCGAGATCCTCGTCTCGGTGCCGGCGACCTCCATCGCCGGCGGCACGGACGAGATCCAGCGCAACATCATCGCGGAGCGGGTGCTGGGCATGCCGAAGGAGCCGCGCATGGACACGGGGCCGTTCCGGGACGTGCCGAGAAACGTCGGGAGTTCGTAGCGGGTTGCCGTGGCCGGGTCGAGGGCGGTGCCGTTACCGAGGGTGCAGTGCGATGGTGGAAGCCGACCGACCGCCGCTCACATGCCCCAGACATGCAGCTCGGCGGCGCCCGCCGACGCGCGGCGGTGGTAGATCCGGTCGTCCCAGCTCTTCCGCGCGTCGCGATCGAAGATCACCAGGTGGCCGGACTCCGCGGCGCAGCGGTCCATGTAGGCGGCGGTCTGTTCGAGTCCCTCGGCGACGGTTCGGTCAACGCCCCTGCCGGGGTGCAGCACCTTGCACTCGACGACATGCCGGCGCGTCCGCCTGCCCTCGGGCCATACGATCAGCAGGTCCGTGCGCCCGCGGCCCAGGCCGTACTCCCGTTCGATCCGGCCGCCGCCGTTGACGATGCGCTGCAGGAACGCCTGCAGCAGGAGTTGCGGCCCCGCCTCGCGGTAGTCGAACCGCTCCACCCAGTGTTCGGAGTGCTCGCGGAAGAACGCTTGGAAGGCCGTTAGCAGCTTGACCAAATCCAGGTCGCCGCCGTCGTCCACGTACCAGGCCGTGTCCTGCACCAGCCCCTCCTGGGCGGCGCAGGTGAGTTCGCGCGGCACCACTTCCGCGTAGACCGGGTTGGCGATGCGCAGCGGCGAATCCCGTGCCACCAACCCCAGGTCGCGGACGTATTCGATGTCGCGGGCCGAGAACTCGCGCTCGTCGCCACCGGAGAGCAGCGGGCCGACGACGCGCCGCACGCGATCCTCCCGCAGCTTGTCGGCGAGTTGGTCCAGATGCGTCTCGCGGCGCTCGACGATGCGCTCCCGGGCATCCATCACGTCGTCCGCGGTGATCGGAGCACCTGCCGTATCGCCGGCCTGGCCGGCGCAGCACGTCTCGTCGCCCAGGGCGTTCACCAGCCACGGCTGGCCTTGCGTCTGCGTCCAGATCGTCTCGATGGCCTCGTCGGAAAACGCCTGTCCGGTCTCGGCCGTGTGCTGCGCCAGCAGGGACGCGACCTGGTCACGGGAGAAATCGCCCAGGCGCAGCGACCGCGCCTTGACGTTGAAGGCGCTGCCGCCCGCGACCACCGCGTTTTGCGAACCCGAGCGGATCCGGTAGTCGCGTACGTCCCGTACGCCACACAACACCACGCTCTGCGGGAAGCCGTTGGGGCGGCGCACGTACCCGGCGCGCAACTGGCGCAGCACGGACAGGAGGGTGTCGCCGACCAGGGCGTCGATCTCGTCGATCAGCAGAACCAGGGGCGTCGGGTGGGCCTCGGCCCAGCGGCTCAGCACCTTGCCAAGGCACCCGTCGGGTCCCGATCTGGCGAGAAGGTCGGGCCAGATCTCCTCGACCAATCCGTCGTCCAGCGTGGACCGTGCCCAAACGGCCAACTCGTCCAGTATCGCCCGCATGGCGCGCTCGGTGTCCTCCCCCGCGGCCTGTCCCACCTCCACGTTTGCGTACACGCACCGGTACGCACCCGCCGCGCCCTCGTTGAGCAAGTCGCGCAGCGCCAGCAGGGCCGACGTTTTTCCCGTCTGGCGGGGCGCGTGCAGGACGAAGTAGCGCTGGTTGCGGATCAAGGCGAGCACGCCATCGAGGTCCAGCCGGTCCAGCGGCGGGATGCAATAGTGCTCGGCGGGCCGGACCGGGCCGGTGGTGTTGAAGAAGCGCACCGAATCAGTATGACATGTCCCCAAGGCCGGAACGGTCCCGGGACGCCGTGCGCGAACGTTGCCGCGTACCGCCGCCGGCGGCTATCGTGCGGTTCCTGGAAGCGACCGGCCACGGCTGCCGGGAAGGCATCGGGGACATGGGCGCCAACAATCAAGGGGAGAGCATGGAAATCCATGGGCATTGCGACGAGCGGTTCGGGGGCTTGCGCGAAGAGTTCGAGCGCAACTTCACGGACCGTGGCGACGTCGGGGCGAGCTTCGCCGCAACGGTCGAGGGCGAATACGTGGTGGACATCTGGGCCGGCCATCGCGACGCGGCGAAGACGCAGCCCTGGGAGGAGGACACGATCGTGTGCGTCTTCTCCACGACGAAGACGATGACCGCGCTGTCGGCCCTCGTGCTCTTCGACCGCGGCGAACTGAGCTTCGACGACCCGGTCACGAAGTACTGGCCGGAGTATGGGCAGAACGGCAAGGGCTCGACGGAGATCCGTCACTTCATGGGCCACACGGCCGGGCTGCCGGGATTCGGCGAGAAGCTCACGAAGGCCCAGTTGTACGACTGGGACTACGTGATCGGCGTGCTGGAGCGGCAGGAGCCCTGGTGGCAGCCGGGTGACGCGTGCGGCTACCACGCCATCACCCAGGGCTTCCTGGTCGGCGAGGTCGTGCGGCGCATCACGGGCTCGTCGCTCGGAACCTTCTTCCGGGAGAACGTCGCCGGCCCGCTCGGCGCCGACTTCCACATCGGCCTCGATCCCGCGCAATTCGGCCGGACCGCGGAGATGCTCTCCGGAGGCCCGATCCCCGAGATGCCGGAGGAGATGACGCCGGAGTTCATGCGCGGCAGGGAAGACGGCACGCCCGATGTCCTGCCGCCGGTCACGAACACCGACGGCTGGCGCCAGGCCGAGATTCCGGCCGGCAACGGCCACGGCAACGCACGGTCCGTGGCGCGCGCGCAGACCGCGGTCGCCAACGGCGGGTCCGCGTTCGGGGTCGACCTGGTCTCGCCCGCGACCATAGAGCAGATCTTCCGCGAGCAGGGGGACATGGCCGGCATGGGGGTCATCCACGGCATTGGGTACGGCCTGACCGGGTTGTTCGCCCAGCAGGTGCCGGAGGACGTGAAGCTCTGCTTCTGGGGCGGCGCCGGCGGCTCCACCATCCTCCTCGACCACACCAACCGCGCCTGCCTCTCCTACGTCATGAACCAGATGGACATGAACATGCTCGGCGACGAGCGTGGCGCCCGACTGACGGAGCGGTTCTACGAAGGGCTCTCCTGACCGCGGGGGAACCGGCCCATGAACCTCCTTTTCGTCTTCTCGGACCAGCAGCGCTACACGGCGCTCGGCGCCAACGGCAACGCCGTAGTGCGGACCCCCAACCTCGACCGGATGGCGGCCGGGGGCATGGTCTGCGACAACATGTTCTCGAACCACCCCCTGTGCTCGCCGTTCCGGGCGATCCTGCTCACCGGGCGGTACGGGTGGCGCAACGGGGTCACCGACAACGAGTACGAGCCGTTTCGGGACATCCCGACGTTGCCGGGGACGCTGCGGTCGGCGGGTTACCACACGGGCCACATCGGCGTGTGGCACCTCGGCGTCGGTCCGTATCCGGCCGAGGATCGGTACGGGCTCGACTACCTGGCGGCGGTGGAGGGGACCGGTGGAAACTACTTCGACCAGCGCTATTTCGAGAACGAGCGCGATGCCGTTCGCCACGACGGCTGGTCACCGGTCGTGGAAACCGATCTCGCCATCCGCTTCCTCGAAGCGCACCGGGAAGAGCGCCAGGAGAACCCGTTCGCGCTGTTCGTGTCCTGGCGGCCGCCCCACTGGCCGTACCCGCAGTACCCCGAAGAATACGGGCTCTACGATCCGGCCGACATCGACCTGCCGGGCAACGTGCCACCGCAGATGGCGGACTTCGCGAGACGCGAGATCGCCGACTACTACGCGTGCTGCACGGGCCTGGACGCGCAGATGGGACGCCTGCTCGACGCGCTCGAACGCCTCGAGCTCGGCGAGGACACGATCGTCTGCTACTCGTCGGACCACGGCGACCACCTCTCGAGCCACGGCTACGGCAAGCCCTACGACCGCTGGATGCACCCCTTCATGCGGGCGTCGAAGGCGACGCCTTACGGCGAGTCCGCCCACATCCCGTTCCTGATCCGCTGGCCTCGGGGGACGCCCCCCGGATCCCGGAGCGCGGCCTACATGGGTGCCATCGACCTGGTCCCCAGCCTGCTCGGCGCCTGTGGCGTGCCGCTGCCGGACGGCCTGCAGGGCAGGGACGTCTCCGACGTCTGGCGAGGGGGACCGCCGCCGGACGACACGGACCGCACGCCGGGCGCCCGCGACTCCGTCTACCTGATGAACATGGGCAACGGCTGGCCGGACCGGATCGCGTGGGTCGGCCGGTGGCGCGGCGTGCGCACCGAGCGCTACACCTACGCGCGCTGGTTCGACCACGAGCGCGGACCGTGGCTCTTCGACCGGCATGAGGATCCGCTGGAGACGCGGAACATCGTCCACGACCCGGAAGCCCGCCCGGCCGTCGAGGAGATGGAAGCCCGCCTGCACCGTTGGATGGAGGGAACGGGCGATCCGTTCGAGTACGGCAAGCGCGGGCCGCGAGGGTTTCTCGATGTCGGACAGCGCTGGGCCGATCCGGTACGCTGGAAGGGCTGGGGGACGGCGTGATGCCGGCAGGGCGATTCTCGGCCTTGCGCCGTTCCAGCTACCGAAAGCCGCCGGGCCCCAGGGAGAAAGTCATGGAGAGACCGAAGCGAGCCAGGGCTCTGTCGGCGCTCGGACGCGCACGGCAAAGGGTCCTCGCGGGAGTCACGGTGCTGCTCGGCGTCAGCGTGGGCGCGGAAGTGTGGACGATGGACAAAACGGCCTGGAAGGATGCCGCGACCGGCGAATGGCGGGCCTCGTGCCATGCGAGACTGGGGGGCGGGGCAGCCCTGAGCTACGAACGTGTCGAGCCGCCCGCACTCTACCTCCTCGCAGATACCAAGACCGTCGACATCCGGCGGGAACGAGGCGACGACGATCCTCTGCGGCCGGTTGTGTATATCCGCAGCGTGCAGGTGAACAAGGGACGCGCCCGCCCGCTGTCGCTAAACGGAGGCTTTGGCGAGGTATGCGGTGGAGGCGGATACTCGGACCTGTCCTGCGAGCCGGACCTTCGGGAGTATCGCATCCGCTATCAAATCGATGCGGCGGAGTTTTCGGACGCGTGGCTGGAGTACCAGCATGTCAGTTACGACTTTGGCTGGTTTTATGAGCGTTTGGGCGTCGACCGCCGGCTGGTTTGGCAGGACGCGTGGTTCGAGTCTTGGGCAATCTGGCCGGACTGGCCTCCCGAGTTGTTCGACACCGATGCCTTCAGGAGCTTCAGGGTCAACTTCGGCGGCTTGCGGACCACGCCCCCCGTCATGCTACGGAGCGACCGTGACGAGAACGCGCATCACGTGAGTTCGATCCGATTCACGTACCAGTACGGGATGGACGCGCTGGCCGCGGTCGCGCGGTGCGTGGACGACCACGTCCGCTACGGCAGGCTGGATGCGAATGCGGCAAGCGGCTCCGCGCGGAGCGTCCCGCGCATGGCACCCGGCTGGTTGCCCCCGCGGGCGCCCCTGGGCCGCGGAGTGGATCCCTAACCGTCAGCCGCCTCCTTGCGGTAGAGTCGCAACTGTCTCTCCCAGAAGGCCTCCGCCGCGCGATCCTCCGCTGCCGGATCGCAGATTCCCGCCAGCGCCGCGGACAGTTCTCCCGCCTCCGCGGGACACGCTTCGTGTCGATTCTCGAGTTCGTCCGGGTCGCTGCCGAGGTCGAACAACTGGTCGGGCGCGTCGACGTTGTGGATGAGCTTCCAGTCGCCCCTGCGCACCATGAACGCGCCGGCACGCGTTCCGTGGCCGTGGTACTCGGAGAAGACCACCCGGTCGCGGTCGTCCCTCGCCAGCGTTCCAAAGGGGGTCCCCAGCCAGGGCTCGGGGCGTCCGGCGCCCGTCAGCGCGAACACGCTGGCCTGCAGGTCGTGCAGGTCGACGGGCGTCGTCACCCGTACGCCCGACTCGAAGTCGGGACCCGCGGCGATACACGGGATTCGGGAGGCGTCCTCGAGCAGGCTGCACTTCCACCACATCCCGAACTTGCCGAGCATCTCACCGTGGTCGGAGGTGTAGACGAGGTTGGTCGTGCTTTCGAGGCCCGTCTCCGCCAGGGCGGACAGCAGCCGCCCGAGTTGCTCGTCGATGAAGCTGACGCAGGCGTAGTAGCCGCGACGCAGGCCACGGACCTGCCGTTCCTCGACGTGCTCCACGCAGAAGTGCCGGCGCAGGTCCGCCGCGTAGGGATGCTGCGCGGTCGCGGCTTCGACCCCGTGTGGCGGGAGGTCGCCGTGCTCGCGGTACTTCTCCCACAGCTCCTCGGTGCAGAAGTGCGGGAAGTGCGGCTTCAGCAGGTTGACGTAGAGGACCCAGGGACGATCCATCTCCCGAGCCCGGGTCCGCAGCCAGTCGACGGCCGCGTCCATGTACGCGACGTCGTTCCCCCACGGCGCGTCGCGGGGACCGTACGCATCGAGGCGCCTCGCGCCCTCGGCGCGGACCGCAAGCGGGCGGCGGTGTTGCGCCTCGTCGAATGCCCATGCGCCGTCGTAGGTCTCGAGGGTCTCCGAGAATCCCAGTTCGGCAACGGGCCGATAGGCATGCACCTTGCCGATGAACGCCGTGTGCACGCCCCGTTCGCCGAGCACGGCGCCGAGGCCCCGGGTCTCGGGCGCGATGCCGAGCCGGTTGTTGCCGTAGGCCCGTACGGCGTGGACCCGCTTGCCGGTCAGGAACGCGGAGCGGCTCGGTACGCAGAGCGGGGACGGGCAGTAGGCGTGCTCGAACAACGTGCCGTTGTCGGCCAGCCGCTGCATGTTCGGCGTGTCGACGAAGTCATGACCGTAGGGCGACGAGTACCGCGGGTTGTGCTCGTCCGACATGAACACGATGACGTTGGACATGAATCGTCTCCCGTCCTTGCGTGGGTTAGAGATGCCGGCCCTTGACGAGCAGCCAGATCATGAACACCGGCTCGGCCAGACCGGTGACCAGCAGGAAATCGAGGCTCACGTCCGGAGCGACAAGCCGCCCCAGCTCGGTAACGACATACGCCAACCCCGCCACGGCGAGCAGTACACCGAAGACCGACGGCACGTGCTCCGCCCGAATGACCAGGTAGGCGCGCAGCAGCAGCACGACACCGAAGACGAGCAGCGCGAACCCCCAGTCGTGCGGGTACGCGTCGAGCAGCATGTAGACCTGCCCATGCAGGCGATCCGCGCCGAGGGCCACGGCGGCTTCCGGCGAGTCGAGGAGCCGGAAGGCCTCGACGTAGTTGAGCACTCCGCCGAGCGCCACCGCCGTGTAGATCAGGCAGAAGGCGAACGCCAGCATCGACACCGCGCGACCGGCTGGCGCGAGGAAGTAGAACAGCGCCCACCCGACGAGGACGTCCGCGGAGTAGTTCACGAGCCAGGCGAGGATGCCGGCCAGGAACAGCCCGCGGTTCTCCGTCAGGTTGCTCGCGGTCCGGGCGGCATCGCCCGGCGCCAGGAGTTCCGGAAACACGAACAGATGAGCGAACGGTGCGGACACCACCATCAGGAGCAGGCCGGCTCCGGCCACCAGCGCGGCCGTGCCAAGCGGCAGCCCTTGTTGGGCCGCGCCATGGTTCGGGGAGGTCAGGATGGGCTCCTTACCGGTTCTTCGTGCAGCTTGCCCGATCAGGGTCGGCGGCGCCAACGGCAGCCGCGCGGTCAACCCGGTCGCCTGGATCGAAGCCGCACTTGTGGCAAGAAAGCCGCGTTATGGTATACATGGGTTGTCTGCCATTTGTGACTCGGTATGCGGCATGGATGACCTTCGTGGGAGAACGGCGACGGGCGGCGTGGCGCCGCAACGCGTACGCATGGACGGCACCGGGCGGATCGTGATCCCCGTGGACATGCGCAGGGCACTCGAGATACGGGAGGGGGAAGAGTTGACCATGTCTCTCGAAGACGACGGTATCAGGCTTCGAACGCTGGACGCCGGCCTCGCCCGCGTGCGGGCCATCGCCCGCAGCCGACGCCGGAGCGAGGGGAGCGTCGTCGACGCCTTCCTCGCCGAGCGCCGCGCCGAGGCGGCGCGCGACTGAAATGGCAGCCTGCGTCCTCGACGCCTCCGCCATCCTTGCCGTCGTCTTTGTCGAGCCCGGCTCGGATGTCGTTGCGGAAGCCCTGCGAACAGACGCGGCGACCTCGGCCGTCAATGCCGCCGAGGTCGCCGCGTGCCTGCATGAGGATGGCTGGGTCGAGTCGGAAGTCGCCCTGGCGCTCGACGAGCTGCGAGTGGAGGTCCTGCCCTTTGACCTCCGGTGCGCGCTGCAGAGCGGTCGCTACCGGCCGGCCACGCGGCGCCAGGGCCTCGGTTTGGGTGACCGGGCCTGTCTCGCCACTGCGCGTCTGCAGGACGTTCCCGCGCTTACCGCCGACCGCGCCTGGAGCAGGCTGGACCTCGATGTCGAGATCGTCTGTATCCGCTGACGACGGCGCGTTACGCGCGGCATCGCGCCGCCTCCGTGGACGCGCCGCCTCCGTGGACACACGTCTCCATTCGCCGGACATAAGTCGCCGTCGCGATGCCCGCGTCCGGCAGGCTCAGTCCGGCAGGCCCAGCACCCGCTTCGCCACGATGTTGAGCTGCACCTCCTTCGTGCCGCCGGCGATGGTCAGCGATTTCTGCCGCAGCCAGTCGCGGGTCGCTTCGATCTCGTCGGCCGTGTAGCCGTCCCCTTCCCAGCCCACGCCCCGCGTGCCGAGCGCGGAGACCAGCAACTCGTCGGCCTCCTGCTGGTTGAGCGCCCCGGTGAGCTTGACCGCGGACGACGCGAACCCGGGCGCCCGCGCCTGGAGTTCCTCGATCGTGCGGCGCTGGGTGAGGCGCTGCGCGTGGACGTTCTGCTCGTGACGGATGAGCCGCGCCCGCAGCACGGGGTCGGCGATGCGGCCGTCCCGCAACGGCACGCGCCGCTTCACCTGTTCCGGCAGCCGGCTCTCCGACGCCCGCCCGCCCTGGGAGCCGGAGATGTTGATCCCGGCATGCGTCGAACGCTCGAACTGCAGCAACCGCTTGCCGGCCGTCCACCCGCGGTTGACGCCCCCGATCACGTCCGACGCCGAGGCGACGGCGTCCTCGAACAGCGTCTCGTTGAACGGCGAGGCGCCCGAGATGAGGCGGATGGGCCGCACCTGCACGCCGGGCTGGTCCATGTCGACGAGGATCAGGCTGATGCCCTGGTGCTTGGGCAGGTCGGGGTCGGTCCGGGCCAGGACGAAGATGTAGTCCGACTCCATGGCGTCGGAGGTCCAGATCTTGCGCCCGTTCAGGACGTAGTGATCGCCCTGGCGCACGGCGCGGAGGCTCAGGCTCGCGAGGTCCGATCCGGCGCCCGGCTCCGAGTAGCCCATCGCCCAGCCGCCTTCGCCGCGGGCGATCCCCGGCAACCAGCGCTGTTTCTGGTCGTCGGTGCCGAGTTCGAGGATCGTCGGACCGATGTAGTTGACGCCGCGCCCCGTGAGCGGCGTCCGCGCTCCGATGCGCTTGAGTTCCTCGATCAGGACGGTGTACTCGCCGCGGGTCAGTTCGGCCCCGCCGTACTCCCTGGGCCAGGTGGGCACGGTCCAGCCGCGCTCCGCCATGCGCTCGAGCCAGAGCCGGGTGTCGGGGTCGAGTTCTATCCGGCTGCTGCCCCACGGAACCTGCCCCGGTCTCCGCGCGCCGGGAGGGCAGTTCGCGTCGAGCCACGCCCGCGTGTCCGCCCGGAAGTCGTCCATGCGCCGCCCTCCCTCAGAACCGGGTCGCGACCCACGGCAGCGCGAATGCGAGGATGACGCTGACGGCGAGCCCCAGGAACGCCTTTGAGGCATCGGACAGCACCTTGCGCGCGGTGGCGCGACCGCTCGTGTCCGCGAGGTACATCGACAGCGCGAACTCGCGCCCGGCGAGGATGCCGAGGAACACCCAGGTCGTGCTCATGGGCATGTCGCTCCACTCCTTGAACACCAGCAGCACGAGGCCGTAGATGAAGTCGATGATCGTCGCCGCGCGGATGTCCGTCGTGTCGGTCTTCGACGTGACGATCTTCTGGATCTGGCCGCCGAACTGGTAGAAGACGATGCCGAGGAGCCCGACGGGCACCAGCACGCCGAAGGCGAACCAGCCGAGCGACAGCTCCCGGGGCAGGTAGACGAAGATGTTCGCCAGGTCCTGGATCAGCCACTGGCTCCAGAGGAAGCCGGTCGACAGCCACTGCAGGGCGACCCAGTAGGCGGGAATCGCGCTGCCGCGGGTGCGGTGGAAGTACTCCGACGCGCGCCGGAACACGAGGCGGAAGAGCACGATGGCGCTTAAGAAGGCCACCGCGTAGCCGGCCAGCGACTTGAGCAGCATCTCCGGGAGGTTCGCGGCGGTGAAGACGGTCAGGATGAGGAAGCTCGTGCTGACCGGGACACCGAACCGGGTCAGGATGAGCAGCGCGAGCGGCGGCACCACGTGATACCACTGGACGCCGCCCTCGGGGGGCGGGAACTCGGCGAGCCGCCCGTACGCCGGATCGCCCGCGTTGGCCCACCAGCCGTAGCCGATCACCACGAAGAGAATCCCCCCGGCGAACAGCCACAGCACCCACCAGGGCCGATGCGCGTTCGACGACAGAAACGTGCCGAGGGTCTGGATCGAGTCGTTCGCCACGACCGAGTACGCGGCGAGCAGGAACCCGACGATCATGTAGATTTCGAGCAGCGAAATGGTCCCGTCCCCCCGGGTCGGCCGCGACGCTATTCTCTACGTAAGCGTCCCCGCGCAAAAGGACGCCTCCGGCAGCCGTTCACGAAGTCCTGGAGCGCTCCTCGAGGAGCCGCTGGATCTCGCGCCCCACGAGCCAGAGGCGATCCTGTCCCCACACGGCGAGCGCGGTCTCCCCCTCGCCGTCCAGCAGCCGGAAACTCGGCACGCCCCACAACCCGCAGCCGTACATCGCCAGGCGGTTCGCTTCGAGTTCCTCCTCCCAGTCCCGGTTCCCGACGATCGCGCGCGCCTCGTCCCACGGCAGCCCGGCCCGCTCCACGACGCGGCGCAGTCCGCGGTCCTTGCCGGTGTCGACGCCTTCGAAGAACGCTTCGCGGAAGAAGGCCGAGAGGAGCTCCACGCCCTTGCCCCGCGACGCGGCCCAGGGGTAGAGGGAGTAGCCCCGCCGCACGGGGTCGCCGATGGGATCGTGGACGTTGCCCCAGTCGTCGAGCCCGAGCTTGCGCGCCTCCCGGGCCGCGTCCGTGAAGATGTAGACGCCCTTCTCCCGCGTGGCCGGCACGCCCCGCATCACCATCGGCAGCACCGGGCGCATGCGCATCGTGACGCCGGTCTCCCGCGCCAGCTCCACCGCCGTGTCGAAGATCAGCGAGCTGTAGGGACTGCGCAGGGACGGGTAGATCTCGAGGGTCAGCGAACCGTCGTCCCTGAGCGGACCCCGGGGGATGGCCGGTCGCGGGGCCACCCGTTGGTCAGCGACCTTGCGCGCCCCCAGTTCCGCGAGACGCTCCTCCAGGTGGTACAGGCGGTCGACGCCCCAGTACCACTCGCCGCCGTAGTGGAACATCGCGCCGGAGTAATGCCGAAGCTGCGCGCGCCGCTCCCTGCCCGCCCGCAGGCGGTCCGCCAGAGCCGACGGGTCGGCGGGCGGATGCCGCTCGCTCAGTGTCTGCAGGGCATCCGTGTCGCCCGCCCAGAGGGCCGCGCCGACTTCCGGAGCCGCCTCGGAGAAGGCCTCCGCGTCGAGGCCGGCAAGCACGCGACCGGCGAGTGCCACGGACTCGTCGTTGGGCCGGCCGGCGACCGCCGGGAAGTCGAGTCCGTAGTGCGATGCGATCTTCCCCGAGTCGTAGCACGAGAGATCCAGCAGCAGCTCCGGCTCCGGCGCGTTCGGCCCGCTCGGGCTCGGGACCAGGTGACGGACGAGATCGATGTCGTACGTGTCGAGCAGCGGCCGCAGGCACTGCGCCGCGAGGTGACTGTAGCCGTCGTCCACCTGGTGGAAGTACTCGACCGTATGGCGCCGCCCCGCCCGGCGCCGCGCCCGCTCGATGCGCCGGCGCCGGGCCTCCAGCCGGCGCCCGTCCGCCCAGCGCCGCATCATGAACGAGCCCGCCGCGCGCGCGAATCGCGACGGATTCATGGTCGCGACGCCCCCCTGGTCCTGGAACCGTTCCGGCATCAGAGCGGGTTGCCGACCGTGAACTGGGGTGCGAACGGGTATCCCGGCAGGTCGGCGAAACGATCGTCGGGGGTGCGGGGGGCCTTCACGTCGAGTTCCCTGGCCGGCGAAACCGCGGAGGGTACGCGACGCCGATCCGCGGCGTCCATCGCGTCGACGGCATCGTGTCGACGACAACCATGCCGCTAGAAGCTACAGGGTTCGGAAGCCGTCGCGGTGCTTCCTGAACTGCCAGGTGCGGACGATCTCGAGCACGTCGGTGTTGCGGCGCATCTCGGGTGGGAACGGCGCGAACGGGGCGGCCAGGCGCACGATCCGCAGGGCCGCGTCGTCCAGGACGCGATGACGGGAGGACTCGAGCACGCGCACGTCGCGGAGGGTGCCGTCCGGGACGATGGCGACGAGGAGGCGCAGGCTGCCGTAGAGACTCCGGGCCCGCGCCGCGTCGGGATAGTTGAGGTTGCCGACGCGTTCGACCTTGCGGCGCCACGCTTCGAAGTAGTACGAGAGTTCGGGGCTCGCCGGCGACACGCCGGTCACCCGGCGGACGCGGCTCGACGCTCCCGAGCGGTCTTCCCCGGCGCGCGCGACCTCCCGTACGGTGGTCGCGTAGTCCCGCATGCGCCACTTGGCGGGCTCGGGTGGTGCCGTCGCCACGCTCTCGACGGGAGGTACTTCGGGGTTGGGCGTCGCCGGCGCGCGCGCCGTTACCGGGGCGGGTTCCGCGGGTAGCTCCGCCGCCGGCCTCGGCATGGCGGGCAGGGGCGCTGCACCGCCCGCGGCGGCCGGGGGTACGGGCTCGGGCGGCGGCGGCAGCGCGAGCAGGATGGCGATGCTCCCCGTGTCCCGTTCCGCGGGAACCGGGAAGGGCGACGGGAGGCCCAGGATCAGCCCGGCGTGCGCGACTGCGGCGAGCAACAGCGCGCAGAGCATCCGGTCCCGGCCCAGGAGCTTGCGCCGTGGGAGTATCGCGACGGCGAAACTCCCACCCGTCCCCCCGGACGGGCCGCGACCGTCAGGTCGCGCGGGCGCCGGGACGCTCATCGCAGCGCGAAGCGCTCCGCCAGGCGGTCCATCAGCATCCCGCCGATGTCGAGGGAGAACTGCGCGTCGAGTTCGCGGACGCAGGTCGGGCAGGTGACGTTGATCTCGGTGAGGTAGTCGCCGATCACGTCGATGCCGGCGAACAGGATGCCCCGGCGTTTCAGCTCGGGGCCCACCCGGCCGGCGATGTAGCGGTCCCGGTCGGTGAGCGGGCGCCCGACGCCGGCGCCGCCGGCGGCCAGATTGCCGCGGGACTCGCCCTGCTGCGGGATGCGCGCCAGGGCGTACTCCACGGGCTCGCCGTCGATCACGAGGATGCGCTTGTCGCCCTCGACGATCTCGGGCAGGTAGCGTTGCGCCATGATCTGGCGGCGGCCGAGTTCCGTCAGGTTCTCGATGATCACGCGCAGGTTCGGGTCGTCCGGCCGCGCGCGGAAGATGTTCGTGCCGCCCATGCCGTCGAGGGGCTTGAAGACCACGTCCCCGTGTTCGGCGTGGAAGTCGAGCAGCGGCTCGGCGCGCCTGGCGATCACGAGGGGCGGCGTGCACTCCGGAAACCAGGTGGCGAAGAACTTCTCGTTGCAGTCGCGCAGGCTCCGCGGGTCGTTCACCACCGGGGTGCCGCGCGCTTTCACGTGTTCGAGGAAGTACGTCGCGTAGATGTACTCCATGTCGAAGGGCGGGTCCTTGCGCATCATCACGAGGTCCACCGTGGAGAAATCGACCTCTTCCGGCGCACCGAGTCCGTACCACTGCGCCGGCGCCCGCTCCGGATCCAGGGCTTCGAGGAACCCGGCATCGAGGATCAGCTCCCGCAGGACCGCGCGGGGCGTGTCGTTCCTCCAGGCGAAGTCCGCCTGCCCGAAACAGCTCACGCGCCAGCCGCGCCGGAGGGCGGCGCGCACCATGGCCAGGGTGCTGTCCTTCTTGAGGTTCAGCGTGGCGACGGGGTCGATCAGGAAGGCGACGTGGACCATCTTCGTGCCCGGGTCAGTCCGCCGCGTTCCCGGCAAGCCCGAGATTCCCGGCGATGGCCAGGGTCGGCGGGGCCTTGTTCAGCGTGTAGAAATGCAGGCCGGGCGCCCCGTTGTCCAGCAGGCGCTCGCAGAGACGCGTCACGACGTCCGTCCCGAAGGCGCGGAGCGACGCTTCGTCGTCCCGGTAGGCCTCGAGCCGCAGCCGGATCCAGCGCGGGATGTCGGCGCCGCAGGCGTCCGAGAAGCGTATCAGACCTTCGTAGTTCGTGATCGGCATGATCCCGGGGACGATCCGGGCGTCGATGCCCCGGGCCCGGCAGCGGTCGACGAAGTAGAAGTAGCTCTCCGGGTGGTAGAAGTACTGCGTGATGCAGCCGTCGGCGCCGGCGTCGACCTTCTCCTTGAGGTAGTCGAGGTCGGCCTCGGGAGACGGGGCGTCCGGATGGACCTCGGGATAGGCCGCCACCTCGATCCGGAAGCGGTGGTCCTCGGTCTCGCGGACGAGCCGCACGAGATCCACCGCGTGGTGCATCCGGCTGCGCGGTCCCACGCCGGAGGGAATGTCGCCGCGCAGCGCGACGATGCGGTCTACGCCGAGTTCGCGGTAGCGGGCCAGGACCTTGCGTACCGCGGCGGCCGGGTCCGCGCCCCAGGACAGGTGCGGCACCGCGTTGATGCCCCCTTCCCGGAGCGCGCGCACGGCTTCGAACGTCCCGGTCCGGGTCGAGCCCCCGGCGCCGTAGGTGACGGAGCAGAATTCGGCGGCGTCGCCGCCCCCCTGGCGCAGCCGCCGTGCGGTGCGCAAGAGGTTGGCGCGGCCCCGGTCCGTCTTCGGCGGGAAGAACTCGAAGCTGAGACGGCGTGGCGGCGTCCGCGCTACAGCGCCGCGGCCAGGGCTTCCGCCTTGTCGGTCCGTTCCCATGTGAACTCGTCCCCGGTTCGCCCGAAGTGCCCGTAGGCCGCCGTACCGCGGTAGATCGGCCGCTTCAGGTCGAGCATCTCGATGAGCCCCCGGGGCCGCAGGTCGAAGTGCTCGCGTACGAGTCGAACGATGCGCTCGTCGTCGATCCTGCCGGTGCCGAAGGTGTCGATGGCGATGGAGGTCGGCTCGGCGATGCCGATGGCGTAGCTGACCTGCAGCTCGCAACGGTCCGCGAGGCCCGCCGCCACGATGTTCTTGGCGACGTAGCGGCTGGCGTAGGCCGCCGAACGGTCCACCTTGGAAGGGTCCTTGCCGGAGAAGGCGCCGCCGCCGTGACGCGCCATGCCGCCGTAGGTGTCGACGATGATCTTGCGTCCGGTGACGCCGCAGTCGCCCAGCGGTCCGCCGATGACGAAACTGCCCGTGGGATTGATGTGGACCCGGGTCTCCCGGGTGAGCCAGTTGCCCGGCAGGACGGGCTTGACGATCTCCTCCATCACCGCTTCCTCGAGATCGCCTCGCGCGACGTCCGCGGCATGCTGGGTGGAGAGGACGACCGTGTTCACCCCCACGGGCTGGCCGTCGTCGTACTGGAACGTGAGCTGGCTCTTTGCGTCGGGGCCGAGGAAGGAGAGGGAGTTGCGGCGGGCTTTCGCCTGCTGCTCCATGAGACGGTGGGCGTAGGTGATCGGCGCCGGCATGAGCACGTCGGTCTCGTTGGTGGCGTAGCCGAACATCAGGCCCTGGTCGCCCGCCCCCTGTTCGCGGTCCTCCGTCGCGTCCACGCCCATGGCGATGTCCGTGGACTGGAGCCCTAAGGCGTTGACGACCGCGCAGCTCTTCGGGTCGAACCCGAGGGCGATGTCGTCGTAGCCGATCTCCTCGATCACGCGGCGCGTCAGGCGGTCGATGTCTACCTGTGCCCCCGAGCGGATCTCGCCGCCGAGCACCACGAGGCCGTCCTTGATCAGCGTCTCGCAGGCGACGCGCGACTCCGCGTCCTGCTCCAGCATCGCGTCGAGCACCGCGTCCGAAATCTGGTCCGCCATCTTGTCGGGATGGCCCTCGGACACGGACTCGGAAGTGAAGACGCTGAACTCGGACATCGACCCGCCCAGGCAGTGGGGCGCGCATTGTAGCGCACCGACCGGGCGGCCACCGGGGCGCCGCGGCGCGTCATCGGCGCGTCGAAACGCCGGGTCCGCGCGCCGAAAAATGAGATACTACGAGCGCCTGCGGAACACTCGAGAGACCCCCATGCCCTCCTCCCGAACGGATCGGGCGAACGCCGTGCGTGCGCTGGCCATGGACGCGGTGGAGAAGGCGAAGAGCGGCCATCCCGGCGCGCCGATGGGCCTCGCGGACTTAGCCGAGGTGCTGTGGCGCGAGGTGCTGCGGCACAACCCGTCCAATCCCCACTGGTGGAACCGGGACCGGCTCGTCATGTCGAACGGTCACGGCTCGATGCTGCTCTACGCCGTGCTGCACCTGACGGGCTACGACGTCAGCCTCGACGACCTCCGCGCCTTCCGGCAGTTACACTCGAAGACGGCGGGACACCCGGAGTACGGCATCTGCCCGGGCATCGAGACGACGACCGGCCCGCTGGGCCAGGGCCTCGCGAACGGGGTGGGCATGGCGCTGGCGGAGTCGCTGCTGGCGCGGGAGTTCAATCGTGACGGCCTCCCCGTGGTGGACCACCGCACGTGGGTGCTCGCGGGCGACGGCTGCATGATGGAGGGGGTGACGCACGAAGCGGCGTCCCTCGCCGGCACCCTGGGCCTTGGCAAGCTCGCCTGCCTCTACGACGACAACGGCATCTCCATCGACGGCGAGACGCGGCACTGGCACACCGAAGACGTCGCGGCCCGCTTCGAAGCCTACGGGTGGCACGTCGTGCGGGACGTGGACGGCCACGACCCGGACAGCGTGCGGGAGGCGCTGGCGGCGGCGGTCGAGGAAGACGGCCGGCCCACGCTGATCTGCTGCCGGACGGTCATCGGCTTCGGCGCGCCGGCGAAGCAGGGGACCGCCGCGGCCCACGGGGCGGCGTTGGGCGCGGGCGAGGTCGCCGCGACCCGGCGGCGGCTCAACTGGGGCTTCCCGCCGTTCGAGATTCCCCGCGAGGTGTACCGGGACTGGGACATGCGTCCCGAGGGCGCCGTCCTGGAAGGGGAGTGGGCGGACCTGCTCGAGCGCTACCGGGAGGCGTTCCCGGAACTCGCGGAGGAGTTCGAGCGGCGCATGGGCGGGACGCTGCCGGCGGGCTGGCGCCAGCGGCTGCTGGCGTACGCCGCGCAAGCTCAGTCCGCCGGAACGCCCATCGAGACCCGCAAGGCGTCCCAGGCCTGCCTCGACGTGCTCGGCCCGTCCATCCCGGAACTGCTCGGCGGGTCCGCCGACCTCACCGGGTCCAACGGCACGCAGTGGTCGGGAGCCGGATGGCTGCACGAGGGCGGACGCTACCTCAACTTCGGGGTGCGCGAGTTCGGCATGACGGCGATCGCCAACGGCATCGCGCTGCACGGGGGACTGATCCCGTACTCGGGCACCTTCCTCGTGTTCATGGAGTACGCGCGCAACGCCGTGCGGCTCGCGGCGCTCATGGGCATCCGCAACGTCCTGGTCTACACCCACGACAGCGTCGGGCTCGGCGAGGACGGGCCGACGCACCAGCCCGTCGAGCAACTCACGAACCTGCGTACCACTCCGAACCTTTCGCTGTGGCGGCCGTGCGACGCGGTGGAAACCGCCTACGCCTGGGCCGCGGCGCTGGCGCGGACCAACGGGCCGACGGCCCTGGCGCTCACGCGGTGAAGACGGCCTGCCAGCCCCGGGAGGCGGCGGCGCCGATCGAGCGAGGGGGCTACGTCCTGCGACGGGAGACCGGCGACCTCGATGTCGTGGTCATCGCGACCGGGTCCGAGGTGGAACTGGCGGTCGAGGCGGCCGCGCAGCTCGGCGACGCGGGGCGCGGCGTGCGCGTCGTGTCGATGCCGAGCGTGGACGTTTTCCTGGCCCAGGACGCGGACTACCGCGAATCCGTGCTGCCCGCGGCCTGCCGCCGCCGGGTAGCCGTGGAGGCGGGTCATCCGGACTACTGGTACCGCTTCGTAGGGCTGGACGGAGCGGTCGTCGGGGTCGAGACCTTCGGCGTCTCCGCGCCGGGGGGCGTCGCGATGGAAGCCATGGGGATCCACGCCGAAGCGGTGGCCCAGGCCATCCGGGAGGTCGCGGCGCGGTGCCCATGATCCTGATGGGCGACGTGCCCCTGGCCGGCAAGCGCGTGCTCATCCGGGAAGACCTGAACGTCCCGCTCGACGATGGCCGGGTCGCCAATGCCGCGCGCATCGAAGCGGCGGTCCCAACGATCGTGGCATGCGCGGAGCAGGGCGCGTCCGTGATGGTCATGTCGCATCTCGGACGCCCCACCGAGGGCGTGGTCGATCCGGCGTTCTCCCTCGCCCCGGTGGCGGATGCGCTTGGCGAGCGGCTCGGTCGCCCGGTACGCCTGGTTCCGGAGGGGCGGTACGACGCCGAGATCGCCCCCGGCGAGGTCGTCGTCCTCGAGAACGTCCGGTTCGAGCCCGGAGAGAAGGCGAACGACGATGCCCTGGCGAAGCGCATGGCCGCGTCCTGCGATGTCTATGTCATGGACGCATTCGCGACCGCCCACCGCGCGCACGCCTCGACACACGGCGTCGCGAAGTACGCCCGGGTCGCCTGCGCCGGACCGCTGCTCGCCGGAGAGATCGAAGCCCTGCATCGCGCGCTCGAGTCCCCGGCACGGCCGCTCGTCGCCATCGTGGGCGGGGCGAAGGTCTCGACCAAGCTCGCCGTGCTCGAGTCCCTCGCCGACGCGGCGGACCGGATGCTGGTAGGCGGCGGCATCGCGAACACGTTCCTGCTCGCCGCCGGACGGTCGGTGGGCGCGTCCCTGGTGGAACAAGACCAGGTCGACATCGCGGCACGCATCGCGGACAAGGTCGATGTGCCGGTGCCCGTGGACGTGATGACGGCTGCGGAGAGCGGGCCGGACGCGACAGCGGTGCTGCGGGGGGCCGACGAGGTCCGACCCGCGGAAAGGATTCTCGACGTCGGCCCGGTGACGGCACGGTCTTTCGGGCAGGTGCTTGCGGAGGCCGGCACCATCCTCTGGAACGGACCGCTCGGCGTGTTCGAGTACGACCAGTTCGGCGAGGGCACGCGCGTCGTCGCCGAAGCGGTCGCCGGGAGCGATGCCTTTTCTCTCGCCGGCGGCGGCGACACCATCGCGGCGATCGACAAGTACGGGGTCCGTGACGGGATCTCCTACATCTCGACCGGCGGCGGCGCCTTCCTGGAGCTGGTTGAAGGACGGACGCTACCCGCCGTCGAAATCCTCGAAGCGCGCGCGCGGTAAGCGGCCGCGGACGCGCGGGCTGGCGGCGTCCCCCATTCAGGTCGGAGCCCATCGCCCGGCTGCCCGGATTCCGGTCGCGCCGCGGTCGGTTCCACTGCGTTCTCGGGCGGCACCGTCGCGCCCGACGACAGGGCGACCTTGCCGTCGGGACGATTTCCTACAAGCGGAAGGGGGGGTTCGCTCTTTTTGGGCGGCCCGGGAGGGCGCAAAGTGGCTGATGCGATTTGTGGAGAAGCACCATGTTCCGACGGATTGCCGCGCTGGCTCTCGGCCTGTTGTCGTGCGCCCCCGTGCTCGCCGCGCAGGCCCCCGCCCCCTCGCTTGCCGGGGTCTATCGCGGCGGTTTGGATCTCGAACACTATTGGGTTAGCGAGAAGCTCGACGGCATCCGCGCCCGGTGGGACGGCGCCGCGCTGTACTCGCGTCGCGGCAACCGCTTCAATGCGCCGGCCTGGTTCGTCGAAGGGTTCCCGGAGGACGCGCTGGACGGTGAGTTGTGGATGGGCCGCGGAACGTTCGAGGCGGTGTCCGGGGCCGTCCGTCGGCAAACGCCGGACGACACCGCCTGGGGACGCATCCGGTTCATGGTCTTTGACCTGCCGGGATCATCGGCGCCGTTCGACGAACGCCTGCGCCGGCTGCGGCGGCTACTCGCCGGTGCGCCGCCGGCGCGGATCCGTCTGATCGAGCAGTCTCGCGTCTCCGGCGAGACTGAGCTCATGGCCACGTTGCAACGTGTCGTCGCCGCCGGCGGGGAGGGCCTGATGCTCCGCGACGGGCGCTCGCCCTACCGGTCCGGTCGTGGCGACGACCTCCTGAAGCTCAAGACCTACGAGGATGCGGAGGCGGTCGTCGTGGCCCACCTCCCGGGCAACGGCAAGTACACCGGCATGATGGGTTCGCTCGTCGTCGAGACGCCGGACGGGCGCCGCTTCAGGCTCGGCACCGGCTTCACCGATGCGCAGCGACGGAAACCGCCGCCCGTCGGTGCGACGGTAACGTACAAGTACACCGGTACCACCGACCGCGGGATCCCGCGCTTTGCGAGTTTCGTGCGCATTCGGCGAGAGTGAGCTGGTCCGGGCCGTGTTCGACAAGTCGGCCGATGTCGTTCACGATGGCGACCATGGCTTCCGGGCATCCGTGGCGGACGAGGGGGTACGACCCGGTTTCCGGCGGAACGACACGGCGGGGGACGGCTCTTGCGCGGTAGCGGCGCCTACGATCCCGCTTCGGGGTTCTCCCCGGAGTACCGGCGCTTTTACGATCTCGATCTCGGGCAGCGATTCTTTGCGGTGGACGCTGGCGGGGAACGGCTGGCCGCACAACTCTTCGAACCGCGGGGTGCAATGCGTGGGGCGGCCGTGGTCGTGCACGGCTATTACGACCATGTCGGGCTCTACGGTCACCTGATTCGCTACCTGCTGGCGCGGGGGCTCAGGGTCCTGGCGTACGATCACCAGGGGCATGGGCTGTCGACCGGGGAGCGCGTGACCGTCGACTCCTTCGACCGCTATGTCGACGGGCTGGAAGCCGTCCTGGCCGCCGTATCCGCGGAACTCCCGGCGCCGCGCCACGTACTCGGCCAGAGCATGGGCGGCGCCGTTGTCATGGAGTATTTCATGCGGCCCCGGGGCGTGGCGTTCGACGAGGCGGTCCTCTTCGCGCCGCTGGTGCGGCCGAACGCCTGGCGGATGGCGCGGCTCGCGTACCTCGCGGCTCGCCTGTTCGTGACCCGAGTCCCGCGCGGTGCTCCTCGGAACACGGAGGATGTGGACTTCGTGGCTTTCCTGAAGCGGGACCCGCTGCAGACCTGGGCCCTGCCCGTCCAGTGGGTCGGCGCCATGGCGGCCTGGATGAAACGCTTCGAGGCCTATCCGAGGAACGGCCGCCGGGTGCTCGTGGTGCAGGGCGGGACCGACGGGACGGTGGACGGACCCCACAACGTCGCCGTGCTGCGGCGCCTGTTCGAGGTCGAGTTCCTCGAGATACCGGAGGCGCGGCACCATCTCGTCAACGAGACTGCCGCCGTGCGCGAGCGGATGTGGCGGTTCCTCGATCCGTACCTGGCCGCCGACGCGCTTGCCGCTGGCGGGACAACTCCGACAAACTCCCCCGCATGAGGCAGGCCCTCGAAGACATCTTCCCCGCCGAGCGCGTGCGGACCTCGACCGAGGACCTCGGCGTGTGGGGCGTGGACTGGACCCGCGGCTTCCCGGTCGCGCCGGGCGCGGTGGTGTTTCCGGAGACGGTCGAGGAGGTCGTCGCGGTCACGCGGCTCGCCAACGAGGCCGGCTTCGCACTCGTCCCCTCGGGGGGACGGACCGGGCTCTCCGGCGGCGCGGTGGCGTCGAACGGGGAGGTGGTCGTCTCCTTCGACCGCATGAACCGCGTGCTCGACTTCAACCCGGTCGACCGCGTCGTCCGGTGCCAGACCGGGGTGGTGACCGCGATCCTGCAGGAGTACGCCGCGGAGCGCGGCCTCTTCTACCCGGTGGACTTCGCGTCGAGCGGGTCGAGCCAGGTCGGCGGCAACATCGCGACGAACGCCGGCGGCATCAAGGTCATCCGCTACGGTCTCACCCGGGACTGGATCGCGGGGCTCAAGGTGGTGACCGGCGCCGGCGAGGTGCTCGACTGCAACAACGGCCTCGTCAAGAACGCGACGGGATACGACCTGCGGCACCTCTTCATCGGCGCGGAAGGCACGCTCGGGTTCGTCGTCGAGGCGGACATCCGGCTGCTCGAGGCGCCACCGCCGCAACGGGTGATGGTCCTCGGCGTCGAGCGCATCTCGGACATGCTGGACGTCCTCCGGAGCTTCCAGGCCGCGGTCACGCTCTCCGCCTTCGAGTTCTTCTCCGAGTCGGCGCTGCGGCACGTACTCGCGCACCGGGACGTGCCGCGGCCGTTCGCATCCCGCGCCCCCTACTACGCCCTGCTCGAGTTCGACGCGGCCGGCGAGGAAGCGGCGCTCGAGACGTTCGAGGCCACCGTGGCGGCGGGCTGGGTCGGCGACGGCGTCGTCAGCCGCTCGGACGCGCAGGCGCAGGCGCTGTGGACGCTGCGCGAGGGCATCTCGGAGAGCATCGCTCCGCACACCCCGTACAAGAACGACCTGTCGGTGCGGATCTCGGACGTCCCGGAGTTCCTCGACGACATCGACCGGATGGTCGGCGAACACTACCCGGACCTCGAGGTCTGCTGGTACGGTCATATCGGCGACGGGAACCTGCACCTCAACATCCTGAAACCGGACGACCTCTCCATCGACGCTTTCTACGAGCGCTGCCACCGGATCAGCCCCGCGCTCTTCGAGGCGGTGCGCGCCCGCCGGGGGAGCATCTCGGCGGAGCACGGCGTGGGGCTGCTGAAACGGGACTTCCTCCCGTTCTCGCGCTCCCCGGCGGAGATCGCCCTGATGCGGAGCGTAAAACGGGTCTTCGACCCGAACGGCGTGATGAACCCCGGCAAGCTGCTGGCGACCTGACGGCCATCCCATCCGCTGTGCACTATCGACTGCGGACACTTGGGTCAGTGCGGGCTGCCGGGCCCCTTTGTCATAGCGTCTGAAGCGGCTCGATGCCCGAGTCCAGGAGCATTCTTGCGAACTCGTCGCCGTCTATCAGTCTGACGTTGTCGCGATGTGCAGCGTTCACGCAGTCGACCGAAAACCGCTCCGCGGTGGAGATGACCCACTGTAACCGGGTGTAGCCATCGTCCGTGCCGTGGTCGCCCTTGCTGTCGGAGTACTCCCTGACTCTAGGTCGAACGCCCCGTCCGGCTTCGTGGCAACCAAGGCGCATGCCGTGGCGAACAAGGTCCGGAAGCACCGGCTGGCGGGGAAGTTTCGCGTGTTGCGCGATCACGGTTCTGAATCGGTGATGTGCCGGGTCAAAAGGAATCCGGCGAACAAGCCACAGGCTCTTGCATCGCCATCGCTCGTCAGTTCGCTGACGGCTGAGACGAGAGCGCCGCCTCGACTTGCCTCGCCAGGTTGTACACGCTCGCGAAGTCGTACTGGCGACCGAGCTTCGGTTCGTAGTAGCGGCCGTGGGCCAGCCAGTGCCGCAAGCCGAACGCGCCACGGATTTCGCCCACCAGCCTCGCTGTCATGGCGCCATGGTCCCTCCACGCCTCAAGCAGATCGTCCGACAGGGACGCCCTCGAACCCTTGTCCCGATACAACGCTCGGAGCGTCCGCGACAGCTCATCCTTGTGCCTCGCGTAGCATCGTTTGAAGTAGTCGACTCTGACGGCGGCCTCTATCGACGCCAGCACGGTCAACGCCGACGCGGCGTCCGCTTCGTACAGCCTCTCGTCCCGTTTCGCCTGGACTTCGTCCTCGGTGTAGAACGCGAATCTCGTCTCGAAGCCGGGACTCGCCTCGGTGTGATAGAGGTGGATGGCCTCCTCGACCGCCGCGTGATGTTCGGCTATCTGGGTCGCTGGGAGATGCGCTCCCGACAACGACACCCGTCTAGCCACCCGAGATTTCCATGATGGCGTCCCGGAAGGAATCCTCCCCGAACTCGAAAACGACGCTTTCCGGCGGCGGGCTCTCGATGTACCAGCCCGGTTTGTCGACCTCGCCCCGCGTCATGGAACGGCTGGATGTCTCGGTAATGCCGCCATGTTCGATTGTGGTGGTCAGAACTGGCCCTCCCTTGGCAAGTAGCACGATCTTGACGGTCTTTCGCGGTCCCGACAGGTCCACCCGGCCTCGGGCGCCGATGAGCAGGGTCCCGATCGGCTTCGCCACGATCCTGTCCCGACCGATTTTGAACGTGAGCTTGTCCGCTTCGTACGTCCCGAGATGGTCCTCCGTTAGTTGTACCGGCGTGCGTTCGATCCGGATCTCTCCTGCCTGCGTATAGGGCCGGAGATGCTCTTCCATGCGTGCGTACAGGGCGTCTAGCTCCCGAAGCCAGTCGGCTTTTTCCTTGGCCCAGTCAATGTCGTCCTGCACCTGCTCCGTCTTTCTCTTCACAAACTCGCTGAATTCCTGTTCGGCCATCGATACGCCTCGTCGCCGCGCTGATCGTCCGAATTGTCCCATGCAATGGTGCGCCACCATAGTCGTGATGCCCCTCAAGCCCCTCAACCCCTCAAGCGTTACTCGCCGGCGAAGCCGTACTCCTCCGCCGCGTCCGCGATCCAGTCGCGGACGTAGTCCGCGTAGCTGCGGCGGACCACAAGGTCGAACGACCCGTCCGGGTTCGCGGCAACCAGGGCGGATGCCTTGGCGAACACGGTCTGCACGCATCGTCCGGCGGGGAAGTTCCGCGGATGGAAGTCGTAGGGGCTCGACTTCTGCAGGACATATCCCCTCGCGGGTCCGGAGAGGTTCAGGAAACAGTGCGTCCCGCTCGTGTCCACGACCGAGAAAGACCCCGCGAGCACGTCGCGGAGCTGCCGCTCCACGTCGGCCTCCCTTCCGGCGGGCAGGACGAGGAGCCACTCGTCCGGCCCCAGCCAGTAGACGGCGGCGTCTCCCGCGCGGCGCCAGGTGCAGGACTCGACCGGCAGTTCCACGCCCGTCACGGCTGCGACGGCGTTCCGGAACCCGGCGTCCCGCGGGTTGCCGCGCAGGTTCAGGCACCCGCGGGCAGGTTCCCGCCGCAGCACGACGCCGGGTCGATCAGACATCCCGGGCCTTCCCGTCCGGGTCGTAGAACACCGGGTCCACGATCGTGACCGGCAGGTTCCTGCCGTCGGCGAGGGCGCAGTGGAGGGTCTCTCCGAGACGCGTCCCGCCGCCGCGCACCAGGCCGAGCGCGATGGGGCGCGAGAGGCGCGCGCTGTAGTACGCGGAGCTGACGAAGCCCTGGTTGGGCATCGGCGGAGTTCCGTGCGGCGCCTCCACCAGCGGCGCCCCCTCTGGCAGCACCGCGTCGCCGCTCGCCAGCCCGACGAACTGCAGCCGGTCCTCGCACAGGTGGTCGGGTAGCGACAGCGAGCGCTCCCCGAGGAACCCGAACGGCTTGTTGCGCCGAACTGCCCAGTCCATCCCCATGTCCGCCGGCGTCATGGAGCCGTCGGTGTCCTGCCCCACGATGATGAAGCCCTTCTCCGCGCGCAGGACGTGCATGGTCTCGGTACCGTACGGGGTGATGTCGAACTCCGCGCCGGCTTCGATCAGCGCGTCCCAGACTTCCCGCCCCCGGTGGGCGGGCACGTTCACCTCGAACGACAGCTCGCCGCTGAAGCTGATCCGGAACACGCGCGCCGGGACGCCCGCCACGTGGCCCTCGCGGACGTCCATGAAGCGGAACGCGTCGCGGGACAGGTCGATGTCGCCGCAGACGTTGCACAGCACCTCCCGCGACTTCGGCCCGACGAGGGCCGCTGTGGCCCAGTGATCGGTGACCGACGTGCAGTAGACGTCGAGGTCGGGCCACTCGGTCTGCCGCCAGAGTTCGAGCCAGTCGAAGACGGCCTCGGCGTTGCCGGTGGTCGTGTGCATCAGGTAACGGTGCATGGCGATGCGGGCGGTGACGCCGTCGTCGAAGATCGTGCCGTCCTCGTGCAGCATCAGGCCGTAGCGGCAGCGGCCGACGCCGAGCCGACGGAAGCCCGTCGTGCAGATGCGGTCGAGGAAGACATGGGCGTCGGCGCCCTGGATGTCGATCTTGCCGAGCGTCGACGCGTCGAGGATGGCGACGCCGTCCCGGGCCGCGAGGCATTCGCGGTTGACCGCGGCCGGCATGCCCTCGCCGGCCTTCGGGTAGTAGCGCGGCCGCTTCCACCTGCCGACGTCCTCCCACACGGCGCCCTGTTCCTCGTGCCAGCCGTGCATCGGCGTGCGGCGCTCCGGGTCGAAGAAGCCGCCGACGTCGCGGCCGGCGACGGCGCCGAACGTCACCGGCGTGTACGAGGGGCGGAACATCGTGGTCCCGGTAGCGGCGATGTCGTGACCGAGCGCGCGCGCCAGGATCGCGACGCCGTTCACGTTGCCGAGCTTGCCCTGCTCGGTGCCGAAGCCGAGGGCCGTGTACCGCTTCACGTGCTCCACGGATTCGTACCCTTCGCGAGCGGCCAGCTCGATGTCCGCGGCCGTCACGTCGAGCTGCAGGTCGACGAACTGCTTGGGTGCCCGGCTCGGGGGGCGCTGGTGCGGTACGAGAAACAGGGCCCGCGAAGGGGTCTCCGGGGGTTCGTCCGTTGCAGGAATCTCCGCGGAGATCCGCCCGTCCCCATGACCGGTCCGTGCAGCCGCCGTGGCGCCCGCGGCGGCGCCTGTCTCCATGCAGGCAAGCAACGTGCGCGCGCCGCCGGCGGATCCGGCCCAGGTGACCGCGCCGCCCGGCTGCGCGGGAAGAAACGCGATGGCGTCGTCGCTCCAGCGCGGCTTGACGCCCGTCTGGGAGCCGAGGTGCAGCGTCGGGCTCCAGCCGCCGGAACAGGCGATGAGGTCGCAGCCGATGCGGCGCGGCGGACCCGTCAGCCGATCGTCCTCGCCGTGCAGCGGCGCGACCACCGCCTCGCGCACCCGCTTCCGGCCTCGCGCTTCGATCACGGCATGGCCGTGGATGACCTCGATGCCGGCCCGCGTGGCGGCCTGCACCGCGGCTCCCGACGGCTCCGGGCGCGCATCGACGATCGCGGCTACGTCACGGCCCGCGCCCACCCAGTCGATGGCCGTGCGGTACGCGGAGTCGTTGGTGGTGCACAGGACCATCCTCTCGCCGGGGACGACGGCGTACCGGTGCAGATAGGTGAAGACGGAGGAAGCGAGCATGACCCCCGGAAGGTCGTTGTTGGCGAACACCAGCGGCCGTTCGATCGCGCCAGTGGCCAGTACGACCTGTCCGGCGCGGACGCGATGCAGGCGCTCGCGCGCGCCCGCTACGTCGGGTCTCCGTTCCACGACCGTGACGAAGTTGTGGTCATAGATGCCGCTGACCGTACTGCGCGGCAGGAGGACGGCGTCGGGATGCGACCGGAGCTCGGCGACCGTCCGCGCGATCCAGCTCGATGCGTGCTCGCCGCCGACGGCCCCGGTCTCCGCCAGCAGGCTGCCGCCGAACTCGGCCTGCTCGTCCGCGAGCACGACCCGGGCGCCGGTGCGGCACGCCTCGAGGGCGGCGGCGAGACCGGCGGGACCCGCGCCGGCCACCAGCACGTCGCAGTGGTGGTTGAGATGATCGTACGTGTCCGGGTCGGGGCCCTCCGGCACGCCCCCGAGGCCGGCGGTCGCGCGCAGGAACCGCTCCCAGGTCCGGAACCCGCGGGCTTGCAGGAACTTCTTGTAGTAGAAGCCGGCCGGCAGGTGGCGGGCGAGGGGCCCGACCGCGCCCTGCCACGGCGCGCGGCTGGTGCGGGCCTCGAGCCCGGCGAAGAGTTCGATCTCCGTCGCGCGCACGTTCGGGACCGTGGCGGCGCCGACTCCGAGGTCCACGATCGCGTTGGGTTCTTCGACGCCGTGGCCGACGATTCCGCGCGGCCGCCCGTACTTGAAGCTGCGGGCGACGGTGGCGACGCCGTGGGCGAGGAGGGCGGAGGCCAGGGTGTCGCCGGCGAAGCCCCGCATCTCGCGGCCGTTGAAGGAGAAGCGTACCGGCCGGTCCCGGTCGATCCGGCCCCCGCTCGGCAGGCGTCGCGGGCTTCGCATCTACGTGTCGTTCCCGGGCAAGTCGTCCGGAGGCACCGTCCCGACGGGATAGACGTCGAGGATCTCGTAGCTCACGGTATCCCGCAGGACGTTGAAGTAGCGCCGGCATCCCGCGGTGTGGACCCACGTCTCCCGGTGCGGTCCACGGGCGTTGGTGCGGAAGTGGAGGTACTCGCCCCACTCGCGGTCCGAAAGCGCTTCCGGATCCTCCGGGCGGCGGATGTGGGCCTCGCCGGCGTAGGAGAACTCCTCCTCGCTGCGGGCTTCCTCGCAGTAGGGGCAGCGGATACGCAGCATCAGTGGGCCACTGCCGCTGCCCCGTGTTCGTCGACCAGCGCGCCGCTCGCGAAGCGGTCGAGCCCGAACGGGGTCGCGAGGGGATGGGGACGCTCGTTCGCGATGGTGTCGGCGAACACGTAGCCCGAGGCCGGGGTGGACTTGAACCCGCCGGTGCCCCAGCCGCAGTTGAAGTAGAGTCCGCGAACGGGTGTCGGCCCGATGATGGGACAGGCGTCCGGGCAGATGTCGACGATGCCGCCCCAGTGCCGGTTCATGCGGACCCGGCTGAACGCCGGGAAGAGTTCGCACACCGCGGCCACGGCGTCTTCGAGCACCGGAAAGGACCCGCGCTGCCCATAGCCGTTGTATGCGTCGGTTCCGGCGCCGATCACGAGGTCCCCCTTCGCGGACTGGCTGATGTAGCAGTGGACGGCGGCGGACATCACGACCGGGTCGAGACAGGGCTTCAGGGGCTCGGAGACCAGTGCCTGCAGCGGGCGCGATTCGATGGGGAGCCGGAGCCCGGCCATGCGGGCCAGGACGCCGGAGTTCCCCGCGACGACACAGGCCACCCGGCGCGCCGCGATGAAGCCGAGGTCGGTTTCCACCCCCGTCACCGCGCCGTTCTCGACGCGGATGCCGACGACTTCGGTTTGCTGCAGGAGGTCGACTCCGAGGGCGTCCGCGGCGCGGGCGTATCCCCACGCCACCGCGTCGTGGCGCGCGACGCCCCCGCGCGGTTGCCAGGAGGCGCCGAGGACGGGGTAGCGCGAGGTGGGGGAACAGTTCATGAGCGGGACGAGACGCTGCACCTCGGCGGGGGTCAGCACCTCGCCGTCCACGCCGTTCAGCCGGTTCGCGCCCACCCGGCGTTCGATGTCGCGCATGTCCTGCAGCGTGTGCCCGAGGTTGAGCACGCCGCGGGCGCTGAACATGACGTTGAAGTTGATCTCGCGGCTGAGGTCGCGCCACAGGTCGAGCGCGAAGTCGTACAGCCGCGTGGACGCGTCGCGCAGGTAGTTGGAGCGGACGATGGTCGTGTTCCGGCCGGTGTTGCCGCCGCCGAGGTAGCCGCGCTCGATCACCGCGACGTCCGTGACGCCGTGCTCCTTCGCGAGGTAGTAGGCGGTCGCGAGTCCGTGGCCGCCGCCGCCGACGATGACCGTGTCGTAGGCGTCCTTCGGCGCCGGATTCCGCCACGCGCGCTGCCAGTCCTCGTGGTGCCGGCCGGCGTGCGCGAGGAGCCTCGGGAGCGAGTATCTCTGCATCAGCGCATGCGGATCAGCGTGTTGTGGGGCGCGACCATGACCAGACCTCCTTCGACCCGGGCTACGACACGCTGCCCATCGACCAGTTCGTGCCGATGGTGGAAGGCATATTCGCCCGCAAGCCCTGGGGCCCGCACACGCAGCGCGACTCGCCGGCCCCGCACTGAACCCGCGTCACGACCGCAGGCGGGCGTTCGCGGGATCCCACGGGCTCTCCGGGACGACCCGCGCCGGGTAGCGCTCGCCGAGGATCTCGATCTCGACCGCCGTGTCCTCCGCCGCACGCTCGGGCCGGACCATCGCCAGCGCGAGCGACTGTTCCAGGCGGAAGCCGTAGTTGCCGCTGGTCGCCCTGCCGACCATCTCGCCATCGATATGGAGCGGGTTGTTGCCGATCGCGTCGGCGTCCCCGGGGCCGTCCACGGCCAGCGTCACGAACGCGTTCGCGAACCCGCGGTCGCGCCAGGCGACGAGTCCGTCGCGCCCGAAGAAGTCGTTCTTCCCGAAGCGCACGAAGCGGTCGAGGCCGGACTCGAGCGCCGCGTACTCGATGGAGAGTTCCGTCCCGATCATGCGGTAGGACTTCTCGATGCGCAGGGAGTCCATGGCCCGTATCCCGAAGGGCGCGACGCCGAGGTCGGCCCCGGCGTCCATCAGGGCGTCGAAGATCGCGTTCTGGTAGACGAGTTCGTGGTGGATCTCCCAGCCGAGTTCACCGACGAAGTTGAGCCGCAGCAGCTTGGCGGGCGCGAGGCCGACGGTGGCGTCCTTGCCGGTCAGCCAGGGGAACGACGCGTTCCCGAGGTCGACGTCGCAGACGCGGGACAGGAGTTCGCGGGACTTCGGTCCGGCGACGACCAGCACGCCCATGGACGCGGTCAGGTTGTCGAACCGCACCGAACCGTCGTCCGGCATCTGCCGCCGCAGCCAGTCGTGGTCGAGCCGCTGGAACGCGCCGGCGGAGACGAGGTAGAAGCGGTCCGCCGCTTCGCGGTGGATGGTGAACTCGGAGTGCACCCCGCCATGGCGGTTGAGGGCGTGGCAGAGCCCCACCCGGCCCTGCCGCGGCAGCCGGTTGGCGACCAGCCGGTCGAGGAATCCGGCGGCGCCGGGGCCGCTCACGCGCGCCTGCGCGATCGCGCTCATGTCGAGCACGCCGACGTTGTCGCGCACGTTGCGGCACTCGGCGCCCACGGCTTCGAACCAGCGGCTGCGGCGGAACGACCAGTGGTCCTCCCGGGGAACGCCGTCCGGGGCGAACCAGTTGGGCCGCTCCCAGCCGAACTTCTGCCCGAACACGGCGCCGAGCTCCCGCATGCGGCCGTAGCACGGGGCCGTGCGCAGGGGTCGGCCGGCGGGGCGTTCCTCGTCGGGATAGTGCACCGTGAAGACGTTGGCGTACGCCTCTTCGTTCTTGGCCCTGAGATAGGCCCCGGTGGCGTAGTCGCCGAACCGGCGCGGGTCCACGCCCAGCATGTCGATGGTGGGCTCCCCTTCCACGATCCACTCCGCCAGTTGCCAGCCGGCGCCCGCGGCTGCCGTGATGCCGAAGCTGTGGCCCTCGCTCAGCCAGAAGTTCGGGAGGTCCCACGCGGGGCCCACGATGGGACTGCCGTCCGGGGTGTAGGCGATGGCGCCGTTGTAGACCCGCTTGATCCCCAACTCCCCGAACGCCGGCACGCGGCGGACCGCCGACTCGATGTGCGGCAGCAGGCGGTCGATGTCGCCATCGAAAAGCTCGTACTCGCTCTCCGGGTGGGGCCCGTCCAGGTAGCAGGCCGGCGCGCCGCGCTCGTACGGACCGAGCAGCAGGCCGCCGGCCTCCTCCCGCATGTACCAGGACCCGTCGGACTCGCGCAGCACGCCCATCTCGGGCAGTCCCTGCCGATGGCGCTCCTGGATGTCCGGATGGGCTTCGGTGACGAGGTACTGGTGCTGGACGGGCAGGACGGGGATGTCCAGGCCGACCATCGCCCCGGTGCGGCGCGCGAAGTTGCCCGTTGCCGAGACGACGTGCTCGGCGAGCCAGTCGCCCCGGTCCGTGCGCACCAGCCACTCCCCGCCCGGGGTGCGCTCGATCCCGGTCACGCAGGTTTTGCGGTGGATGGTCGCTCCGCGCTCGCGCGCGCCCCGCGCCAGGGCCTGTGTGAGTTCCGCCGGCTGGATGTAGCCGTCGTCCGGGTGGCGGATGGCCCCCACGAGCCCGTCGGTGACGGCCAGCGGCCAGATGTCCTCGACGTCTCGCGGCGTCAGGAACTCGACGTTCACGCCGATGGTGCGCGCGACGCCGGCGTACTGACGGTACTCGTCCATGCGGTCGGCGGTCATGGCGAGACGGATGTTGCCGACGGTCCTCAGGCCGATGTCCTCGCCGGTCTCGGCTTCGAGTTCGCGGTAGAGGTTCACGGAGTACTTGTGGAGCTGGCCCACGGAGTAGCTCATGTTGAACAGCGGCAGCAGGCCCGCGGCGTGCCAGGTCGAACCGGAGGTCAGTTCCCTGCGCTCGAGGAGCACCGAGTCCGTCCAGCCCTTGCGGGCCAGGTGGAAGAGGGCCGCGATGCCGACGACACCGCCTCCGATCACCACCGCGCGGGCATGTTGCGTCACGTGGGCTCCCCGGTCTTCCCGCCCCCAGGCGGACTGTACCAGCGCCACATCTCGGTTCTGGCGGCGCAGTCGACGTTCGGTGCGCCGCGGCCCGCGCGCCGGTCCGGGTCCCAAACGGTGCGGCTGTCGATCCGGAAACGGGTCGTGCCGGACGCGTCGCGGACGCCGCCGTGCAGGTGGGCGGCGGAGAAGGCCAGCAGTTGACCCGGCGCGAAGTACGCCACGGGACGCTACAGTCCGATGACCTGCCCCGCGTCGTCTATCCCGATGTCGGCGGCGGCGGGTCGACGCGGCAGGCCCGGCATCGTCAGGATCTCTCCGCAGAGCGCCACCACGAAGCCCGCGCCGGCGCAGAGGCGGACTTCGCGCACCGGCAGCACGTGTCCCGCGGGCGCGCCGAGCGCCTTCGCCTCGGTGGAGAAGCTGTACTGGGTCTTGGCGATGCAGACCGGCAGGCGGCCGTAGCCGAGCCGCTCGAACTCGTGGAGGCGGCGCGCCGCGGATGTCCCGAAAGACACCCCTCCCGCACCGTGGATTAGCCGCGCGACGGTCTCGATCTTCCCGCGCAGGGGCATTTCGTCGGGATAGAGAAGCTCGACGCGCGCCGGACGCTCGACGTGCTCGAGGACGGTCCGCGCCAGGGCGGTCGCGCCGGCGCCTCCCTCCGCCCAGTGGTTGGCGACCACGCAGCGGACGCCGTGGTCCCGCGCGACGGCCTCGATGGTGGACAGATCTTCGTCCGTGTCGGTCGCGAACCGGTTTGCGGCGACCACCGGCGTCACGCCGAAGCGTCCGAGGTTGGCGATGTGGCGAGCCAGGTTCGGTGCGCCCCCGCGGACCGCTTCCGTGTTGGGCTCGGCGAGGTCGCTTCGCGCCACGCCGGCGTGCATCTTGAGCGCCCGCGCCGTGCAGACGAGCACCACGGCGTCGGGCCGGAGCCCGGACTGGCGACACTTGATGTCCAGGAACTTCTCCGCGCCGAGATCGGCCCCGAAACCCGCCTCGGTGACGACGACGTCGGACAGGCTCAGGGCGGCCCGCGTCGCCACCAGGGAACTGCAGCCATGGGCGATGTTGGCGAACGGTCCTCCGTGCACGAAGGCGGCGTTGCCTTCCAGGGTCTGGACCAGGTTCGGGTGCAGGGCCTCGGCGAGCAGGGCGGCCATCGCGCCGTCGACCCGGAGATCGCGGGCCGTGACGGGCTGCCCGGCGCGCGTGGACGCGACGACGATCGCCCCGAGCCGGCGCACGAGATCCGCATGGTCGCGGGCGAGACAGAGCACGGCCATCACCTCGGACGCCGCCGTGATGTCGAAACCCCCGGCGCGGCGGGCGTCGCCGCGGAGGTGCAGCTCGATCTCGCGCAGCGCGCGGTCGTTGAGGTCCAGGACGCGGCTCCAGGAGATGGTCGTCGGATCGATGTCGAGCTCGTTGTCCCAGTGGACGTGGTTGTCGAGCACCGCCGCGAGCAGGTTGTTCGCGGTCGAGACGGCATGCAGGTCGCCGTTGAAGTGTAGGTTGATGTCGGCGGCGGGAGCGATCTGCGCGCGGCCACCGCCCGTCGCGCCGCCCTTCCTGCCGAAACAGGGACCCAGGGACGGTTCCCGCAGGCAGACCGTCGCGCGCGCTCCGAGCCGGTTGAGGGCGTCCGTCAGCCCGATGCTGGTCGTGGTCTTGCCCTCGCCCGCCGGCGTCGGCGACATCGCGGTGACGAGCACGAGCTTGCCTTGGTGGGTCAGGGCGCCCGCCGGGCGGAGCGCATCGCGGGACAGCTTGGCCTTGTAGTGGCCGTAGGGGGTCAGCAGGTCCGGACTCACGCCCAGGCGCTCCCCGGCGATCTCGACGACGGGTCGCAAGGGCGCCCGTACGTCGCGGCCGGGCTCCGTGGCGTGCGGCGGCGGCGTCGGACCGGCCCGCGGGTTCGCTCCCGGGCGCCGCGCCGCGCTGTCGGCCCTCAGTCCGCGCAGCCAGCGTGCGGTCGCCGGCAGTCCGCCGAAGGTGAACACGTGGATGTCGAATCCCGGCCCGCCCGCCGTGGTGCGGTACTCGACCAGTTCCCGGACCAGCGCGTCCGGCGTCCACCGCTTCAGCAGCCGCACGACGCTCGGGCGCCGCGTCAGCATGCGCGCCGACGCGGTGACGCCGCAGCGGGCGGCGAAGGCCAGCAGCGTCCGCAGGCGGGCCGGCCCCGGCAGGCCGATGCGCACGGGAATGGCGCAGCCGCGCTCGCGCATGCGGTCGAGCCACGCGATCGCGTGCGCCGGCGCGAACGTGAACTGCGTCGTGATCCACATGTCGGTGCCAGTCGCCGCCGCGTACTCGAGCTTGCGCGTCAGCGCGGCGTCCAGGTCCGCGGTCGACGCGGCGGGATGACCCTCCGGATAGCCGGTGACCCCGATGCGCCGGAAGCCGCCGGCCACCAGTCTCCCCGAGTCGAGCACGTCGGGGGCGTCCCGGTACGGCCCGGCGGGGCGCGCGCGGTCGCCCGCGACCAGCAGGAGTTCGCTCACCCGCGCCTCGGCGAGTTCGGCCAGCCAGTCGTCGAGCTGCGACGGGGAGGCGAGCCATCGCGCCGGCAGGTGCGGCACGGGCGACATGTCCGCCTCGCCAAGCCGGCGGCACGCGGCGCAGGTTTCGCTCCAGGTCGCCCCGGGGACGAAGGGGACGTACACCGGCGTGCCCCGGGGCAGGTGGTCGGCGAGCGGGCCGAGCGCGGCAAGCTGGCGCGGGGAGAGCTCCACGGACGCGTCGCGCGCCAACGCGCGCACGGCATCGAGCACGTCCGCTTCACGTGTCGTCGAGAGTCTGTCCGGGGATGCGCGCACGGCGGTCAGTCGACGCTGTCGCGGCCCCGGCTGCGGGCGCGCTCGCGAGCGTTCGGATTCATGGACGGGCGGAAGGGCACGTCCACGACCTCGGCGGGCGCGGCGGCGTCGGCCGGGTCGGCGTACTCCTCCGGCAGGTGTACGCGGAGGCGTGTCCCGACGGAGCGCATCTCCCACGGCACGTAGCCGAGCGCGATGTTGGTCTCGAGTTCCGGCGAGAACCAGGGAGAGGTGACGTAGCCGACCGGGTCTCCGCCGTCCGCGGGGGAGACCAGCCAGAAGTCGTTGGCGTAGTCGGTCACCGGCCGTCCCCCGAACACCATCCCGACCAGGACGTTGCGGAACGGCGGGGACCCCGCGTCGATGGCGCGGCGCGCGGCTTCGAGCGCCGCCTTGCCGACGTAGTCGGCCTGCTTCCTGCGCGGGACCTGGTAGCCGAGGTTGCACTGGAAGGGGAGCGTCTCCTGGTCCATGTCCTGGCCCCAGGAGAGAATCCCGGCGGCGATGCGGCGGTGGTGCGCCGGCGCGGTGACCATGAGCTGGTGCCGCTCGCCCGCTTCCAGGACGCCGTACCAGAGGTCCTCCGCGTACAGGGTGGCGTCCTTGAGGTAGATCTCGTAGCCCTTCTCGCCGGTGAAGCCGGTCTGGGATACGATGACGTCCCGCCCGTTCACCCGTCCTTCCATCAGGCCGTAGTACGGGATGTCCCGCGCGCGCTCGCCGAACAGGTCCACCATGAGCGCCTCGGACTTCGGTCCCTGGACCTGTACCGGCGCCACGTCGATCTCGGCGATGGACACGTTGCACCGGAGCCCGAGGTTCACGCCGCGCAGCCACATCTCGATGTCGCTGTCGGCGAGCGAGAACCAGAACTCGTCCTCGGCAACCCGCAGCAGGACCGGGTCGTTGAGCACGCCGCCGTCCTCGTTGCAGAGGATGACGTACCTGGCGTGCATCGGCGCGATCCGTGCCGCGTTGCGGGTGATGACGTGGTCGACGAACGCTTCGGCGTCGGGGCCCTTGACCTGGATCTGTCGCTCGACGGCCACGTTCCAGAGGGTCGCGTGGTTGACCAGCGCGTCGTATTCGACCATCGCCCCGCCGTCCTCGGGCCGGACGTAGCCCCGGGGGTGGTACACGCGGTTGTAGACGGTCGCCCGCCAGCAGCCGGCTTCCATCGACAGGTGCCAGTAGGGGGACTTGCGCACCCGCGTCGAAATGAGGAGGCCTACGGGTGTCGGTCCGGACTGCCGCAGGTTGATGGGCACGCGCCGGTCCGACTGGTCGACGCCGAGGCATTGCCTGAGCCTGTTGTTCCCCATGGCGTTCTCGCGTGCGGTGCCGAGTCGGACGCCGGGCGGAAGGTTGCCCCAAACCGGGGCCGCGCGACACGTTCCGGACGCGACGCTGAATGGTCGTAATGCGACACGCTCCGGGCCGCCTTCAGGCGCCCGTTCAGCCCCCGCCCGGCGGACTTCTCAGGCGGTCGCGCGGCGCTCGTCGGAGGGCCTGCGGCCGTACTTCGCCGAGTAGGACTTGGCGAATCGCGCCGGGGTGGAGAAGCCGCAACGCGAAGCGATGGCCGCGATGGACAGGCCGGTCTGCAGGAGCAGCAGCCGCGCCTGCCGCAGGCGCACGTCCAGATAGTAGCGCGACGGCGTGCAGTGGAGATACTCCCGGAACAGGCGTTCGAGCTGGCGGGGGGAGACGGTGAGGTAGCTCGCCACCTCGCCCAGGGTGAGGGGCTCTTCGACGTTGGCCTCCATCAACGCCACCGCATCGACCAGCTTGTCGTGGTTCGCCGCGCCGGGCAGGTGGTGCAGGGGCGTTCGCTGCGCGTCCTGCTCGGTACGGATCCGCTCCACGATGATCTGTTCGGAGATGTTCTGCGCAAGCTCCCGGCCGTGCGCGGCGCCGACGATCCGCACCATCAGGTCGATGGAACTGATGCCGCCGGAACAGGTGTAGCGGTCGCGATCGATCTCGAACAGCCGGGAAGACGCCTGCACACGGGGGAATCGCTCGCGCAGGGCCGGCAGGTTCTCCCAGTGGATCGCGCAGCGGTAGCCGTCCATGAGGCCCGCGGCGGCAAGGAGGTGCGTCCCGGTGCACAGGGCGCCGAAGGTTGCACCGCGCCTCGCCAGGCCGCGCAGCGTGTCGAGCAGGCGCCGGTCGCAGTGCTTCTCGACATGGTAGCCGCCGCACACGAACAGGATGTCGACCGGTCCGAGCGAGTCGATGTCGCCGTCGGGGACGATCCGCAGTCCGTCGCTGGACGCCACGGGCGCGCCGTCCAGCGTCACGCAGGTCCAGCGGTACAGGGGGCGTCCGGTCATCCGGTTCGCGATGCGCAGCACCGCGATCGCACTGGCCAGCGTGACCATCGTGTAATCGGGGGTCATCAGGAACCCCATCGGCGTGGGCTCGCCGTCGTCTCGCGGAGGCAGCGTGTCGGTAGACATGGGCGACCGGACGCTTCGAGAGATGCCGGGAGTGTCGCTCTTTCTCCCGTGTCGGACAATGGGTCCGGAGGGATGCCAAAGGACCCGCGGCGCCCCGGGATCACGTTGCTTTTGCGTGTGCGTAGTGCTATTTGAGGTTTCGACACCGACATTGCGCCGTACGGCTCGAACAAGGGGGAGGCGTCCCATGAAGGAACAACGGACGAGGCATGGTCGGCGGTTGCGGCCAGGCTCGGAGAGAATGATCGTCGCGCGAAGGAAACCGTTGGGGCTGGCCATATCGGCGGTCCTGGCGGGAACCGGAGCGGCTTCCGCGGCGGAACTCGAGATGATCGTCGTCACCGCGACGAAACGGGCGGAAAGCGCGCAGGAGGTCACGATCGCCGTGCAGGCGGTCACGGGCGACACGATCCGCGACCTCGGCGTCGAGACGTTCGACGAGTACGTGGAATACCTCCCCAATGTCGTCGGCACCGGCAACGGCCCCGGCAAGAAGGAGCTTTACATCCGGGGCAGCGCCACGGAGCAGGCGGGCGTGACGGTCTCCGCGCCGCAGGGCTCGCAGCCCGGCGTGGCCCTTTACCTCGACGAGCAGCCGGTGTCGATGGGCGGGCGCAACCTGGATGTCTTCGCGGTGGACCTCGAGCGCATCGAGGTCCTGTCGGGTCCCCAGGGCACGCTGTTCGGCGCCAGCTCGCAGTCGGGCACCCTGCGCCTGATCACGCGCAAGCCGGAACACGGCAAGTTCGCCGGCGGCTTCAACGGCCGGTTTGCCACCACCCAGGACGGCGCCGACAGCGGCGGCGCCGACGGCTGGGTGAACATCCCCATCTCCGACGCGCTCGCGGTCCGGGCCGTCGTGTACAGTGACAACCAGGGCGGCTGGATCGACAACGTGCCCGGCACGTTCACTCCGAGCGGCGAGGTCGTGGACCGCAACAGCCTCGGCTTCGGCCCGCCGCTGACCGGGGCCGACTCCGTCGCGAGCGCCCGCAACGACGTGATCGTGCAGGACGACTGGAACGAGGCGGCCTACCGAGGCGGTCGGTTCAGCGCCGCGTGGTCCATCAACGACGACTGGGACGCGCTGATCCAGCACACGGCCCAGACCCTGGAGGGGGACGGTTCCTTCCTCGTCGACACGAGCCTGGACCAGGACCACGCGATCCGAAGCTATGCGCCGGAGTACAACCGCGACGAGTTCGGACTCACGACGTGGACGATCTCCGGCCGCATCGCGAACCTCGACCTGATCTACGCGGGCGGCTATCTCGACCGCGAGGTCGACAGCATCATCGACTACACCCACTACAACAACGGCGGCGGGTACATCACCTACTACCTGTGCAGCGGCAACGTCTACGACGCCATGGACGTCAACAACTGCTACGACCCGACCAAGCAGTACATGGAAGAGACGGGCAACGAGCGCAACACGCACGAGTTCCGCATCGCCACGGACGCGGCCGAACGCCTCCGCTTCCTCGGCGGGGTGTATTTCAACGACGTGGAGACGACGCACATCGGGGACTTTCAGTATGCGTCGGCCAACCCGGCGTTCGGCGAGCATGTGAGCAGCTACTACAACGACAATTCGGGCGACGGTTTCCTGCTCGGAAACATCGCCGTGCCCACCAAGGGCATCAACTCGTCGGGACCGCGTTCTCCGGCCACGGTGTTCTTCAACGACTTCACGCGCACGGAGGAGGAGCAGGCCGTGTTCGGCGAGGTCGCGTTCGATCTCTCGGAGGCCTGGACCGTTTCCCTCAGCGCCCGCTACTACGACCTGACCTCGCAGTTGCGCGGCGCCGCGAACTTCTCCTTCGGGTGCCGCTACGGCATCGAGCCGCAGGGGTTCGGCAACTCGACGCGCACGGACGACGGCCGCTGCAACAGCCACGCCTTCAGCAACGACGTGACGGCGCGCCTCGAGACGCTGGGCGACTACAAGTCGAGCGGCGACGACAACGTGATCCTGGACGCCCGCAGTCCGAACGGCGCCCGCGACATGTTCCGGGGCGGCGGCACCAACGCGGCGACGCTGGCGGCCATCAAAAGCGGCGACCTCGACCTGGGCGATCTGCAGTCCGACGGCTCCATCAACGAGACGGACACGATCGTCAAGGCGTCCCTCGGCTGGAAGGTGACGAGCGACATGCTCCTGTTCGCGACCTACTCGGAGGGCTATCGGCCGGCCACCCTGAACCGGAACGCCGGGCAGCTCTCGCAGAACCAGACCGGCGTGTACGAGAACTACGTCGTCCCGGCCGTGGCGCGAACGGACGAGCTCGCGAGCTTCGAGGTGGGCATGAAGGGCGAGTTCCTCGACGGCACGCTGCGGATCAACGCGACCGCCTACCAGACCGACATCGACGAGCTGCAGGTGTCGCGCTTCGACCCGTCGAACGTGGCGTTCCTGTACTTCATCGAGAACATCGGCGACGCGGAGAGCCGGGGCCTCGACGTCGACTTCATGTGGGCGGCGACGGACCGGCTGACGATCGCCGGGGCCTTCAGCCTCCTGGACACCGAGCTGACCCGCCTGAACTCGCAGTTGCAGGGCATTGCCGTGCCGGTCGGGAGCGAGCTACCGATGGCGCCGGAATTCGCCGGCAACATCCGGGCGCGTTACGACTTCCCGATCAACGGCCTCGGCGCCAACGGCTATCTCCACGCGAGCCTCAACTACCGGGGCGAGAGCGTCGCCGGCATCGTCGGCAGCGCCGAGTTCATGGACGACACCCTGTTCCGGCAGTCGGGGGCGTACTCGGGGCTGGACATGCAGTACGAGGGCGGCAGCTTCGGCACGGTCGAGATTCCCGGCGGGCTGCCGCGGAACTCGCGCTTCGTGAACCCCGACGCGACGACGGTGAACGTGGCGTTCGGCATCGAGAAGGACGGCTGGCGGGCGGAACTGTTCGTCGACAACCTCGGGGACGAGGAAGCGCCGGTCATGCAGATCGCCGGCCACTACACGCCGGTGGTCACGGTCCAGCGTCCCCGGAGCATCGGACTGCGCTTCTCGTACGACCTGGAATAGGCGCCACCACGCATCCGAGTTCCGAAGCAACTCGAATGCAACGCCGTCAGGCGTTGCGCAGTTGCTTCGCAACTCGTGGTATGTGTAGACAGGTTCCTTTCTGCGGATAGGGCGCGAGAGGCGCGTGTCTGAAACGGAAGCCAGGGTTCGCGAGGCGCAGCGCCTGCTGGGCGAGGGGGCGCCCGACGCGGCCGCGGGGCTGATGGAGGAGGTGCTCGCCGGCGAGCCGGACCACCTCGAGGCGCGGTACGCGCTGGCGGTCGCCCGGCGGCACCAGCACCGGTGGCCCCAGGCGCTCGATACGCTCGGCGCCGTCCTCGAGGCCCGTCCAGGCTTCGGGCGGGCGCACCAGGAGGTGGGGTACAACTACATCGCCCTGCGGAACCTCGACCGCGCCGGCGCGGCCTTCGAGCGCGCGGTCGCCGCCGACCCCGCCCTGGTCAATAGCTGGAGGTGCCTCGCCAAGCTCCACCACGACGCCGGCGACACCGAGCGCCTCGCCGCGGTCAACGACCAGCTTGCCTTCCTCGAAACGTTGCCCCCGGAACTGCTCGCCGTCGTCAGCTACCTGTCCGAGGACCGCCTGCCGGACGCGGAACGGCTGTGCAAGCGTTTCCTGCAGTCGAACCGCACGCACGTCGAGGGGATGCGGCTGCTTGCGGAGATCGCGACGCGCAACCGGGCGTACGACGAGGCGGAATTCGTGCTCGAGAGCTGCGTCGAGTTTCACCCGGAGCACCGGAACGCGCGACTGCAGTACGTCAACGTCCTCATGCGCATGCAGAGGTTCGCGCGGGCGCACGAGCAGGCGGAACGCCTGCTGCGCGAGGTGGAGACGGGCGGAATGGCGGCGACGGCGGACGGACGGGGCGTGCTGCAACGGCCGGCGGACGAGGACAACGTCCGGGCCCTGTACGCGGCCGCCTGCGCGGGCGTCGGCCGGAACGCGGAGGCCATCGAGACGTTCGGAGGCCTGGTGCGCCGGCATCCGGACAACCACCTCTATCCGGTGTCGCTGGCCCATGTGCTCAAGGCGGAGGGCGACATCGACGGGGCGATCGAACTCTACCGGCAGGCGTACGCGATCAAGCCCGATCACGGCGACGCCTTCTGGAGCCTCGCGAACACCAAGTCCCACGAGTTCGCGGACGAGGAGATCCGCCGGATGGAGGCCCTCGTCGCCGACGGCGCGACGGGCGAGAACGACCGCATCCAGATCTGCTTCGCCCTGGGGGATGCCTGGGAGCGGCGGCGGGACTACGAGAGGTCCTTCGAGTTCTACCGGCAGGGCAACGCGCTCAAGCGACCGTCGACCTACCACAGCCCGGAGCACCTCCAGGTGCGGGTGGACGGCCAGGTGGAGGTGTGCACGGAGGAACTCTTCGAGCGCCGACCGGGGATCGGCTGCGACGCGCCGGACCCCATTTTCGTGGTGGGAATGCCGCGGGCGGGGTCCACGTTGATCGAGCAGATCCTGTCGTCCCACTCCGCCGTGGACGGGACGATGGAACTGCACAACGTCCTCAACCTCGCCAAGCGCCTGCGCGGCCGCGACGCGCCGGGGGAGGCGCCACGCTATCCGCGCATCCTCGCGGAGCTCGAGGACGACTACTTCCGGCGGTTCGGCGAGCAGTTCATCGAGGACACGCGGGCCTACCGTGGCGCGGCGCCGTTCTTCGTCGACAAGATGCCGAACAACTTCTTCCACGTCGGGCTCATCCGCCTCATCCTGCCGAACGCGAAGGTGATCGACGCGCGCCGACACCCCATGGCGTGCTGCTTCAGCGGCTACAAGCAACTGTTCGGGGAGGGCCAGGAGTTTTCGTACGGACTCCCGGAGATCGGCAACTACTACCGGCGGTACGTCGGTCTCATGGACCACTGGGACCGCGTGCTGCCCGGCTTCGTGCTGCGCGTCGACCACGAGGAGGTGGTGGACGACCTCGAAGGGCAGGTGCGGCGCATCCTCGGTTTCTGCGGGCTGCCGTTCGAGCAGGCCTGCGTGGACTACCACCGCACGGAACGCAGCATCCGCACCCCGAGTTCCGAACAGGTGCGCCAGCCCATCTACCGCAGCGGCCTCGAGCAGTGGCGCCACTACGAGCGGTGGCTGGGGCCCCTGAAGGAGGCGCTCGGTCCGGAGGTGCGGGAGCGGTACGGGGTCGCCTGAGGCTTACTCGATCCGGGCCTCGGGCGCGAGGGCGGCGTTCAGCACGCGCTGGACGAAGATCGCGTTCACGCCGAGGTGGTTGCTGCGCACCGTCAGCGCGCGCATGTCGGGGTGCAGGCGGCCGCGGGCGCGCGCGATCAGTGCCCGGTAGTGGGGGACGCCTTCCGCCCGGTGTCCGTACAGCAGCCAGGCCTCGCGCCAGTCGTGGGCGAAGCCGCGCATCCAGGCGGCATATGAGGCGACGAGTTCGGACGGGTTGTCCGGGTTGGCGGAGAAGTCCGCGATCAGGTCCTCGATCAGCGCCGCGCACTCGCCGGGCGTCATCACGGGGAGGCTGGCGAAGCGCTCCGTCCTGAGCGCCGCGGTCCTGTCCGGTTCGAACGGGACCAGCCTGGCGCCTTCCGCGGTCGTCGATGGATGCGCATCTTCGATGCTCCGCACCATGTCCCAGAAACGCGAGGAGCCGCTCGTGTCGATGACCAGGTGGATGCGCGACCGGTCGCTTGCGTTCACGACCCGATGGCGTCGCCACGAGTCGAAGATCCAGCACTCGCCGGCGCCCATGTGCAGCCGCTCGGGGCCGCAGTGAAAGATCACTTCGGGGTTCGTGACGATCGGGATGTGGATGCGGACCCGGCTGAACCAGTGGTAGTTGAAGTCGACGTGCAGGCGCACTTCCGAGCGGGCTTCGAGCTTCATGAGGCGCGACCGGGACAGCACCTCGTCGAAGCTCGCCATGACCTGCCGCATGTACGGGCAGGCTTCCAGGTGCGGCGTCGGCCGTTTCTCGCCCTCGAAGGAGTCGTTGTCCCCGCCGCCGCTCGAGATCAGGGCGATCGCGGAGTTGCCGGGCAGGCCGCTCGGATGCCGCATCCATCGGTCGGGGGAGAACTGGCCCGCCTCGGCGGCCAGCCGTTCGGCGTCGAACCGGAACGGCAGCCGGATGAAGGGGCGGCTCAGGCGCACGACGTCGACCCGGCGCGTTCGTAGCCCAGGGCATCGAAGTCGTGCCGGTAGAACTCGGTCACGACGCGCAGCAGGTCGTCGTCGTAGTAGTCCTTCCAGGCGCCGTGTGCGGTGGCGTTGCTCTGGGACAGGGGCGGCGCGGTGATGCCGAGGTGTCCGCAGACCTCGTCGAAAGACTGCTGCAGCGTCTCGTAGCGCCCGACGAAATCCATGCCGAGCGCGCCCCGCTCGTCCACCAGCATGTCCGTCTGCGGGCGCACGAGGGCGCGTTCCCGAAACCGCCGCACCCGCAGGGCCCGCTTCATGAAGGAGGTCTCGTTGCCGGCGTAGCCGGGGTTGCGGCGGTTCAGCATGGCGCACGCGGACACGAGGCGTTCGTAGGGATCGCGCACGCAGGCGAACTTGAAATAGTCGCGACAGATGGCTTCCGGCAGGCAGGCGCGGAGTTGCCGCAGGGTGACGTGGCCATGGCCGATGTGGGCGAGCGCCGGAACCGGGAGGCGCACCCGCTCGGTCAGCGACTGCTGCCGCCAGTCGTCGGGGCCGAGACAGCCGCGCAGGGCCGTTCGGATCGCATGCGTCCCCGTGCGCGGCACGGCGAAGAAGATGAACCGGTGACGGTGGGAGACGATCACGGGTCGATGGCCGGGAGGGGCCGCCCGGCGTCGCCGCTCACGGTTTCGCGGACCATGCGGTCGTTGGCCTCGTCGGCCGGGGAGAGCGCGCGCCGAATCGACACCTCGTGCTCGCCGTCGAGGCCCCAGTAGGCGAGGTCCTGGCGCCAGCTCACGTGGGCGGGCGTCCCGGGCGGCCCCTTGACGATGCAGGTCGCGTTCCGCAGCAGGGCATCCGGGCCGATCGGCGCGGCAACGGTGTCCGGGACCCGGGGATGCGTGGCCGGTTCGAGGGGCGACGTCGGGACCGTGTACACCTTCGCCCGGTAGTGCGGCGACTCGAAAGGCGCTTCTGCCGCCTCGAGCGTGCCCCGGTGCCGCGCCGCCTCGGCGGCGTCGAGAACGGCGACCGGTGCGAGAAATCCGTTCCGTTCGAAGCGCGCGCGCCGCGCGTCTGCGCCACCAGCGTCCATCATGCCGCCTCCGAGCTGGGTGCAGCTCCCAAGGGACTTTCGCATGGGATCATACGTGCCCGCGGCCGCGAGGTGTGGTCACATGAGCGATCGAAGCCCATTTGGACTCAACGGCGAGGTCATGTGCGGCGACCCGGCGCTGCACACCTTGTCGCGATGAAGCTGATGTCCGGCACGTCGCGGCCCTCGCGGCCCTCCGGGTGATTTGACAACACCTTGGGAAGCGTCGCAGTCTCCCGGGGTTTCCTGGGCGTCAAACCGGGGAGGTAAAGGCATGCGCATCGAGTCCTTGGGTCACGTGGTGCTGAAGGTCGGCGACATGGAGCGCGCGGAGGCCTTCTACCGCGACGTGCTGGGGATGACGGTCTGCGCCCGCAGGGAGAAGCCGGACATGACGTTCTTCACGATGGGCAACCACCACGACTTCGCCATAGCGGCCCTGGGCGCGGACGCCCCGCGGCCCGGCCGCAAGTCGGTGGGGCTGGCCCATGTGGCCTTCAAGATCGGCGACGATATCGAAGTCCTGCGCGACGCGAAGGCCCACCTGGACGCGGCGGGCATCCGGACCCATCCGGTGGACCATGAGGTCACGCTGTCGCTGTACTTCGAGGACCCGGACGGCAACGGGATCGAGCTCTACGTCGACGCGTCCGACGCGTGGCGGGACGAGCCCCAGAGAGTCGCCCAGGGCGAGCCGCTCGAGCTGTAGCCGGCGGCGCCCGGAGTTCCATGCAAGCCGAGGACGCGCCCACGCTGCGTGAGCGGGCGCGGGTGGTCGCCACGCTGGCCCGCGGCCGCGCGGCGGCGACGGAGGGGCTCGGGCGCCTGCATCCGGAGGTGCTCGCGGCGCTGCAGGGGGCCGGCCTGCCCCAGATGCTCAAGAACGGTTCGCCATGCACGATCCGGGAGTTCGTGGACGTGTGCGGAGTCCTGGCCGAGGGTTGCATGTCGACCGGCTGGTGCAACTTCGTCTGGGGCATGCACAACTACGTCGTCGGCCGCTATCCGCGATCCGTCCAGCGGGAGGTGTGGCGGGATCCGGGGACGCTGGTGTCCGCGAGCCTCGGTCCGGTGGGCCGCGCGCCGGCCATCACGGAGGAGGGGGCGATCGTCAGCGGCCGCTGGGCCTTCAACTCCGGGTGCGACCACGCGGACTGGCTGCTCCTCGGCATCGCGCAGCCGGAGGGCGAGCCCTACTTGGGCGTGCTGCACAAGTCGGAGTGCGAGATCGACGACGAGAGCTGGAATGTCATCGGCCTGAGGGGCACCGGCTCGAAGGATGCGGTCTGCGAGAACGTCCAGGTGCCGGCGGAACGGCTGCTGCCCTTCTCCCGCATCATGGTCCCGTACATGGCCCTCCTGATCCTGGTCATCGTCGGACCGGTCGTGGGCGGTGCCCAGGCGGCGGTGCGGGAGTTCGCCCGCAAGATCGGAAGCTCCGCGCGGGAGGGCATGCTCCTGCGTCTCGGCGAAGCGAGCGCCGAGGTGGACGCCGCGCGCACCATGGTCCTGGCGGCCGCTGACGACCTCGACGCGGACCCCACCCCGGACGAGGCCGTGACGGCGCGGATCGTCCGGGACACGGCGTTCGCCGCACGGCTCTGCAACCGGGCGACCCAGCGGCTGTTCGAGGCGGCCGGGGGCGCGGAACTGCAGGAGACCGGGGAACTGCAGCGCATCTTCCGCGACGTGACCGCCGGCTGCGCGCACGCGCGGCTGCAGTGGGACGCGCAGGTGCTGCCGTATGCGCGCATGCTGGTGGAGGGCCCGGCCGTCTAGGCTCTTGGCGGCGTTGCACCAACGCTATACTGCTCGGTCAACGAAAACGGCGCCGCGGAGGCACTCCCGAGATGGACCGGCAGACACTGGAAGAGACGGCGAACGCGATGGTCGCCCCGGGCCGGGGCATTCTCGCGATGGACGAGAGCCACCCGACGTGCAAGCGCCGTTTCGACTCCATCGGCGTCGAGTCGAACGAGGAGAACCGCAGGGCGTACCGCGAGCTGCTCATCACGGCGGAGGGATCGTCGGAACACCTGTCCGGCTACATCCTCTTCGACGAAACCATACGGCAGCGGACGGCCGCCGGAGCGGCCTTCCCGGACCACATCGCCGGCAACGGCAGCATCCCCGGCATCAAGGTGGACAAGGGAACATTGGACATGCCGCTGCACCCGGGCGAGAAGTTCACCCAGGGCCTCGACGGGCTGCGGGACCGCCTGGTCGAGTACCGGGACCTCGGCGCGGGATTCGCCAAGTGGCGGGCGGTCATCACGATCGGCGACGGGCTGCCGAGCGGCGCCTGCATCGAGGCGAACATGTACTCCCTGGCGCTGTATGCGTCGATCTGCCAGGACGCCGGCGTGGTCCCGATCGTCGAGCCGGAGGTGTTGATGGACGGAGCGCACGACATCGACGCCTGCGACGCCGCGACGCGTGCGACGCTCCGGGCGCTGTACGAGGCGCTCGCGGAGCAGGACGTGCACCTCGAGGGAACCGTCCTGAAGGCTTCCATGGTGCTCTCCGGCAAGGACTGCCCGCGGCGGGCCCCCGTCGCGGAGGTGGCCGAGCGGACGGTAGCCTGCCTGCGGAACACGGTGCCGGCGGCCGTGCCGGGCGTGGTGTTCCTCTCCGGCGGCCAGACCGCCGTCCAGTCGACGGAGCACCTGAACGCCATGAACGCGGCGGGGTGGAACCTGCCCTGGCGGCTCAGCTTCTCCTACGGCCGCGCCCTGCAGGAGCCGGCGCTCAGGGCCTGGGACGGCGATGCCGCCAACGTCGCTTCCGCCCAACGCCAGCTGGCCCTGCGCGCGCGGCTGAACGGCGCGGCGACGCTCGGGCAGTACCGCGGAGAGACGGAAGCGGCCGCCTGAGCGAGCGCCGGCGCGCTTTCGTCTACAGGCGTTCGACGCCGCCGGGGCCGCCGACCAGAACGACTTCGGGCCGCTCGGCCGCGAAGATGCCGTTCGTCACCACCCCGGGGATGTGGTCGATCTCGCGTTCCAATGCGTCGGGATCGACGATCGAGAGGCCGTGCACGTCGAGGATCACGTTGCCGTTGTCCGTGACGAACCCCTGGCGATAGACCGGCTGGCCGCCCAGGCCCACCAGCCGCCGCGCCACGAGCCCGCGGGCCATCGGAACCACCTCGACCGGAAGCGGGAACGCGCCCAGGCGGTCCACCGGCTTGCTGTCGTCGACGATGCAGACGAAGGTCTCCGCGGTCGCGGCGACGATCTTCTCGCGGGTCAGCGCGCCGCCGCCCCCCTTGATCAGCGCCCTCGACGGATCCACCTCGTCCGCGCCGTCGACGTAGACGGCCACCGCGGCGGCGGCGTTCAGGTCGAGGACGTGGATCCCGTGCACCCGAAGGCGCTCCGTGGAGGCCTCCGAACTCGAGACCGCCGCGTCGAACTTGTGCCGTACCTCGGCGAGCGCGTCGATGAAGAGGTTCGCCGTGCTGCCCGTGCCGACCCCCACGACGGCGTCGGGAGCGAGTTGCGGTTCGATCAGGTCGCGAGCGGCCCGGGCGGCGGCGGACTTGGCGCGGTCCCCGTCCATCCCCGCCGGGCGTTATCCGCCGCCCGCCGCGGCTTCTTCGTGGGGCAGGACGTACCGGGCGTACTCGTCCTCGAAGGCGAGACGGGTGGAGTCGGCGACGTGATCGACGTAGAGGCGCCCGTCGAGGTGATCGAACTCGTGCTGGAACACCGTGGCGAGGAAGCCGCGCGCGTCGATCTCCCGCGCCTGGCCCTGCAGGTCGAGGAAGCGTACGCGGACATGCTGGGGCCGCTCGACCCAGCCCCGCAAGCCCGGTATGGAGAGGCAGCCCTCCCAGTACCCGGCGCTCTCCGGATCGACGACCTCGATCTCGGGGTTGACGCAGACGGTCAGGGGAGTGCGGTCGAGCGCGCCGTAGCGCGTCGGCCCGCCGGGCACCTCGACGATCGCGAGCCGCACGTTCTCGTTGACCTGGGGCGCGGCGAGTCCAATGCCGCCGTAGTCGTGCAGGGTGTCGATCATGTCGCCGACCAGGCGATGCAGTTCGTCGCTGTCGAGTTCTTCGGGGAGCAGCGGCCGGGCGACCCTCCGCAGGTTCGGATGCCCCATGCGGATGATCTTGCGAACGGCCATGAAGTCACTATAGCAGCCCGTCGGACCCGGATGCGCGAAGCGCCCCTGGCGGCGACAGCCGCATGCTCCGGCCCCGACCGGTGAAGTACCGCCAGCCCCGCTCGGTCACCACCGCGTCCAGCGGCACGTCCCACTCGCGCAGGGGTAGGGTGTCGACCCGCTGCAGTTCGTGGGCGACGCCGATCATGGCGGGCCGCTCCCGCGCGGCGAAGCGGCGGTCGTAGTAGCCCGCGCCCATGCCGAGTCGGCCGCCGTCCTCGCTGAACCCCACCAGCGGCGTCAGCACGGCGGCCAGCGCGAGCGGGCCGACCGGCCGGCCCGGGAGGGGCTCGTCGATGCCGAAACGATTGGTGCGCAGTGGATCGCCCATGCGGAAGGGCCGAAACGTCATGCGTGTCGGGGACGCGATCACGGGGAGCGCGATGCGCGGGTGCCTCGCGATGAAGGGCCAGAGATCGAGTTCGCCGTCGAAGGCGGCATAGGCGGAGATGCGACCGTGCAGGACGAGCGCGGACCGAAACAGGTGCCGGGAGACGAGGAGGGCGTGGCGTGCCTGGTCGGCTTCGGGTAACGCGCGCCGCCGGGCGCGCAGTGTCTGACGCAGCGACACGGACGACCGTCTCCGGGTTGCGGGCCGGAGGCCGGAGGGACCAGGCCCCGCAGCCTCCTCCACCCGCTGCAGCGCGACCTGACGGTCGCGCCTAGTCCGTCTCCCGATGGCGCCGCTGCCTGGTTTGCCCTGAACCGTTCGGGTTCAGAGCGGGGGTTCTTGCGAGTGCCCAAGGCTTCCCGGAGCAACCCTTTCTGACGACGCCCATGGCGTCGCGGGGGCCGCACCGGGCTTGCGCACCGCTCTCGCAGCGGAGCCCCCTTTGGTTTCTCAACGGTTCGAGGACGACACCGACTGGCGAACACCTCAGGAGACTGCCCCTGAGTAAATATCCGATCGCGGGAATACGCAAGCCCGGATTCTCATCACGTCTTGCATGGGAGTACGCATCCGCCCAAGGGGGAACGCCAACACTTCCTTACGCGCCAGCGGCCGAGGGAGCTTCCCCGGCTGAAGGCTCTTCACGAAGACGCCGAACGGCAGCGTTGGCCGGCGGCGCGGCTCCGCCTCGGGTCAGGCCTCCGCTTCGGCGAGCGCCTGGGCGACCCGGTCCGTCAGCTCCGCGACCTTGTCGCCGGCGGCGCCGGAGATGCGCGTCCCGTCGGCCTGCGACGCCAGGTAGTCGTGGGCGATGTTGAGGGCCGCCATGATTGCGATGCGGTCGAAACCGAGCACCTTCCTCGTGTCGTGGATCTCGTTCATGCGTGCGTCGAGGAGGCGGGCTGCCGCCGTCACCTGCTCCGCCTCGTCCACGCCGCAACTGACCTGGAACGGCTTGCCGAGAATCTGGACGGAGACGGTGACCGGGTCGCTCACGACGCCTCCTCGAGGCCCTTGAGGCGTCCGATCATCGAGTCGACCTGGCTGCTCGCGCGTTCGTTGCGCTCGAGGAGTCTCGCACGCTCCGCGGTCAGGGACTGGCGCTGGGCCCGGAGTGCCCGGTTCTCCGTGCTCAACGTGCGGACCAACTCGATGAGTTCGTCGATCCGCTGTTCGAGGACCCCGAGATCGGACAACGGCCCAGCCCCTCAGACATTCGTCCATGGATACGGGTAGTTTCGCGTGAATTCGCCGTCATGTGAAGGCGTGACCCGCGGTTTGTGACCTGCGGTGGCGTTGCGGTCCGGTCCGGCGGACCCGCCCCGGCCCGAGCCCTTCCTGTAACATCCGCCGCCGGTCCTTTTCGTTCTCGTGGCGTATGTTTCGTGAAGCGCAACCGCCAGGCGTGCCCCGGGACGAGTATCGGGGGCGCCGACGGCGGTTGATGGGCGCGATGGAGGCCGGGTCGGTCGCGGTGCTGCCGAGCGCCCGCGTCCAGTACCGCAACCGCGACGCCGAATACCCCTTCCGACAGGACAGCGATTTCTACTACCTGACGGGGTTCGAAGAGCCCGACTGCGTACTGGTTCTTGCCCCGGGACGGCCGCAGGGCGAGACGATCCTGTTCTGTCGTGACCGGGACGCCCGGGCCGAGCGCTACACGGGCGAGCGCCTGGGACCGGAAAGGGCGGCCCAGATTCTGGGGCTGGATGACGCCTTTCCGTATGCCGACCTGGACGAGATCCTGCCCGGAATCGTGGAGGGTCGGGAACGGGTCTACGTGACGCTGGGCGACTTCCCGGACTTCGACCGCCGCCTGATCGGGTGGGTCGCCGAGTTGCGCGCGAAGGAGGCGAGCGGGGCGAGCCCGCCGGGGGAGTTCGTCTCGCTGAAGTCGCTGCTGCACGAACAGCGGCTGCGCAAGTCGGCGGCCGAGCGCGGCCTCATGACGCAGGCGGCGGAGATCACCGCCCGCGCCCACCGTCGGGCCATGCGGCGGTGCGCCCCGGGCATGACCGAGGGGCAACTCGAGGCGGAGCTGGTGCACGAGTTCCTCGCGAGCGGCGCCCGTTCCCCGGCGTACCCCTCGATCGTGGCCGGCGGCCGCAACGCCTGCGTGATGCACTACATGCGCAACGACGCCGCGCTGCGCGACGGCGACCTCGTGCTGATAGACGCGGGGTGCGAGTTCGAGCATTACGCGGCGGACCTCACGCGCACGTTCCCCGTCAACGGGACGTTCACTGCTCCGCAGCGGGAGCTGTACGAACTGGTGCTTGCCGCGCAGACGGCCGCACTCGACGCGGCGGTGGCCGGCGCGGACTTCCTGGCCCCGCACCAGGCGGCGACCCGCGTCCTGGTGGCGGGACTGATCGACTTCGGACTCCTGGACGCCGGTCTCGAGGAAGCGATCGAGTCGGAGGCGTACCGGCGGTTCACGGTGCACAACTCGTCGCATTGGCTCGGCATCGACGTGCACGACGTGGGGGACTACCGCGTCGAGGGAACGTGGCGCACCCTGGAGCCGGGCATGGCCATCACCGTTGAGCCCGGCCTCTACTTCCCGGACGACGGCTCGGCGTCCGACGTGCCGGCGCACTGGCGCGGTGTCGGCATCCGGATCGAGGACGACGTCCTGATCGAGGAGGACGGGAGCCGCGTGCTCACGGCGGCGGTACCGAAGACGGTCGACGAGATCGAGGCCCTCATCCGTGGATGAGGTCTCATGCATGGATGAGGCCTGATGCATGGCTGACGGGCCGTACGACGCGATCGTCGTCGGGGCGGGACTGGTGGGCGCGGCGGCGGCCCTCGCCCTCGGCCGCGCCGGCCGGCGCGTGGCCCTCGTCGACCGCCGGCGTCCGGCCGAGGCGCGTGGCCGGCTCGGCTTCGATGTCCGCACGGTGGCCCTGACGCCGGCCGGCCTGGAGTTCCTCGGCGTGGACGTGCCCGATGCCCGCATTCGGAGGATGCGGGTGTGGGAGGAGGAAGGCACCGGGCACATCGAGTTCGACAGCGCGGCGCTCGGAAGCGACGCGTTGGCCCACGTGGTCGAAGTCGGGGCGACGAGCGCGGCGCTCTGGCGGGCCGCCGAGGCGCTCGACGGGGTGGACGTCCGTTGCGGCGCGGTGTCGGGTCTGTCCGAGGGGGCTGCCGCGATGCAGGTGTCGGTCGGGGACGCGGCGCTGTTCGGGCGGCTCGTGATCGCGGCGGATGGCGCGGAGTCCGAAGTGCGGCGACTGGCCGGGGTGGAGCTGCTCGATCGCGGCGACTTCGACGCGGCGCTCGCGACCGTGGTGCGTACCGGGCGCGCGCACGGGGATGCGGCGCTGCAACGTTTCGGCAGGCACGGTCCGCTGGCCTTCCTGCCGTTGCCGGACGCCCACTGCTCGGCGGTGATCTGGAGCCAGGACCGAACCGCCACGGAACGGCTCTGCGCGCTCGACGACGGGGCGTTCCTGGCTGCGCTCGACGCGGCTTCGGAGGGGGCGCTCGGCCCGCTCGACGCGGTGGACCGCCGGCACGCGTTCCCGCTGGCCCAGCGCCTGGTGCGGGACTTCAATCCGCGGCCCCGTCTGCTGTTCGTCGGTGACGCCGCGCACACCGTGCACCCCCTGGCCGGCCAGGGCGTCAACCTCGGCATCGAGGATGCCGCGCGCCTGCTAGACGTCGCCGAGGGCGCCGCCGATCTCGGACGCCCGAACCTCTGGCGCGGCTTTGCGCGGCGACGCCGCGCGCGGGCGGAGGCCATGGTCGCCCTGATGACCGCGCTGCGTAGCGCGTACGGCTACGGCGGCCCGGTCGGTCGGTGGCTGCGGAACGTCGGCGTGCGCGGCCTCGACACGACGCCCGCGGCGAAACGGTGGCTGATTCGCGAGGCCATGGGTCAGGGCGTTCTGGCCAGGACCCTCTGACGTGGCGGGCCGCACTCCCCTGTTCGACGCCCACGTCCGCGCCGGGGCCCGGATGGTGCCCTTTGCCGGGTGGGAGATGCCCTTGCACTATGGGTCGCAGGTGGCAGAGCACCACGCGGTTCGCAACGAGGCCGGCATGTTCGACGTGTCGCACATGACCGTGACCGACGTGTCCGGCACCGACGCCGCGGCTTTCCTGCGCCGCGTGGTGGCCAACGACGTGGAGCGCCTGGCTGGACCGGGCAAGGCCCTCTACGGAGCCGTGCTGAACGAGGACGGCGGGGTCGTCGACGACGTGATCGTGTACCGCCTCGCGGGCCGGTATCGTGTCGTGTCGAACGCCGGGACCCGCGACCGTGTGGTGCCGTGGCTGTCGGAACGGGCCGGGGCGTTCGACGTGACCCTGCGGGAGCGGCGGGACCTGGCGATGCTGGCCGTGCAGGGCCCGCAGGCCCAGGCGCGATTCCGGGCAGCGACGGGGCGAGCGGAGGCCGCCGAACTCGCGTTCTTCGACGTGTGCGAAGCGGGCGACTGGATGATCGCGCGCACGGGGTACACGGGCGAAGACGGCGTCGAGGTGCTGGTGCCGGCGGAGGCCGCCGGGCCGCTCTGGCGGGATCTCCTGCAAGCCGGGGTCGCGCCGGCGGGCCTTGGGGCCCGGGACACGCTGCGGCTCGAGGCCGGGCTGAACCTCCATGGCCAGGACATGGACGAATCGGTGACGCCGCTCGAGTCGAACATGGCCTGGACCGTGGCGTGGGAACCGCCGGAACGCGCTTTCGTCGGACGCGAGGCGCTCGAGGCCCTGCGCCGGCGGGGGACGCTCGCCAGGCTGACCGGAATCGTCCTGGAGGAACGGGGCGTGCTGCGCCGGGGCATGGCCGTGCGGACGGAGACGGACGCCGGCGTGCTGACCAGCGGCGCCTTCTCGCCGACGTTGGGGCGCGGCATCGGCCTCGCCCGGCTGCCGCGCTCGGCCGGGGGCGCCGTGCGCATCGAATTGCGGGGCGCCTCGCGGATGGGCCGGATCGTGCGTCCGCCGTTCGTCCGCCGCGGCAAGCGCGTATTCGAGTGACGGGCCCCGGGCGAAGGCGGGCGTTGCGCGCGATGCGGTGGTGCCGCGTCCTTCCCATCGGGTAGAGTATCGCTCCCCGGCCGGACCGCCGCAGCGTCCCTCGCGGGGTACGCAGCGGCCAACAATTTTCTTGAGCAAGAGGGAGAGCATGAGCGAATGTCCCGCGGAGCTCGTGTATGCGGAGACCCACGAGTGGGCTCGGCTCGACGAGGACGGCAACGTCCTGGTGGGCATCTCCGACTATGCACAGGACCAGCTTGGCGACGTCGTCTACGTCGAGCTGCCGGAGCTGGACCGCTCCGTGGGCGTCGCCGAGGAGGCTGGGGTCGTCGAGTCGGTGAAGGCGGCCTCGGACCTTTATTCGCCGGTGACCGGCACCGTGGTCGCCGTGAACGACGCGCTCGAGGATGCACCGGAACTGGTGAACGGGGATCCCTATGGCGACGGCTGGCTGTTCGCGATCGAGCCGGCGGACGAGTCCGAACTGGACGATCTCATGGACGCCGAGGCGTACGCGGAGTTCTGCCAGTCCGCGCAGGACGCGGACGGGGATGACGTCGTCGACGGCGACGACCTCGGCGAGTCCTTCAGCGTGGACGAGGACTGACCGGTCCCGGCCGCGGTGCCGCGTGACCGCGGACTTGCGGACGGTCGCGGGAATCCGGGAAACTCGCCCGTGACCCGGGGTCGATGACGGATGCCTTTCATACCCCACACCGACGCGGACGTGGCGGAGATGCTCGCCGCCATCGGCGTCCCTGACGTCGAGTCGCTGTTCGACGAGATACCGTCCGCCCTCCGCTCCGGCCAGTTCACGACCGTCGGGGACGGGCTGCCCGAGATGGAGGTGCTGCGCCGCCTCGGCGAGCGCGCCCGTCAGGACGAGGCCGGGCCGTGCTTCCTGGGGGCCGGGTCGTACGACCACCACGTGCCGGCGGCGGTCTGGGACATCGCGGGCCGCGGGGAGTTCATGACCGCGTACACCCCGTACCAGGCGGAGGCGAGCCAGGGCACGCTGCAGCTCATCTACGAGTTCCAGACCATGATGTCGGAGCTGACCGGGATGGACGTCTGCAACGCCTCGGTCTACGACGGCGGCTCGGGACTGGCCGAGGCCGTCCTGATGGCCGTGCGCGCCAACCGCCGTGGCGCGCGCGGCGACGGGTCGCGGGTAGTCGCCGTCGCCGGGAACGCGCACCCGCTCTACGTGGCCGCGACCCGGACCATCGTGCGCAACCAGGGCATCGAGATCGTGACGCTGCCCCACGGCGAGGACGGGCTCATCGATCCCGACGCCCTCTCGCGGCTGCCCGCCCCGCCGACGGCGGTGGTCCTGCAGCAGCCGAACTTCTTCGGCCTGCTCGACAACGTGGATCAGCTCACCGACCGCGCGCACGAAGTCGGCGCCCTGGTGGTAGCCTGCGTGAACCCGGTGTCGCTCGCGCTGTTGAAGCCGCCGTGCCTCTGGGGAAAGCGCGGAGAGGGCGGCGAGGGCGGAAAGGGCGGCGAGCGCGGCGCGGACATCGTCTGCGGAGACGGACAGCCCCTGGGCGTGCCGATGGCTTCCGGAGGACCGTCCTTCGGCTTCATCTGCACCCGGCGGCGCCTCGTGCGCCAGCTCCCGGGACGCATCGTCGGGCGCACCGAGGACCTCGACGGCCGGCCGGGCTTCACGCTGACCCTGCAGGCGCGCGAACAGCACATCCGCCGCGCCAAGGCGACGTCGAACATCTGCACGAACCAGGGCCTGCTCGTCACGGCGGCGACCGTGTACATGAGCCTCCTCGGGCCCGCCGGCCTGCGCAACGTGGCGGCCGCCTGTCACGCGAGGACGCTCGAACTCGTGCGCGCGCTCGAACTTCCCCGGTGCTTCGAGGGGCCGTTCTTCCACGAGTGCGTCCTCGACGTGGGGCGCCCCGCGGACGAGGTCGTCACGGCCCTGGCGGAACGCGGCGTGGTCGCGGGGCTGGCCCTCGGGACGTACTTTCCGGAACTGGCGCACGGCCTGCTGGTGTGCGCCACGGAAAAGCGGACCGGCGAGGAGATGCGGCGCTTCGCGCAGGCGCTGGCCGAGGTGCGCAATGTCTGACATGTCTGACTCGAAGCGCACCATCTTCGACCTCGGCCGCCCGGGACGCGCGGCGAACGCGCAGATCCCGCCGTCCGAGTCCGTCGAGGACCTGCCGGCGGAGATGCTCCGTGACGCACCGCCGGCGCTTCCCGAGGTCTCCGAACTCCAGGCGGTGCGGCACTACACGAACCTCTCGCGGGCGAACTACTCGATCGACAATCAGTTCTATCCCCTCGGCTCCTGCACGATGAAGTACAACCCGCGCGGCGCGCACCGCGCCGCCGGCGCCCGCGGGTTCCTCGAACGCCATCCGCTCGCGCCCGAACCCCTGAGCCAGGGGTTCCTCGCCTGCATGCACGACCTGCAGGAGATCCTTCAGGACGTCGTCGGGATGCCGGCCGTCTCGTTGACGCCCATGGCCGGGGCGCAGGGGGAGTTCGCGGGGGTCGCGATGATCCGCGCGTACCACGAGGCGCGCGGAGACGCGGCCAGGAGCGAGATTCTCGTGCCCCAGGGCGCGCACGGCACGAACCCGGCGACCGCGGCCATGTGCGGCTACACGGTGCGCGAGGTCGCCGTGGCCCGGGACGGCGACGTGGACATCGGCGCGCTCGAGGCCGCGGTCGGCCCGGCGACGGCGGGCCTCATGACCACCAATCCGTCGACCTGCGGCGTGTTCGAGCGGCGCATCTCCGAGGTGGCGCGCATCGTGCACGACGCGGGAGGACTCCTGTACTACGACGGCGCGAACCTGAACGCCCTCCTCGGCAAGGTCAAGCCCGGCGACATGGGCTTCGACGTGCTGCACGTGAACCTGCACAAGACCTTCGCGACCCCCCACGGGGGCGGCGGCCCGGGCTCCGGTCCGGTGGGCGCGGCGGAGCGGCTGGCGGACTACCTGCCGGGCCCGGTGGTGGGCCGGGGCGAGGAGGGCTATCGCTGGGTGGAACCGCCCTCGAGCATCGGCCGGCTGTCCGCGTTCATGGGCAACGCGGGCATCCTGATCCGGGCGCTCGCCTACGCGCTGATGCTGGGCCGAGAAGGCATGCACCGGGTGGGGGAGTTCGCGACGCTCAACGCGAACTACCTGGCGAGGCGGCTGCGCGAGGCGGGCTTCGACCTCGCCTACCCGGACCGCCGCGCGAGCCACGAGTTCATCGTCACCCTGGCGGCCCAGAACCGGCGGTACGGCGTCACCGCGATGGACTTCGCGAAACGGCTCCTCGACTACGGCATGCACGCGCCGACGACGTACTTCCCGCTGATCGTTCCGGAGTGCCTGCTGATCGAGCCGACCGAGACCGAGTCGCGGGAGGAGGTCGATGCGTTCGTCAACGCCATGGCGCGGATCCTCGCGGAGGCGGCCACGGACGCGGAGGTCGTGAAGACCGCCCCCCACACGCTGCCGCTCCGGCGGCTCGACGATGTCAAGGCCGCCCGGGAACTCGATCTGCGCTGGCGGGCCGGGACGCCGAGCCGCTAATCCCGGACCTCGCGACGTTAGAATGCGCGCACCACCCGTCTGAAACCCGGAGAGCGAGCTTGGCCGGCGACCGGCAGACCCCGAGCCCCGGCGGGGCGGCTTCGCGCCCGCCGCCCGTGCCCCGCGACGCGGCAACCGTGCTGGTCGTGCGTCAGGGCGCCGCGGACGTCGAGGTGTTCATGGTGCAGCGTCCGGCCCGTGGGGACTTCCCGGACCTGCACGTCTTTCCCGGCGGCAAGGTCGATGACCATGACGGGGAGCTCGATCACGCCTGCCAGGGTCTTGACGACGCGGAGGCTTCCCGGCGCCTGACGCTTCCCGGTGGTGGACTCCGGTACTGGGTGACGGCGATCCGGGAGTGCTTCGAGGAATGCGGCGTGCTGCTCGCGTACCGGACCGGTGCGCTGTTCGAACCGCGGGACGACGCCGAGGCGCGTCGCTTCGAGGGATACCGCAACGCGCTTGCGGCGAGCCGGATCAGCCTCGGTGAGGTGGTCGACGCCGAGGGCCTGACGCTCGCGACGGACCGGGTCGCGTACTTCAGCCACTGGATCACGCCCGAAATGGCGCCGGCGCGTTTCGACACGCGTTTCTTCGTGGCCGTGATGCCGCCCAACCAGTCCGCCCGGGGCCATCTCCGGGAAACCGTCGGCGGTGACTGGATCTCTCCGACGGCGGCGCTCGCGCGGTTCGACGCGGACGAATGGCTGATGATCTTCCCGACCCTGACGACGCTCGGGATGGTGAAGTCCTACCGCACGGCGGACGCGCTGTTCGAGGCCGTCTCGTCAAGGCGCCACGCGATCGAGGTCACGCCGGAACTGCACGTGCAGGGGATGCAGTACCACTGACGCGGTCGAGGTCAGAGCCCGAACACGCGCAACCCGTTCTCCCCCATCACCCGCCGCTTCGATCCGGCGTCCAGGCCCGCGACCGAGCCCCGGATCAGTTCCGCGGCGTCGAGTCTCGAGTCGATGTGGGGATAGTCGCTGCCCCAGAGGATGTTGTCCTTCCCGACCAGCTCCAGCATCGCGCCGATCGTCCGTTCCTCCGGTTCCGCGACGAAGTAGCAGTTGCGCCGGACGTAGTCGCTCGGCTTGAGTTCGAGGGGGGCGATCGCCTGGAAGAAGTGGTGCTTCTCGTCGAGTCGGTCCATGAGGTACCCGGCGTACCCGCAGCCGGCCTCGACGCTCACGATCTTGAGGCGCGGGAAGCGGTCGAAGACGCGGTCGAGCACGAGGCTCGCCATCGCCGGTATGAGCTGGCCCGTAGCGCCGAGCCCGAAGCCGAACGCGAGCCCCGCCCCGGACTGGTTCCACTGCGAGAACGCGGCCGCGGCGCCCTCGAAGCGGACGATGACGTGCAGGCAGCCGGGGAGGTCCGCGTCCTGCAGGCGTGACCAGATGGGGTCGAAGTGAGGATCCCCGGGGCGCCGGCCGTCTACCACCTCGGGCGGCACGAACAGGCCGCGGAACCCGAGCCGCAGGCAGCGGTCGAGTTCCCGCGCGGCCTCGGCGACGTCGTGCCAGTTCACCACCGCGATCGGCACGACCCGGTCCGGCACCGTCTGGAAGAACTCGGCCTGCCAGGTGTTGTACGCGCGGCAATAGGCGTTGGCGAGGTCCGCGTCGTCCGTCGGGAACGGGAGGATGCCGATGGTGGGGAAGAGGACGCCGCGGTCGACGCCCCAGGCGTCGAGGAGTTCCGCACGGGCGTGGGGGTCATGGCTCGCGGGTTCGCACCCGTCGGCGTAGCGCAGCCGGCCGGGTGTGAAGAGGTCGACACTGTCGAGATGGGCGCCGCCGAGGGCCGCCAGGACGCCCTCCAGCACGACGCGCTCGCCGATGACGAGCTTCTCGATCCCGTCCTCCTCCACCACGCGGATCGCTCGGTCGCGGTACTCGGACTCGAGGTAGCGCTCCCACAGGTCGGCGGGTTCCATGATGTGGGAGTCGCAGTCGATCACCGTCATGCCGTTCTCTCCGGCCCCGGGGAAAGACGCGACTATAGCGTGCGGCGGACCGGGACAGACCGGGCCTCGACACGCCGTGGGCGACCTGACAGGCTCACGGACGCCGCACAAGGAGCCGCCTCCCATGGACCAGACCGACTCGAACCTCCCCTTCTTCGACCTCGTCGGCAACGTGCGCGCCATGCGCCGCCTGAAGCCGGATCCCGTGCCGCTCGAACTGATCCGGCGCGTGCTGCGGGCCGGCGTGCAGGCGCCCTCGGGACAGAACACCCAGCCCTGGGCGTTCGTGCTGCTCACGGAACCGGAGTCCAAGCAATGGTTCGCCGAGCGCTACGCGGGTGCGATCCGGGGCCGAGGCCGGCGCACGCCGGATCTGGACGGGCGGACATCGGCCTCGAGACAGTTCCGGGCGCTGTACTACCAGCTCGAACACATGCACGAGACGCCGTACATACTGCTGGTGTGCGGCAAGCGGGACTGGCCGTTCCGGGTCCCGGAGGCGGAGCGCGTCGGCCTCGCGCCGCCGAGCTACGGCTCCGTCTATCCCTGCGTGCAGAACATCCTGCTGGCCTGCCGCGCCCTCGGGCTGGGCGCGGCGCTGACCACGATGCACCAGGTCTTCGAGGCCGAACTGCAGGAGCGGTTCGGGATTCCGGAGGAGTACGGCGTCGTCGCCACCATCCCGATCGGCTGGCCCCTCGGTAACTTCGGGCCGGTGCGGCGCTACCCGGCGGAGGACGTGACGTTCTTCGACGCGTGGGGCAAGGCGGAGCCGGGCTTAACCCGGATCGCCCGAAGACAGGATGAACTGCGTGAGTGACGGGATGGGAGAGCAGTAGGCGCCGGTGTGGTCCGTGCTCAGGACGCCCGCCCTCAGCATGGAATCGATGCCGTCGTCCAGGGTGGGGAAGCGTTCCTCCCAATCCCGGAGTTCGCGCTCGGGCGCCTGCGACATCGCGTCCGCTATCGTGTCCCGCAACGCTCGCTCGTAGACGGGCCCGTCCCCGGCCTCCCCGGCGGCGTAGATGCGCCGATGCGTCTCCCTGAGGATATGGCTCGGGCAACCCGAGAGCGCGACGCGGCGGCGGTAGTAGATGCGACGCTCCGCGTCGCCGCTCGCGATAACCGCGTCCATGTCGGCCTTCGAGAGGTCCGGCGCCACCATCTTCGCGAGGGCTTCCCAGGTCGCCTGCAGGTAGGTGTGGAGATGGCGCGGCCATCCATCCGACGCGCGCGCGATGCGCTCTCCCCAGGTATCGACGTCGCCCTGCGTGCCGCGCACTCCGTGTTCAAGGGCCTGGCGCAGGGTTCGATTGGCGCAGTCTTGGGCGTCTTCCATGCTCAGCCCGCCCAGCGTGAGCACGTTCTCTATGCGTGACAGGTCGGCCCGGCCCAGGTGCATGGCGGTGTTCGACAAGCCGGCGCACACCAGGAGCACCGGAATCCTGCGCTGGGTGTGCAGATCGCGCAGTAGCTCGGCCGCCGGACTGTCGGGCTTCACGCCCTGGGTTTCGTCCAGGAAGACGATCATGCGCCGTTCCGGCCCCCATCCCTTCCCGTCCCTGCCCGTCGCCCGATGCCAGGCCGCTATCGAGGCCGCTCTGGCGAACGTGGCCGGAGGCGACGTTCTGATGACCGCGCGCTCGGCGCTGGCGAGCCCGCTCACGCCGGCCCGGCCCTTCGTGGTGCGCTGCGTGGTGTCGAGGATCGCGGTGGGCTGGGCGCCCGCCAGCTTCTCCGCGATGTACCCGTAGATCTCGCTCACGGCCTGGCGGGTATCCGGAGGGGTCTCTACGTGGCAGGGGGCCGTCCCCCAGCCCCGGTTCTCGTCCAGCATCCGCTGGGCGTGAATCAGCAGGGACGTCTTGCCGCTGCCGGGAGGCCCTTGAATGAGCAGGGTCTGCGACGACGCCCCCTCGGGAGGGAGGTTCCTGGACAACGCCAGGATGCGCGAGACTTCGTCTCCGCGGCCCGCGAACGCCCAAGGGTAGGAACGCGCGGCGGTTTCGGCGCGGCCTCGCAGGAACTCGTGAACTTCGCTCATGCGCCCTCGGACATCTTGTGCCCGGATTGTACCGCCGGCCACTCGGCGCCCGGCGGCGCCCGGCGAACCGCGCTTGTCCGGCCCGACGAGTTGGGCTAAAAGGACGGGCTACCTCCCCGGAGCAGCGAGCCACCATGTTCAACACGCGCGACGGCCGCTCGGCGGCGGAAGAGATCCGCACCGAGTACCGGACCTTCGAGGTCGATTCCCTGACCCCGCACATCGGTGCGGAGGTGCTCGGCGTCGATCTCTCGAAGCCGCTCTCGAACGAACTGGCCCAGGACGTCCACGACGCGTGGATGGACTGGAAGGTGCTCGTCTTCCGGGACCAGCACATCGACCGCGAGCACCACAAGGCGTTCGCCCGGCGCTTCGGCTCCCTGCACGTGCACCCGATGCAGCACGCGTACCGCGGGGACCCCGAGATCCTCAAGGTCAAGACGACCGGCGACTCCGCCTACACGGCGGGGGACGGCTGGCACACGGACGTGACGTGCGACGAGATCCCGCCGCTCGGCTCGATGCTCTACGTCACCGAGACCCCCGCGTCGGGCGGCGGCGACACGCTGTTCGCGGACATGTACCTCGCCTACGAGACGCTGTCGGAGCCGATGCGCGCGTTCCTGGACGGACTGACGGCCGTCCACGACGGGGCAATCCCGTACGTCGGCTCGTACAAGTCGACCCCGCCGGAAGGCGGCTATCCACGCAACGAACACCCGGTGATCACGCGCCACCCGGGGACCGGCCGCAAGGTGCTCTACGTCAACCGGGGCTTCACGTCCCACATCGTGGGCCTCGGCCGTCCCGAGAGCGCGGCGGTGCTCAACATGCTCTACCGGCACATCGACTCGACCCCCCGGCTGTGGTGCCGCGTCGAATGGCGACCGAACACGCTGACGTTCTGGGACAACCGCTGCACCCAGCACCACGCCGTCTGGGACTACTACCCGCACACGCGGTACGGGGAGCGGGTGTCGATCCTGGGGGAGGAACGGCCGGCGGCCTGAAGGGCGAGTGTCCACTGGCCGCTTGCTGAGGGCGGATCGGTTTCGCCTGCGGGACCGTTTGGGAGATGCTCTACGGCTGCGGGTGTTTCGTGGATCGATTGTCGTGTGCGATGTACGGGCGAGTTCGCGACACCGGCATGATGGCCATCGATCCGTTGGGTCGCCGGCCTCCGATGAATGCCGTTCGGTCTGTTGGACCTGACCGGGAAGGGGATCTGTCCACGACACCGATCTCATGACGCCTGACGCCAACCAGAACCCCGAACAGATCGCCCGCAACCGGATCGACGGCCGGCTCCGGGACGCCGGATGGAACGTCCAGGACAGGAACGCCATCGACTTCAATGCCGGTCTCGGCATCGCGGTCCGCGAGTACCAGACCGATGTTGGTCCCGCCGACTATGTGCTGTTCGTCGAAAGGCGGGCCGTCGGCGTCGTCGAGGCCAAGCCGGATAGCTGGGGCGCCAAGCTCACCACGGTCGAGGAGCAATCGGAGGGTTACGCCAAGGCCAAGCTGAAATGGGTCTCGAGCAGCGAGCCCCCGCCTTTCCTTTACGAAAGCACGGGGCAGGTCACGCGCTTCACGAACGGCCGCGACCCCAACCCGCGCTCGCGCGAAGTGTTCACCTTCCACCGACCGGAGACGTTCCAGGAATGGATGCTCGCGGCACGGTCGTTCCGCTCCGGCATCGCCGCTCTTCCCCCGCTGAACCCCGCCGGCTTGCGCGACTGCCAGACCAACGCGATCACCAGACTGGAAGCGTCCTTGAAGGCCGACAAGCCCCGCGCACTCGTCCAGATGGCCACCGGCTCGGGCAAGACCTTCACGGCGATCACGCAGGTCTACCGGCTGCTCAAGCACGCGGACGCCCGCCGCGTCCTCTTCCTGGTCGACACCCGCAATCTGGGCGAGCAGGCCGAACAGGAGTTCATGGCCTTCATCCCCAACGACGACAACCGCAAGTTCACGGAGCTCTACAACGTCCAGCGGCTCTCCTCGCCCCATGTTGCCGGTGACAGCCAGGTCGTCATCTCGACCATCCAGCGCATGTACGCCGCGCTGAAGGGCGAGGAACTGGCCGAAGGCGCGGAGGACGAGAGTCCCGCGGAACGCAAGTGGCACGGCAAGGGACCGCTGCCGGTCGTCTACAATGGCGCCCTCCCGCCGGAGTACTTCGACGTAATCATCATCGACGAGTGCCACCGGTCCATCTACAACGTCTGGAGACAGGTGATCGAGTACTTCGACGCCTTCCTGGTCGGCCTCACCGCCACGCCGGACAACCGGACCTACGGCTTCTTCCAGAAGAACGTCGTCAGCGAGTACACGCATGAAGAGGCCGTCGCCGACAAGGTCAACGTCGGCAACGAGATCTACCTGATCGATACGGAGGTCACCCAGAGCGGCGGGACGATCAAGGCCGAGCAGCTCGTCGAGAGACGTGAGCGACAGACCCGCGCCCGGCGTTGGGAGGTCCAGGAAGAGCGGGAGAACTACCACGCCTCGCAGCTCGACCGCTCGGTCGTCAATCCCGACCAGATACGGACCGTCGTCCGCGCCTTTCACGACAACTGGCCGGAGATTTTCCCAGGCCGGGGGGAGCTTCCCAAGACCCTGATCTTCGCCAAGACCGACAGCCACGCCGACGACATCATCCAGACCGTCCGGCAGGAGTTCGGCGAAGGCAACGACTTCTGCCGCAAGATCACCAACGCCGCCAAGAACCCGAAGTCCTCCCTCTCGGCCTTCCGCAACGACTACTACCCTCGCATCGCCGTCACCGTGGACATGATCGCCACCGGGACCGACGTGCGGCCGCTCGAGTGCCTGCTGTTCATGCGGGACGTGAAGTCCCGGAGCTACTTCGAGCAGATGAAGGGTCGCGGCACCCGGGTGCTCACGCCGGACGACCTGCAGAAGGTCACGCCGTCCGCTCGCGCCAAGACGCACTACGTCATCGTCGACACGGTGGGCGTCACAAAGTCGATCAAGACGGGCAGCCAGCCGCTCGACACGAAACCCTCCATCCCATTCAAGGACCTCGCCACGGGGTTGATGATGGGTGACCGGTCCGAAGAGACGGTGAGTTCGCTGGCCGGGCGTCTGTCGCGCCTCGACAACCAGCTCGGGGATGAGGATCACGCGAGTATCGAGCAGGCCGCTGGGAAGCCGCTCTCCGTCATCGTCCGTGACCTGTTCGACGCCATCGACGCGGACAAGGTCGAGGCTGACGCCATAGCCGCGGGTCACCCCGAACCGGACGAAACCGCCATGCAGGCCGCACGCGAAGAGCGCATCAAGCGGGCGGCCAACGTCTTCAGTGGACCACTGATCGAACTGATGGACACGATCCGCCGCGATCACGAACAGACCATCGACCACGACAACCTGGACACCCTCCTGCGCGCCGAGTGGGCGGGCGATGTGGCGGCCAACGCCGATCAGATCGTGGAAGACTTCGATGCCTATCTGAAGGAGAACCGCGACGAAATCGAGGCGCTCACGATCTACTTCGCCCAGCCCGCCCGACGGTCGACGGTGACCCTCTCAATGGTCAAGGACGTGTTGGCGAAGCTCTCGGAAGACCGCCCGCGCCTCGCCCCGCTCCT
>JAJDVW010000138.1 GCA_022825925.1 Pseudomonadales bacterium | reverse complement strand
TCGGGCGTGCCTCCGTTCCGGCGCGGAGAGGTTCCGGCGGTTCCGGGTGCGGGTGCGCGACGCTTCCTTGCCGCGCGGCCGGACAAGCCGGACTGTCCGCCGCGCAGCCCGGCGGGGCCGCCGGCAGCCGCTCGACGCTCTGGTAGCGTTCCGTTCCGCGGATCGAGTAGTTCCCCGCCGGCGTGTAGACCCGGCCCATCGTCACACCGTCGTTGACCACCAGCACGGCCCGGCCGAACGGTACCCCGTCCAGCGGGCCGGACAGCGTGTATCCGGAGGCCGTCGGGGCGCTGCGCTCCAGCGTTGCCGTAAAGTCTGCATCGTCGAACAGGTTCAACCGGAGCTTGCCGGCCCCCGCGGACAAGACCTGCTCGCGGGCGGCGTGAAGCAGTTCGCGGTTCGCACGCACCGTCCGATGCGTCCTCGCCTTCGGTGCGCCGGCTGCTCCGTCTGCGACCGGCCTCGGCATCCCGGCTTGCGGCCCGAACAGCGGCGCCGGGTCCGGCTGCGCAAGCGCCGCCGACGGCGCCAGCAAGACCGAGAAGGCGACCGCTCGAAGAAGGCCGCGTGAACGCGCCAGCGCCGCAGCCGCGCACCTACGCGCCGATCCGCCGCTCCCGGTCACCGCACCACCACCGGCAGCCACCAGTCCCCGTCGTCCGTCGTGACGATGACGTGGGTCTCGCCGACTCCGGTCCCCGTCACGGTGATCACCGGGGACGACACGCTCACCGTGACCACCGCGGCGCTTTCGGACCTCGCCTTCACGGTGTCGTCCCCGCCCCAGATGAACTGCAGCTCGCCGCCCAGCGGTACTTCGAACGCGGCCGAGGCATCGCTCGCGCCCTGTATCCCATTCGCCGACGGGAGCCTGAGGATGGCCGTGTCCGTGTCTTTTCCGGCGGTCGGGGTAGCCTCGTCCGTGACGGTCACCGTCACCTTCGACGGCACCGGCGTCAGCGCGGTCCACAGGTAAACCACCCTGGCCGCGGACGTGGGGTGGTTCGACCACTTGAAGGTGTATGGCGGCACGCCGCCCGTCGCGGTGGCCATCACCGTCACCGTGTGGGGATTGGCGGTCGGTATGGGCACCTGCGGCAAGAGTATGCGGGTCACGTCATACGGTCCGCCGGCTTCGGCTTCCAGGCTGGGTGGCCGGGGTGGGGCCTTACGCTTGCACTTGATGCTAGCCGTCACGTCGCTGGTGATCTTCGTCAAGGTACACGTCAGGGAGCCTGCGCAGGCCTCGGCTTTGTTGACCGTCCAGGACGTGCACTCGTAGCTTGCAGCGGGTGTTGCCGTGAGCTTGTAGTTGCTGTTGTCCGCTACTTTGGTCGAACAGGTGCCGGGGCAGTCGATAACGTCGTCGTCCCCGGTCACGGTGGCACCCTTCGGTGCCGGGCTGACGGTCACGGTGCGGGGGGGCGTGCACTCGGTCTTGGCCATCGGCTTCCAGGCATCTGTGCCGCACGAATACGAACAACTCCCGGTGTACAGACCCTGGCAAACCCCGTCCGCGTCGGTGTTGTGTACCGTGTCGGGGAGTTTGCAGCCAGCCATCGTTTCTCCAGCGCATCCCGCATGGCAGGTCTTCGATGTCGGCGGCTCGAGCCACGACCCGTCGTGGCAGGTGTACTTCGCCGACCCGCTACCGGGATAGACGCCGTCTTTGGCCTCGCCTAGGCTCCCGTGCAGTCCGTCCGCCACCTCGGCGGAGCAGTCGTTGTCACCGACGCTCCAGGACTTGGACTCGCTCGCACAATTGTCCGGGATACGTGTGCAGGCGCTCTCGGGCATCCATTCGCCGTTGCTGCACGAGTAAGAGCAGCTACCCGTGAATCCGGTGCCGCAACTTCCCTTGTCCGTGTCGTCGTGGACGGTGTCGGACAGCTCGCAACCATCGATGGTCTCGCCGGCACACCCCGCATGGCAGGTCTTCGATGTCGGCGGCTCGGTCCACGTCCCGGCGTGACATTGGTAGGTGGCCGAACCGGTTGCCGAGTACGCTCGATCCCTGGCCGTGCCCTCCTTCCCGTGCTTGCCCTCCGCCAGCGTTGCGGAGCAATGGTTATTCTTGTCGTCGTCGCTCCAGGACTTGGACTCCTCCGGGCAGTTGGGGACGCATGCGCTCTTCGCAATCCAGTCGCCGTCATTGCACGAGTAAGTGCACTCGCCCGAATAACCGGTGCCGCAACTGCCCCCGTCCTCGCCGTCGTGGATCGTGTCCGAGAGCGGGCAGCCAGCCATCGTGGTCCCCGGGCACCCCGCATGGCATGCCTTCGAGGTCGGCGGCTCGGACCATGTGCCGTCGCTGCAACTGTAGGTTGCCGAACCCGTGTCCTTGTAGGTGGTGTCCTTCGCGGTGCCCGTCTCGCCATGGGGCGTCGTAACGAGCGACGCCTCGCACGTGTCCAACCCGTCGTTCCACGTCTTGCTCTCCCCCGTGCACTGGCTCGCGCAGGTGCTGCCGGACTGCTCCTGCCAGTTTCCGTTCGTGCACATGAACGTCGCGGAGCCCCGCTCCGAGCCGATGTTGTCGACCGCCTTTCTGCTGGCCCCGTGGGCGCCGTTGGTCACCGTAGCTTGGCAGGCGTCGTCGCCTACCTTCCAGTCCTCGGTGCTCGCCGGGCATCCCGCATTGCACCGGCCGCTCTCCCAGCTCCAGATACCGTCGCTGCAGGAGTACGAACAGTTGCCGGTGGACTTGGCGTCGCATGTTCCCGACCTGCCGCCGTCCACCGTATCCTTCAGCTTGCAGTTGGAGCGGGTCTCGCCGGCGCACCCCGCGCGGCAGGTGCTGGCCGACGGTCCCTCCCAGGCGCCGTCGTTGCATTGGTAGGTGGCCGTGCCCGTCGCCGGGTAACTGCCGTCCGTGACGGTTCGCGTACCGAGGTGCCGCGTCGTCGGGAGCCGGGCCGAGCAGAGGTCCCTGCCGTCCCGCCAGAAGCGGCTCGCGTCCGCCGCACACTCCAGGCCGCAGACGCTCCCGGCCTGTTCCGCCCACTTGCCGTCGTCGCACTTGAACGAAGCGGAGCCCGTGGTGGAGCCGTTGCCGTCGCTTGCGGTCCGCGTCTGCCCGCTGGCCGCGCCAGTGACCGAACCGCGGCAAGCGTTGTCGCCCACGTTCCAGTCCCGGTTTCCGGCCGAACAGTTCGACTTCGCCTTCGAGCACTCGGGCGAGTTGGTCCCGCCGCCGGAACCGTCGCAGCGCCAGCGATGATGGCTGTCGGTGTCGCCGAACGCGGTGTTGTTGAGCGTCCCGGACGCGCAGCCGTCCACGACGCTCTCGTCGCACTTGCCGACGACGGCCGTGGACACGAACACGACGCTCACCGCGCGGTCCGCGTCCAGGGTCACCGAGCAGTCGGCGGCGGTCTCCGCCGCGCAGGCGCCGCCCCAGGCGTCGAAGCGATGGTCGTCGGCCGCGCTCGCGCGCAGCGCCACCGTGGCGCCGTCCGCCAACGTCGCCGAGCAGTTCGTGCCGCAGTCGATCACGGTCTTCGTCCCCAGCCGGCCCGTCACCCTACCATGCGTCGGCGCCGTCACGACCAGGTTGCGCGCCGCGACGAAGCTCGCGCCGACGGTGCCGTCGGCGTTCAGGGTGATGGTGCAGTTCGCCGTCCCGGCGCACGCCCCGGTCCAGCCGGTGAACAGGTGCTTCGCGTCGGCGGTCGCCCTGAGCGTCACCACCGTGCCCGCCGCCAGGGTCGCGGAGCAGTCCGTCCGGTTCCCCGAGCCGCAGTCGATCACGGTGGCCGCGGCGTCGCCGGCGCCGGTGGTGCCGGTGACGTGACCGTTCGTCGGCGCGGTCACGGTCAGCTTCGGGTCGGCGTCCGCGATGCCGACCGTGGTTCCGGTGACCGTGATGGCGCTCCCGTCCGTCGCCGTGCCGGTGATCGCGACCGTCTCCGGGCCTTCGCGCGCGGCGTCCGCCACCGGCGTCAGGGTGAACGCGCCCGTCGCGCCGCGCGTCGCGCCCGGTATCGCGATCGTGAAGTCCGCGACCGGCTCGAAGTCGTCGCCGGCCGTGGCCGTGCCGCCGGCGACCGACACGTCGACCGTCTTCGCCGCGGCGGTGATCGACGCGCCGGTCAGCGTGGCCGTCACCGTCACCTTGGCCGCGCCGCCGTGCTCCGCGACGCTGGCCGGACTGGCCGAGAGAATCACCTTCGGGCGCCACTCGATCGGGAGCCACTCCGTCGACCGGCGCGTGCGGCCGTCGAGGACGTGGGTCGCCCGGAACCCGAACGTGCGCCGCTCCGGCGACGACGAGGACGCCTCCCGCGTCACCGCCGCGCCGGCGGTCAGCGCGACGTCGTCCGCCAGCACCGTGACCGCGCCGCCGCCGTCGCGCTCGAGCCACGCGCCCGCGAGCGTGCCCCC
>JAJDVW010000056.1 GCA_022825925.1 Pseudomonadales bacterium | reverse complement strand
AATTGGGTACAAACCCGTTGTTCGATTCCCCTGGTAAGCGATTAAAAAATAAGGAAAAGTTGGAAAATGAGATCAATACTTCGTTGCAATCCTTCGAAGTAGCTACGTTAGTCGAAAGAATCAATCAGGAAGGGGTGCCCTGTGGACCGATTTTCGATGTGGGTGAAGCGTTCGAGGATGCACAGGCTAAGCACCTGAAGATGAGTAAACCGGTGCAGCATCGAAGTCTGGGTGAGGTCAGGCTCATACGCTCGCCGATCAATCTGTCATCGCATCCACATGCTGAGTCGTTCGACCGAGCGGCACCGGATCCGGGTGAGCACACACGAGAAGTTCTAGCAGAATTTGGAATTTCTCAGTCTTACATTGAGAAATTAGTGGACTCTTCTGTCGTATATTGAACCAGGGTCTCTAGGGATCGGAACTCCATATTGATAGAGGGGATTTCGTCTAGATTTCGAGAGACCAATGTGGAGTTAGTATCCATCCAACGGTTGGATGCATACAGATATTGATCATCAGTTCGGCTTAACTAGTACAACAACATAGTGTCGCCACCAATCACCTTGGTGACGACGCTATTACACCGATTTAGTTGTCTGCTTGTCCGTTATTGGCAACGAGAGCTTCTACCACAAGCTCAAGACAATCCTCTGCCTTTTGTTGCATCTCTTCGTCCGTCGCATCCTGGATGGGGTGCGGTACGAATACGCACGGCGCGTCTTTTAGACCTAGTGCACTGGCTTGTGTAGTCGCTGCAGACTTAAACTCGCTTGAAGCGATGGTTACTGCTGGGATTCCTTGAATTTCGAACCATACCGTATCATGCAAACTGCACGTAGTACAGGATCCTCAGTCAGCAAGGGCTTCGACTACAAGATCTGCACTACCTCTGATCTCGCGTCGAAGATTGTCCGGAGCGGGTTTTGTGAATGTTGGTTTCGCGTAGCGATGGACTTCGACGTTAGGATAATTTTCGCCTAACAACGTCTCAAGTCGATCAAGAAGAACATTCCCTCTAGGTTTTCGGATATCCAACAAAGCCAATCGACCTGATAGTTCGGACGCTCTTGAAGCAAGCGTACGCTCGACCGGTCGACGTTCGTCGGTAGGATCCAGAATCGTTGTCATATCAACTCCTCTTGTTTTTTACATCATACATCGATTTTTTTCGAGACAGGTATCGAACCCATTGGTCCGCTAGCCCATCCATGAAAGACTGCTGAGAATTTCCCTGCTTCCGATCCAGCGACCACGATATGAATGTGGTCGGCGGAACTGAATTTCGGTACTTTGGCATCTTGCCGTTCACGTGGCATTCGGTCGAATGCAGCTTTCGGGATACCTGCACCGCTGAACTCATCTGCAACCAATTCTCGAGTAGGGACGGCACTCTTTTCTTGAATTCCGTTTTTCACGTCCCGTTTCGAGTAGTTTTGCGTCTTGAGCGTATCGGCATGTTCGGGACATACGACTAATACCGTATCGCCGCTTCCATGTGCTCGAACGTTGTGGACAGCTCGCATTGAGGAAGCAAAACTCCCGATCAATTGTTCTGCTGATCTTGAGGTTTGATCAATGATCTGCATGGGTCCACCACTCATCGCAAAGACAGACACTACGGAATCGTCTTTCTCGAAGCCTCTTTCCACATGCAATGGATCCCAAAAACTCCGTTCTTCCCATTCCGCGAAACACATCGAGTATTTCATTGGATTGCCTAGGGTAGAACGCTCTGTGCCTCCAGGTTTTGCGCCTCCGATATTCCGAACAGCCAGCCGCACGGCGCGACCGATTGCAGCATTTGCACGTGTACCTTGGCCTAGAGCGGACATCTTCATGTTCACATCCAATTCATGCCGAATCGGACCGTTCAAGATCATGACGGGAGTCGCCCCCATCGTAGTAGCGAACACACCATGACAGTTGAACTCGTCAGTACAGATCGCTTCGATCGTAGTTAGGACTACCGATAGGTAGTCTGGCTTACATCCAGCCATAACAGCATTCACAGCGATTTTCTCTACGGTCGCCGGTGCGAGATTTGGAGGAATCACGGCAACCACTTCCTGTGGGTCCCGATCGGTTCCGTTCATCATGCGCAAAACGCGCTCTGGGGTTGGGGGAATAACGGGTAATCCATCGGTAAATCCTTGGTCGTACATGAACTCATGCACATCGTCTTGGCTTCCGATCTCTAGACGTCTCGCTCGGAGTGGGCTATTTTCTGACTCCGCACGTAAACGTTCGCTGATAAGTGGATCTTGAGTTAAGGATCCACAGCCAGGTCGCCATTCAGGAAGTTCATTCCAATCAATGGCAACATCGGGGAAGTACTCTTCGAATGTTGTCTGCCACTCTTCTCGTTGAAACCCGATCAGCTCAGCTACTTTAGCACCGCTTGAATCTGCAATGAAACAATGCGGGACTACATCCAAGTCGTACGCGAAGGAAACCTTCAGAATCGAATCGTCTAAAACCGGCGCAGAGAGATTGTGTCGATCAACGAGCAATCGATTCCCATCCTCAGTTTGCCCAGGAATCAGCACTCGGCAACTTCCTTTTGCATGCACCTGTTCGATCAATGGAAGAACCAGATTGCATGTCGGGCAATCTTCCTTTACAAAGCAGATGAACGTACTTTGTCCGTCTGGAAAGCTGTGGTCCAACCCTGTCTGATCGGTGAGCAAGAAAGGGGGAAGTATCATCGGGTCAGTGAATTTCTGCGGATTCTCCCCATGCACGTCGAAGTCGTTCCATATTGAACCCTTCTTCCTGCGCAGCGTTGATGATCACTCGTTCGCGCCGAGCGATCGCTGCGGCTGCTTCTGGCACGTCCGCGGCCACTTCGCGTGGAATGACTACTGCACCGTGTTGATCTGCGTGTACGAGGTCTGAATCAGTCACACGCATTCCGGCAACGTTGATGTCCAGTCCGTACGCTACGACATGTACAAATGCGTGGGATGGTCCGATTCGATCTGCGAGCATTTGAAATCCGGGTGCGATATCCGGGATGTCTCGAACGCTACCATCGGTAACCAAACCTAAGCACCCCAGTCCCTTGTGGATGTTGCTATTGACCTCGCCCCAATATGATCCGTATCCACGAGAGGGACCGTCCAAGTCTTGAATCAGGATGATCGCAGGTTTTGCACCTTCGTCGATATAGGCGTAATAGTCTTGGGATACGTTCTTTGTATCGGCAGGATGCGCCGCACGTATGGTGGCGGTTCGCGCGAAACCAACCATGCTGCCAAGCTCTGGCCTTGTACATACTAACGGTTCCGTCGTATAGCCAAAACCTCGCCGGTTTGGCGCGACGGACTCTAACGCATTGCAAACGGTTGGTGTGTCCAACTTCGTGAGTTCAGCCAATAGTGAGCTATCAATATCTGTCATAAGTGCTTTTCCTTACTGATACGATGGAATATTTTCAACGCACGTAGTGTGCTTGACTTGTCGGTGCGGTAAAGATTGTATGCTGATGCTACAGTGGATTTCTGAACTAAAATACTCGCCCTCAGATGGGTGTTTAGCTCAGTTGGGAGAGCAATGGCCTTACAAGCCATAGGTCGTAGGTTCGAACCCTACAACACCCACCAATTTTCGCGTTACATTCCACTTAGGAGCGGTAGTTCAGCTGGTTAGAATACTGGCCTGTCACGCCAGTGGTCGCGGGTTCGAGTCCCGTCCGCTCCGCCATTCATCCTCTATAAGCCCTTGAATCCAAAATATTTTTTCGGAATCATGGGCCAATCAAAGCATTTCAGCTAGCACTTTCGCCCGTTTCGGGCATCCGGGGTGGTTGCGACCGTCGCAAATCCGTGTATATGGAAGGGCCAGTTCCCGCTAGCTGAAGGGATTCTGGCATGACCACGAACCACTCCACCCTCTCTCCGTCCCGCCGCGGCGTCGAGCCCCGCGTCCTCCGGATCGCGGACCTCGAAGAGATGCTGCGGGTGTCCAAGCGGACGATCTACTACTGGATCGCCAAGGGGAGATTCCCCCGGTCCGACGTGGAGCTCGGCTCGCAGTTGCGCGCGTGGCGCACGGAGACCGTGGCGGCCTGGCTCGAGTCCAGAACCGTCGGCCCGGCCTAGGGTCGGACCGCCCGGGGATGTCCGCGCGAGACTGAAGCGGCGGGCGTCCCGGCAACAGAGGTTCTGACGGGGAGGTCGGATGCGGGCAACGGACGGAGGATTTCAAGCCGCACGGCGGCACGTCTCCCTCGGCATTTCGGCTAGCGGTATTGCGAACCAGGGGCGACCGGCGGTACGTCCGGGTGCCCGTGGTGGCGGGCCTTCACCGATCGGAACGCGACGAGCCCGGAGTCGCTTGATTGCGGGCCACGGTCGCGCTCGGCCCGGCGAAAGCGGACCGTGGCAGGAACCGCGGTGGTTCAGGCGCGGCAGCGTTCCGGTGGATCGTGGACCCGTATGCATCGTGCGTCCGTGCGACCCGGGGTGGTCGTCGGGAGGGTGATGGCGTGTGCGACTGCGCGGAAGGTCTGCAGCGGATGCCGATGGCGGCCGTGGTGGAGGGATGCGGGGACCTGGGCGCCGGGACGCCCACGCAGTACGTCGCCCGCTGGACGGAACTGGCGGTGGTCGCGCGGGAGCGCGGCTACCTCGAGAGCGAGTCGGTGGTGTCGTTCGACGACGCGGCGGCGGTGGACGCGGCGCGACCGGGGATCGAGGACGCCGTCAGCGCCGCGATAGCGAACGAGGAGGAGTGCGGGGAGGAGCACGCGCGGGAGAAGACGGCGGCGCTGGTATCGAGGTTGGACCGGCGGAGGCGATCGGCGGGCGACGGGGGACAGGGCAAGCGTCGGTCGGTCGCGTGTCCGACGCCCCTGCGCGAGATCCTGGACGGGTCGATCGAGCACGAGGAACGGTGGAACCGCTGCGCGGAGCTGGTCGCCGAGCGCGGCTTGTCGATGAAAGCCGCGGTGCTGCTGTTCGCCACGACGATGTTCTGCTTCACGAAGGAACTGGTCTGCACGATGACGCGGGCGCAGTTGATGGCGATGACCGGGATCCGCACGCCGGCGTCGTTTGCGGCGGCGGTGCGGGAACTGATGGAGCAGTCGCTGCTGTCGCCGCAGGACGGGGCGCCGCGGACGTCCTGGTACCTGGGCGAGGGTTTCTGGGGCGGGCTGCTCGCCGACGAGGACCTGGAGACGCCGGTCGCGACGCTGGCCCGCCGCCGGAAGAATGTTGCGGCGGACGGCGGCAAGGCGTCGGGGGCCCGGGGCGGTCGGAAGTCGGCGAGGACGGCCCGGAAGCGTACCGATGGCGCAGTCAGCACGAACGCGGGCACTGGTACGGAAAACCGAACCAGTGGGTCCAGTGCGCCCGGCGGCAGACCGAGGGCGCCGTCCACTGGTATCGAAAACCGAACCAGTGAAGTGACGCCGGGAGGCCAGCGGCGGGCGGCGCCGGGTGCGGGCGCGGCTGCTGAGAGTGCGACTGGTATCGAAAACCGAACCAGTGGACTGCGTAACGGAAAGACGAAAGTAACGGTGGCGGCATTCGCGGCGGAGGAGCTGCCGCAAAGTCCCGCGGGAACGATGATCGCTGAGCGTCTGGCGGACTACTACGGGAAGCGGGGGGAATACCGGATCGCGCGGGCGCGCCTGCGGGGCCTGGCTGCCCGGATCCGGCAGGACATCGAGACCGATGCTGGGCCGGGGACCGCCAAGATGGAACCTGAGCCGAGAAACCGGGCATCGGTGCCGCGGGCAGGCTCTCGGCCACGATGCCGGTGGTGCAACAGCCCGTTCGATCATCCGGCGGCGCGGGGCGATCGGGGCGACGGGGTCTGTCGGGGCTGCGACGCGAGGCGGTCGGGCGACGGGCCGGTCGCGGTGGGGGCCATCGCGGACGAGATCGGTAAGCGCCTGGAGCGGGGCGCGGGCCGGTGACGAGCGGGCGGCGGATAGTCGCTCGGCGAGACTTGAGGAGCTAGCGGGACCGCCCTGCAGGCGGCGCCGCCTGTGGACAACCTGTGAGTAAAACGGCCTTTCGAGGCCGTTTTTTTCGGTGCAGGTTCGGGAAGCCGCACTTGCCAGGAGGTGGATTCGGTACCGGCGAGGTTCGAGCATCGCGACCACCCAAGCAAAAGCGAAAGGAAAGAGAAAAAGAAAGCAAAAGCAGCCGCCGCTGGCGCGGCGGGCCGGGGCGATCCGGCGGCGTCGGCGCGTCGGCGACCTCAAGCCGGGACGGGGGTTCGAAGGGTGGTTTCGCTCAGGGGACGGGTGACCGGGGGTCGGTCGCGGGAAGCGAGAGGGGCCGCCGGGACGCGTCCGCGTGCAGAGGAGGAACAGGCGGACGCGCCGGCGGCGCGGAGCTCGGGAGAACTCCGCTAGAACGGGATGTCGTCGTCGAAGTCGTGGACGCCGTCGCCGGTCTCCGAGCGTGGTGGCGACTGGGGGCTGCTCCGCTCGGGGGGACCGCTGCCGGTGTCGTCGAAGGGCGGGAACAGGACGATCTCGCCGCGGATGCTCAGGTTGTCGTCGATGAGGATGGTGTAGCCATCGGACCGCTTGTGCGGGAAGGCGACGCCGACGCGGGTGCGGAACGTCCGTTCCTCGCCATCGATCTCCCGCCTGCTCGGGGCGTAGGCGATGAGTCGGTTGTCCATGGGGTTGCTCCTGTGATGGACGGAAAGCTCGCCCGAGATTGCCGCGCCGGACGCCGCCGGCGGTCAAGGACGCCGCCAGGCGCCCCGCAGGGGTTGCCTTGACGGCCGGCGGGACCGGCGCGAGGGTGGCCGGCGGCTTTTCGTTCGCGCGGTCGGTGACTGGACTGTTCGTTTGACCGCAAAGGAGGCAGCTCGCCTGCCTTCGAGTGGAATGGCCGCTCATCGTCTCGCCAGAGCGCCTGTTAGGACCGACCTCGAACGGCGAGAGGCTTCGGGTCTTGTGGCCCTAGAACGTGTCGCGGCCACCTTGGCGGAGGCTGCTTCGCCTCGCCGACATGACCGCGGCGGGCGTGGCGGGTGTCCGCCCCCTAGCCCTAGCGCGAGTGCGAATCTGAAGGGCTGGAGCGCCACGACGACGGCAAATTGACTCGGAGACATCTTATCGCTGCCTCCGGAGTCCCACGGCACCGCGCGCCCGCTTTTGCGCCGGGTCGCCGGTTCAATCCGAGCCGCGTTCGTCCGCGCGGCTCCTCATCAACTCCACGACGCAGGACTGCCGAACGTACCAACGACCCGAATCGGTCGGCATGGCGACGTCGCCATCTTCAGTGTGCCTGAGAGCGACCACCTTCAAAACGCCGCTCGCAGGACCCAGTGGCGTCACGCCTTCCATGTAGACGTCGGCTTCGGCGAACCCCACGGTAGGCTGTCGCACGATGCGAAGATCAAAACGTGTGAGCTGGGCCAGCTCCGCGTTGGCCCGAAGCTCGCCCGCGAGCTTGCGTGTCGGCACTCGCATGAGGTTGACCGCCCGCTCGGCCATGCCCCCATAGTTCTTTGCCTGCCAGCACGTCAGGAACTCCACGATCGCGGACTCTGGCAGAGCGGGGTCAATGCCGCGGCCGAAGGGCCCGCAGTTCGTTCGCGGCTCGTGGGCGTCGATCGCCGCTTGGTCGGCTCGGACCTTCCGCATTCCGTCCGCGATTTCGGCCCAGCCGATGTCCTCTGCAGCGCGGTGTTCGCGCGCTCGATCGCTCTCGGTTGACTTGTCGTGCGCCCAGTCGATGAGCGCGATCATCAACAGCCACGCCTTCATGCAGACGACACGATTTGCGTAGCCCAATGATCGCCCGTGAAGGATGCCGTGACGCAGCGGCAAGGTCATCTCTGCAGCCGAGGATTTCCGTACGCCCTTGGTGATCTTGCCGATCAGCGCGGGAAGCGAACTCGGATGACCGACAATCGAATCGAAAGCCGTGAGGTCGGCCCCCTTTTCGAACGGGCTGGTCCCCAGAACCTCGGAAGCTAGGCCGTCACATGCGATGAGGATCAACGGTACAGCGGCCCAATAGCGTTCCTCGACGGTGAGCTGGAGTGCCTCCCGGAGCTGGTCCCATCTCCATCCGGTCTCGTCGAATCGCTTCCCGCGGTTGACCGCGAAGAGATTGATGCGGTCCTCGGTGAACCACGCGAGGATCTCCTGCTCCGCTTCTTCGTCAAGGCCTTCCTCTTGGAGTTCGACTGAGCGGCGCATCGTGTCGACGGCGAAGGAGGCTGTCGCTATCCACCCGCGGCCTGCAAACGCATCGTTGAAACGGTCGGGGAGATCGAGGATGTCCGCCTGATGGAGCGCCTCCGTAGCGGTCACATGAATCCGATCCACGGTCTCATTCTCGACGCCGAGTGCTTTGACCGCCCCAGTGATCGCCTTGGCGGCCTTCACTAGCGGAATCTGTTCGGAGAGAGCCGATGCCGAAGGATTGTCAGCAATTCGCGAATCATGCCCGTCCCGGCGTGTCATCAGCTTCGTGGCCCAGGCGCGGCCGGGGATGTTGGCCACGCGTTTCTCACCTCGGCGAACTCCTCCGACGACGCGCACAGGTCACGCCATTGCCGAGTCACATCCGAGAGGTCCATGCCCTGCGCCTCGCGCCGCCGATACAAGGCGAGCGCCAACGATGCGGCTCCAGCTCGTATCTCGATCACCCCATCTTCATCGTTGCCCTTGACACCGCTCGCAGTCTCGTCAGCGATCTGACGGATGCCCTCAAGGAGTGCGGCCTCGCGCTCCTCCGTCAGAAACCACGCCGCCGCGTCGACGAGTTCGGCCGCGACGCGCAGCCTCTGCCCGAGTCCTGGGCGATGGCGCCACCGGACTCCCTCGACGAGCCTGTCCGCAATGTTGTCTAGCTCGTGGTCTGTGGCGTCCGTCCCTGCCGACAGCCTGACCACCTCGAGCGCGTCCTCCACGTGATCGGGTTTGCTGTCTGACAGTGCGGTCGCTGCCTGCCGAAGCGGTGCCTCACGATCCGCCCCGAGGATCCCCACCACCGCGACCCCTAGCCTTGCTGACGGCACGTCATGCCGGCCGAGGTCCGATACGAACGCACGCAACGCCTCGAGATGATCGCTCGATGTATCGCTCCGAGTCATACCGGAGAACAATGCTGACAAAGCGTTGACCAATTGATGCGCTGTCCCTCTGACGATCTTCGTTTCTGATCCGAACGGCGTCGGAAGTCGGTTGTGGAGTCTGTACTTGTTCTTCTCCCACCAAGGCGCGAGCTCGGCGAATACGTCCAAGGCCTCCGAGGTGGACCAATCGATCATGTTCGCCGAATGGCGTAGCTCCTCCAAACCCTCGCGTAGGCGACTGTCATCTTGCCATTCGGCCAGGTTCGTGCGCAGGTTTTGCTTCGCGCGCGCTGCCGCATCGTACTGCGGCGGATGAGGCAACCTCGCACAGTCGACCCCGTGGTAGTCCTGGATCGGCGGGACGCCACTATCGCCGAGGCCATCCCACAGCAGGCTCCCGAAGCGGGCTGACTGCCGCCCGTCGAGGCAGCCTCTGGTGTGCAACCACGCGAGCTTCGTCAGGGCCCAGCCACGCTGTCCGGCATCGCCCGATAGGCGTTCCAGCAGACCGTTGACGCTCTCCTCGGTCACGGCAAGCTGATCCGCGCGTACCCCGAGCGGAAGATCCAGTAGGCGGATCAGGTTGGGGAAGTCGCGTTTGTCCAGGTCGCGGTAGTCCGGCGGCATGGGGAGGTCTATCAAGGATGGCACGGCTGCGATCCGTTCAGGCACGGACATGCTGTGGAACAGTCGTCCCGCGAGCCTGTGTATCCCCTCGAAAACGTGTCTCCGCCGCGACCCGTAGATCGGTGCGAGCAAGCCCGTGAGCGACTCGCGGCGCGTCGGCGAGCACTTGTAGCAGAGGCGCGAAAACACCTCCGGTAACGTCTGCGCCAAGGACCTGAAGCTCTTTGCGTCCGACCACTCGCTCTCGTCGAGCATGGTGACCGTCCGCTCCAGCGCCCCCAGATACGTCTCGAAATACTCGTCCACCTGGGCGCGGGAGAGCCCGTCCAGATACTCTCGGTCGAACAGGTGGTCAACGGCCTTCGCGTCGCCCAGGCGGACGATGGTCACCAGAGCCCAATGAGGCGAGAACGGCCCGACCCGCGGCAACGTCCCGCCGAGCGAATCGGGCCAGAAGGATGTCCCCTCCATTCGGTACGGCGCGCCCAGGTCCTCACAGAGCCGCAGCAAGCTGTAGGCAGCGATCGCCTCGTCGTCCGAACCCAAGCGAATCGTTCTCGAGACCATCCCCAGATCGAATTGGTGCGTCGTGGTTTCCCCGACATCACGCGTAACCGGAGGTTTGAGCCGCATCGACAGCGACGATAAATCGTGCCGAGGGTCGCACTTGAATCGCGTCAGCTCTCGGAACCGCTCGGACAGTTCGTTCAGCAGATTCCTGGCCGATGGCTGACGGCTTGGCTCGCCACGTTCCACTGCAGACAACAGCAGCATGACAACGGATTCCTGCGAGACGAGCGTCAGATCGTCGCCGACCTGGTCAAGCCCGATCTGTTGCCGGATCGTCTGGAGACTCGATTTCAGAATGGCGCGGGCGCCCGCGGCGTCCCCCAATTCCGCCATCAGTGCAGCTCGCTTGGCTTGCCAGAACGGGAGCTCCGCGTCGAAGTGCTGGTCGACCAGGAGCCTCCGGGCTTCACCGGGGTCGAAGCGGAACAGGGCCTGGAGGGCTCTCTCCAACTGCAGTCTCGCCTTCTGCTCCGGCGCGAGTCTGTCGAAGGCAAGCTCAAGGGGCCGGATGACTTCTTCCCACTGCCGATCCAGCCCCTCCTCGCGATAGTGCCGCATGAGCGAAAGTCGGATGTCGGCAACGGCACGGGCCGCAGAGGCGGGTGTCCAGGAGACGTTGTCCGGCATCCGGGTCTCCCCCTCTCTATACTTCGCAGCGACCTCTTCGAGGAATGCAGGCAGCTCGTAGATCAGCGGGAACAGGCAGCGGTCCAGACGCCATGCCAACTCAAACGCCAAATCTAGGTCCAGCGGCGTTTCGAGCTTGGCTCGGTCTTCGGTCGAGAGGTGCCCCACGCGCGACACCCAGCGTTGCGTGTACATCCACAGGATGGCGCGCTGGTCCTCGGGCACGACCACCCAGCCCGGATACGCTTCGCGCTGTCGTCGCCAGTGCGTAACGAAGGCGGCGTACTTCTCAGGGCCGCTTGGAACCGGATCAGGCGACGCCTCAGCGAAGGCCACGGCCCAGTCCAGCGTCCGGGTTCTGCGGTCGCGCAGGTGCGCGACAAACGCCGCAAGCGCGGCTCCGGGCTCCCGATCAAACCCCGAGAGGTCGACGGCGACGATGCCGCGACCATCAAGGAGTCGCCGGTCGGCGTCGTTCAGATCGCCGAAGACGCCGACCATGTAGATCTTGGGAGCGGCGTCCTTGCCGAGGTGATCGCGAATCCAGCCGATCCACTGCAGGAAGTTCGGGTCGTCGCCTGAGAAGCCGATGAGGCACAACGTGTTCTCGAGCAGTGACTGACGAACCGTGTTGACGAACGGCGCGTGGTCGCGCGGATAGCGGCGATAGTCCTCCTCCGTGATGACGAAGGGTGGTGATGGGAAGCTGCCGTGCAGCTTCACGATTCTCGGACCCTTCGCGTAGAGCAGATCCTCCTTGCTCACCACGACATCGTAGTGCCGGAGGGTCGCGGACGCGCGTGTCCGTTCCAGCAGGGTGTCGTAGTTCGTAGTGAAGACATCCCTCCAGGGCAACGCCAGGAGGTCGCCATGGAGGCTCGACGGTTCGAAACTAAGATCGGGGATGGCACGCCGCAGCAGGTCGTCTAGTGCGGGGCGCCCGAAGGCGGCTTGCACTTGCTCGGCGAGCTTCAGGAGGCTCAGGTATCGCTCTTCGTTACCTGGACCTCGGCCGTGGAGCTTTCGGTAGAAGCGATCACCGAGGTCCTTCCAACTCGGTAGCGAGGCAGACCTGCCCCCGCGGGGCTCGGCGTTTTGACTGAGTCCGGCACCCACCATCACGGCGGCGCGGTTGGACCACAGCCGGTCGGCGATTTCGTCGAGATGTGGCGTCAGTTGGGTCGGTGCGTGATCAGTCACGTTGCAGTGCTCCGACACGATGCGGCGGGCATCCTAGTGCCATGTCGCTCCCATGGCCATTGGCGGCGAGAGCACGTGTTCTAGGGGGGACGGCGAGTCGCGCGGGGTGGGAATGCCCGCATCTCCATCGAGTTCCATGATTAACCCGAAGAAATGCGACGAGCTTTTTGATTCCGCTCGTCGGCAATCGTGCCGCACATGTCGGCCAAGGCAGGAAATCGGTGCGCGAGCGCCCACAGCGCACGATTGCGGATGATAGCGATCACATCGTCGCGGCGCCCGCGCCCGTAATGCGCGGCCACATCCGCGACGAGTTCTTCGTAGTTGGTGAAAGCATGGCGCATTACGTTGACGGCCTCGCGGCGGACGGTGTCAGCGGCGGCACGGTCGCCGTGGCTGGCGAGCTGTCGCGCACGCCGGTCGGCGCGCGCAGCGAACTGCGCCGCATGCCGGTCGTAGACGAGCAGCGTCGTGCGGCGTGCCCAGTCGAGCGGATGGGAGGCGAGCGTTGCCGCGAGGGACGGGTCGTCGGGGTCGATCGGGATGGTGGCCGGAGTATCGGTCATGGCGCAGAGGCCTTCTGGCCTGGACCGCCGAGGCGTCTCGCCACGGCCGAGGCGGATCGGGGGATGTTGGCGATGGCGATGCGGATCTCCCGGGACAGGTGTCGCGTCCCGTTCGAGGGGAGGTCACGGCGGCTCAGGTACGTCTCGGTAGTGTGCGCGGCGCGGACACAGGCGTCGTAGTCAAGCAGGAGTTCCGCGTAGGCGGTGACGAGCGGATCCGGGTGGGGATTCAGGCGGGGCGACGTCCAGGGGCGCGGCGGCAGGCCGCGCAGGAACGCGTCGCGCATGGCGTTGTCGGCATGGCGCCAGGAGCGCACACCGCTCAGCGCCGCGTCGAGGCGCTCGCGAGTTTCGTCGAGCCACCAGGCGGCGTCGGCGTCGTCCGCATGCGCGCGGATGGCGGCGATGGCGGTCGCGTAGTCGACGATGGAGGGGATGGAGTGCTTGCTGTCGCGGCCGCTCAAGTGGCCCCACCACAGTCGCTGGGCTTCCGGTGTGCGGATCGGATGGCGACGCGGCGCGTCGGGTGGACGAGAAGGCTTGGGTCGTCGGGGAGCGGTCGATCTGGCGTGCGGCATGGACGAATAGTCTAAGGGCGGAACGCGGTGGCATGGAAGCATGCGGCAGCGCATGGCGTGCTGTGGGGCTTGGCGGCGTGGCGGAGGCCGGTGCGCTTGTTGAGCGCGCGCAACACGGCGAGCTTTAGGAGTCGAACGCAGGTGCGCTGGCGGTCGTGGGAGCGTGGATGGGAGCGCCTGCGGGTGGCGGCGCGACGCAGTCGCGGCGACGCCCGGGCGACGGCGTTCCGACGGCGGAACGGCGGCGCCTCCGGGAGCGGTGGCGGGCGCGGGCGGGTGGCTGCGGGAGCGGCCCCCTGTCACTAATTTCGCGAAGCCGGAAATTAGTGACAGGGGCCGCGACGCCGTGCGTGGTGCGATGTTCGGGGGCGGTCCGGCGCATTATCGGCTCGTGACGGAGCGCCCCGGTGTGTGGTAGCGTCGCGGTACTCGACGACGAGTAGTGGCGCGACAGGCGTCCCATCCTCGGTGTGTGACGGAGAGGATGCGCGGCGTCGAAGCGGGCGATGCGTGACAACGCATCGGGCGCTTCGAGCGTCGTTCGGGGAGCGAGAACGCCCTTGTAGGACTCGGTGAGAGTCAAGGCGCCGGACACGGCGCGTCCGCCGGCGACGGCGGATGAAGCCTGGAGACAGGCGGGAGACGGGCGACCGTCGCTGTGGCGCAAGGAGCATGGGAACGGCTCCGCGCCGCATTTCGCGTCGAATCGGACGCGCGACTGAACCTGGAAGGCACGGCATGTGACGCGTGCCGCGTACGGGGGAAGCGCTCGGGAGCGGCCGGTGGGCACGGACACGTGCCGCGGGCTGGCGGACCGATCGAGGTGGAAGGGAAGCGCTCAAGGGACGGCGCCTTCGATGTGACGGGGGAGCCGGGCGTCTCCGACGGGGACGCACAGCGTGGATGAAGCCGGGTGAGCAGTCGTGCGCGCGTAATGGCGGCGCACGTGGACGGGACCGACAGGACCGTGCCCGGTGGCCTAGGAGAGGCAGTTCCATTGGTTTGCTTCGGGGATGCCCGGAGTTCCGCAGGAGGATGTCGACGACATCCTTCGTGCCGCGTCGCACGCCTGACATGGCTGCGGCGAAAACCGTAACGTTGAGCAAACAGACAGGGAGACGGCGGACGCCCGCAAGTGGGCGACCGCCGTCGGCGTTTGGGATCGGCTGGAGCGGAAGGAGGGCGATGGCCGGAAGGAGGAGCCGTTCGCGCGGGAGCCGCGGCGGCGGTGGCCGGCGACGTGCGACCAGCTCGGGTGCGAACGGCGCCCGCGCGGCTGGGAACCGCGGCCGCGAGGGCGATCGGCTGTACCGCGATCTCTGCGACTTGGTGCGCCGCAATCCGTCGGGATCGGAGGCGCGCATGCGGCAGCGGCGCGCGGGCCTGCGCACGATCAGCGCGCGCCTCGAGGCGCTGGGGTTCCGCGGCATGCGCCCGCGCTCGCTCGGCGGGCGGCACGTCAGCGCGCTGGTCGACGACTGGCACGCCCGCGGGCTGTCTCCCGGGACGATCAAGAACCTCATGGCCCACCTGCGGTGGTGGGCCAGCGCGGTCGGGAAGGGATCCGTGGTGATGCGGGAGAACGCCCGCTACGGGATCGGGGACCGCAAGGCGGCGCGCGGCTACCGGGACGGACTCGAGCTGGACCGGGCAAAGCTCGCGGCCGTGCGCGACGAGCGCGTGCGGCTGTCGCTGGAGCTGCAGGCGGCGTTCGGCCTGCGACGCGAGGAGGCGATCAAGTTCCGTGTCGGCTACGCCGACCGCGGCGATCGCATCGTGCTCAAGGCGTCCTGGTGCAAGGGCGGCAGGTCCCGCTCGGTGCCGGTCCTGGTCGACGCCCAGCGCGAGCTGCTGGACCGGGTTCACGCCTTCGCCGGACGCGATTCGCTGATCCGGCCGGAGGAGAAGTACGTGCAGCAGATGGGGCGGTTCGAGCGGGACACGCGCCGCGCCGGGATCCCGAAGTCGCACCGGCTGCGGCACGGCTACGCGCAGCGCCGGTACCGGGAGCTGGCCGGCTTCCCGTGCCGGGCGGCCGGCGGCAAGGCGGTGCGGGAGATGACGCGCGAGGAGCGCCGCCAGGACTGGATGGTTCGGCGGACGATCGCCGCCGAACTCGGGCACGCCCGGGTCGATGTCGTGGGGGTCTATTGTGGCGTATAGAGGGACGATTTCGGGCGGTGCGTGCCGCCGACGTTGCGGCAGAATGATGTTCGCATATACAGTATCGGTCATGGACCCCGACGCGCCCGTGATACTCGCCCGCGACCGCGCCTTACGGCGGGTGAAGGGGATGCCCGATGCCTTGACGCTGCGTTTGGAGGTGCGCGTGCCGGCTGGCTTCCGGGGACAGGCGCTGGTCGTCGAGCAGCGCCTGACGCGGCGCGACGTCGCCAGGATGCTGGCCGCATTCGACGCGGTTGGGTGAAGCGGGGTCGTGGTGGGATAGCCCGGCGTCGCCCTTGCGGCATGAAGCGGGCAACCCGCGGTTTCCGGGCGGATCGAGGGGATGCGCGAGCGGTTGTTCGAGAGGGGCTACCGAGCGTCGCGCGGGTGCGGTGGCGGCAGCGGCATGGGGTCCGCTATCCGGCCAGAAGCGCGCGCTTGACCGCTTCCGGTTCCTTGCGGATGACCTCGAGGAGGGCGGCCGCCGGTCCGCTGACGCGCCTCGCGCCCTGCTCCCACTTGCGGTAGCCGGAGAGGCTCATGCCGACGAGGGGCGCCATCTGCGCCTGGGTGAGGCTGATGGCGTCCCGGACCTCGCGCGGCGAGACGGCGGGATGGACGATGGCCGGCCCGTCGCCCTTGGCGTGCGCGAGCGCCTCCCGGAGCGATTGAACGAGATCGTCGCCGAATGTGCTCATGGTCGTTTACTCCTTGCTTCGGTCTTGATGCCGGCAGCGAGCGTCGCCACCGTCCGCTGCTGTTCGGGCGTCAGATCCGTCCGGGCGGACTTCGCGTAGGCGAGCAACGCGTACAGCGGGATGTCCTCGTCGAGGTAGTAGTAGACGACGCGGCCGCCGCCGCGCTTGCCGCCGCCCGACGCGTGGAAGCGCAGCTTGCGAACGCCGCCGGTGCCCGGAATGACGTCGCCGGCGAGCGGGTCCGCCGCGAGGAAGTCGATCAGGTCGTCCTTCTCGTCCTCGGTGAACAGCTTGCTGGCCTGGCGCGTGAATGTCGGCGTCTCCGCTACTGTCTGCATGGAGCACCTGTATAACCCATTGGGTGAGTTCAGACAAGCCTGCCGGATCGAAATGATCGAAATGGGACGTTCCGTTCTGCTACGTCAGTTGCCGGGCGGCCCAGGCGGCGGCGCGGGCGAGCACCTCTGCATGGCACGGCAGGGGCGCACACCAGCACGCGAGGTCGCGGTCGTCGAGCGCCGCGAGTTCGTCGACGTCCACCTCGCCCGTCCGGATGCGCCGCCACAGGTCGCGGCGGTAGCGCTCGATCACCTCGGCTCTCGTACCGTCCCGACCGATGCAAAACGGGTTGCCCCATCGCGTCGCGCGGTCGACGCGCACGATGCGGCGCAGGTTCAGGACGGCCATGTGCGTGCTCCGGGTTGTCGATGGCCCCGCCCGGCGGTCCGCGCGGGAGCCGCCGGTCAAGGCTGCCGTCGACCGCGCAGGCGGTCGGTCGGCACCCGGCACGGGCCCGGCCTTGACGGGCGGCGGCGCGGACCAGGCTCGGGCAGAATCGACAACCCGCTCGCGCCAGCGGTCAGGGAATCGCGACCGGCTCGACCGGCGCCGGCGGGAACCGCTTGAGGCGCCACAGCACGACCGACCAGCGCGCCGGGTCGGCGTCGACGACGCGGTGCTGGTGCTTGCAGTCGAAGGCGAGGACATCGCCGGGGCAGAGGTCGAGGGAGACGGGATCGAGCGGCCGGCCGTTGGCGGAGTCGCGCTCGGCGTCGATCTCGAACGTCGCCGGGCCGAGGTTGACGATGAGCGCGTCGCTCTGCGCGTAGGCCGCGTCGCGGTGCCAGGCGATGCCCGTGTCGCCGTGGATCGCCAGCCCGACCGTGGGTTCGCTCGACGGGTGGAACCGCTGCCAGACCCGCGTGAGCCAGGGCCAGAGCCGCTCCGAGGCGAGGCCGGGGCGCCAGGGCTGGGTGGGGCCGAGGGGCGCCTCGATCGCGAGCCAGGCGCGCTGGCGCCCGCGGGCGTAGGTCGAGACGTCGGGCGTCAGGTGCGGCGCGACGTGGCGGTCGAGGTGCGTCGCGACGGCGCCCGCGGTGTCCTCGGCCAGGCGGTAGATTGGCCGGATGCAGGTCGTCTGGGGATCGGGGTTGTCCATGGAAGCTCCTCGTGGTGTCCGGTGCGGATGTCCGCCGGAATCCGTCCGCGGTCACAAGCCGCGGGTCAAGGCTGCCGCCGGCCGCTTGCGGACGGCCGGCACCCGGCACGGGCCCGGCCTTGACGCGCGGCGGCCGCGGACCAGCATGGCGGCGCTCCGCACCGGACCGGAGGCTCGTTGAGCGCGCGCAACAGGCGTTTGCAGGCGGTCTGCGCGGGCTTGCAGCGCCGTCGAAACGACGCGGATCGACGGCGTTCTGACGGCAGTTTTCCGCGTGGAATCAGGCTGCTACATTCCGCGCCGTCCAGTGAGTCGAACCCCGGTTTCCGGGGGCCTGCAGATGCCAGCATCCAGGTGGTTCGGCGCGGGCGCGGGTGCGCTCGCCGCCGTAGCGATCGCCGGCGCCGCGACCGTCGTCATGAGCGCCGAGATCGGGGAGACGCAAGTCCGCGACACCGCGGTCGCCGGTACCGCCGCGCGCGCCTGGAACCTCGACGAGACCGACTGGACCCGCTACGAGACCCTGATGGCCGGCCGCCGCGGCCTGTGGACCCCGGACGCCGATCCCCTGCTCGTGCTCGGCGCCCACGCCCGCACCCCCGCCGAGCGCCGCCGGTTCGCGGAGGCGTACGTCGCGGCGGAGCGGGAGCGCGTCGAGGGCGAGCTGGCCTTCGAGCGCGCCGTGGGCGAGGCCTGGGCGCGGCTGTACGGCGGCGAGGCGCTGTTCGCGTCGGCCGCCGCGCCCGGCGCTGACGCCGTGGCCGCACAGCGGTTCGCGGTGGCACTGGACGCCGACTGCGTGCCCTGCCGGGCGCTGGCGGAGCGGTACTGGCGCGCGGGCCGGCCGGTGGACTTCCACGTCCTCGGCACGGGCGGGCGCGACGCGGTGCTGCGCGACTGGGTGCGCGCGCTCGATGTCGACGTCGCCCGCCCGGGGATCACCGTCAACCACGGCGACCGCTTCGAGGGCGAGGCGCTGCCGCTGGTGCTCGCGCAGGCGCTCGACGGCACCTGGCGCGAGCTGGGGCGGTAGGCGGGGCGGCGATGCTCGGCGAACACCCCGTGGAGGCGCTCTTGCGCCCGCCCGTGGAACTGACCGTGTGCCTGGTGAGCTGGCTCTGCGGCGCGCTGCTGGTGCTGGCGCCGACCACGTTCATGGTGACGCCGGACGTGGCGTACGCGACGTGCGCGCTGTTCGCTATCTACGGACTCTGGTGGGGCCGCCGCGGCTGGCGCGTCGTGCGCTACCGGCGCAACCTGCGCCGCCGCCGCAAGTGGACGGTGGACCATGCGGAGGTGCCGGTCTCCGAGCGCGGCCTCTTCCTCGGCCGCGGCTTCGAGTGGACCGCCCGGCACACGCAGCGTTACGCCGACACGCAGAAGGCGCGCTTCCGGCGCTTCGTCGAGCCGCGCGCCGTCGTGCGCTGGATCCGGGCGCGCGAGGAGGTTTGGGCGGACTGGCTGATCGCCCGGCTGCTGCGCTGGGACTCCCCGCTCAACCCGTTCCGGCCCGAGCCCGACGTCGGCGGCGACGCGGCGCTGCACGGCGTCGAACTCGCCGAGCGTGACGTGTCGATCCCGATGGCCGACCGCAACGGGCACACCCTGGTGCTCGGCACAACGCGCGTCGGCAAGACGCGGGCGCTCGAGATCGCGGTGGCTCAGGACATCCGCCGCGGGGACGTGGTGGTGGTGTTCGACCCCAAGGGCGACGCGGACCTCCTGCGCGCGGTCGCCGACGTCTGCCGCGACTGCGGCCGCGACGACGATTTCATGCTGTTCCACCTCGGCTACCCGGAGGTCTCCTCCCGCTACAACGGCGTCGGCGACTTCCGCCGCGTGACGGAGGTGGCGTCCCGGGTCGCCGGGCAGGTGTCGGGCGAGGGCCAGAGCGCGGTGTTCAAGGAGTTCGTGTGGCGCTTCGTGAACATCGTGGCGCGGGCGCTGACCGCGCTCGGCGAGCGCCCCGACTACGGCACGATCCACGGCCACGTGGTGAACATCGACGAGCTGGTGGTGCGCTACGCCGACGCGTTCTTCGCGGCGCGCCCGGACGTGACCGGCAAGGTCGACGCCGAGGAGGCGGCGCTGAACGCGTCGCGCACGAAGCTGGAGCGGCACCTCGAGGGCCGGCCGAACCGGCTGGTGGCCTGGGAGAGGGTGCTCGGCCGCGCGGAGATGGCGGGCCGCACCGACGACGTGCTGACGGGCCTGCGCTCGGCGCTGCGCTACGAGCGGTCCTACTTCGACAAGCTGGTCGCCTCGCTCCTGCCGCTGCTGGAGAAGCTCACCTCCGGCAAGAGCGCGGAGCTGCTCGCCCCGGATTACCTCGACCTCGAGGACGAGCGCCCGGTGTGGGACTGGCAGAAGGTGGTGAACCAGAAGCTGGTGGTCTACGTGGGCCTCGACGCGCTCTCGGACGCGGCGGTAGCGGGCGCGGTCGGCAACTCCATGTTCGCGGACCTGGTGGGCTACGCCGGCGAGCGCTACAAGCACGGCGACGGGTACGGCCATCCCGACGGCGGCGCCGGCCGGGAGCAGGCGCGCATCGCGGTGCACATGGACGAGTTTTCGGAGCTGATGGGCGACGAGTTCGTGCCGATGGTGAACAAGGGCGGCGCGGCGGGCCTGATGGTGACCGCCTACAGCCAGACGCTCGCCGACATCGAGGCGAAGACGGGTAGCGCCGCGGTCGCCCAGCAGGTGATCGGCAACTTCAACAACCTGGTGATGTTTCGGGTCAAGGGCCTGGAGACGGCGCGGATCATGTCCGAGCAGCTCCCGGAGGTGACGGTCACCGAGATCACGCAGATCGCGGGCTACACGGACTCGAGCGACCCGGACTCGGATCGGACCTTCACGTCGCGCCAGGAGGACCGCGTCAGCACCGCGCGGGTGCCGATGCTCGACGCCTACGCGCTCACCAAGCTGCCGAAGGGCGAGTGCTTCGCGATGCTGCGCGGCGGCAAGTTCTACAAGCTGCGCCTGCCGCTGCCGGCCCCGAGCGGCCAGTCGGCCGGCGCGGCGTTCGAGGCGCTCGCGGCAGACATGCGGCGCCGCTACGAGGCGGCCGGGACGCTCGGCGCGGGCGCGCTGTCGGATGCCGGCGGGTGAGGCGGTCCGCGAGCGGGCGGCGGAGCCCGTCAGGCGCGGCCGCCGCGGGCGGCTCCTGCCGATGCTCGCCGGCAGCGCCGTGGCGGCGGTGGTGATCGAGTGGCTCGGCATGCTGTTCTGGTGGCCGGACGAGGGCGCCGGGCACGCCGCGCGCATGCTCGCGATCGAGACGGGGTACCTGAACCGCGACTTCGTCGAGGCGGCGTTCGTCGCGCGCCCGGCGGAGACGATGGCCCGCGCGCGGGACTGGCTGTGGCGCTGGACGATGGAATGGACCGGCGCCGCGGCGGCGCTCGGCTGGGTGGGCGAGCGCTCGGGACTCGGCGAGTTCGCGCGCGCGGCGCTGACGACGCTGGAGGTGTTCGCGGTGCGCCTGACGGTGCTGGCGTTCTCGCTGCCGGTGTTCGCGGTGTTCGTGCTCGCCGGGCTCGCCACGGGGCTGTCGATGCGCGACATCCGCCGCTGGTCGGCGGGGCGCGAGTTCGGCGGCGTGCACCACGCGATCCGGCGCCTGCCGGGCCGGGTGCTCGCCATCGGCTGCTTCGCCTACCTGTCGCTGCCGTTCGCGATCCATCCGACGGCGGTGGTGCTGCCCTCGGCGGCGCTGCTCGGGACGGTGTGCGCGCTCGCGGCCGGCACCTTCAAGAAGTACCTGACGTGACGCCGGCGCAGACGGCGGCGTTCGGCGCCGCGAACCGGACGGGCGCCGGGGCCCTCGCCCCGGGCGACGTGCTGGCGCTGGTCGCCGGGCTCGTGTTCGGGGCGGTGCTGCTGTGGTTCGCGTGGGTGCTGTACCGCTCCTACGAGGCGTGGGGGCGCGGGCGCATGGACGCGTTCGACGCGGGCGGCAAGCTGCTGCGCGCGACGTTCGTGCTGGTGCTCGTCGGCTGGCTCGTCACGTGAGGCGGTTGGTCGCGTGGACCGGCTGGCCGGTCAAACCGGTGCGCCGCAGACGGCGGGCCGGGAACGGAATGGTGGAGAGGACGATGCAGGAACACGAAACGAAGGCGCCGCGCGGGGTGCGCGGCGCTGGGCGCGCGGCGCGGCGG
>JAJDVW010000164.1 GCA_022825925.1 Pseudomonadales bacterium | reverse complement strand
GACCTCCAAACTCCAACTGCGCTGCGCTACACTCCGTTCCCATGAGGCTGCGTCTCCTCGTTCCGTAAGTGTCTGTCACAACTGCATTTTACAACGGGAACGCGGCCTCAACTACTTCCCTGGTGAGAAATCCGGGCTAGCTGCCGTAGGGTTCCGCAGGTCCAGCGTCTCCCGGACTAATACAAGGGTTGGAGCGTGGACTAGACCCGAGGGTCCCGCGAGGGACCCTCGAACCTTACGGTTACGCAAGGCTGGCTCCAAGCTCCTCACAGGTACGGCCCTTCCCCGGAACTCTGTTCAACTCGATCTCGATGCCACGCTCGAGGCACTGCGACGCGCGGTCCATGCAGCCTCGCCGACTGCTTCCCTTCTCCGTATCTATTGGTACGACGGAGTGCCACGCACCGGACCGACCGCCAAGCAGCAGAGTCTCGCCTACTCCGACGACGTCAAGGTGCGCTTGGGCGCGATCACCTATACGGGTAGGCAGAAGGGCGTCGACTCGCTGATCGTCACCGACCTCATCGAATTGGCACGCAACCATGCCATCGCGGACGCCCTGCTGCTATCGGGTGACGAGGACATCCGCATTGGCGTGCAGATCGCGCAGACCTACGGCGTCCGTGTCCACCTGCTCGGAGTCCAGCCTGCCGCGGACAACCAACGCAACCAGTCACGCCTCCTAAGACAAGAGTCCGACACCTCGGAGGAATGGAACCGCTCCGACATCGAAGCGTTTCTCACCACTCAGGTACGACCGTCGTCCACCGAAGCGGATCCACCTGTTGCCGAGGAATCTGTCGTCGTAGCAGGACAGCTGGATCAGGTTGCCGGCGACTTCATCAGAGCCCGGTCGCCCGCCGAACTCGCTCTCCTATCGGCGCTCGGCGAGCGCGACGCGATCCCGGACGAACTTGACCGCGTACTCCTCCGCAACGCAGCCGACATCCTAGCCCGCTACCTCGACCCGTCCGAGCGTGTCCACTTACGCCGAGAAGCCAAGCGTCTGGCAGCTCGCGGCCATCAGCAGGCACGTCAGTCCATCGCTACCGGCGAAACGGAAGCGGACCGCATTCGTCAGTTCGTGACCGAGACTATCGTCGAACCCGCCCGGCGAGAAGGTCGCGCCACCATCTCGATCCGGGTAGGTGATGTCGCCCGGTCGATGGGCCTGCAGCGCAACACACCCAACGTGGTCAGCGCCTTGGGGGGCAGGAAGTTCACCGAACTGGCTCGCGTGGCTTTGGCCAGCCGGACCGGGCCTTCCCAAGGTCCCAACACCGAGTTCACGTTCGACTTAGGTGGGTCATCCAGATCGTAGCCAGACCTACCCGCCCGAGAGACGAACAAGACCGAGTCACTGACCGCTCTACCGGCTTGCGCCCGCCAGCCAAAAGTGGAACGTGACTCGATCTTCGGTGCCGCGAGCCGGCTCCAAGTCGCCGATCAGCTCACTTCGGCGGCTTGAAGGCGTCTAGATCCAGTTCTCGTGCAGTCGCCGCTGCCTCCCGCAGTGCCGTATGCCAGCGCCCGCTTGACCTCCGTCGGCGTGCCCTTCACCTGGTCACCGACATCACCAAGCAGCAGGCGCAGCGTGGTCGACAGCCGGCGCGCCTCAGCGTGGCCGTTCCCCCGCCACCGTCACCCGGTACATCCGCCGGTGCTGCGGAAAGTAGTCATTCACGGGCTTGTGCTGGGTGGTCCGGTTGTCCCAGATGGCGATCGTGCCGGGGCGCCAGGAGAGGCGCACGGTGTACTCGTCCGTGGTGATCTCGCGGCACAGGAAAGCGAGCAGGGCGTCGCTCTCGCTCCTCGTCAGCGCTTCCAGCCGCGTCGTGAAGAGCGGATTGACGTAGAGCGACTTGGCGCCGGACGCCGGGTGGGTGCGCACCACCGGGTGCGTGACCGGCGGGTTCTCGGCCACGGCGGTCCGCAGGCGTTCGTATCCGCCCGGGGCCTCCAGGCTCTCGCGGAAGCCGTGAGCGAAGTCGTGCACGGCACGCAGCCCGTCGACGAGGGTGCGGACCGCCGGGGACAGCCCCTCGTAGGCCGCGTGCGCGCTGGCCCACAGCGTGTCGCCGCCCACCTCCGGCACGACCTGGGCGTAGAGCAGCGTGACCGCCGGGGGCGTCTCGCGGAAGGTCATGTCCGAGTGCCACGCCTCGATGCGGGACGGTTCCTCCGGCGTGCTCTCGAGGACCTGCACCCCCGCCGCCCCGGGTACGGTCGGGTAGGCCGGGTGCGTCTCCAGGGCTCCGAACCGCTCTCCGAGTTCCTGGAATTCGCCGGCGGTGAGCCGCTGGTCGCGCACGAAGAGGACGTGGTGCGCGAGCAGGGCGTCCTGCAGCGCGCCCATGACCTCGCGCGAGCGCAGCGCCTGGCGCAGGTCCAGCGCGACCTGGGCGCCGAGTGCCGGGCCGGATGGGGCGACCTGCATCCTGCCTCCCGGGCCGCTAGCGGAACACCACCGTGCGGGCGCCGTTCAGCAGGATGCGGTGCTCCGCCTGGTAGCGCACCGCCCGCACGAGCACCTGCGTCTCGATGTTGCGCCCCGCGGCCTCGAGGTCGGCCGGGGTGTGCCGGTGATCGACCCGCGCCGTGTCCTGCTCGATGATGGGGCCTTCGTCCAGGTCCGGGGTGACGTAGTGGGCGGTGGCGCCGATGACCTTCACGCCGCGCTCGTGGGCCTGCCGGTACGGCCTCGCGCCCTTGAAGCTCGGCAGGTAGGAGTGGTGGATGTTGATCACCCGCCCGGCGAGCGTGGCGCAGGTCTCCTCCGTCAGGATTTGCATATAGCGCGCCAGCACCACGAAGTCGATGCCCCGGGCGCGCACCTCGGCGAGCATCTTCTGCTCCTGGCGCGCCTTGTTGTCCCGGGTGACGGGTAGGTGCAGATACTCGATGCCGAAGGCCTCCACCAGGTAGGCCGCGTCGGGATGGTTCGAGATGACGAGATCGATGTCGATGGGGAGGTCGCCGATGCGGGCGCCGTGCAGCAGGTCCGCCAGGCAGTGCTCGTGCTTCGACACCATGACCAGCACCCTGGGCCGTTCCCCCGCCGGCCACAGACCCCAGTCCATGTCGTACTGGTCGGCGATCGCCATGAACGAGCCCATGAGCGCCCCGAGGGTCGCGTCCCCGACGAAGCTGACGCGCAGAAAGAAGCGACCGCTGTGCGGGTCGCCGAACTGGTCGCTGGCGACGATGTTGCAGCCGTTGCCGACCAGCCACTCGCTGACGGCGAACACGAGCCCGGGCCGGTCCGGGCAATGCAGGGTCAGGATGTACTCGTTCTCGGCCATCGCCCCTCCCGCCGTCCGTGCTGGCGTGGAGTCGGTGGAACTGTCGGCGCGCGAGCGTATCGCGTGGCCGCGGCCGGTGTCATCCCGGATGCTATGATCGAACGACGCTCTGTTCCCGCGGCCATCCCCCACTCGCCAACACGATGAAGGTCCCTCCGTCGATCCGCTGGCAGGAGGGGCGGCTGTGGCTGCTCGACCAGCGGCGGTTGCCGGCGGAGGTCGTCTACGTCGAGCGAAAGAACGCCGCGGAGGTCGCCGACGCGATCGCCCGCATGCAGGTGCGGGGCGCCCCGGCCATTGGCGTGGCTGCCGCCTACGGCATGGCGCTCGCGGGGCGCGCCGGGCACGATCCGGAAGCGGCGGCGGCGACCCTGGTTGCGGCGCGCCCGACGGCCTCCAATCTCGCCTGGGCGGTCAACCGTGTCCTGGCCGCCGCCGACCCGGTCCGGGAGGCGGAGGCGATCCACCGGGAAGACGTCGCGATGTGCCGCGCGATCGGGGCGCACGGAGTGGGCCTCCTGCGGGACGGCATGGGCGTGCTGACGCACTGCAACGCGGGGGCGCTGGCCGTGTCCGCCCTCGGCACGGCCACCGCGCCGATGTACCTCGCCCACGAGGCGGGCGCGCACCTGCGGGTGTTCGTCGACGAGACCCGGCCGGTCCTCCAGGGGGCGCGCCTGACGGCCTGGGAGCTCTCCGAGGCCGGGCTCGACGTGACCCTGATCTGCGACGGGATGGCGGCGCACCTGATGGCGGAGGGCGCCGTCGACCTCGTCATCACGGGCGCGGACCGCGTGACGGCGAACGGCGACGTCGTCAACAAGATCGGCACGCGCGGTCTCGCGATCGCGGCTGGCTACCACGGCGTCCCGTTCTACGCGGCGTTTCCGTCGTCCACCTTCGACCCGGCCACAGCCGTCGGCGCGGATGTCGAGATCGAGGAGCGGAACCCCGACGAGGTCACCGATCCCATCCCGGCCGCTCCGGGAGTCCGGGTGCGCAACCCCGCCTTCGACGTCACGCCCGCGGAACTGGTGACCGGATGGATCACCGATCGCGGACTGTTTTCGAAACCGGCGGAGCTCGGCGTGCTGGCGCCTGGATGAGCGACGGATTCGGGTGGCTGATCCGTACAGGGAGGCGAACCAGTTGCTACGCAAGGAAACCCCGACATGACGATTCGCACGCTCTCCCTGATGGGTGTCGCCATCGCCGCGTTCTCCGCGGCCGGGGCGACGGACGCGCCTGACGCCGACGCCGAAGAGGGCGCCAAGGCCGCGCGCGGCGTCTCCATCGAGACGCTCGAGTCCCGCGCCGCCAGGCGTTTCGCCCGGATGGACGCCGACAGCGACGGTCGCGTCACCCCGGAGGAGTTCGCGGCGGCCGGGATGGATCGGCGCGGTCGCGGGGGTGAAGAGGCCGGGCACCGGCGCGGCGACGGGCCGCGCGACCGCCGGCGACCGCGCGACCGGTTCGGCGAGGAGGCCTTCGATGCCGCCGACACGGACGGTGACGGCAACCTGTCCCGCGAAGAGTGGCGGGAGTTGCCCCGGGCCGCGCGCAGTGCCGCCCGCGAGCGGAGGTTCGCCCGCATGGATACGAACGGTGACGGCGTGCTGGAGGCCGGTGAGCTGGCGCCGGACGTCGAGCGGCTGCGCGCCCTCGATGCCGACGGCGACGGTCGCCTGACCCGGCGCGAAATGCGCGAGGGGCGCGGGGGGGACCGGCACGCGAAGGCGCCCGGCGACGCCGCCGAAGGGTAGTGGCGGTTGCCGGAGCCATCGGACGAGGAACTCCTGGGCAGGATCCGCTCCCGGGACCGCGCCGCGTTCGGCGTGTTGCTGGACCGGCACCTCGGCGGGGTCCAGGCCTACGTGTTCCGGATGACGGACAACCGGGCCGACGCCGAGGACATTGCGCAGGAGACCTTCCTGCGGGTGTGGGACCGCGCCGGGACGTTCCAGGAGGGCCGGGTGCGCGTGTCGACGTGGCTCTACCGGATCGCGCACAACCTGTGCGTGGATGCCTTCCGGCGGCGCCGCGAGGTCGTCGAGGACGGACTCGAGACGCTGGCGGACGAACGGTACTCCGGCCTGCCCGGCAGCATCGCGGAGGAGCGCCGCGCGGCGGTGCGGGCCGCCGTGGCGGAGCTGCCCGAGCGGCAGCGCGCGGCGCTCGTCCTGTGCCAGTTGCAGGGCTGGTCGAACCGCGACGCCGCGGTCGTGCTGGAGGTCTCGGTGGATGCGCTGGAGTCGCTGGTGGCGCGCGCGCGGCGTACGCTCAGGCAGCGGCTCCAGGCGTTTCGTGAAGACGCCGGAGAGGCGCGAGAGAGGCGCGGGAGAGTGCAACATGACCGTTGACGAGTTCATCCGGTACCTGGACGTGCACGGCACCGATCTCGAGCGGTGGCCGGCGGACCTGCGCGATGCGGCCCGCGGGGTCGCCGGGACGGCGGCGGGCCGTGCGGAGCTTCAGGCCGCGCGGGCGCTGGAGGCCCTCCTCGAGGACAGCCTCCCGGCGCCGCCTGAACTGGGGCTGAAGGCGCGCATCCTGGGCCGGTTGCCCCCGGCGGCGGGCACGGTGTGGCCGGGCTGGCTCACGCCCGCGCGCTGGCGTCCGCTGGCGGCCACCGCGGTGGCGCCGCTTGCCCTCGGTTTCGTGCTCGGGTTCGCGTGGCCGAATGCGGAGGACGGGGTCGAGGACGCCGTGTCCGCGCTGGCGTTCTCCCCGGTCTTCGAGGAAGAACTGGCGGCCGAAGAGGCGGCTGGGGAGACAACTCCGGGAACGTTGGGAACGGTGGGGAACGGGAAAGAGGAACGCGATGCGGAATAGGTGGCTGATTGCGGCGCTCGTGGTCTCGATCGTGGTCAATCTGGCCTTGGCCGGGTTCATCGTGGGCCGGATGACGCGGGACTTCTCGCCGATGCCGGGACTGGACCCGCTAGTCGGCGTGGTGCGCCTGGTGCGGTTCCTCGACGAGGACCGCCGGCGCGAGGTGGTGGGAGACCTCTGGGACAGGCGCCGGGAGCTGCGGCCGTCCCTGCGGGCGATCCGGGGCGCGCAGCGCGACGTCGTCGCCGCCCTGACCGCGGAACCGTTCGACGAAGCGGCCCTGCGCGGCGCGCTCGAGGCATTCCGGGATGGGCTGGAACGCAGCCAGGCCGGTAGCCACGAGATCCTCGCTACCGTCGCGGGCCGGCTCACTCCGGAGGAACGCGCGTACCTGGCCCGGGTCCTGTTCCGCCCGGGGAGGCATCGGGGCGCCGGTCCGCCGGGGCGCTGACGTCCGCGGGCGGGAGCGCCGGCCGCACTTGGTACCATTGGCCCGGGAAGGAACGCTCCGGGGATTCTCCTTGTCAGACGTAGCCGACAGCCTGTCCCGGTTCGTGACCGGTTACGTCGACGCGTACCCGGACCTCACCGAGGTTTTCGACCGGGACTGGCGCTCGCCGTGCGAGGTGGGCGAGCCCTTCGTTGGGCCGGACGGGGTGCGGGTCGTGCGCTGGCGGCCCGTGCGGCGGCGCTTCGCGGACGATTTCGCGGGCCTCGAGAACGCCCTGGAAACGCCCATCCACGCCGATATCAAGGCGTACTACGGGACCTGGTGGTCCGGGGGCCTCGAGGCGGCGGCGCCCGACGGACACGTCAGTCTCCTCTTCCTGTGGAACGACGCCGACGCCGAGCGGCTGGTCGAGAACCTCATCGGCCACGCGATGGCCAAGCAGCGCGCGCGGGCGCCCTTCAGCGTCTTCTTCGCCTGTACGGAGCAGGACTCGGAACTCTTCCTCTCGGTGGAGAACGAGACGGGACGCGTGCTGCTCGAACGGCCCGGCTACAAGGCGATCCGGACCGTGGCGGACTCGCTCCCCGAGTTCCTCGGGGGCCTTGCGCCGCGCTCCCCCTACCTGCACCCGGAGCGGGCCGTCCTCGATCGCTGAACTCCGCCGGCGTCCGTCACGCTCCGTTGACCGTGCGTGCCTCCAGTTCGAGCAGGAAACGCTTGGCGTCGAGGCCGCCCCCGAAGCCGGTGAGACTCCCGTCGCGGCCGATCACCCGGTGGCAGGGGATTACGATGGGCAGCGGGTTGCGGCCGTTCGCGGCGCCCACGGCGCGGACCGCGGCCGGTCGGCCGACCTGGCGGGCCACGTCCGCGTAGGAACGCGTTTCGCCGTACGGGATGGTCAACAGGGCGTCGAGGACCTGCCGCTGGAAGGCCGTACCGCTCGGCGCCAGGTCGAGGTCGAAGGTCCGGCGCGCGCCGTCGAAGTACTCGCCGAGTTGGCGGATGGGCCCGGCAAAGGCCGCGTCGTCGCGTTTCCAGGACGGGTCGGCGCAGCGGGCTCCCTTGCCGGAGGAGAAACTGATCACCGAGAGCGCGTCGCCATCGCCGGCGAGTAGTAGCGGGCCGACGGGACTGGGCATGTGGGTGTAATACAGGGGTCAATCCTCCTTGGTGGGGTTCGGCCGGCGCCGCGGCGTCGCGCCCGTGGCCCAGAGATACATCACGGCGTATGCGCGCCATGGCCGCCACGGCTCCGCCCCGCGTTCGGCCTCGACGGCGGTGGCGTCCAGCGCCTTGCGCACGGCGCTGTCCGAGGCGGGGAAGGCGTCCGGGTCGTGGGCGACCCGCATGGCGACGTACTCGGCGGTCCAGGGGCCGATGCCGTCGATCGCGAGCAGGGTCGGGCGCACCTCGCGCGGGTCCGACAGGAAGTCCGGACCGCGGTCGAGGACGGCCCGGGCGAGGCCGCGGACCGCCCGGCCCCGCGCGCCCGGCATGCCCACCGCCGCGACGTCGGCGTCGACGAGCACCTCCGGGGTCGGGAACGCCCCGTCCCCGTACGCCTCGACAAGCCGAGTGGCGAGTAATGTCGCGCGGTCCACGGTGACCTGCTGGCCGAGTATCGCCTTGACGGCGCCTTCGAACGGGTCCCAGGCGCCCGGCACCCGGATGCCGGGCATCGCGCGCACGGCCGCCGCCAGGGCCGGCTGGGCGCCCAGGTGGCCGTCTATCGCGGCCGGGTCCGCATCGAGGTCGAAGACCTGGCGTGTGCCGGCCACCAGCGCGGCCGTCGCGGGAAACAACTCGGCCGGGAGAGACAGGACCAACGCGTCGCCGTCGAGGCGCACGGAGACAGCGTGTCCATCGACACGCCGGGTGAGTGTGCCGTCCGACACCTCCTCGATGCCGGCCAGCGCCCTGCGGGCAAGGAACGGGAACACCCAGTCGGCGCGCCAGGGAGCCCGGAACGGGAGCCTCAGGCGCAGGGCGGCGGGGCGCTCCGCGGGTCCGCGGCGTCGCAGCTCGCGCGGCGGGCGGCGGAATACGCGGCGGAACTCGTCGTTGCAGCGCCGCAGACTGCCGTATCCGGCGCAGAGGGCCACGTCGGAGATCGGCAGGTCAGTCTCGTCGAGCAGACGCCTGGCCAGCGCCAGGCGCTGCATGCGCGCCAGTCCCTTTGGCGTGGCGCCGAGTTCCTGCCGGAAGAGCCTGCTCAGGTGGCGCTCGCCCACGCCCATGGACGATGCGAGTTCGCTTACGGGGTGCGTGTTCAGGAAACCCTGCTCAATGCGTTCCAGGGCCCGGACGACCGTCTGGCTGGCGACGGTCCAGTCCGGACGCGGCCAGACGCGCTCCGGACGACAGCGCAGGCAGGGACGGTAGCCCGCCTGCAGGGCGGCGGCCGCGGTGGCGAAGTACCGCACGTTGTCCTCCGCCGGGGCCCGGGCGGGGCACACCGGGCGGCAGAACACGCCGGTGGTGAGCACACCGACCACGAACCGGCCGTCGAAGCGCGGGTCTCGCGAGAGCCGCGCGCGGCGGCAGACATCTTCGGCGGGTAACACGGCGGCGGACGCTTCGGCGGTACGGGCAAGTGGGGCCTACTATAATCGCCGCTGCCATGCAGGACTCGCCAGGACCGGACATGCAACCCAGTTCGACCGCGCGGGCCCTCGACCTCCGCCGGCCGGTCTCCCTGGTCCCCGTCACGGTCGAGAAGCCGTGGGGACGCGAGGTCTGGTACAGCGGCGTCGAGGCGCGCGGCGAGAGCGGCGTGCGCCAGGACGGGACCACGGTGCCCCTGTCGGATTACCTGCGCGCGCTGGGGTGGGCGGACGTGGTGCTGCTGAAGGAGTTGCACGCTACCGGGGGCGACCTCTACCTGGAGGTACACGAGACGAAGAGCGAGGTCTACGTCGCCCGGGGACCGGGAAGACTGCAGCACGGCATGAACCAGGCGCTGCGGCGCCGCCACGACGACGACGCGGCGTTTCGTCGCGCGTTCCTCCACGCTGCCGAGGCGTATGAGAGGGGCGCCGTGGGGCGCGAGGCCGTGGACGCGTTCGTGGCGGAGCGCGAGGTCGGCCGCGGAGACGTAGTCGCCGTGGAACCCTGGACGCCCCACTCGCTGCAGCGGGGCGCCTGGGTCGTCGAGTTTCAGACCCCGGTGTTCGAGCGCCTCATCCTCGCGTCGAACCAGCCGGTCGCGACCCAGGCCCGTTGGGACACCGGACGCGCGCTGGCGCGGATCGCGCTCGACCCGCCCGCGCCGGCCGCGCCCGAGCCGGTCGGTCCGGGGTTGGAGCGGCTCGCCGGCGCGCGGGGCTTCGGCGTCTGGCGCGCACGGGGGCCCGTCCGTTTGCCGGACGGGGTGCCGTACGTCGTCGGGCTCGTCCTCGACGGCGTGGCGTTCGTTGGTGGCGAGCGGATGGAGGGCGGGTTCCTCGCGTCGGCCCCGGTGGAAGTGTGCGCCCGGGGTGAAGTGGTGTTCGCCGGTCCCGGCCTGTGAGGTGGCGCGCGCTCGGGCGCCGTGCGGCCATTCTGGCGACGGCGCTGCTGTTCTACTACGGGTTCGTGATCTACCCGCTGCTGCGGCTGATCGACTGGCTCGTGCCGGACTGGCGGCCGGGCACGCCGACGCTCCTCGCGCTGCTGGTGCTGCCGCTCGCGCTGCGCATCGTGGCGTCTCTATTCCCGCACCCCGTGACGCGCTGGCTCGGCGCGATGTCCCTGACGTGGATGGGCCTCTGCTTCCAGCTCTTCGCCCTCGTGGTCGCCCTGGAGATCGTGGGCCTCGTCACGGTGGTGGAGGATCGCGTGCTCGGGTTCGCCGGTCTGGCGGGCATCGCCGTGCTCGGCACATGGGCCTTCGTCAACGCGCAGGTCCTCAAGGTACAGCGCGTCCCCGTGGCCTCGACCGGTCTCGACGGGCGGCGCCTGGTGCAGCTTTCGGACGTCCACATCGGCTCGCGCCGTCCGGGGTTCCTCCGCCGCATCGTGCGCCGCGTCAACGCCCTCGACGGCGACGCGGTGCTGATCACCGGCGACCTGGTGGATGCGAACTACGTGGACCGCGAGGACCTGCGGCACCTCCGCGACCTGCGCGCGCCGACCTATTTCACCCTCGGCAATCACGAGCGTTACGAGGACACGGACCGCATTCTCGGGGACCTCGCGGCGCACGGCGTCCGCGTGCTGCGCAACGAGGCGGTGGACGCCGACCCGTTCCAGTTCATCGGCATCGACGACGCCGACGCGCGCGACACCGTGGCGCGCGGCCTCGCGGAGCTTGCGCCGCTTCCCGCGCGCTACCGCGTGCTGCTGTTTCACCGGCCGGAGGGCGTGGAGGATGCGGCCGCGTGGGGCGCGCAGCTCATGCTGTCCGGGCACACGCACCGCGGGCAGATCTTCCCCTTCGAGTACATCGTGAAGCGCGTCCACCGGCGGCTGTCCGGGTCGCATCACGTAAACGGGCTGCACCTCTACGTGTCGCCGGGGACGGGGACCTGGGGGCCGGTGCTGCGCACCAACGGGCGCTGCGAGGTGACGCTGTTCGAGTTCGGCGCGTGCTAAGGTCGCCGCCGGGTCCGGGGCATACCCGGACCCAGCAAGGGAGGGGCACAAGGGAGGGGCAGCGTGAGCGATGACAACCCACTGATCGTCGAGCAGATCGAGATCGGCCCGATGGCCAACTTCACGTACATCATCGGTTCGCGGACCACGCGCGAGGTGGCGCTCGTGGACCCGGCCTGGGACATCGACGGGCTGCTCGCGCACCTCGCCGAACGGGAGTACACGCTGACCGCCGCGCTCGCGACGCACTACCACCCCGACCACATCGGCGGCGGCATCCGCGGGCACGACATCGCCGGCGTCGCCCAACTCATGGAGACGAACCCGGTCAAGGTGTACGCCCACCGGCACGAGGCCGACGGCGTGAAGAAGGTGACGGGGCTCTCGGAATCGGACCTCGTGCGCGTCGACTCGGGCGACACGTTCCGGCTGGGGGAGATCGAGGTCGAGTTCCTGCACACGCCCGGCCATACCCCGGGTTCGCAGTGCTTCCGCATCCGCAACACGCTCGTGTCCGGCGATACGCTCTTCGTGGACGGCTGCGGCCGGGTCGACCTGCCGGGCTCCGACTCGGAGCAGATGTACCACAGCCTGCAAAAGCTCAAGGCGTTGCCGGACGACACGCTGGTGCTGCCGGGGCACAACTACAGCGCCGTGCCGAACGCCACGATGGGCGACACCAAGAAGATGAACGCCTATCTGAACGTGCGCGACCTGCCGACCTGGCAGCAGATCATGGGCTGAACGCGCGTCGCGCGACGCCCCTCTGCTAGTGTCGTGTCACGCGTGTTCTGTCGCTTCAGAGTTCGCCCTGCGCGTAAATGCAAGGCGTGGTCCGCAGGGAATATCTAGCATATTGGCAAGGACCACAACGCGGCCCGCGCAGGGGCTTGCCCCTCGCATGAAGATGCCGCCTGTGGCGGTGTTGCGCCCCTTGGCAATGGACCCACCATTCCCTGCGGGGAACGCGCCTTGCCACAGACCCCGTGGGACGCGCTGAAGCGGCAGAACACGCGTGACACGACACTAGCCCGCATTTCTCACCAGGTCGCTTGGACATGAGTGGAGGTGATTGGATTCCATCAGGTTTCTCGAACGGTCGGGCCGTGACGCGGAGACGGAATGCGCTGGCCGCGCCCTCGGCGGTCTTTTGGCCCTGTGCGCGCACATGCTCCCTCCGCCGTAGAACACCGCTACGCCTCCGGTCGCGAGCACGCGCACAGGGCCAAAATCCTCGCCGAT
>JAJDVW010000131.1 GCA_022825925.1 Pseudomonadales bacterium | reverse complement strand
TCCGGCGCATCCGCGAACATCGCCGATTCCACGTCCACGCGCCATCAGTACCACAGCGCCAGCCGAAAAGCCAGTCCCGCACGCAACCGACTGGAAACTCAACGCTTACGAATCAGACAGAGCTAGCATGGGAAAGCCCTGGACCGTGTACTACGAGCTGTTGAACCGGGTGCGGCTCACGGGCGACTGGGAGTCCTGGCTCGCGTTCTTCCTGGAAGGCGTCCAGGTGACCGCCGAAGCCGCCGTGTCCACGGCAGACCGGCTGTCCGACCTGTTCCGAGAAGATCGCGAACGGCTCGCGCAGGCAGGAGGACGCCGCGCCGGGTCCGCGCTGCGCATGCACGAAGCCCTCAAGGCGCGCCCCATCCTGTCGGTGCCCGTCGCCAGCGAGGACGCGGGGCTCTCCTTCCAGGCCGCCGCGTCCGCCATGGACACGCTGGCCCGCCACGGCATCGCCCGGGAGATCACCGGAAAGCGCCGCGGACGGATCTTCGCCTACGATGCGTACCTGTCGCTCCTCACCGAGGGCACGGATCCTCCCTGACCGCGACCTCGCCGAAGCGAGTCAGACGGGACCGCCGGTTGACCACACTTTCTTCGGTAGGACAACAACAGCGCGCGGGACACTTGCGGGATACTCATGCGCCCTCGCCGCCGAGTCTCCGTCCACCGCCCGATCCCTTGCCCAAGGGCAAGCCTGCGCGATGCACCCTTGGCAAGCCGCCAACGGCCCTTCCTCCGTACGCGGACGACCGGCGCAGCTTGCAGAGTGCACCAGGAAAGGCGAAAGTTGCCGACGGAGTAGGCCACATCTGCGAACTGATGCACATCAGGCAGCTAGTCATCCGGAATCTGCGCGCCATCAAGCATCTTGAGTTGCGCTTCGACAAAGACAATTGCGCCGGCTGGCACGTTCTCCTCGGGGACAACGGTGCCGGCAAGTCCACCGTCGTGCGAGCACTTGCCACCGTCCTGATGGGCGCAGTCAACGCCCATGCGTCCCGACAGAACTGGTCCACTTGGTTGCGCGAGCGCGAAGACCAGGGAAGCATCGAGGTCCAGCTAGCTCAGCATCCACCGCTGGATCGATGGGTCGGCCAAGGAAACACCGCAGCGAACGCACTGATCCGCGCCAGCGTCACGTTCTCGAGAGAGCAGGAGCGTGCCGCATCTGCTCGTGCGGCGCCTGTCACCATCGACTTCCGGCGCCACACCTACGCCAGGCGCACACTCTGGGGGACTGGGGCAGGCTGGTTCTCCGCATCGTTCGGCCCCTTCCGACGCTTCGCCGGCGGAGACCCCGACGTTATCTCGCTCTACTTTTCTCATCCGCGTCTCGCGCCACATCTCACCGCCCTGGGCGAACATGTGGCTCTCGGCGAGTCGTTGCGGTGGCTGAAGGAACTCCAGATACGAGCGCTGGAGCATGATCACCACGCCGAACGGATCAAGGAGGCCGTACTTGGTTTCCTCAACGGAGCTGAGCTGCTTCCGCATGCCGCCCGTGTGACCGACGTCAATTCTGATCGCGTCACCATGACCGACGGCGATGGCGCCCAAGTCGCAATCGAGGAGATGAGCGATGGCTATCGATCGATTCTCAGCATGACACTCGAGATGCTGCGTCTGATGTTCGGTACCCTCGGGGTCGAAGCCGGCTTGGAGGCCATCGCCGATGGCAAGGTACGCCTTCCCGGCATCGTGGCCATCGACGAGGTTGACGCTCATCTTCATCCGCAATGGCAGAAGCGTATTGGCGAGTGGTTCGTCGAACGATTCCCGCAGACACAGTTCCTTGTGACCACCCACAGCCCCATCATCTGCAGAGCTGCTGCCCACGGGAGCGTCTGGATGCTGCCGAAGCCAGGTTCATCGGAGTCGCCACGCCGTGTCACAGGGTACGAATTCGACCGCTTGGTTGACGGCAACATCCTGGATGCCTTGTCCACCGACCTGTTCGGCGAGGCTGTCATCCGATCGCCACGGTCGGAAGCGAAGATGGCCAGATTGGCTGAGCTCGGTCAAAAGCAGCTACACGCCGTCCTCGACGAGGCCGAGGAAGCCGAGTTGCAGTCTCTCCGAGTGACTTTCCCAACTACACCCAATGGCGTAGCCCGTAACTGATTGCCGCCAGTGCTGTACTTGAGCGACCCCGGCGTCGATCACGATACCTCGGCTGCCCTCTCCAGATACCAAGCGATAGTCGACGCTGCAGGAGGGTATGCAGCGCAAGTCAAGTCGGCCCGCCAGGAGTTCGAGAGAAGGAATCGGGCATCCAACCCGGTCTTCAAGGTCGTCCGGACGCGGTTGGAGCAGATGTGTGCGAGTCCCGGTCGGTGCGGCTGGTGTGAGGACTCGGAGGCAGGTGAAATCGACCATATCCAGCCCAAGGCGCTCTTCCCCGAAAGGACCTTCTGTTGGCCCAACTTCCTGAGGGCATGCGGCGGATGTAATAGAGCAAAAGGCGATCGTTTCGCTCTCGTTCTCGCGGGTCGTACGGTCGACATCACGCGCGCAAGGCGACAACCAGTAACGCGTCCTGCGCGAGGCCCGGCCGCGCTCATCGATCCCCGCATTGAAGATCCGCTCGATTTCGTTGAAATGGACATCTATGAGAGTACGTTCCGACTTCAGCCCAAGTTCGGCTTGCCCGATACCGAAGAACAACGGGCGACGTACACGATCGAGTTGCTGAACTTGAATCGGGAGCTCCTGACCGCCGCCCGCCGCAGTGTCTACCATGACAACCGCTTGCGACTGATCGAGTTTCGAGACCTCCGAGACACCGGTGCATCTGAGTCGGAACTACGCCGCCACATCAGAGCATTGGTGACGCACCCGCACCCCACGGTCTGGAGGGAAATGCAGCGCCAACACTCTTGGATCACCGAGCTTGACAAGTTGTTTCGCGACGTACCTGAAGCACTGAGCTGGAGATGACGCAGTGCATCGACCCGAGCGAGTCGGCTTCTACCACTTCAGTTGCGCGGACCTCAGTTGCCCGGTTGTTCGGTGCACCGACCCCACGACCGGTGGCCTGCAAGCGCCTGAAAGTCGCCCGCAGGCCAACCGCATCTGTCGGATCTCCCGACGCACTCCCGACGCATGCCTTGACTCTCTTCCAGACCCCGTGAGAGAAACCTCCCGCTCCCCCAACGGAGACGCCCGGTCGGCAGCCGGAAGAACGCCACCGGACGACAATCCCACAGCAAGGGAACCAGGATGAGCTTGAAGGAATTCGACCTCGCGGGCCGCACCGCCATCGTCACCGGGGCCGCCCGCGGCATCGGGAAGGGCATCGCGCTGACCCTCGCCGACGCCGGGGCGGACGTCGTGGCGACGGACGTGCTGCCGGAGATCGAGCAGACGAGCGAGGAGATCCGGCAACGGGGCCGCCGCAGCCTGGCCATTCCGACGGACGTGCGCCAGACGGAGCAGGTGGACGCGATGGTGGAAGCGACCGTCGCGGAGTTCGGCAAGGTCGACATCCTGGTCTCCAACGCGGGCATAGACATCAAGAAGCCGCTCATCCTGGTGGACGGCGGCTCGCCGCTGCGGATGCGCGCCGATGCGCGTTTCGACTCCCCGCTCCTCGAGGAGGAGTGGGAGGCGATGCTCGACATCAACCTGAAAGGCTACGTACGCTGCGCCATCGCGGTCGGCCGCCACATGATCGAGCGGAAGAGCGGCCGGATCATCGCGATCGGTTCCGTCGCCGGCCTGCGCGCGGGGGACATCGGCACCATCTACGCCGCCTCCAAGGCCGGCGTGCATCAGTTCTCGTGCGCGCTGTCGCGGGAGTGGTCGCCGTTCAACATCACCGTGAACTGCATCGCGCCCGGCGCCATCGGTCCCACCGAGTCGTGGTACGTGCCCTCCTGGAACATCTCCCGCGAGGAACACGAGGAGAGCTTCAGGCGCGTGGTCCGGAGCGTTCCCCTCAAGCGGTTCGGCTCCACGCGGGAACTGGGGATGCTGACGGTCTTCCTGGCGTCGGAAGCCGGCGCCTACATCAGCGGGCAGGTCATCGCGCACGACGGCGGATTCAGCGCCTGAGCGCCGGCGCGAGCAGGAGAGAGGCGGCATGGACGTTCCCGAAGAGAAGCTCCTCTGGATGTACCGGACGATGGTCACGACGAGAAAACTCTACGAAACGATGTACGAGATGTACCGGCACGGGTCGAGCCTCGGCAACTTCGTCGCCGGCGAAGGCGAGGAGGCCATTCCCGCGGCGATCTGCGCGAACCTCCGGCGCGAAGACTCCTACAAGCCCAACTTCCGGCAGACCAGCTGCCTGTTCGCCAAGGAAGGCTACGAGCTCGCGGACATCTTCTCGGGGAACCTCTTCGATGCCGAGCGCGGCTACCTGGGCTTCAGCCTGGCCCTCGGCGAGGACGTGGGCGTCTACACCGGCTTCGCCCTCGCGGCGCAGATGCGTGGGGCCGACCAGGTGTGCGTCTGCACGTTCGGGGAGGGCACGGCGAGCAAGGGCTCCATCCACGAGGCGATGGTCGTCGCCGCCGCGTGGCAGCTGCCGATCGTCTTCGTGCTGCAGAACAACCAGTACTGCGGCGGAACGCGCTACTCGAAGGTCTACCGCTTCGACGACCTCGCCGACCGTGCCCGGGGCTACGGCATCCCGGGGCGCAGCGTGGACGGCAACGACGTGATGGCGACCTACGCGGTCGTCCGGGAGTTCGTCGAGCGGGCCCGCACGGGGGGCGGTCCGGGCCTGATCGTTGCGGAGACCTATCGCCTGAGTCCGTACTTCGAGCGGGCCCCCGGCGAGATCGTCATCGAAGGATACCGGCCCGAAGGCGAACTCGAGGAGGCGCGCGGGAACGGTCCCATCCCCCGGTTCCGCAAGACGCTCTCCGGGCTGGGTCTGCTGACCGAGGCGGATGTCGAGCGGATCGACCGGGAGGTGGAGGACGAGATCGCGCGGGCCATGTCGGACGGCCGGCAGCGGCCCAGGGTCGACTACGACCAGTACATCCAGTACGCGGTCGCCGAACTGTAAGCGGTCTGGCCGGGCACGCTTAGGCGGGCAGGAGAGGAAGATGGCGGCGAGCCCCGAGGCGAAGGTGCGGATGCTCGACAGCGGCGAGGCGATCAACGCCGCGTTCCGCGAGGAGATGCGCCGCGACGAGCGGGTGGTCATGTGGGGCGAGGACGTGATCACCATGGAGTCGCCCACCGCCGGCGCGGACCTCTGTACGCGCGGTCTGTTCGAGGAGTTCGGCGGGGACCGGATCCGGGACACCCCGGTCGTCGAGGCGGCGATCATCGAGACCGCGATCGGCGCGGCCCTGGCGGGTCTCCGCCCCATCGCCCACGTGATGACGGGCGGCTTCCAGATGGGCTGCTTCGACCCGATCTTCGCCAGGCTCGGCACGGCGTACCAGGAGTGGAAGCATCCCGGTGCGCTGCCGGTCGTCGTCATGGCGTCGGTGCTCGGCGGGGCGGCAAAGGGGGCGGACCACGCCCTGTCGCCCGAGGCCCTGTTCATGCACAGCCCGGGGCTGAAGGTCGTCATGCCGTCCACCGCCTACGACACCAAGGGACTGCTGAAGACCGCGATCCGCGACGATTTCCCGGTGATGTTCTACACGCACCGGGAGGTCATGATCCGCGAAGAGAAGGAAGCGATACCGGACGAGGAGTACCTGATCCCGTTCGGCCAGGCGGACGTGAAGCGGCGCGGCGAGGACGTGACCATCGTGACCTGGTCCGGGATGGTCCTGCGGGCGCTCGCGGCCGCCGAGGAGCTCGCCGGCGAGGGCATCCGCGCCGAAGTGGTCGACCTGCGCACGCTCGTGCCGATGGACGTCGACACGATAGTCACGTCCGTCCGGAAGACGGGCGCGCTCCTCATCGTGCACGAGGCCATGAAACGCGCGGGGGCCGCGGGCGAGGTCGCCATGCGCGTGGCCGAGGCCGCCCCCGATGTCGTGCGCACCCTCAAGGCGCCCATACGCCGGCTCGCGGCGAAAAACGTCGCGCTACCCACGAGTCTCAGGATCGAGCGCCGGTTGGTGCCGCAGGTCGGGGACATCGCGCAGGCGGCGCAGGACCTGGTTCAGGAGAGCATGTAGATGGCGAAACTGCTGTACGAGATCAAGGACGGGATCGCCTGGACCCGGTTCAACCGGCCCGAGATCCTGAACGCGCTGGATTCGGACGAACTCGGCGCGTTCGTGCGGGCGCTGCAGGACGCCGCGGACGACTCCGAGGTCAAGGCGATCGTCATCTCGAGCGTCGGCGATTCGTTCTGCGCCGGCGAGGACCTGAAGAACGCCCTCAGGGAGTACCCGTTGCTCCAGACCGGCGAGATGCACCCCATTCTCGACATCGTCGAGGACATCACGGAGGGCCTGCAGGCCATCCCCCGCATCATCCGCATGGCGCGCAAGGTCGTGATCGCGTCGGTCCGCGGACTCGCGGTCGGCGGTGGCTTCGAGATCGCGATCGACTCGGACCTGATCGTGGCCGCCGAGAGCGCCCGGTTCGGCTTCCCGGAAGGCAACGCCGGCATGACGATCACCGGCGCCGCCACGAAGCTGCTGCCGCTCAGCATCGGCCTGCACCGCGCCCGCGAGCTCGCCCTGACCGGCGAGTTCATCGACGCCGCCGAGGCCTATCGGATCGGTCTCGTGAACCGGCTCGTGCCAACGGGCGAGGAAGACGCCGAGGCCGAGCGACTCGCCCGGCGCATCATGACGCGCGCCCCGTTCTCGGTGGTCAACCACAAGCGCCTGCTGCAGAACGCCGCGGAGATCGGCTTCGAGGCGACCCTCGAACTCGAGAAGCAGACCATCACGAACATGATCTACACCGAGGACTACGGCGAAGCGATCACGGCCTTCGGCGAGAAGCGCACGCCCACGTTCAAGGGCCGTTAGCCATCGCCGCCCGGTCGGGCGTGTCGAAGAAACGCTATTTCCGACATTCGGAAACTCTGCTAGCGCAGGCCATCTGGGCGCTCGTCACCGGCACGTTTACCCGTGAAGAAGCGCTACGGAACGTACGCGCGACCCCCCCGGAGGTGGAAGATCGCCTGCGGGCCATTCTGAGAGATCTGGAGGTCGTCGAGCATCCGCCCGACCTGGAATGCCCGGCGGGTCTCGTGGACAAGGACCGGCCTGTCTTTCAGGCGGCCCTCGGCCGTGGCGCCAGTCATCTGCTGACCGGCGATCTCAAGCACTTTGGCCAGTTCATGAGCAGGCCGGAGGACACGTCCGGTGTTCATGTCCAGACGGTCGCGGCGTTCCTGGAGTCGCTGAGTGGGTGAAGGATCTACGTCGCAGACGTCACCGAGGTCGCCGTCGTTTGTGGCGCCGTGCGCGGCGGTTACACTCATCGGTTTGCTGACGGGCTAAGCGATGAGAGCAGCCTTTCCCACCGCCTGCCTGCTGCTCGCCGCCGCAGGCAGCGCCGACGAACCGGGCACGATGATCGAGTGGCCCCATGTCGGCGCCGACCAGGCGCACACCAAGTACTCCGCCGCCGCCGACATCGGCGTCGCGAACGTCGGGGAGCTCGGAATCGCCTGGCAATGGCAACCGAACGAGGCGCCGTTCCCGGAGTACGGCAGCAAGCCCGGCAGGTTCATGACGACGCCCATCATGGTCGACGATGTTCTGTACCTGTCGACCATGTATACCCGGGTGGTCGCTCTCGACGCACGGACCGGCGCCGAACTGTGGGCTTTCGATCCCAAGGCATACGAGGGCGGGTCGTGGGGCGTCCGCCCCGCCGGGTTCGAGCACCGCGGCGTCGCCCACTGGCGCGATGGGGACGACGCCCGCATCTTCCTCAACAGCCGGGACCGGCTGTATGCGATCGATGTCGACACCGGCGAACTCGACACGGACTTCGGCGACCGTGGCAGCGTGTTGCTGAGCGAAGGCCACGGCCGCTCGGTAAGCGCATCCGAGTTCGATCAGACCTCGCCGCCCGTGGTGTTCGAGGATCTGGTGATCGTCGGCAGCCGCATCCCGGACCAGGTCCAACGCAGATTCGACCCGCCGGGAACGGTGCAGGCCTTCGACGTGCGCACCGGAGAGCGACGCTGGGTCTTCTTCACCGTGCCGCAATCGAAGGACGACTACGGCGCCGACACCTGGAAGGACGAATCCTGGCGTTTCGCCGGCCATGCCAACGTCTGGGGCCTCATGTCGGTGGACGAACGGCGCGGCCTGTTGTACGTGCCGACGAGCACGCCGAGCAGCGACTACTGGGGTGGGCGGCGGCTCGGCGCAAACCTGTTCGCGGACTCCCTGGTATGCCTCGATGCGCGCACCGGCAAGCGCCGGTGGCACTTCCAGGCCGTGCATCACGGCCTCTGGGACTACGACTTCGGCGCGCCGCCGAACCTGGTGTCGATCACGGTCGACGGGCGCGAGATCGACGCCGTCGCCGAGGTGTCCAAGCAGGGCTTCACCTATGTGTTCGACCGTGTGACGGGCGAGCCGGTCTGGCCCATCGAAGAGCGGCCGGTGGACGTGGCGACCGACGTGCCGGGCGAAGTACCGCATCCGACGCAGCCGTTCCCGACCAGGCCGCCGCCGTTCAGCGGCCAGGGCGTCGCCCTGGAGGACGCCAACGACCTGACGCCGGAGATCCATGCGCTGGCGCTCGAGGAGATGCGGCAGTTCAGGTTGGGTCCGCTGTTCACGCCGCCCAGCCTGCGCGGAACGCTGCAGCGCCCCGGCACGGTCGGCGCCGCATCCTGGGGCGGCGCGGCGTTCGATCCCGAGACCCGCCTGCTCTTCGTGAGGACGTCGGAGAGCGCCGACACCAACCAGGTCTGCGAGGATGCGGGCGAGAACCCGGAAGTCGACGTGCCCTACAGCAACGACTGTCCCCACGGCGCGACGCTCGTCATGTTCCGCGGCGCCCCCGGATCGCGGGTCGCAGAGGCCCCGCCGCGCAAACTCGGCCCGATACCGGTCATCAAGCCGCCCTACGCGCATCTGGTGGCGATCGACATGGACGCGGGCGAGATCGCCTGGAAGGTGCCCTTCGGGGAAGGCAGCGCCGAGATCCGCGAACACCCGCTGCTGCGCGGCGTGAAGCTGCCGGACCGGCTCGGCACGTTCGGCAGGGGCGGCCCGATGGCAACCGCGGGCGAACTCGTGTTCGTCGGCGGCGGCGATCCCTACCTGTACGCATTCGACCAGGCGACCGGCGCCGAGGTCTGGCGCGGCGCCACGCCGCAGCCAACGGAAGGCAACCCCATCACCTACCGCACGCGGTCCGGGCGACAGTTCGTCGTCATTGCCGCCGGTGCCGGAGAGGATGCGGTCCTGGTTGCCTTCGCGCGGCCCGAGTAGCCACGGCTGCGTGGTTCGGGCGCCGGGCTCCGCCATCGTGCCGGCCGGCGCGCTCCGGAAGGGTCACTCGACGCGCACGGAAACCACGTCCAGGTCGTGGTATTGCCGATGGTCCAGAGACGACGCGTAATGCAGCAGCAGCCTGAGGGACGCCTCGGACTCGCGCGGCAGGTCGGCCACGTCGATCACCGACGCCAGGTCCTCAAGATTCTGGTTGCCAACGCTCGCGAGGAACTCCAGCGTGAGCGCCTTGCCGTCCGCCTGCGCCACCACGAGCAGGCGGCGCTCGGCCCCGTTCTGCATGAGTGTGTGCAACGTCTCCTCGCCGACCGCGCGCAAGCGATGGGTCGTCTCCGCGCCGGCATCGACGCCGGCGGCGAATCCGGTCAGGAATCGGTCCACCACCGCAACCGCCTCGCCGTCCAGCGCGACGCGCAGACGGCGCGGCCGGCGCCGGGTGACGCTGAGCATGACCGACAGCAGCACCACGGTCAGGCCACCAGCGGTCATGCCGTTGCCGAGCAGGTCGCCGACAAAGCCCGTCATGTACTCGGGAACGAGCAGATCGAACTGGCAGGCGAGGCCGACCCAGAACCCCAGTCCGACGATCAGGCTCTTGCGGTAGTCGAGCCCTTCGGCGACCAGGATCCTGATCCCGAACATGCCCAGTAGCGCAATGACGACCACGAGGTAGGCGGCGGCCACCGGCCCCGGAATCGCCACGACCACCGCAAGCAGCTTGGGCAGGAAGGCAAGTGCGACGAAGATGGCACCCACCCAGACACCCACGGAGCGGGCGGCGACGCCGGTGACTTCGGCGATCGCGATACTGCTGCCGTAGGTGGTGTTGGGCACCGTCCCGGCGCATCCGGAGAGCAGGTTGCCCACGCCATCCGCGTTGATCGCCCCCTGCACGGCCCGGAAGTCGATGGCGCGAGGCGTGCGCCAGGATGCCCGCTGAATGGCGATGCTGTCCCCGAGCGTGTCCATGGCGCCCACCAGGGTGATCATCACGAACCCGGGGAGCAACGCCCAGAACATGACGCCGAAGCCGAGGTCGAGCCCCGGCCAGCCGCTGGCATCCGGCAAACCGATCCATGCCGCATCGACGATGCGGTCCACGTCGTAGATGCCGAACCAATGGCCCACCAGGCAGCCCACGACGAGTCCGATACCGAGCGACCAGAGCCGCAATGCGCCGTCGAAGCGCAGCGCCAGGAACACGATGGTCAGCAAGGCCACCCCGGCCGTTATCGGGCCGGCGGCCGGATCGGCATGTTCGGGAACCTCCGCCATCTTGCGCAGGATCAGCGGCGCGAGGCTGACCGGGATGAGCAACAGCACGGTCCCCGCCACCGTCGGGGTGAACACTTTCCGCAACGCCGCCATCTTCCAGCCCAGACCGAACTGCACCAGCGAGGACAGCAGGATCAGCGTCGCCAGCAGGGCCGGGCCACCCGCCTCGAGGGCGCCCACGCAGACAGGCAGATAGGCGGGGGTGCTGCCCATCACCAGGATGTAGCCGGCGCCGACGCGGCCAATGCGCAGGCCCTGCACGATCGTCGCGACGCCGCTTACCGCCACCGCGGCGAACACCGCCCAGGCCAGGTATTCCTCCGAGCCTCCGCCGAGCGTCACCAGAACCACAGGCGGAAGCACGACAGAGGTAATCGCAAGCGTTGCGAACTGGGCAGCTATGCCAAACGACAGGGCGGGCGACGCGCGTTCGTCCGCTTCGAACCGGGGGCCGTCGCTACTCACCCGAAACGCTCGACCGGCCCGATCTTCAACGAGGCCAGCGCAGTCCGTCTCCGCGTCACGGCCCGACAGTTCGAGAAACCTGATGGAATCCAATCACCTCCACTCATGTCCAAGCGACCTGGCGAGAAATGCGGGCTAGCGTCGCAACCGCGGCAGCACGCGTTCGGCGAAGCGGGCCCCGGCGGCCCGCGCCTCCGAGGACGTGTCGACGAAGTCCGGCCCGATGACGCCGAACTTCACCACGCCCAGCTCCGCAAGGTGCGCCAACTGCTCGGCGCACTGGCCGGCCGGCCCCACGATGGCATAGCGGTCCATGAAATCGTCCGTCAGTGCCGTCGTCTGGCGACCGCCCTGGTGGCCGTGCGCGTTCATGTCGTAGCGTTCGTGTAGCCCGCGAAACACCTCAAGCTGGCGCTCGTCGGCCGGGCCGGCCACTTCCCCGTACATCGCCGAGAAGCGCGCGAACAGACCCGTCGGCCCACGGCCAAGCTCGCGCCCCGCGGCGGCATCCTCGTCGCAGACCACATTGACGTAGGCACCGAAGCTGAGCGTGGCCGGATCGCGGCCGGCCGCACTGGCAGCCTCGCGGGCAACGTCCATGCCCCACACGATGCGTTTCGGATCGGCGCCCACGGCGAGCATCACCCGGTCGGCGTGGCGGGCCGCAATGCCGATCACCCGCGGCCCGGTGGCGGCGACCTCCACGGGAACCTTGGCGGCGTCGTCGGGGGCCCAGCGAATGGCGCTCGCCTCCGGGGTGTTCGCAAGGGCCAGTCGCTCCGCGGGCGGCGCCGCCTCGTCCGGGATTCCGAATCCATCGAACGGCACTCCGGAACCGGAGAGATAGGCTTGCAATTGCTCCAGGTAGGTCTCGAACCAACGCAACCGGGCCGGCGCACGGCCGAGGTGCGCCAACGCGCTGTCGCCACGACCCAGGCCCAGCACCATGCGTCCCCCGGAAAGGCGCTGCAGCGCAAACGCGGACGAGGCCGTCACGGCTGGATGTCTGGTGACCGGGTTGGTTACGGACGTCGCCAACCGCAGCGTCGTGGTGTTGACGGCGGCAAGCCCGATAAAGACGTACGGATCGCCCGTCAGGCTCTGCGAGTCTCCCACGCCAATGCCATCCCAGCCGGCCGCCTCGGTGCGCTTGGCAAAATCGGCGCTCTTGGTCGGCTCGGCTACCGTCCAGGTCCAGAACTCCATGCGCGTACCCTTCCACCGGAGCCAAGCTACTAGAGCACAGATCGTCGCCACGCGCGAGCGAGGCTCGCCTCGGAACCGCCGGCAGCCACCGTCACGCGAACAGGTACCGATACAGCTTCAGCGCGAGCGGCGCCTCGTGTTCCTCGAGCCACCGCCAGGTGTCGCGTCGCAGGGACACCGTTCTGCACGGTTCGTCCGCCACCACCGACGCGGGCTTGCCGTCTTGCGCCGCCCGGGGCCGAACCGCATCGCCCGGTCCGCACTCCTCCAGCCGGTTTCCGGCCGCATCGCGGACCGTGGCGCGGCCGGCGACGAGCAGTCGCACGCCGACGCCCGAGGACTCCGTCTCGGTGAGGGACTCTCCCGTCCCATGGGTCCGCTCGTCCAGCCACGGCGCCAGTTCCTCCGTCAATTCCTCGAACGCGACCTGCCTGTCCAGGTAGCGCTCGAGCTCGTCCGCGCTTCGCATCAGGAGCGACGGGCGGTGCTCGTCCTCGGACTCCGCCTCCGTACTCCAGGCTTCGATGACGAGATCCTCGGCACGTTCCAGCGCGCGGTCTTCGTTCGGTTCCAGCACCAGCTCTTCGAACACGGACGCGGGCACGTTGCGCGCCAGGCCGTCCCGCAACGCCTCCGACGACGCGCTGAGGACGACCCGCACGCCCGAGCCGGACGCGCTCTGCAGAAACCTGCCCAGGACGCTCACCGCGGAGAAGTCGAAACCCGACACGCCCTTCAGGTCCAGTATCAGGCACGTCGGCGCGGAGGCGTCCGCCAGGGACTGCTTCAGCCGGTCGGTCAGTGGCCACGCGCTGCCGAAGAACAGGTAGCCGCGCAGGCGATAGCCGTGGACCCGCTCGCCCCGCTCCAGCAGGATCGCCCGTTCGGGCGGCGTCCGAACCCGTTTGCTCCTTCGTTCCAGGCCGGTGAACCGGCCGGCGACCGGGTCCACCCGTGCGAGACGCAGCGCGAAGAACGCGAGCGTGGCGAGCATGCCGGTGGCCACGCCCTCGATAAGACCGAGGACGTTGATCACCACGACGATCAGCACCAGGATGCCGTACTCCGGCCACGGCAGTCGCCGGTAGCTGCGCACCAGGCCTTCCTCGATCATCCCGATGCCCGCGAAGACCAGGATGCCCCCGATCAGCGACACCGGCACCAGTTCCAGCGGGCCGTCGCCGAACACCAGCGCCGCACCGATGACGAGCGCGCAGACCACGCCCGTCAGGCGCGTCGAAGCACCGAACAGCCGGCTCCGAAACGACGCCGGAACGATCATGCAGAGGAACGTGCCGCCCCCCAGGCCGGCGACCACGCTCCCGGCCCCGGCCGCGCGGAACTCCCTGTCCCAGTCGAGGTCTTCGCCCAGCGCCACTTCCAGGCCGGCCAGGCTCATCACGACGCAGATGAGCGCCACGAGCACGAGCACCAGGAGGTTTGTCAGTTGCCCGGAGAGCGCCGCCCAGTCGATCGAGGCAAGGTCCGCGGGGCCGATGGCCGGCCACAGCCTCCCCTCCGCCGTGCCGGTGAACAGGAGACCCGCCTCCCTCGCCTCCGACCCCGACATGCCGGACACCGCGATGGCCACGTGGTAGCCGGCGACCGCCAGGACCACGCTCAGCGGCAGGATCAGCGGGTTCCTCCAGCGCTTCATCGCGAAGTAAAGCCCCACGCCGAACAGCACCCCCGGCAGCCAGCGCGCGAGCACGGCAGGCTCGAAGAGGAGCGGCATCCGGCTCCAGTGCAGTTCGGCCCCCATCATCGACATCGCGGCCAGGCACACCGCCGCTCCGATCCCGGCGACGAACCCGCCGGCCACGGGAAAGGGGATGAACCGCACCAGGTTGGCAAGGCCGAACCTCCCCACCAGGACGCAGAACGCCCCCGTGCCGGCCGCCCCGATCGCGAGCGCCGCCACGGTGGTGACGAACCGGGCGTGCCCCTCGGCGTCCATCGTCGCGCCCACGTACGCCATCACGATCACGAGTGCCGGGGACAACCCCGCGATCGCGCCGCGGTAGCCACCCGCCAACGCGACGATCAGGCACCCGGCGAAGCAGCCGAACAGCACGAGGCCGATGCCCTGGGAGGCATACGGCGCGAGGGGGCCCGAGAAGATCAGCGTGGCGAACGCGACGTGCGACACGAGCAGGCCGAGTCCCGAGGTCGATCCGACCGACAGGGCCGGGATCATCGTCGCCCAACGGAAGTCCTCCCGGAGGTAGCCCATCAGGCCGCCGATCATCGCGCGCCCATCGCGGCGCGAATCCGGGGGCGGGCATCTGCCGGCCAGCGCGGCGCGTCAGCGCGAGTCATGGACGCCCGCGCCCGCTTCGTATCGCCCGGCGATCGCCGCGCGGGCACGCAGCGGGTCCGCGAGGACGCGTCGGCGGGCGGCGCCGACTTCCTGCGCATCCAAAGGCCGAAACCCAGCCGGCAAGGTGGCCGCGCTGAACTCGCGCAGCATCCAGTTCAACACCCGGGCGAGATCCTCGTCGTCGAGCGGCGCCTGGGCCGCCTCGGGCACGCGGGCCACGTATTCGCGGCCCGCGGGCGTGCCGACGATCTCTCCGATGGGGCCCCTGAGCGACGGTACCTCCGGAGGAGCCCCGGCGCCGTCCGGCCGATGACAGCCGGAGCAGTGCAACAGGTAGTCCACGCGGGCTGCGCCGTCGGCCGCCGTTCCTCCCTGGTCCGCCGCTGGCGCGATCCCGACAAGCAATCCCACGACCGCCAGGACCACAAACCGGGGCGCGGGCAACGCGGTCATCCCGCCGCTTCCGCCTCCCCGGCCGCGTCCTCCGTGACCTCGCCGATCACGGCCGCGACGGTGCAGTGGTAGGCATGGCTCTCCACGCCGAAGCACCACAGGACGTTGTTGCTCTTGCTTGGGAAGTAGACGGGCTTGGCCCCCTCCGTACGGTGGCAGAAACACCGGGGGCAGACCGCCTTCCCGCAGCAGTCGTTATAGGAGATGAGGTACTGCCGGTCGTCGACCGGGTTGCGGCACGTGCCCACCCAGGTGATCGGCGAAGGCTCGGCGCCCGGCGGGCAGGTGCTCTCGCTGCCGCCGCAGCAGGCGCAGAGGGCGCCCCCGAGGCCGCAGTAGCGCCAGTAGTCGCAGCTCTGCGGGTCGCCGAACTCCGCAAGGCCGTCCATCTCCGGCGCGTCGCCCTCCGGCATCGGCGCGTCGTCCGCCTCCTCCGCCCCGAATGCCCGTTCCACCGGGAGGAGCGGCAGCGCTCCCGCACCGGCGAGAACCCCGCCCATCCGCCCGAGGAAACCGCGGCGCGAGGTGCGCTCCGCGAGTCCCGTCGTGGTACGCCGGGTCACGGCGTCGAACCAGCGCGCCACCTTCGCCTTGCGAGCGTCCACGTCGTTCATCCTGTCTCCTCCCTTCGGGGGAAAGGCTCGGGCGCCGGGGGGTCGTAACGGGCGACGCCGTCCGTCCCGTCCACCGCCTCCGTCCCGAGCACATGGTCCTGCAGCGTGGCGACACCCGTACGCCAGGACTCCAGGAGGCTCTCCAGGTGCTCCCGCGTGTTGACCAGCCCGCGTCCGCGCAGCACCCCGTCCTCGCCGATCAGTACGGCGAACGGCAGCCGGCTCACGCCGTAGCGCATGCCGAGGGCCTGCGAGAGCACGTACGGAAACCGCACGATCCCGACGTCCCCGGCGAACGCGCGATGCCGCTCCGGGTCGAAGCCGTCGCTCGCGAACACGAGTTGCAGCCCCTCCGCGGACGCCAGCGACTTCGCCCCCGGCAGCAGCGACTTGCACACCGGGCACGTGGGCGACACGAAGAGCACCAACGTGTTCGCATCCTGCGCGGCGCCGCCGATGCCGACCCGCCTGCCGGCCAGGTCCTCGGCCTCCACCGTCTCCGTCAACTCGCCGATCTTCGGCCCGCGCGTCGGCATCAGGGCGCCGGCGGGGGCGACCCGCTGGTGCAGCACCCCCACCTGCCGGGCCAGGGCCAGCACCGCGAGGGTCAGCACGCCCACCACCACCCAGAGCAGCACGTCGAGGACGAGGGCGCCGCTCATGATCGCTCTTCCGCCCACGGGCGCATCGCGGCGGCGTTGGCGACCAGCGCGCCGGTGGCGAGATACAGGCACGCGCCCGCCGCGAACACCGGCAGGGCCATCGCGAGATCTCCCCAAGCAGGATTGCCGGCGCCGGTGAGCGCCAGCGGAGCGAGCGCCAACGTGGCAAGCGCCGCGTTGCGCGCGACGAGGATCCAGGAGAGCTGTTCGCCGCCGCCACACCCGCAGTCGATCCACGAGCGTCCGCGCGCGAGATTCGCCGTGATCGCCGCCCCGTAACCGACCATCAACGCCGCCGTCGCGACGCTCGCGAGCAGCGCCGCGTCATCGCGCCACGGAGCGACGATCCACGCCGCGGCCAGGCCCGCCTCCACCAAAGGAACCACGGCCGCGGCCGGACGCACGAGCGATCCGGGCAACAGCCGGTAGTCCGACAGGATCGCCTCGAACCCCGCCGCATCGCGGAACTTGCCCCACGCGGCGGACCCCAGAAGCACGGCGAAGCCTCCTGCGACGGCCAGCATGGGAGAGTGCTCCACGGCCCCCTCAATAGGCCAGCAGTCGGCCGCCGCCGCCGGTGTCGACGACGTGCCGTCGTTTCCCGGTACGGAGTTCGAACACCTGCACACCCGCACCGATCGACGCCACCAGCAGCGGTTCGCCGCCGTCGACCACGAGCAGCGACGAAGCCGGTTGCTCGAAGACGATCTTGCCGATGCGGCGTTTGGCCGCGCGGTGGTAGACCCAGGCTTCCGGACCCGCATCGTCCTGGGTGTCCGCGCCGCCCTCGTGCATCAACGTCACGAGCAGGTCAAGGCCGGCATGGAACGCCGAGGGCTGATCGCCGCCCGGTCGCCAGCCCGCGTCGTCTTTCCCGAGCAGCGACCACGACTCCCCGAGGACGATCTCGCCGTCCCGAACGACGACCTCCCTGGTGCTACCCTCGAAGGTCATGAGTTGCCAGCCGTCACCGGTCCGCACCGGGTGGTCGAACACGGGATCCTCTTCCACCGAGAAGAACGGCTCCGTACGCACGCGGACCGCTTCCGCGCCGTTCTCGTCGAGACCGATCCACTGCAGCGTGCCGTCGCCGCAGAGCATCAGGAAACCGCGCTCGCCGGCCGGCAGGATGGTCGCGCAACCGGGGGTCGAGATCTCCGCAACGAAGCGCCGGTTTTCCACGTCCACCACCGAAACCGACTGCGCCGGTGTCATGTTGAAGACCGTCACGTACCGGCCGCCGGAGAGCAGGCCGAGGTAATGCGGGTGCAGCGCCGTCATCTTGGGGGGAATGACCACCTCCGCCGTCGGGCTGAGCGTGTTGTGGGCGTAGATGCGCAGCACGTCCGTGCGTTCGCCGCCGTAGCGCCGCGTGTAGTGCGTCTCCGCCGCGTAGAGCTCGTCTCGGCCCGCATGGCGCCGCACCGTCGGCGTCCAGGGCGTGAGCGAGAGGGTCCCGCGCATCTCGCCGTCGGCGGCATCGAACACGAAGGCGGCGCCCAGGGCGCTCTTGACGATGAACCACGTCGGGGCGGGCGGGCCGAGCTCCGTGGCGGCGACCGGAGACGGCGTGACGCCGGCGCCGAAGGCGATACCCGCGCAGAGGCAGGCCGCAAGCCAGGCGGCGCGTACCAGGACGCCGGCAGGTGTCCTGCCCGCACTCCGGTCCGGACCCTGCCAGGATTCCTCAACACCCGGGGCTCGCGCGCCGGCCCGATCCGTCAGCGAGTGCATCGAACGCCGCTCCAGGAGCAAGGCACCGCCTGAGTCTGTCGCAACGCGACCCCCGGGGCAACCTTCGCAACCTGCCCCCGGGATGGGCCCGGGCCCGGCTTTGCCCCCGCCCCCACAATCCGACACACTGCCTCCGGCTTGACCGACAGACGGGGGACGGAAATGCGCACGGTGCGAATGCTGGGCAACTGCGGCGTGGACGTGATCGACCTGCCGGACCCCGAGCCGGCGGAGCGCGACGAGGTGGTGGTGGAGGTCATGTCCTCGCCCCTCTGCGGGTCCGAGCGCCACGCCTGGGACGGCGGCAGGCGCATGGGCGCGAACAACGTCTTCAACAGCGGCCACGAGGGCTCCGGCGTCGTCGCGAAGGCGCGCGGCTCGAAGTACGTCAAGGAGGGCGACCGGGTCGCGCTGCACGCCGCCGCCCCCTGCGGGAGTTGCCGCTACTGCGTCGCCGGACACTGGGTCCTCTGCGACCGTCCTCCCGGCCGCCGCCTCCCCGGCAATCACTCCCAGTACGTGCTCGTCAACGAGCGCAGTTGCCTGCCCCTCGCCGACGACATCTCCTTCGAGACCGGCGCCCTCTTCGGCGACGCGATCGGCACGCCCTTTCGGGCGATCAAGCGCCTGGGCGTCACGGGGTTCGACACCGTGCTGATCACGGGCCAGGGTCCGATCGGTCTCGCGGCGACCATGCTCTGCCGCTTCCTCAACGCCCGCACCATCGTGCTCGACGTCAACCCCTACCGGCTCGAACAGGGCCGCCAGTGCGGCGCCGACGCGTGCGTGAACCCGGCCGAGGAGACCGACATCCACGCGCGCATCGCCGAGATCGCGGGGCCCCGCGGCGTGGACGTGGCGCTCGAGTGCTCCGCCGCCCCGGAGGCGCAGACCCTGTGCATGGACGTGCTGCGCAAGAGCGGGCGGATGGCGCTGATCGGCGTGAGCGACAAGGGTCCGATGATCGACACCATGCAGCACTTCACGCTGAAGGAGATCGAGGTGATCGGCACCTGGTACTCCGCACCCACGGATCACGAGGAACTCGAGGCGCTCGTGCGGCGCGGCCTCCCGGCGGACGACATGGTGACCCACCGCTTCGGCATCGAGGAGGCCCCCGAGGCCTTCGACCTGTTCTTCGGCGGAGACGCCGCGAAGGTCGTCCTCGAGCCCTGGGGCTGAGGATCCCGATCGCGCCGATCAGTCTCCGAGCCGGATGCGGGCCGCCTTCTCCGCGTCGTACCACCACCCGTGCGGGAACGGCGACCGGTACTTCGCTTCGAGCGCCCGCGCCGGCCGGCCGAACTTGTCCCAGTACGCGAGGAACGGATCGGCCACCGCGTTCAGCGGGACCTGGTAGTAGCCCCAGAGCAGCACGCGGTCGAGCGCCCGCAGGGCGGTCCGCATGGTCTCGAACGACGTGGCGTCCGTCGCGGTCTCCACCAGCGCGTCCACGGCGGGATGCGCGATGCCGGCCATGTTGCGCGTGAGCGGCATGCCTGCGGCCACCGAGTGGAAGAACCCCTTCAGCTCGATGATCGGCGGCAGGAGGATGTCGTGGTTGCGCAGGCCCGCCTCGAAGTCGAGACTGCGGCGGCGGTTGATGTACTCGGTGTTGTCCACGGTGCGGATCGAGCCCCGGATGCCGAGTTGCGCGAGACTGTCGATGTAGGGGAGCAGCGTCCGCTGGTCCGCCGGCGACCGTGACAGGAACTCGATCTCGAACGGCTCGCCGCGATCATTCACCAGGTCGCCGCCGCGAACCCGCCACCCGGCCTCGTCGAGCAGAACCCGGGCGCGCTCGAGGCCCGCCCGGTTGCGTCCGGTTCCGCTCGACTCCGGCAGTGCGAACGGCTCGGTGAAGAGCTCCGCCGGCAACGTGTCACGCAGCGGCTCCAGCAGCGCGAGTTCCGCCTCGTCCGGAAGCCCGGCCGCCGCGAACGGGGTGTTCGGGAAGTGGCTCTCGGCGCGCTCGTGGAGCCCCCTGTGCAGCGCCCGGTTCTGCCAGTCGAAGTCCATCGCGTACGTCAGCGCCTGGCGCACCCGACGGTCGTCGAAGGGCGCCCGGCGCGTGTTCCAGCACAGCATGAGGCGCACGCCGATCTCGATGCGCAGGTAGTACTTGCCCTTGACCAGCCAGCCCCGCGCATAGGCCGGCGTGTCGTAGGACGACACCCAGTGCCGGAGGTCCTGCTCGATCCAGTAGTCGAAGAGCCCCTTGCGGAAGGCCTCCCGCGCCACCGTGCCGTCCCGGTACACCTCGTAGCGCAGGACGTCGAAGTTGTAACGGCCCCGGTTCGGCGGCGTGTCGCGGCCCCAGTAGTCCGGCACGCGCTCGTACCGCACGCTGCGGCCTGGCTCGAAGTCCGCCACCCGGTACGGGCCGCTCCCGAGGTGCGGGACGAGGTCGGGCTTCCGGGGGTCCCGACCCTTCCAGTAGTGGGCCGGCAGCACGGTCATGAAGTTGAGGATCGTGAAGTTGGCCGCCGTCACGTCGGCATGGGTGTGCAGGACGAACTCCCGGTCGTTCAGCACCTCGATCGACGCGATCCAGCCCAGCACGTCGGGGAGTCCCGCGGCGAACGGGTCCGCCCGGATCGTCTCCATCGTGTAGGCCACGTCGGCCGACGTGATCGGCACGCCGTCGTGCCAGTGCGCCTCCGGACGCAACCTGAACGCGATCCAACGCCGGTCCGGGGAGACGGCGAGCCCCTCGGCCAGGTCGCCGTAGTACGCGTTCATCTCGTCCCCCGAGATCGTCAGCAGCCGGTCCAGGGTCAGGTCCGAGCCGGGCGCCCGCGCACCGGTGGACGACAGCGGCGCGAAGGTGTCGAAGGCGGCCATGTGCGACATCACCAGCGTTCCGCCCTTCGGCGCATCGGGGTTGTGATAGCCGAAATGGGTGTAGTCCGGCGGGTACTTCAGTTCCCCGAACATCGAGTAGCCGTGCCGGTAGTCGATCGCGGGGCGTTCGGCGCCCGCCGCAACGCACTGGGAAACGCACAGGACCGCGAGCCGCTTCCACACGACGGATTCAGCCGTCGATGAGGACGCCCGGATTGAGGATGCCGTTCGGATCGAGACGCCCCTTGGCGGCCTTCAGCACCTCCGCGAACAGGTCCGGGCGCTGGCGGTCCCAACCCGGGCGGTGCATGCGTCCCACGGCGTGGTGATGCGTGACCGTGCCGCCGGCGTCCACGATCGCGGCGGTCGCTTCGTCCTTGATCGCCTGCCACTGTTCCGCTTCGCCGCCGAGCGCCGCCGCTCCGTTCCACGAGTAGTAGGGCGCGGGCCCGTCGGGATAGACGTGCGTGAAGCGGCAGGACAGCGCGGCGCCCTCCCCCAGCACGTCCGTGAGCACGCGCGTCATCCGTTCGCGTACCGCCGCGTCGAACGCGGGCCAGCGGTCCCAGGTGATGGCCGTCTCGAACGTGTCGGACAGCAGTCCGAGCCCGTTGGTCACCCCCGCGTTGACGCCGATGAAGGCGTTGCGCCAGGCCCCCACCGCGCCCCCGCGGCCCGTGGCCTGGCCGCGCCCGTCGTCGACGAGGATGTCGTCGTCCGCGATGCGCCCGCCGTGGTCGCGGGCCAGCGCCACCGCCTGCTCGATGTTCGCGCCCTGCGGGACGTCCGCAGACTCGAAGCCGACGATGAGCAGCGCCGACGTGCCGTCGAGCCCGGCGCTCGCACCCGCTTCCACGGGGTCGAGGATGCGCAGGTTGGCCGGCCAGAGCTTCGCCTGCACGACGGCGCGCACGGCCTCCGTGCCCGTATGCCAGCCCGGGAACGTGATGCCCGCCGTGGCGCGGAAGCGCGGGCGTTTCTGCAGGCGCAGCCAGCACTCGCTGATGATGCCGAGCGTGCCCTCCGACCCGATCACGAGCCGGTCCGGGCTCGGGCCCGCACCGCTGCCCGGCAGGCGCCGCGTCTCCATCCATCCCGCGGGAGACAGCATGCGCGTCGACTCGACGAAGTCGTCGATGTGGGTGTGGTTGGTGGCGTAATGGCCCCCGGAACGCGTCGCCACCCAGCCGCCGACCGTGGACCAGGGAAAGCTCTGCGGGAAGTGCCGCAAGGTCAGCCCCATCGGCCGCAGGGCGGCTTCGAGGTCCGGTCCCAGGAGGCCGGCGCCGAAGCGGCCGGCGCGCGAGACCTCGTCTATCTCGATCACGTCGCTCAGGTGGTCGAGGTCGATGCTGACCGCGGCGTCCGACGCCTCGGGCACGTTCAGGCCCCACACCACCGACGTCCCGCCGCCGTAGGGGATCGCCGTGTAGCCGCCGGCGTCGCACCATGCGAGCGCAGCCTCGAGTTCGTCCTCCGTGCGCGGATGCGCGACCGCGTCCGGCGGGTTGTCGAACACGCCCCGGAGGGCCTTCAGGAGTTCCATCGAGTGTCCGCCGTACGTGTGCGTCGCGCGCTCCGCATGGTCCGTCGTCACGAAACCGGCGAGGCGCGCGGGCACCTCGATCCTGGCGGGCCTGAGCGAGACGTCCCCGAGGTCGGGGACGGAGGGCGGCGTCACGTCGCGCCCGAAGCGGGCCGACAGCCGTTCGGCCGCCGCATTACGCTCGTCGGCGGACGGCTCGTCCGAGACGTAACCCCAGGTCCAGAAACTGCGGCGTTCCGAGCGTGCGGCCACCCGAGATCCCTCGTTCGACAACTGCGATGCGGTAAGCTACCACGCTCGCCGGGCCGCGCCCGTCCGCCCAACGTCAGCCACAGGAAGCCCGTCCCGCCATGCGCGAAGCCGCCGTCGCCGCCATGCAGGGGTTCATCGACGCGTTCAATGCGCAGAACCACGAGGCGCTCGCGGACTGAAAGATGGGACTCGACCGCGTGCACGGCATCGTGCAGGAGGGTTTCGCGCGGACGATGGGCATCGAGTTCGTCGAGTCCGAGCCGGACCGCGTGGTCCTGCGCCTGCCCTATGGGCCGCACCTCGGCGTCGGGCGCATCCACGGCGGGGCCATCAGCGCGTTCGTCGACACCGCCGCGACCGCGGCATTCTGGTCGCTGCCCGAACCGCCGCCCAACGCCCGTGGCGCCACCGTCGGGTTCACGATCAACTACCTGCGCCTGGCGGTCGGCATCGATCTCACGGCCACGGCGACGGTACGCCGGCGGGGCGGCACGATCTCCGTCGGCGAGGTGTGCGTCACGGACCCCGACGGGGCGGAGATCGCGACCGCGACGGTGACGTACAAGCTCGACGCCCGGACGAAGTCCTAGACGACCTCGACCGCCCGATGATCCCGGGCCCAAAAACGCTGCATCCTGCTTCACCGTGATACGCTATTTGGCCACCTACTCGATGGCGCGACCCTCTTTCGACGGCGACGAGCGAGCGTAGGGGAGGCCACCGCATGAGATCTGTGACCGAGCTGATCGTGCAAGACGTGCGCTGCTTCCAAGGCGCGCAGTCCGGTCGATTGCGGCCGCTGACACTTCTCGTTGGAGAAAACAGCACCGGCAAGTCGACCTTCCTTGGCTGCTATCGCATCTTGACGCAGTTGTTGTCCAGTTGGAGCTTCGATGCCGACAAAGCCGACTTCAACGAGGAGCCTTTCTTCATGGGCTCCTTTCGCGACATCGTGCGATCTAGGCGCGGGCGCGCCGGTCGCATCAACGAGTTCAAGCTTGGTATGACCGTCTCCCCAAGAGGCCGCGGCAAAACTCCGTTTCAGTTCTGGACCACCTTCGTAGAGCAAGGATCTCAGCCTGTCGTATCTTCATTTCGATGGGAGTTCCAAGACGCAGGTTATCTAGAAATGCGGCCGAACACGCAAGGCGGAACGACCTTCGAGATAGCAGACGGGGAAGTCGTAACGGAGTTGCCTTTTGGCCACGTACGGTTCAGCCTAGACGCTCTTTTGCGGGGTCATCGCATACCAAACGACGCACATGTAGTCGTCGATTTCCTCTCCACGCTCTTCCCTAATGGGAAAGACAAGCGTTTCTCCTTTGAGATGCTCCCGCCCGCAGCCAATCTGATCCCCGTGGCACCTTTACGCTCCAAACCAAAGCGTACGTACGATCCGGTACGAGAGACGGCATCCTCCGATGGCGAGCATGTTCCGATGCGGATGATGAGGCTCGATCGCACCGACAAGAGCAACTGGGAGATGCTACACGAAGGTTTGGTTGAGTTCGGCCGCCAGTCGGGGCTGTTTTCGGACATCAGAGTCAAACGACACGGTAGACAGATGAGCGATCCCTTTCAGCTCCAGGTAAAAGTCCGTGGGGGCTATCATGCCAACATCATGGACGTCGGGTACGGGATCAGTCAGAGCCTACCTATTTTAGTGGATGTAATGGCCGAAGAGGACTCCAGGCGCCGAGGACGTCCAAGCCGGACGTATCTATTGCAGCAGCCCGAGGTCCATTTGCACCCTAGAGGCCAAGCAGAACTTGCCAGTCTGTTCGTGCAGTCCTTTACCAAGCGAGGCAGCGAGTTCCTGATCGAGACCCATAGTGACCACATCGTCGATCGTGTTCGTATTTCTGTGCGAAAGGGATTATTGAAGGCTGATGACGTGTCCATCCTGTATTTCGAGCCCAGCGGCAACTCTGTCGCGATCCACAATCTAACGCTCGATCAGGACGGGAACTTGATCGACGTGCCAGTAGGTTATCGTGATTTTTTTTCGACCGAGACGGATCGTTTGCTCGGTTTTTCGGAATAGTAGAGTGTGCATAATCGTTGATGCGTCCAAACTCGGTGACTTTCTCGCGGACCCAGTCAAAACGGACTCCGAGCCCGTTCGTGTTTGGTTGGACAAAGGCAGGGGTGTTCTCGTCTACTCAACTGGTGGACAGTATGGTGTTGAGTTGAATCGTGCTCCAAACCTTAAGAGAAAACTAGCAGACTACGCACGCGATGGCCGGGCGAGGTTGATTTCTCCTGGGCGGTTTCGGGCGGACGAGTCAGCGTTGGCAGGTCGACGCGACCGTCGGTCCAATGATCCGCACGTACTGGCTTTGGCCCGAGCAAGCGGGGCCCGCCTGCTCTACACCGGGGACGATGATCTAAAGGCCGACTTCAAGGATAAGGCGTTCATCGACCAACCTCGGGGCAAGATTTATTCCAGTGCGGCCAATCGCGGCCTTCTCGACAACAGAGTCTGCGCCTGAGCCCCGGAATGTCCAGTTCATTGTCGCCCGGTCCGGGTCCACGATCCCAAGATGTTGCGGATACTCTAAGGGGCTTGGGGCTTGTAGGCTTCCGGACCAAGGCTCGCGCCCTGTCGGGCGACGGGACCCGTCCCAATGACGGTCCCGTGGTCTGAGATAGCGAAGCCACTCGCATTCAGCACCGGAGAGAAATGATGGTGAGAGCAATCGCGATCCTGTTCCTGGCCGCCGCCGTTGCCGGTGCCGCCCGTGCACAGGAGTCTGGCGGACCCACCGAGGCGGGGAACGATGCCGCCGCCGCAATCGCTGCGGTGCTTGCGAGCTACGAGCGGGCCGTCAACGAGCTGGACGTGGAACTCGCGGAAGAGATCTGGAGCCAGGACTCCGCCGTGTCCTTCATCCAGCCGCGCGGCCATCAGCGGGGCTGGGCCGACATCCGGCAGAACTTCTACCTCGGAACGATGGGCAACCTGCCGACGCGCCACTTGACGATCGGCGACTCCGAGATCCACCTGCTCACCGACGACGCCGCCTGGGCGGAGTTCTACTGGACGTTCGAAGCCGCGCTCCCGGACGGCACGCCGATCGAGTCGGCAGGGCGCGAGACCCAGGTCTTCAAGCGGGAGAACGGCGTCTGGCAGATCCAGCACGTCCACTATTCCGGCATGCCGACGCAGGAGGAAGGCGAAGGCTTCTAGCAGCTACCGCCGCGTCCCCAACCCGAACCGGAGACCCGCATGAAAGCCATCTTCATCCTGCTCGACAGCCTGAACCGCAACTACCTGCCGATCTACGGCAACGACTGGGTGCGGGCGCCGAACATCACCCGGCTCGCGAACAGCGGCGTCGTCCACGACAACCACTGGCTGGGGTCCGCCCCCTGCATGCCGGCGCGGCGCGACATCATGACGGGGCGCCTGAACTTCCTCGAGCGGCCCTGGGGCGCCATCGAGCCGTTCGACGTGCCGTTCCCGGGCCTCCTGCGCAAGGCGGGCATCCGCTCGCACATGGAGACCGACCACTACCACTACTTCCACGTCGGCGGCGAGAACTACCACACCCAGTTCGACACCTACCAGTTCCACCGCGGCCAGGAGAACGACTGCTGGCAGTCTCGCGCGCGGCCGCCGGCCGAACCGGAGCACCTCGGGCGGTGGACCGAGCAGTACGCGCTCAACGCCGAGCGCTTCACGTCCGCGGCGGAGTTCCCGACGCCGAAGACCTTCCTCGGCGCCGTGGACTGGCTGCAGCGCAACGAGGGGACGGACGACTTCCTCCTCTGGGTGGAGGGCTTCGACCCCCACGAGCCGTTCGACTGTCCGCGGGTCTACGTGGACCAGTACGGCGACGACTGGTCGGGACCGCTGAACCTGTGGACGGGCTACGACCGTGCCGAGGGCGGAGAGGAGGCCATCCGGCACCTGCGCCGCCGCTACGCCGGCACGCTGTCGATGGCGGACGAGTATCTCGGCCGGCTGCTCGACGAACTCGAGCGGCAGGGCATCTTCGAGGAGACCCTCGTCATCCTGACCACGGACCACGGCCACCTCATCGGCGAGCACGGCTGCACCGGCAAGAACCGGTGGCACGCCTGGAACGAACTCTCGAACCTGCCCTTCGTCGCCAAGCTGCCCGGGAACCGGCACGCCGGGCAACGCCGCGCGCAGCTCACCCAGAACATCGACATCATGCCGACGCTGCTCGACTACTTCGGCGTGGACTGTCCGCAGCCGATTCACGGAGAGTCCCTGCGGGGCGTGTTCGAGAAGGACGCGCCGGTGGCCCGCGAAGCCGTCCTCTACGGCTGGTTCGGCATGCCCGTGAACGTGACCGACGGGAGCTACACGTACATGCGGGCCGCCGCGCAGGCGGACAACGCGCCGCTCATCATGCACTACCAGATCCCCACCTCGTACCACTTCCACAGCCTGCCGGGCGACCGCATGTTCCGCGAGGCGGAGTTCGGCAGCTTCCTGCCCCATACCGACATGCCGGTGGTCCGCGCGCGTTCCGGGATGCGGCGGACGGACATCGTGAAGGACTCGCAGCTCTTCCACCTCGGCAACGATCCCCGGCAGACGCGCAACCTCGTCGGCAAGCCGGCGGAGGCGCGCTACGTGGACCTGCTGCGGCGGACGATGGAGGCCGCCGACGCGCCCCCCTCGCAGTTCGAGCGGCTGGGTCTGTAGGCGGCCGCCGCCGCGCGCGCCGTCGAGCCAGGCTGAAGTGGGCGCCCTCGCCGGAACCGCGTTGCTGGTCCTCCTCGCCGCGGGGGACGACCGGGCCCTCTCCCTGTTCCGCTCCGTCGCGGCAGCCAACCCGCCGGCGGACGACCGGCTGTCGTGCAGCTACACGACGCGCGCGACGATCCAGGGACGCGACCTCGAGGAGCGTTTCACGCCCGGCGAGGGCTGGCGTCTCGTCGCCATCGGCGACCGGTCCCCCTCCCTCCAGGAACTCGAGCGCTACGAGGGGGGCGCCGAGGACCGCCGCCGGCGCGGACATCCCACGGAGTTCGACGTCGCCGCGATGGCGCGCGAGGAGACGGTCGTCCTCGCCGACGAAGACTACGAGACGCTGACCTTCACGTTCGCCCTGGCGCCCTCCGAGGACAGCGACGCGCCCCCGTTTCTGGACAAGCTGCAGGGCACGCTGACGGTGCGCAAGTCGGGGTTCGTGCCGACGTCGTTCGTGCTGGAAACCCTCAAGGAGGTCTCTCCGGGGCCGACCGTGAAGATCCACGAGTTCCGCCAGGAGACGACCTTCTTCCGCGACGCGGCGTCGGGCGCCCTCCTCGTCGAGTCGGTGCACGTCGACATGCGCGGCAAGGCCTTCCTGTTCAAGACGCTGGACGAGGACCGGCGCGTGCGGTACGCGGACTACGTCTGCACGCCGTCGGCTTCCTGACCCGGCCGGCGCCACGACGGGGAGAGCCACGCTGAGCGACGATCCGTACACCATCCGCCCCGGCGAAACCCGGGAACCGCCGCGGGGGCTGCTCGCCCGGCTGCGCAACCTCGGCCCGGGGATCGTCGTCTCGGGCTCCATCGTGGGGTCCGGCGAGATCCTGCTGACGGCCGGGCTCGGCGCGGCGGCGGGTTTCGTCCTCCTCTGGTGGGTGCTGTTCTCCTGCTGGATCAAGTCCCTCATCCAGGCGGAACTCGCGCGCTACGTCATCACCACGGGCGACACGTACCTGCGCGCCCTGAACCGGCTGCCCGGCAAGCTCCGCTTCTTCAACAAGGAGCGCGTGGCCTGGCCGATCTGGCTCGGCCTCGTCGGGTTCGTGCCCGGCATCCTCATCGGCGGCGGGATCATCGGCGGCGCCGGCCAGGCGCTCGGACTGCTCCTCGGCCCCGTGGTCCCGGCGATGACCGAAACCTGGGCCACGGTGTCCGCCGCGGCCCTGGTCATGCTGATC
>JAJDVW010000079.1 GCA_022825925.1 Pseudomonadales bacterium | reverse complement strand
CACCTCCACCTCCCGGACCCGCAGCGCACCCTTGTCGAAACCGTCCATGGCGCACCTTGTAGCCCATCCCGCGCCGAAAAGCCAGTCCCTTCCGCCGGGCCAGCGCACTCAGCGCCTTGCGACTAGCGTGCAATAGCCCTGCCGGCGCGCCTCCGCGCGCCTTGACGAGATGCCATGCGCGTTCTCTCCCTCGACCTGGAGGTTGACCGGCGTACGGCGCGCATTCACGCCTTCGCGGCCGTCCGTCACGACGGCGAGGCGCTGGTCCGTGGGCGCATTCGTGCGGGGGACCTGCCGGCGGCCCTCCGGGAGCTCGATGCGTTCGCTGCCGACGCGGAGTACCTGCTCGGCCACAACCTGATCGACTTCGACGTCCCGCACCTGCGTGCGGCCGCGCCGGAACTCCGGCTGTTGCGGCTACCGCGCCTGGACACGTTGCGGCTCAGTCCGCTGGCGTTCCCGGCGAACCCCTACCACCACCTCGTCAAGCACTACCAGGACGGGGGCCTCGTGAGAGGGCAGCGAAACGATCCCCGGCTGGACGCCGACACGGCGCTGGAACTGTTCGACGACGAGCGGGACGCGCTACGCCGCGCCGATGACGATCTCCTGGTGGCGTGGCACTGGTTGACGGGAGCGGGTCCCGACGGCCGCGGGTTCGCGGACCTGTTCAGCGAACTGAGGGGCAGCGGCACACCCCCGGAGGTCGACGCCCGGGCTGCCGTCTCGAGACACCTGGCCGGGCGGTCGTGCGCGCACTGGGCCGACGTCGATGCGGAGGGGGCGGCCGGCTGGCCCATGGCGTACGCGCTGGCCTGGCTGTCCGTCGCGGGCGGCAACTCGGTCATGCCGCCGTGGGTGCGTCACCAGTTCCCGGCGGCCGGCGCGCTGGTGCGCGGGCTGCGCGACGTGTCCTGCGGCGATCCTGGCTGTGGCTGGTGTGCACGGCGGCACGACGCGAGGCGGGAGTTGCGGCGCTGGTTCGGCTACGACGGCTTTCGGCCCGAGCCCGTCACCGGGGACGGTCGGCCCATGCAGGGAGAGATCGTCAGGGCGGCGATGGCGCGTCGGTCCGTGCTTGGCATTCTCCCGACCGGCGCGGGCAAGTCGCTGTGCTACCAGATTCCTGCGCTGTCGCGGTACGACAAGACCGGCGCCCTGACGGTCGTGATCTCGCCGCTCGTGGCGCTGATGGCCGACCAGGTCGCGGGTCTCGAGGCGCGCGGCATCGGCTCGTGCGTCACCGTCAACGGGATGCTGTCCATGCCGGAGCGCACCGAAGCCCTCGACCGGGTCCGGCTCGGCGACGCTGCGATCGTGCTCACGTCGCCCGAACAACTGCGCAACCCGTCCGTGCGGCGCGCCATCGCGCAGCGCGAGATCGGGGCATGGGTCCTGGACGAGGCGCACTGCCTCTCGCGCTGGGGCCATGACTTCCGTCCGGACTACCGCTACATCGGCCGCTTCATCCGGGAACACGGAGGAGACGTACCGGCGCCGGTGATGTGCCTGACCGCGACCGCGAAGCTCGACGTGATCCGGGACATCTGCGATCACTTCCGGGAGCACCTCGGCATCGAGTTCATCGCCTTCAACGGCGGTGCACGGCGCGACAACCTCGAGTTCGTGGTGGCGCCAACCGAGCCGGCGCACAAGTTCTCCGACATCCACGCCTTCCTCGTCGCCGATCTGCCGCCGGACCGGCCGGGGGGCGCAATCGTCTACTGCGCCACCCGAAGACGGTGCGAGGAGGTAGCCGAGTACCTGAGCCGGAAGGGTGTCGAGGCCGCGTACTTCCACGCCGGCCTCGCCCCGGAGAGCAAGAAGGACACCCAGCGCCGCTTCCTCGAGGGCGAAGTGCGCGTGATCGCCGCGACCAACGCCTTCGGCATGGGGATCGACAAGCCCGACGTCCGCCTGGTCATTCACGCGGACATCCCGGGTTCCCTCGAGAACTACCTGCAGGAAGCGGGGCGCGCCGGCCGCGACCGGGAGTCGGCGCGCTGCGTTCTGCTCTACACGGCCGAGGACGTGGAGCGGCAGTTCGGCATGTCGGCGCGCTCGCGCCTCACGCGACGCGAGATCCACGGCGTGCTGCGCGCGTTGCGCCACCTGGACCGCAAGGGGCGGCTGGGCGGCGAGGTGGTGGCGACACCGGGCGAGATCCTGCTGGAAGACGACGAACAGGCCTTCGAGCGCGACAGCGCCACGGACGACACGCGGGTGCGGACCGGCATCGCCTGGCTCGAGGATGCCGCGCTCCTGACCCGCGAGGAGAACCGTGTACAGGTGTTCCCTTCCTCGCTGCTGGTCGACTCCCTGGAGGACGCGCGGCGGCGCCTTGCCGCTCGTGGGAACCTCGCGGAGGAGCGGCGGCAGACACTGCTGCGCCTGGTCAAGGCGTTGATCGAGGCGGACCCGGACGAGGGTATCTCCACGGACGAGTTGATGGGCGCGACGGGCATGACGTCGGAGGCCGTGCAGGGCGCCATGCACGACCTGGAGCAGCTTGGTCTCGCCCGGGACGACACCGCGCTGACGGCGTTCGTGCATGCCGGGGTCGCCCATCCGTCGACCCGGCGGCTCGAGGAGGCGCGGGACCTCGAGGTGGCGCTGATCGGACACATGCGGGAAGCCGCGCCCGATCTCGACCGGGGAGCCTCGTCCATCCTGCACCGCCGGGCCGCCGCCCAGACCCTGAAGGATGCGGGGTTGCCCCACGCGCTGCCCGACCGGCTGCTGCGCATCCTGCGCAGCATCTCGCAGGATGGCAGGGGCGATGCGCGGGCCGAGGGCGGCTCCGGGGGCAGCATCGACTTGAGGACC
>JAJDVW010000028.1 GCA_022825925.1 Pseudomonadales bacterium | reverse complement strand
CACCTCCACCTCCCGGACCCGCAGCGCACCCTTGTCGAAACCGTCCATGGCGCACCTTGTAGCCCATCCCGCGCCGAAAAGCCAGTCCCTTCCGCCGGGCCAGCGCACTCAGCGCCTTGCGACTAGCGTGCAATAGCCCTGGCCGCTTGGACCATTGGCCTTCCAAAACACCCTGCGGCAACCTTCCAGGAGTCGCGAGATTCAAGCCGGCCTCATGGATCGGACAGAACTCGCCCACTTGGCGGACGAACTTCCGCCGGCGCGGCGGCCAGATCGCCCTGCAGGTTCATGTAGAGGGGGACGAGCCGAACGCCCCGGAACGGTTCGTCCGGAGGCAGCAACTACAGATCGCCGTTGAGATACACCGCGACATCCCCGAACAGGCCAACGCGAGGACGTCGTCCACTACCAAGGCTCGGGCCGTCTGAAGCCCGAGGCCCATGCCTATTCTTCCTTGAACTGGAGTGCGACAAGCGCGCCTCTGCAGGACGCCGGCAGCGCCACGTCCGCCTCCTCGGGGAAGACGAGCCGGCCGCCATGCGCCTTCATGACCTCGTCGACCACGTGCAGCCCGAGCCCCATGCCCTCTGGACGACGGGTGATGAAAGGCTGCCTCAGGTAGGCGGGCGGGTCGGCGAAGCCGGGCCCGTTGTCCGCGATCAGAAGAGCCGGCCCGCCTCCGAGCGCACGCGTCGTGCCGATGTAAATCCGCTTGTCCCGATGGCCCTTGTTCGCGAGCCAGTAGATGGAGTTGTCGATGAGGTTCATCAGGGAGGCGATAACCATCCGCCGGGTACATCTGATGGCGAAGTCCTCATCTCCACCCTCGGTTCCGTTGAACACCTCGACACCGTGCGCGCGCAGGCGGAAACCGGTGTTGAAGAACGCCTGCTTGATCAGCACGCCGGCCCTCTCCCTCCGGCGGCCTGACCTGCGGGTCAGATAAGTCAAGCCGTCGACCAATTCCGCGAGGTGACTCGCGAGAGCGGACAGGTCTTCCAGCGGCGCGTTCGTCCGCGTCGCGTCGACGAGGCCGGACATGCCCTTCTCCACCTCGTGGATGACGACGGATATGGTCAGCCCAGGCCCGGCGGCGGTGAGTAGCCGGTCCCGCACATCGAGGAATTCCTGTTCGATGCGGTTTACGGTGTCTCCGAGTTCCTTCTCCAACCCGCGTTTCCGCAGTTCCGCCCGGAGTTCCTCCAGTTCGTGGAGGACAGGTTCCTTGAGCTTGGTAGCGGCGTAAGCCTGCCGGATACGGTCCTTGTCGAGGTTGCGCTCCGCCACGATCTGGGCCAAGGCGAACTCGACGAGCTCCCGGAACATGCGGAACGCATCGTTCTCGACGAAGCCCTCGCGGTTCGTTTTCTCGATCAGTCCCCGGCTGGACACACCGTCCAGCTCGACGGCACCCAGCAGGAGGTTGTTGCTGACCCGCCTGGTCGGCGCATTGACGCGTCTGGCGCCCAGATCCAGCCAGTCATCGCGTGGTTCTCCATAGTCGAAGACTCTGACGCCGTCGCGGTAGACCCTGACCCCTCCGTTCTGGCCAAGGAAGGCGCGCAGGCCTTTTCTGTCGGAGACGAGGAACTGAAGGACCTGAGGATCCAGATCGAAGATGCACACGTCCAGACAAAGAGTGCCGATTCCCTCCCTGACGGCACGATTCTCTTCGTTCACGATCGAGCCGAAAGACGTGCGCTTCTCCTTGAACCGACGGGGCGTCACCCGTTCTTCCATACCCGCCGGCGGCTCGAACGAGTAGTCCATCTGCAATCCATCCTCCTCGATCAGGCATGTGCCCCGGAAGGGGGCCATCTCCCGGACCCGGTGGAGGTCGAGCAGGCCGGCGAGCCAATCGGTCTGAGGTCCGACGGCAAGCGTGGCCAGGAAGCCATTGGGTTGCCGGAAGGGAGAGGAGATGGAGGTCACGGATCGATGCAGGTCGCGGACGAGGCCGCGCGTCCAAGCTTGATTTAGACGCGAAATGTCGATCCTCGTGCCGCTGCTGTCCCCGGTGAACGTCTCCGGATCGCGTTCGAACACCGAAACCGGAGTGTCGGACAGGTACTTGTCCTTGAGGAAATCCTCCCAGTCGATCTCGACGACCACTTCCGGCGCGCCAGCTTGACGAGTGACGAGAGCTATCGACCGCCCGAGCTTGTGCGCGGCAAATCGCCCGACACCCTTTTCTCCCATTGGCGTCCGATTGTGTATCGGCGTCTTGGCACCCGCCTTCTTCTGGCTCTCGCGATGGTCGGTGCCCGGCTCCAGCCACACCTGGGTGACGATTTCCCAGTTCATTCCGACGCCATCGTCGGAGACGACTATCCGTCCGTTGTCCTGGTCGTCGACATTCAGCAGGTCAACCTTGACGTGGTTGGCATCGGCGTCGTACGCGTTCTTGACGAGTTCGAACACGGCTATCCCTGCGTTACGGATCAGCTGGTCGCCGAGCAGCAACAGCATCCTGGCCCGCGGCTTGAAGAGCAGCGTTGCAGTGTTCAGGGTCGGCACTTCGGACCTGTGCGCGTCAACCGGATGATTGGGGTTGCCGGACGACGGCTCCCCGACAGGCGCAGGGAGCATGGCAGGCCGCCCCGGAGGCGTCAAACGGACGGTAGATTCTGCCGTGGCGGACATCGGGGACGAAACGGCTTCCGCAGGCGTCGGCTTCCAGCGACCGGACTCACCGCCGCCGATAGGTCGCCATCGCAGTGCCGTGCCGCGCCCCCGCAGCCCACCCTTGCGCCGACAACCGCCGATTGCGACAGTGCGGCCAGGAGCGACCGCGATGACCCACACCCTGTTGACCATAGGCCACTCGAACCACGCCGCCGACGTCTTCCTCCGCCTGCTCGGCGGACACGCCGTCACCGTCCTGGTGGACGTTCGCTCCGCGCCCTACAGCCGCTTCCACCCCCAGTTCAACCGCGCGGCGCTCACGCGGACCCTCGCGGCGGCGGGCATCGAGTACGTCTACCTGGGAGGCGCGCTGGGGGGGCGCCCGGCCGATCCGGGACTCTACGAAGACGGCCGCGTGCGCTACGAACGCGTCGCCCGGACGGCGACCTTCCGCGACGCGGTCGACGAGGTGGCCGAGCGCGTCGGTCGGGACAGCCTGGCCCTCATGTGCGCCGAACGCGAGCCGCTGGCCTGCCACCGGACGCTGCTGCTCGCCCCCGCCCTCGAGGAACGCGGCGCCGCGGTGGCCCACATCCTGGCCGACGGCGCCCTCGAGACGCACGGGGACACGATGGACCGCCTCCTCGCAAAGCACGGGCTGGCGCCCGCCGGAGACCTGCTCGGTACGCGCGCCGACGCGATCGCGACGGCGGTCTCCCACGAGACCGGACACATCGGACGCGGGAGAACGGACCGCCGGTCCTGAGACCCCGCACGCTCACCTCCTCCACTCGCCTCCGCTCGCCGAGCCGTGGACCAAACGGCCCCGGTCGCTTAGGCTCCGCCCTCTTTCGTTCCACACCAGAGAGGACCCATGGAGTTCTGCACCGTCGACAAGGCCGACCACATCATGACCGTCACGCTCAACCGCCCCGAGCGCCTGAACGCCCTGCACCCGCCCGCCAATGCGGAGCTGGGCGAGGTGTTCGACGACTACGCCGCCGACGCCGACATGTGGGTGGCGATCATCACCGGCGCGGGGCGGGGGTTCAGCGCCGGCAACGACCTGCGCTACCAGGCGGAAGGCGGCGAGCGGGTCGCGACGCCACGCGGCTTCGGCGGCCTCACTTCCCGGTTCGACCTCGCCAAGCCCGTCATCGCGGCGGTGAACGGGGTCTCCATGGGAGGCGGGTTCGAGATCGCGCTGGCGTGCGACATCATCATCGCGTCCGAGAACGCCGTCTTCGCGCTTCCCGAACCGAAGGTCGGACTGGCGGCGCTGGCCGGCGGCCTCCAGCGGCTGCCGCGGCAAATCGGGTCCAAACGCGCCCTCGGCATGATCCTCACCGGCCGGCACGTGTCCGCGCGGGAAGGCTACGAACTCGGGTTCGTCAACACGGTCGTGCCCGCCGACGACCTCATGGACGAGACGCGCAAGTGGGCCGGGTGGATTCTCGAGTGCGCGCCGCTGTCGATCCGGGCCAGCAAGGACGTCGTGCAGCGCAGCCTCGACATGGCGTCGCTGCAGGAGTCCATGGAAGTCGGCTACGACTCCGTGCGCACGCTCTCGCGCAGCGAGGACTTCGTCGAGGGACCGCGGGCGTTCGCCGAGAAGCGTCCGCCGAACTGGAAGGGCCGGTAGGGGCGACCCCGGGGCGACCCTCGTGGTCGCCCGGCTGGGCCGGAACCCTCACCCGCCGGGTCGCCAGGAAGGTGTACGTCGCGTCACAGCATGCCCTCCTCCTTCACCAAGCCGAGCTTCGCCTGGCGCAAGGCGACCACGTGCCCTGCGGTACACTCGCGCGAGGCACGGAGGCGTACCCATGACCCCTGAGGAGATCCTCGCACGCCCGGCGAAGGCGCTCACGCAGGCGCAGCGCGAGCACTACTTCGAGTACGGCTACCTGGGCGCCCCGGCGCTGATCGGCGCCGACTGGCTCGCGCGACTGAACGAGTGCACCGCGCGTTACGTCGAAGAGAGCCGCCACGCCAGCGGCGACGGGCGTTTCGACCTGGAGCCGGACCACCGTCCCGACGCGCCCCGCATCCGGCGCCTCAACTCGCCCGTGGACGCGGACGAACTCTACTGGGAGTTCGCGTCCACCGGTCCTTTCGTGGATGTGGCGGAGGACCTGCTCGGCCCGAACCTCAAGTTCCATCACTCCAAGCTCAACTTCAAGTGGAGCGGCGGCGGCGAGGAGGTCAAGTGGCACCAGGACATCCAGTTCTGGCCGCACACCAACTACGACGTGCTGACGATCGGCGTGTACCTCGAGGACGTGGACGACCGCATGGCGCCCATGGGCGTGATCCCGAAGAGCCACCAGGGGCCGCTCTACGATCTCTACGATCACGACCGCAACTGGACCGGGAACATCCGCGAGGAGGACGTGCCGCGCATCGACGCCGCCAGCGCCGGCTACATCGCCGGACCGGCCGGCACGGTGACCGTGCACAACTGCCGCTCGATCCACGGCTCGCCGCCCAACTGGAGCGACCGGCCCCGGCCCCTGCTCCTGTGCGCCTACGCCGCGGCCGACGCCATCGCCATCACGAACCTGGTCTCGCGCGCGCCGCACGGCAACGAGATGGTGCGCGGCGAACCGGCGCGGTGGGCCCGCTTCGACCCGCGACCGTGCCTCATGCCGCCCGACTGGTCCCGGCAGGGATACAAGTCGATCTTCCAGCACCAGCAGCGGGAGGCGGCGCGCTGATTTACGCGGATATCGAACTCTCCAACCCACGCGACCAGTCGCTGTCGCCGCTTGCGGCGCGAGCGCTGGCGGATACCGGGTCGGTCGCGCTGTGCGTGCGGGCGCACGTCGCGGTGCAGCTTGGGCTGGACGAGCTGGAGAAGCGCGAAGTCACGATCGCCAACGGCGAGCACGTCGTGGTGCCCTACGCCGGCCCGGTGCGGGTCGGCTTCGCGAACCGCTCCTGCTACGCCGGGGCGCTGGTACTGGGGAAGGGAGTGCTGCTGGGGTCCATTCCGCTCGAGGACATGGACCTCGGCGTCAACCCGCGGCCGCAGACCATCACGGTGAACCCCGAGAGCCCCAACATACCGTCCGTCGTGGTCAAGCCCACCCACCTGCCCTCTTGCCAGAAAAAGCCGAGGACACCATGCCGATCTTCGAACACGACGTAGACCTCTACTACACGGAAGCCGGCAGCGGCGACGCCATCCTGTTCTGCCACGGCGCCGGCGGCAACGCGGCGAGCTGGTACAACCAGTTCGGCGAGTTCGCGCGCGACTACCGCTGCGTGGCCTACGACTGCCGGGGATTCGGGCGCTCGACGTGCACCGAGGAGGAGTTCGACGGGACACGGTTCGGCACGGACGCGATCGCGTTGCTCGACCACCTCGGGATCGCATCGGCCGACTTCGTCTGCCAGTCCATGGGAGGCTGGACCGGCGTGCAGGTGGCCCTGGAGCATCCCGAACGCGTGCGCAAGCTCGTGCTGTCGGACACGATCGGCGGTATCGCCGTGCAGTCGGGCATCGACAGCATCCGCACGCTGGGCGAACGGGTCAGCGACACGCGCCTGGCCAGCGCCGCGATCGCCGCGGACTTCCCCGGGCGCCAGCCCGCGCTCGCGTTCCTCTACGCCCAGATCTCCGACTTCAACCGGCTCCCCCAGGGCGCCGTGGGGGGATCGCTGTTCGACGAGTCCGTGCTCGTGCCCATCGACCGCGCGCGGACCCTGTCCCTGCCGATCCTGGTCTTCGCGGGGACGCACGACGTGCTGTGGCCGCCGTACGTGTTGCGCGAACTCGCCGGGATCCTGGCCAACGCCGAGTGCTTCGAGATCGACTCGGGGCACTCGCCGTACTTCGAGAACCCCGAGGTCTTCAACCGGGTCCTGCGCGAGTTCCTCGCACGCGGCTGACGGGTCAGCCGTGAGCGGCGGACACCTGGTCCAGGTAGTAGGTGTTGCCGTCCGGGTCGGCGAAGACCGCCATGTAGCCGCCCCACGGTTCGCGCGTGGGCGGACGCGGGAACGCGACGCCCTTTTCGGCCAACGCCGCGTGGGATGCGTCGAGATCCTCCACCGTGAACCCCACGCCCGTGTGGCGCCCCACCTCCTCGCCCTCCGGCGCCCGGACCACCGCGAATGCGGCGCCGCGCGTAGCGAACGAGGCATAGCCGAACTCCGCATCCGCGAAGTTGAGCGGCAGGCCGATCGTGTCCCGGAAGAAGGCGACGGCGCGTTCGAGGTCGGAGACGGTGACGTTGACGTAGCCGAGACGTGGTTGGGACATGCGCTTGCCCGGTTTGGCGAGGCTGGCGATGCTACCAGCGCGCGCCGGTCAGCCGACCCTGACCGCCGTCCCGCTCGCCACCAGGAACACCATCCCCTTCCCGCCGCCGCTGATCTCGCTGTAGTCGAGATCGACGCCGACCACGGCGTCGGCCCCCAGTTCCGTCGCCTCGTCCGCGAGTTCCTGCAGGCAGGACTGCTTGGCTTCCCGGAGCGCCTTCTGATGGGTCCCGCTGCGGCCGCCGACGACGTCCCGGATGCCGCCGAGGAAGTCGCGGAACACGTTGATCCCGAGAACGCACTCGGCGCTCACGATGCCGAGGGACTCCCGGATCGCGCGGTTCGGCACGTGATGCGTGGTGGTGAGATCGCTCAGGGTGACCGGCATGCGGGGCTCCTCGGCAAAAGGCGAACTATACGCACAAACCTCTGCCGCGCGGGGCGGGGACCCGGTTTCCCCTGATTCCCCGATAGGCGCTTGGTGAAGTTGTCGGGGAAGCCCGGCGCGCGGGGCGGGTATGGAAAAATGGAGGGATTGGCGGAGAGCACCTGCGAGGTGAAGGTTGCGCAAGCGCAAGATCCGGCCCCCGAAGGTCGAGATGGAGTTCACGGACCTGAACACGACCGCCTACGGGGGCTCGTCGATTCTGGCGCAGACGGCGCGGCAGTTCGGGTTGCCGCGGTCAACGGCTCCACGCGTGTCCTTGCGCTCTCCCGCACCCGCTCGCGCAAGCGATCCCGCGCCGGCTCCAACTCTCGTCGCCGGGCTTTCCGCCGCGGGTTCGCATCCCGGAGCCGCTGGATTCCGAGGCTTACCTCCGGATCCGTCCGCGCGACGCAGACGACGAGGTCGGGCGCGCCGGCGACCACGAATCGTCCATATTGACGTCGTGGGCGACTTCCATCTGCCCTACCGAGAGCACGTAGGTCCCACCGTCCGCAGCCGGCGCATCGCCCGCGCCGTACGTGATGGCGCCGGCGACCAGGCAGCCCGCGCGGAGCGCGTGGTTCACGGCAGGGCCTCGCGCAACACGACCGCGCCCTTTCCGTCCACCAACTCCACGGCCTTCAGGTCGCTCCGGGCGAGCGTAGCCATCGCGTATGGAGTGGTCGTCGCCTGAGTGAGCACGGCGCCCGCGGGCGGAGACTCCTCGGCCACCGACACGCGGGCGACGCCGCCCTCGACCGTCACCGGGCCGAACCCGGTGTGATGACCGCCGGTCGAACGGGTGCCCAGGAACGCCGCGAGCACGACGTGGGCGTCGAACTCGACGCCCGGCGGCCTCGGGGACGGCATCCGGTTCGCGTGAACGGCCGCATACAGCGCGCGGAAGGCCCGTTCGTCCCCGATGACGCGGAACGACCGTTCCGCGACGCCGGACTGCCCACCGCCTTCCAGGGGCTCGAGCAGCGTGGATGTCGAGGGCGTCCCGGCGGCGCAAGCGACGAGGCCTGCCCCACATGCGAGGCAGGCCCCGACCGCGATGCATCGACGCCTCACCGGAGCCTGGCCTCGGCCCGCACGTCCCGCCGCGCCTGCTCGACCGCTCCCGTCAACGCCGACGGGATGGCGAACCCCTGTGCGGGTATCTTGCCCGCGTCCACGGCATTCACGCTTTGCGACGAGACCCGGGCGAAGAGATCGATCGAGACACCGAAGTCCACCGCTGTCTCGTCGCCGTCCATCTCGAGCACGACCGGCCCGTCGATTCGCGGCCAGATGCCGCAGGCCTCGCCCTCGTCGCAGATGTGTTCATCGCCGTCCCGATCCGTTCCCGCCGCCACGATGTAGTCACCGAAAGGCACCGACGGCATCTCGAACGCATAACCGAGCCGCTCGTTGGTGCCCGCCCCAGTCTCGGTCTCCAGCGTGTCCGGGGCAAGGGCGAGCACGTACACGGTCCCGATGTCCGCCGTCGCGCCCCGCCAAACCTGCATGGAGACGGGCACGGTGAGGTCGCCGCCGTCGGAAGCGATCGCGATGCGTCCGAGGTAGGTGTCCTCCGCAAGGCCCTCGCGGTCCACCTCGACGACCAGCGTCGGCCACTCGTCGAAGGAGACATCGAGCCATTCGGCGTCGGGCTCGACGGAGCTCACCCGCACCTCACCGCTGCCGAGGTTCTTCAGTTGCACGCGCAGCACGTCCGCGGTGGCGCCGAAGTGCAGGCGCGTCGGCGACACCGCCAGGACGCCGCGGGCGGGGGGACCGTCGCCGCCGCCCGCGACGGCTCGCGCGACCGTCACCGCCCGGTAGGCGTCGATGAGCCCGTGACCGTAGATGTCGTCGCGGCCCGGGTCGCCCCAGTCGTGCGTGATGCGTTCCGCGGCGGGGTCGGCGTGCGTTCCCGCGATCAGTCGGTTGATGTCCGTGGGAGAGAGGTCCGGATTGGCGGCGAGCATCAGCGCGACGACGCCCGCCACGTGCGGAGCGGCCATCGACGTGCCTTCGCTGAATCCGTATTCGTGCGCCAGCCTTGCACCGCTGTCATCGGCCATGGTGCTCAGGACGCCGTCGGGGTAACCGTCCCCGTCGAGGTCGGCACGAACGTCGCCGCCCGGCGCCATCACGTCCAACTGCGCGCCGAAGTTGGAGTAGGGAGCCCGATCGTTGGAACCCGTAGCCCCGACCGAGATGACGCCCTCCACCAACGACATCGGGTCAGGTTCATGGCAGTCGTCGTTGCCGGCGGCTACGACAACCGTGACACCGGCCGCAATCACGTCCTCAAGCGCGCTCCTGGTGGCCGGGTGAATCCCCCGCGAGGGAAGGCAATCGGGATTGTCGGCGCCGAGGCTCAGATTGATGACGTCTGCGCGCAGCGGAGGCACCGTGCCCGAGTCGTTCGAGAGCCCCGCCGCATAGCGTATGCCTTGGGCGAGGTCGAAGGCGGTGCCACCCCCCTTGCCCAACACGCGGATCGGCATGATCTTCCCTCGCCAAGTGACACCCGCCACGCCAATGCCGTTGTTCGTCTCCGCGCCCACGGTGCCCGCCACGTGGGTGCCGTGGAACGAACTGCGCTCGCCCACGCCTTCCGAGTCGCCCGCGTCGTACGGGTCGGCGTCGATGCCGTCGCCATCGCCGGCGCTGTCTGGATCGCTGATGAAATCGTAGCCCACGATCCGCCCGTCGCGGTCGCGCAGGAGCCGGTCACGCAGGTCGGGATGGTCCGTCACGACGCCCGAGTCGATCACCGCGACCACGATGTCGTCGTCCCCCCTGGTGATGTCCCAGGCTTGCGGAAGCCCGATGTGCGGGTAGTGCCACTGGTGGCGATAGTATTCATCGTCGGGCGCCGCCATCGTTCGATACACGTAGTTCGGCGCGACGTACTCGAACGCGCCGCTCGCGAGCAGCTTCTTGCGCAGCAGCAACGTCTCCGCGCGCTCCCGCAACGTCTCCGAGCCGTAGCGGAGTTCGGGCTCGCCGACCTCACCGGCACGCCCGGTTCCATCGTCACGCATCAGCAGCGTGCCCGCCGGCATCCTTGCCTTCGTGACCAGACCCGCCGCCCGTGCCGCCAACACCCTTTCCGCCGCCCCGCGGCGTCCGGCCCCGGAGCGCACGATCAACTCGCCCGGCACGAAGCTGCCGTCCATCGACGACGTGTCGCTTCCGCGGCTCGACGCGTCGTCGTCGACGTCCGCGATGGACAGCACCAACGAGTAGTTGCCGCCGCCAGAGTACGCGCGCACCTTGACGAGATGCGCACCCGTACGCGTCGTCTGGACGGCCTCCAGCGTCCCGACCCCGAGGGACTGTTCGAGGACCGTGCCGTCGCCGTCCGTCAGATACAGGTCGAGGTCGGCGGCGTCCGGGTCCGCGATCGCCAGACTCACCCGCGTCGCCGCCGGAAACGACACCCGGTAAACGTCCCATTCGTCATCGCCGGCATCGGCATGGCCGGCGACGGAGACGGGCACGGGCACGCGTTGCGCCGTCGCATCGGTGTCGTTGCCGACGACCGGATCGAACGAGTCGTTGGTGTCACCGTCGAGCACCTGACCCTCCGCCACGGCCAGCGCGCCTGAGATCGACCCTGTCGCCACCCCCGTGAAGATCGATAGCACGGGGTCCGCGTCGAGGGCCGCCGCGCCCGAGACGTAGCGGCCGCCGTCCAGGGCGTAGTGCCGCCATGCCCCCTTGTCCGCGTGACGCAGCAGCATGTCGTCACGACCGTCGCCGTCGAAGTCGCCCGCGCCCCAGAAGCGGTACTCTCCGTCCCGCGTCAGGTCGGCGCGCCGCGATGTCCAGTTCCCCCCCGCGAGCGCGTGAATCGACCAACCGCCGGTCCGGTCGTCGCGCAACAGCACCTCGGCGCGACCGTCGCCGTCGAAATCCCCCATGGCGTTGAAGCGCAGGTGGAGGTCGTCCGTCAGGCCGGTGCGCCGCAACGTCGCGCCGGCGCCGGCCATCTCGTAGTAGATCCACGCGCCGGTTTCCGCGTGACGCAGCAACATGTCGTCGCGGCCGTCGCCATCGAGGTCGCCCGTGCCCGCGAAGCGGTACGCCGCATGGCGCGTCAGGCCGACGCGCCGCAACGCGGCGCGCGTCCCGTTCATGGCGTAGTACAGCCACGCGCCGGTCCCGCGGTGCCGCAACAGCACGTCGTCCCGGCCGTCGCCGTCGAAGTCGCCGATGCCCCGGAAGCGCCAGTTCGCGTTGCGGGTCATGCCCACGCGCCGCAAGGCCGCCCGGGTGCCCAGGGTCGCATAGAAGATCCACGCCCCGTTGTCGACGTGGCGCAGCAGCACGTCGTCCTGGCCGTCCCCGTCGAAGTCCCCGCTGCCCGCCAGGAGGTAGCTCGGGTTCCTGGTCATGCGGGTGGTGCGCAGCGTCCCTTCGCGCCCGTCCATCGCGTAGAAGACCCACTCGCCGGTCTCCGAATGGCGCAGCAGCACGTCGTCGCGCCCGTCTCCGTCGAAGTCGCCCAGATGCCGCGAGGGCGCGTCGTGCGCGGGCGGGATCGGGTCCGGGAGGAACACGACCACGAGGCTGTAACGGCCAGTCACCCGTCCGTCGAAACCGCGCACCTCGATGAACCAGTCGCCCGGCGCCACGCGGGCCCCGATGAAGAAGTTCAGGTCGTCCCCTTCGTCGTCGTCCGTGCCGACGACCTTGCCGTCCGTGTCGGCGAGCGTGCCGCGCGTATCGGTGGTGCCCCTGGTGGTCACGCCCAGCCAGCCGGGCCGCTCCACCCGCACGCGAAACACGTCCCTGTCGCCCGGGCGTCCGAGATTCCCCTCGGTAGCCGAGGGCACGGGTATCGCGGTGGCGTCGTCCCGGATGTCGCCGTGATCGTCCTCCTCCCCCACCGTCACCTTGTTGGTGAAGGTCACGAGGTCCAACGACGTGTTGAGGTCGGGCGCCTCCGATACGAAGACATGCACGTAGTAGGCGCCGGGTGGCGGGCGACGGTAATCGGTCGCGAAGCGAACGTCCTCGTAGGTCCATCCGGGACCCAGCGTGCCGGCGCCGTCGATGTAGGCGAGGGACTGCCGCGCCACCGCCCAGCCATTGGTGTACGGGTCGGCGCCCTCGGTCAGCCACATCGACACGTGCAGTTCGCCCGTGGGGCTCGCGCCGTTGTTCTCGATGCGATCGATCTCGATGGCGACGACGTCGTCCGCGATGCGCCAGGAGACCTCGCCCCGCATCTCCACCGCAGCCACCGCCTCGATGGCTCCGAGGCAGCATGCCAGGACCGCCACCGACGCGCCGCCGGGCAGGACCCTCACTTCAGGGCATCCGACAGGGCGGCGCCGCGTCGCACATACAGGGCGTCGCCACACTCCAGGGCCGCGTCGTGGATCACCGTGCCGTCAGCCGCGCTGACCGTGAACGGCGTGGCGTCGTCCTCGCACTCCCACACCCTCGTTTCGCGCGGGCCGAGCCGGTCGCCGTCGCCCCCGCCACGCACGACGCGAACCATGGCGGCTTCCACGGTGGCGGCCGTGACGTTGCGCACCAACACGAACTCGCCTTGCGGATTCACCATGCGGGACACCACCCAGCGGCCACCCGCGGCCATCAGCTCGTCACGGGACGCCGCGCTGCTGATCGACCTGGCCCGTCCTGCCGGCCGTTGCGGGGACTCCTCTCCGGGCCGCGCTTCGGCCGGACCCGCCGTCCGCCCGGCGGGCGGTTCGCCGGACTCGGGGCCGGAGCCGTCAGCGCATCCGGCAAGGACGAACAACGACGCGCAGAAGCCCAACCGGGCCAGACGCGGTCCGCAAGGCACGGTCGCCCGCCCCGCCGCCCCTGGTGCCGCCCCGAGTCCGGCACCCGGTAGACACAACCCCGCACCGGACCGGACGGCCTGACCGGCTCTCAAGGCCTCCGCCGACAGGTCCGGCGACCCCGCACGGCGCCACTCAACCGCCGGTCTCGACGATGGTGCCCTGCCTCACGACGCGGTCCTCCACCCGGCATCCTCCCGAGCTTCGGCACGTCCACCGGTAGCCACGGTACTCGACATATCCGTCGTCCCTCATGGTCAGGGTCCAACTGCCGCCGCCGCTGCTGAACGACGCGCCCGAGAGAACTGAGGGGAACCAGGAACCGCTCGGCATGTTGGTGACGGTGTCGCCCACTCCGTAGCGCGTTCCGGTGCCTCCGCCGCCACCGCCGTCTCCGCTTCCGCTGACGGTGGCCTCTCCGATGCCAGACCAGGGACCGGGGGAGCCGGCGTCGCATGACGGACCGTTCCGGTACCGGTATCGCGCTTCGACCAGCGCCCCCGCAGGAAGATCGCGGGAGGTCGTGGTGGTAATCGTGATAGTGGCTCGGCCGTCGCTGTCCCACGTGAAGTCCCGGCAGAAGTCCGACCACGTCCCGCCGTCGAGCCGGGCCTGAAGGTCGAAGGCGTGCGTCTCACCCGCCGAGCCGCTCCAGTTCCACCTGAACTTGAACTCCCGGGCGCCCGTGACCTCGACGGTCGGCGCCGGGGGCTGATCCGTCCCGCCACCCACCGTGACGTGTTCGGGGGCGGTGGACAGGTTGGTCAGGTGGCCGGTGGGCGTCGCCAGCATGCTCAGCACCACGATGGGGCGGTCCGCCTCCACTTCGAGCCGCCACTTGCCGGAGCCGTCGCCAAGCGAGCCGGTCACGCCCGCAGCGCCGCGCTCCAACTCGGCCGCCGACAGGGTCCGTGCGGCGCCTCCCGGAAGCGACAGCCGTACGGGACCGGCACGCGCCCCGCGGTCGTCGACGCCGCGGATCGTCACCGACGCCCCGGCGCCGCCGGCGTTGACGAGCCGCAACATGCTGACCTGGTCCTCGTTGCTGCCCGGGTTGAAGAACGCGATCAGGTGACTGTTGCCGTCGACCGGCGCCACGTCGTGCATCGCCGTCACGAAGCCGTCGGAAGTCCGGATGTAGGACAGCACCATGAGGTCGAGGTCGCTGGTCAGTTCGAGCCGCCAGTCGCCCTCCGACGGTCGCCCCGTACCCCGCGCGAGTCCCTTGCCGGCGTTGCCGTCCTCGAGGTCGGCCGAGTTGAAGTGCGCGGTCTCCCTGGCGTCGAGGGTCAGCGTGACCGGACCGTGGTTGCGACCGGAGTCGTCGAACGCGTTGATGGTCACGGAGCCAGACGTGCCCGAACGGTTGACGATCCGCGCAAACCCCTGCCGGCCAAGGGGGTCCGCCGCCGACGGAAAGAACGGGACCGCGTGCGTGGAAGCGGCCGAGGCAGTCCTCTGCAGCTGGCCCGCGGAGAGCTCCAGTTCGGGGTCGGCGGCCGAGGGGCGCCCGGCCAGCATGGCCAGGAGCACCAGCAGCGAAGCCGACCAGACTGGAAGAGCGTAGCGGTGAACATTCTGCATGGCGGTTACATGCCCCGTGTGTGCTGGCGGTCTTGTTTGGACAAACTGGCAGGCGACCGCGTCCCGCAGCCCGGACGGCTCGCCCACCAACTACTGCGGGCCTCCAACGCCATCACCGGCCACCGTGTGGCGTCCACTGAATCGTGTCGCCGGCAGGGGCTCATGGTCGGGTCACAGTGCAGGTAGATGCTCCCGGAGGACTTGAGAATCCGGTGCATCTCGATCAACCGGACGGCCATGTACGCCAGGCAGGACTTGCCGGAATCCGTCATGGCCGCGAGTAGCACGCGGTACGGCGCCGGATGCTTCGCTTCGATCAGCTTGATCCAGGCCACGTCGAGATCCGTGAGGGTCCAGGTGTCCTTGAACGCGGCGCCCGCCGCCTTCGAGCCGATCGGCGCGGCGTGGTTGCCCTTCGAGTTGAACGGCGGGTCCAGGTAGAGCAGGTCCACGGACGCGGAGCTCATGCCCCGCATCACGTCGAGATTGTCAGCCGTCCAGATGGTCTGGTTTGCTAAATCCGCAGCTTCGGGGGGGGGGGGCTATTCGCCTTCGCGCGTGCGCGAGGCATGGCGCTAGCTTCGGGCGACCAGCGCCTTGACGGGTATTTCGTGACATTACAAATATCCTGCCACAAACCAGGCGTCGGACGCCACAGGCCAACGCGGCGCGACCACCAACCGTCGCGTCGTCCGGGAAACGTCCGGGAGACCTGCGCTGTCTGGCGCAATACCTGAGGTTGTTCGACGAGTCTCCCTACGCCTGGCCGCTGCTGCGCGAACGGGCGACCTCGGCGGCGTTGATGAAGAGATACGTGCTCGACCACACCGCGCGTTGCCGGGAGACGGCGCAAACGCTTCTCGAGGCGATGGTGCGCGCCGACAATGGCCGGGACCCGTTGCTGAGCGAGCGCGAGCGGGCGGTCCTCCACGAGTTGCCGGGGCACCGGGACAAGGAGTTCGCGGCCGCCCTCGGGCTCAGCGTACACGGCGTGCGCCACCACCTCCGCAAGCTCTTCGCCAAGCTGGGCGTGACGAAACGGGGCGATGCCGTGCCGCGCGCCCGGGAGCATCCCCGACCCCTCCCGAGCCGTGAGGCCGCTGCCGGCGCGGCCCGCGCCCGATTGCGCTTGCCGGCCGGCCGCGGCGGCCCTACAATCGCGCGCCCTCGATCCCCGGACCGGCAACGCCATGCTCCATCAGGCCGCGCACACCTTCTGGACCGTCGACGCCCAGTCGATGTCCGGCATGCACGGTCGGAACGGAGGCGCCGACCTGGGGTAGTTCCGCGAAACCCTTTCGTTCGCAAGAACCCCGAAGTGCCCCGAGCCTTCGGGGTTTTTCGTTTCATGGACCGGCAAGAGCAATGTCACCGCCCACGACCCGACAACTGGAACGCAACATCCGCAGGACGCTCGCGTTCTCGTTCCTGCAGGTGTTCATGGTGCTGATGCCGGTGATCGTGCTCTTCTTCGAGAGCCGCGGTCTCCGACTCTCCGAGGTCCTGCTGCTGCAGGCCTGGTTCGCCGGCCTGGTGCTGTTGCTCGAGGTGCCCTCCGGCTACCTGGCGGACATGCTCGGGCGCAAGCGCACGCTGGTCGTCGGCAGCCTCTTCGGGGGTATCGGGCACCTCGTCCTGCTGTTCGCCCACGGGTTCTGGCAGCTCGCGGTGTTCGAGGCGTGCCTGGCCGTCGCCTTCAGCCTCATGTCGGGGGCCAACCTCGCGTTGCTGTATGACACGGAACTCGCCCTGCGGGCGGCGGGCGGCGGCACCGGCAGGCGGCCCACGGCCGTCGGTCGGCTGTTCTTCGCCAGCAACCTCTCGGAGGCGCTCGCCGCGTTCCTGTGCAGCTTCCTGCTGCTGTGGTCCATGGACTGGGCGATGTACGCCCAGGTCGCCGCCGCGTGGCTCGCCTTCGCGCTGACGTTCGGCCTCGTCGAACCGCCCCGCGAGCGCATGGAACGCGACAGCCACGGGCGCAACCTCTGGTCCGTGTTCCGGCACCTCGTCGCCGACGACCGGCTCCTGCGCCTGACGTTCCTCGCGCTCTGCGTCTGGCCGCTGACGACGATGTTCGCCGTCTGGCTGCTGCAGAAGCACTGGCAGGGCCAGGGGATCGACGTGGTCTGGTTCGGCTGCCTCTGGGGCGCCCTCACCCTCGTCTCCGCGGCCGCCGGGAGATACGCGTTGCAACTGGAGGACCGTCTGGGGGCGACGGCGATGCTGCTCGTCGTCGGCCTCGCGCCGGTCGTCGGCTACCTCGGCCTCGGCGTGCTCGGAGCGGTCGGAGGCGTCTTGGTCAGCGCGTTGTTCTTCGCCTGCCGGGGCCTCGGCATCGTCGTCCTGCGCCAGGCGCTGAACCGACGCGTGCCGAGCCGTTTCCGGGCTACGGCCAACTCATTCGCGAGCCTCGGCTTTCGGGGCGGTTTCGCGCTGACGGCCCCGGCCGTCGGGGTCGCGCTCGACGCCTGGGGCATGGGAGCCACGTTCCTGCTACTGGCCGTCGCGAGCCTGGTCATCTGCCTCGGGCTGCTCGTGCCGCTGGTCGCGGCGGTGCGGCGACTGAGCGATGCGTCGCGGGATCAGGAGCCCGCCCACTCGAGCCACCAGCCGTGCGGAGAAGCCGTGGCCAGCAGTTCCGTGGGCGCCGCCGAGCCGTCGCGATAGCGCGTCAGGGTGAGTTCCATCGCGTCCGCCCCTTCGAGCGCCACGCGCCAGATGGGGCGGCTCCGGCTGGCGTCGATCAGGGCGGCTTCCACGCGTTCGCGCGCCGCACGCGGGAACTGGTAAAGGGCGACCGTCGTGTAGACGGTCGGCGCTGCGTCCTCCGGCGCCTCTGAAAGCAGGCCCGGAAGCGTATCGGCGGCGTCGCCCCCGAGCAGCCGGACCGGGTGCGCACGCAACTCCTCGGCCGCGTCCACCAGCCGCTGGTGGCGCTCGAGATGCTCCGGCCAGATGAGCGCCCGCAACCACAGCAGGGCGTCGGGGTCGAGGGCGTCGACCGGGTCGAGGTCCACGCCGACGCGGGCGCCGACGGCGATGTCCGGCTCCAGCGGCGGCAGCCCGTCCCCGCGCAGCTCGGCCTCGACTTGCACGACCGCCTCGGCATCACCCCAGCGGAGGACGTCGCGGCCGGCCCGCGTGTAGCGGACGCCGTAGCGGTCGAAGTTCAGGTTGAGTCCCGCGCTCGCGCCGAGGTCGATCAGGTGCAGGGGACGACCTGCCTCCGCCGCGACGACGGAGAGCGCTGGGACGAGACACGTGCAGCGGCGCACGACGTTCGTCTGCGTGCGGCGCGTGCGCACGAGGTCGGCCACCTCGACGGCATGCGCGCGGCAGAAGTCGCGGAAGTCTCCCGCCGCCGGCGTCATGGGCCGAGCCTTGCCGGACACGATCGGGTAGTGGGCGGCCAGCGGATGCCCCACACCGCGCAGCAGCAGGTATTGCACGGCCCCGAACAGCATGTTCGGAGGCGGTTGGCGGGGTCGCGTGTGCGCCGCGAGCGCGAGCAGTTCGGGGCTCTCCGACACCGCGTACGCCAGTTCCGCGTACAGGGGCGACGCCAGTTCCATGGCCTCGACCCGGGCGAAGCGGTGGAAGAGTTCGCGCAGTCGCTCCTGGCTCCGGGCCCGGGACACCGCCGGCCGGTTCAGGACAGCGTCACCGGATGGACCGGCGCCCCGTCGCCGTGCGAGTTGGTCATCGCGCCGCATGTTATCCCAGGCCCGCGCCAGGCCCGCGCCACCGCGCCGCCCCAGGTTGCGGCGCCGCGCGCGAACGGGCATCGTGAGCCCGATGGAACAGGCCATCACGATCCCCGGCCCCGCCGGCGCGCTGGAGGCCCGCGTCGAGGCGGGCGGCGGCGGCCGGTGGGCGATCCTCTGCCATCCGCACCCGCTGTACGGCGGCAGCATGCACGACGCCGTCCTCGACACGGTGGCGACCGTCCTGGCGGAACGGGACTTCGGCCGGGTCCGGTTCAACTTCCGCGGTGTCGGCGCGAGCGACGGGCAGTACGACGAGGGGCGCGGAGAAGCGGATGACCTGGTCGCCGTGCGCGACTGGCTCGCCGCCGAGCACGCACCCGATGACGGGGCGGGCGGCGGGGCGGGCGGCGGGGTGGACGGCGGGGTGGGCGAATTGTGGCTCGGCGGCTACTCCTTCGGCTCGAGCGTCGTGTGGCGCGCGGCGTCCAGGATGTCCGAGGCGCGGCGGATCGTACTCGTCGCACCGCCGGTCGGCACGATGGACTTCGCGGCACCGGACGATTCGCTCACGGCGGAGGTCACGATCGTGACCGGCACGGCGGACCCGTTCGTCGACCTCGACGCCGTCCGGCAGTGGGCCGCGGGACGCTGCGAGGTGCGCACGGTCGACGGCGCGGACCACTTCTTCGCGGGGCGGTGGGAGGCGCTGGCCGAGGCGCTCCGGGCCTAGTCCGCCAGCACTGACCTTCGAAGTCCCCAGGGCCGGCGGTGATACCATCGCGGGCTTTTCCGGGAGTTGCGGGAGAGCGCCATGGAGCAGGTAGCCGGCAAGGTCGCTTTCGTCACGGGCGCCGCGAGCGGGCTCGGTCTGGCCATGGCGCGGTCCTTCGCGGGCGCCGGCATGAGGGTCGCCCTGGCGGACATCGAGGCGGACGCCCTCGAACGCGCGCACGCCTCGTTCGAAGACAGCGCCGAGACGATCGCGCTGCCCCTCGACGTGACGGACCGCGACGCCATGGCGGAGGCCGCCGAGCGCACGGAGGCGGCTTTCGGCAAGGTTCACGTCCTCTGCAACAACGCGGGTGTCGGCATCGCCGCGTCCTTCGCGGACCACGCCTACGAGGACTGGGACTGGGTGCTCGGCGTCAACCTGCGGGGCGTGATCAACGGCGTGGCGACCTTCGTGCCGCGCATCGCCGCGCACGGCGAGGGCGGCCACGTCGTCAACACGGCGTCCATGGCCGGGTTGCTGGCGTTCGGGCAGGCCGGCGTCTACAACACGACGAAGTACGCGGTGCTCGGCATGTCCGAGGCCATGCGCGCCGACCTGGCGGAGCAGGACATCGGCGTCTCCGTGCTGTGCCCCGGCTTCGTCAACACCAACATCTTCGACTCCGGCCGCAACCGGCCGGACGCGCTCGCGGCGGCGACGGACAACGCCAGCATGGACATCGACGACCCGAACGGCCCGCAGGTGGACCCGGAGACCCGGGAAGCGATGCTCGCGGGCATGATCGAGCCGGCCGTCGTCGGCGACATGGTCCTGCACGCGGTACGCGAGAACGAGGCGTTCATCTTCAGCCACCCCGACTTCGAACCGTTCGTCGACATGCGCCACGCCGAGATGGTCGCCTCCTTCGAGCGCTGGCGCGCGTATCGCGAGAAACACGGCATCTGAAAAGCACCCGAGAAACAGCAGGACGGAAGACATGGAAGACGTAGCAGGCAAGGTCGCGTTCGTCACCGGGGCCGCGAGCGGCATGGGACTCGCCATGGCGCGCTCCTTCGCGGCGGCCGGCATGAAGGTCGTGCTCGCGGATGTCGAGGAGGAGGCGCTGGAGCAGGCCCGCGCCTCGTTCGGGCCCACGAACGCCGACGTCATCGCCATCCGCGTGGACGTCACGGACCGGGACGCCATGGCCGCCGCCGCGGACCGCACCGAGGAAGCCTTCGGCAAGGTCCACGTGCTGGTCAACAACGCCGGGGTCGCCGTGGGCGGGTCCATCGCGGACATGGCCTACACGGACTGGGACTGGGTCGTCGGCGTGAACCTGGACGGCGTCGTGAACGGCGTGCAGACGTTCCTGCCGCGCATCCTCGCCCACGGCGAGGGCGGGCACATCGTCACCACCGCCTCGCTGGCGGGGCTCCTGCCTTTCGAGGGACTCGGCGTCTACAACACCACCAAGTACGCGGTCGTCGGCATGTCGGAAGCCATGCGCGCCGACCTCGCGGACCAGAACATCGGCGTCTCCGTCCTGTGCCCGGGCCTCGTCAACACCAACATCTTCGACTCCGGCCGCAACCGGCCCGCGGAACTCCAGTCCGAGACGGACACGGCGACGATCGGCCTCGCGGACGAGGACGACGACGAGGAGCGCCAGCTCCGCCTCGAAGCGGCCCGCGCCAGCGCCCTGGACCCGGACGTCGTCGGCGACATGGTCCTGCACGGCATCCAGGAGAACGAGGGGTACATCTTCACGCATCCCGAGTACGTGAAGGAGGTGAACGAGCGCCAGGAAGACGTCTCCGCCTCCTTCGCGCGGTGGCGGGCGTATCGCGAGGAGCAGGGCGTCTGATGCCGGTCGCGGGAACGGGACGCCACGCGTGAAGGACGTCGCCGGAAAGGTCGCCGTCGTCACCGGCGCCGCCAGCGGGATCGGGCTGTCCATCGCCCGGGCCCTCACCGGGGCCGGGATGCGGGTCGTGATCGCTGACGTCGAGGACGCGGCCCTCGAGCGCGCGCGGGAGTCCCTCGCATCCGGCGGCGGCGAGGCCCTCGCCGTACGGGTCGACGTGACGGATCGCGCGGCGGTCGCGGCGGCCGCGGACCGGGTCGAGGACGCGTTCGGCAAGGTACACGTCCTGTGCAACAACGCCGGCGTGCTGGTGGGCGGAGCGATCGGGGACATGGCCTACGCCGACTGGGACTGGGTCCTGGGCGTCAACGTGGGCGGCGTCGTCAACGGGGTGCATGCCTTCCTGCCGCGCATCCTGGCGCACGGCGAGGGCGGGCACATCGTGAACACCGCGTCCCTGGCGGGATTGAGCACGGCGCGCAACATGAGCGTCTACACGGCTTCGAAGTTCGCCGTGGTGGGCCTGTCCGAAGCCCTGCGGGCGGACCTCGCCGACCGCGGCATCGGCGTGTCGATCCTGTGCCCGGGGGTGGTGGACACGAACATCTTCGGCTCCGGACGCAATCGTCCCGCCACGCTCCGGTCGGACACGGACAGCGATGTCCACCCCATGGTGCGGCACCTGCCCGAAGCGGAGCGCGAGCCCCGGATGGAGCGGCTCCTGGCCACGGCCCTCGATCCCGAGGTGGTCGGCCCCGTGGTGCTCCACGGCATCCGGGAGAACGAGGCCTTCATCTTTACCCACCCACAACTCGAGTCCATGACGCAGACGCGTCACGCGGACATCGTCGACGCCGTCGAGCGGTGGCGGCGCTATCGCGAGGAGTACCGGATCTGAGCCGCCTCTGCGACCCGGACGGGTACGTCCCGGCGCCGGACGGGACCGACGTCGACCCGTTCGGGAATCCCGCCGACGCGCGGCGCCCGGCTCCCCGGGGATGCCGGACGGTTTCGGCCTCCGCCATCCACGGCCGTCCCGTGGTGACGCAGTACGTAAGACGAACTCCGTGACCAATGGGCGACCCTACAACGACAACCCCTCCCTGAGTTCGTCGTAGGTCTCGAAGCGAGGGATGTCGCCGTGGGCGTCGGCGACCCGCTCGGGCGCCCGGAAGAAACACGCGTGGTCGGCGGCCCGCAGCATGTCGATGTCGTTGTAGGAGTCCCCCGCCGCCGTCACCTCGTACCCGAGTGACTGGAAGGCGTGGACGGCGGCGGCCTTGGGGCGTTCCTGCCGGAGCCGGTAGCCCACGATGCGGTCGTCCTCGACGACGAGACGGTGACAGAGGAGCAGCGGGAAATCGAGTTTGGCCATCAGCGGCATGGCGAACTCGTAGAACGTGTCGGACAGGATCGCCACCTGGAAGCGCTCGCGCGCCCAGGCCAGGAACTCCTTCGCGCCCGGCAGCGGGTCGAGGCCGTCGATCGTCCGGCGGATCTCGCCCATCGTCACGCCATGACGTTCGACGGCGTCGAGACGCAGGCGCATGAGGTCCTCGTAGACGGGGATGTCACGGGTCGTCTTGAGGAGCGCCTCGATGCCCGTGGCGCGGGCGACCCCGTGCCAGATTTCCGGCACGAGCACCCCTTCGAGATCCAGGCACAGGATTTTCAATCGACGGTCTCCGGCTCCCCGTGTTCCCTGGTCCATGTTAGCCGGCGTCCCCGCGCCGTGCCGGCCAGGCGCCGCACGGCGGCTAAGCATATGCCGACACGGTATTTTTTCCCCGAACGGGACGCTGCTAGGCTCCGCCCTCCCCTGTCCCCGGACGGCCCGATGCACGGCAAGGATTTCGTCGATTCGCAGCCGCGGACCCATCCGCGCGAGGTACTCGAGGACGCGTTCCGGCGCTTCGACCGCGACCGTCTGGCGATCTCCTTCAGTGGCGCCGAAGACGTCGTGCTCGTGGACATGGCGAGCCGCATCGTCGGCCGCGACGCGCCGGTGTTCTCCCTCGATACCGGGCGTCTGCACGCGGAGACCTACCGGTTCCTCGAAGCCGTCCGCGAACGCTACGGCATCGAGATCGAACTCCTGTTTCCGGACGCCGTCGAGGTGGAACGGCTGGTCGGCGCCAAGGGGCTGTTCAGCTTCTATCGCGACGGCCACGGCGAGTGCTGCGCCATCCGGAAGATCCAGCCGCTACGGCGCAAGCTGGGCGAACTCGATGCCTGGATCACCGGGCAGCGGCAGGACCAGAGCGTCACGCGGACCGAACTGCCCGTCGAGCAGGTGGACGCCGCGTTCTCCACGCCCGGACGGACCGTCACCAAGTTCAATCCCCTGGCGCACTGGAGTTCCGAGGACGTGTGGGCGTACATCCGGGAATACGACGTCCCGTACAACCCCCTCCACGACCACGGCATGCGCAGCATCGGCTGCGAGCCCTGCACCCGCGCCATCGCCGCACACCAGCACGAGCGCGAGGGGCGCTGGTGGTGGGAGAACGACGACGACAAGGAGTGCGGTCTGCACGCGCAGAACCGCATCCCGGCGAAAGCCGTCGCCTGAGCGTGCACATCACCTTCGTCAAGAAGGTGCTGGCTTCCGGGGAGCCGTGCGCCAAGTGCCGCGACGTGGAGGAGCGTCTCGAGCGTACCGGCCTGATCTCGCGCATCGACCGCGTGGTCGTGGCGGACGAGCGCGACGCGCGTTCCGAGGGCATGCGTCTCGCGCGGCGTCACGAGGTCGATCGAGCACCGTTCTTCCTCGTTCTCAACGAGGATATAACAACGGTTTACACCGTGTATCTCAAGTTCGTGAGAGATGTGCTCGGGGGCGAGCCGAGCCCCGGAGCCGAGCTTGACGAGGCCCGGGAACTGTTGCGGGCCCACCCGGACCTCGACCTCATCTGATCCACCCCGGGCGTGAGCCCGGATCACCGCATCGGCAGCGCGATGTCGGCGAAAAGGCTCTCGCGGGTGCCCCGGTCGCTCGTGCCGAACGCGGCCCGCACGACGTCCGGCGTCAGGTGTCCGGCGAAGAGTTCCACGAAGTCGAGCATGAAGCGCCGGATGAACGTGTCCTTGCGCGCGCCGATGTAAGTGCGGCTCGGCAGGAACAGGTGGCTGGCGTCGATGGCCGCGAGGTCCGTGTCGCGCTCCGGGTCGAACGCCATGGCGGCGATGATGCCGATCCCGAGGCCGAGGCGGACGTACGTCTTGATGACGTCCGTATCGGTGGCGGTGAACACCACGTTGGGGGTCAGGCCGGCGACCGCGAACGCCTCGTCGAGACGCGATCGCCCGGTGAAACCGAAGACGTAGGTGACGATCGGCTGCTCCGCCACCTCCTCGAGCGACACGTGTTCGCGGGTCGCGAGGGGGTGGCCGTGGGGCACCACGATCGCCCGGTTCCACTCGTAGCAGGGCATCATCACCAGGTTCTTGAAGTACTCCATGCCTTCCGTCGCGATGGCGAAGTCGGCCTTGCCGGTGGATGCGAGTTCCGCGATCTGGGTCGGCGTGCCCTGGTTCATGTGGAGCGCGACTTCGGGGTACTCCGCGCGGAACGCATCGATCACCGGAGGCAGGGCGTACCGCGCCTGGGTGTGCGTGGTCGCGATGGACAGGCTGCCGCGTCGCTCGTTGCGGTGCTCCTGGGCAGCCTGCCGGATGCTCTCCACCTCGTGCAGGATGCGTTCCGCCTTGGCCAGGATCGCCTCGCCCGCCGGCGTGACGCGGGTCAGGTGCTTGCCGCTGCGGGTGAATATCTCCACTCCCAACTCGTCCTCCAGCAGCCGAATCTGCTTGCTGATGCCCGGTTGGGACGTATAGAGGCTCTGCGCGGTCGCCGAAACGTTCAGCCGGTGCTGCGAAACTTCCCAGATGTACCGAAGCTGCTGGAGTTTCATGCCTGTCTTATAACCCAGAAGACTTAGTTCTTTCAAATTATGAGGCTTGGGGACATATCCAGACCCGGATGGCCGTTTGCTTTCGCCGCGTGGTGGCGCACTATAGGAATAGGCTGGACACCGGGGGAGAGGATGGACACGAAGGCGATGTGGGCGGCACTGGCCGCCACGGTCCTGCTTGCCTCCGGGACTTCGGCAGGCGCCGCGGAGACGCCGCGGCGAACGGCGCTCTTCGGGGACCTGCACATCCACACGACGTATTCGTTCGACGCGTTCATGGGCACGGTGCGCACGACGCCGGATCACGCGTATCGCTACGCCCAGGGCGAGCCCATCCCCCACCCGGACGGCAGCACCATCCAGCTGTCCGGTGCGCCCCTCGACTTTCTCGCCGTGACGGACCACGCGGAGTACCTGGGCGTGCATGCCGCGCTGCTCGACTCGGAAAGCGTGTCGTACGGCCATCCCGACGCGTCCCGCGTGGTCCCGGAGGAGACCCTGTCACTCGTCGAGTACTACGCGTACCAGGTGGGCATGCGCAAGTTCCTCGGCAGCGGCACGGACCTGGCCGGCAAGACCGTGATTTCGTGGGCATGGGACAAGATCGTGGACGCGGCGCAACGTCACGACGATCCCGGACGCTTCACGGCCCTGATCGGCTACGAGTACACGCTCTCGCCCGGCTCCCGCCACCTGCACCGGAACGTCGTGTTTCGCGGCTCGGCGGTCCCGGAGTGGCCGTTCAGCGCCCGCGACTCGGCGAACCCCGCCGACCTGTGGGCGTGGCTGGACGGGTTGCGGGCCCGCGGCATCGAGGCGATGGCCATCCCCCACAACATGAACCAGAGCGATGGCCTGGCCTTCCCCGAGGCCACCTGGGATGGGGAGCCCATCGACGCCGACTTCGCCGCGGCCCGGATGCGCAACGAGCCGGTCGTCGAGCTCAGCCAGAAGAAGGGCACCTCCGAAACCCACCCCGCCCTCTCCCCGAACGACGAATGGGCGGACTTCCAGATCGTCCAGTACTACCTGAACAAGGCCGAGAACAAGGACCCGATCACGACCTTCAAGGGCGGCTACCTGCGGGATGCCCTGAAGACGGGCCTCGAGATGGAGGAGCGCCAGGGTTTCAATCCGTACCAGCTCGGCGTGGTCGCCGGAAGCGACAGCCACGTCTCGGCCGGTTCGTACGACGAGGAACGGTTCTTCACCAACCGGGCGAACACGCCCGAGTCGCGTGGCTCGGTGTACGGCGCGGACCGGGACTCCTGGGACGGGTTCCGGACCCCGCGCCACGCGACCCACGGCACCGGCGGACTGGCGGCCGTGTGGGCGGACGAGAACTCCCGGGCCGCCATCTACGACGCCATGCGCCGCCGCGAGTCTTTCGCGACCTCCGGGCCGCGCATCCGCGTGCGTTTCTTCGGCGGCTTCGGGCTCGACGGAGCACTGTCCGAAGCACCGGATCCGATCGCCGCCGCTTACGGGCACGGCGTTCCGATGGGCGGCGAACTCTCCGGGGCCGGAGGGCGGGCGCCGAGTTTCCTCGTCATCGGCCTGCGGGATCCCGCTTCCGGGTGGCTGCAGCGCGCGCAGGTGATCAAGGGCTGGATCGAGGACGGCGCGGCGCGCGAACGCGTCTTCGACGTCGCCTGCTCGGACGGCCTGACGCCGGACCCGGACACGCACCGGTGCGGCGACAACGGCGCCCGGGTGAACCTCTCGGACTGCTCGGTGAGCCCGGACAAGGGCGCGACCGAACTGCGCGCCGTGTGGACCGACCCGGCGTTCGATCCGGACCAGCGCGCCTTCTACTACGTGCGCGTCCTGGAGAACCCGAGCTGCCGCTGGTCGACGTGGGATGCCCTCCGGGTCGGGATCCCGCCGAACCCGGACCTGGCGGCGACGATCCAGGAACGCGCCTGGAGTTCTTCGATCTGGTACGCCCCGGGGGAGAAGTGATCGTGAAACTGAACACCGCGTCCATTCTTGCGATCGTCCTCGCCACGCCGACAGGCGCCCTGGCGGAAGACTCGAGCACGCCCGATCGCCAGGCCCTCTTCGGCGACCTCCATATCCACACCATGTACTCCCACGACGCATTCATGGGCAGCGTCCGCACGACGCCGGACCAGGCGTACGAGTTCGCCAAGGGCGCGCCGATCCCGCATCCGTCCGGCGAGAACATCCGGATCTCCGGGGCGCCGCTCGACTTCCTCGCCGTGACCGACCACGCCTACTTCCTCGGCGTGCACGCGTTCCTCATCGAACGCGGCAGCCTCACGTACGGGCATCCCGACACCGATCGCACCCTGCCCCCCGAGGGTATGTCGAGGTCCGAGTTCTTCGCCTTCATGCGCGAACTCCGGAACTTCCTCCCCGACAGCACGGCGTCCCGCCCGGAGGTGATCGCCACCGCGTGGCAGCGGATCGTGGACGCCGCCAACCGACACGACGATCCGGGCAACTTCACGGCGCTGATCGCCTACGAGTACACCCCGTCCCCCGGCAGCCGCCACCTGCATCGGAACGTGATCTTCCGCGGCCAGGCGCCCGAGCGCCCCTTCAGCATGCGCGACTCTCCCGACCCCGCCGATCTCTGGGCATGGCTCGACGAGCAGCGCGCGGCCGGCATCGAGGGCATGGGCATCCCGCACAACATGAACCAGAGCGACGGCCTCGCCTTCATGGACACGACCTGGCAGGGCGAGCCCATCGACGCGGAATTCGCCGAGATGCGCATGCGCAACGAGGCGGTGGCGGAGGTCACGCAGCTCAAGGGAACTTCCGAGACGCACCCGTCGCTGTCTCCGAACGACGAGTGGGCGGGCTTCGAGATCGTTCGCTACTACCTCGACCGGGTGAACAACACGATCCCGGTCGCGGCCTTCAAGGGCAGTTACCTCCGGGACGCCCTCAAGACGGGCCTCGAGTTCGAAGCGCGCATCGGCGTCAACCCCTACCAGCTCGGCGTCGTGGCCGCGAGCGACAGCCACGTGTCGGCCGGTTCGTTCGAGGAGGACCGGCACTTCAGCGGCCGGAGCAATACGCCGCAGTCCCGCGGCTCCGCGTACGGCCCGGACCGGGACTCCTGGGAAGGGTTCTGGACCCCGCGCGAGGCCACCCACGGAACGGGGGGACTGGCCGGGGTGTGGGCCGACGAGAACACGCGCGCAGCCGTCTACGACGCCATGCGCCGGCGCGAGTCCTTCGGGACCTCCGGGCCGCGCATCCGGGTGCGGTTCTTCGGGGGATTCGGGCTGGCCACGGCACTGGAAGCCGCGACGGACCCGGTCGCGACGGCCTATGCCGCGGGCGTACCCATGGGCAGCGTGCTGTCCGCGGATGCCGGCGGCGCGCCGAGCTTTCTCGTCCAGGCCATGCGAGACCCGGCCTCCGGCTGGCTGCAACGCGCGCAGGTCGTCAAGGGATGGCTCGACGACGGCACGACCCACGAACAGGTGTTCGATGTCGTCTGTTCCGACGGACTGAGCCCGGACCCGCAGACCCGCCGGTGCGGCGACAACGGCGCGCAGGTGAACCTGGCCGACTGCTCGGTCAGCCGCGACAAGGGCGCTACGCAACTCCAGACGGTCTGGACCGACCCCGATTTCGACGCGTCGCAACGCGCCTTCTACTACGCCCGCGTCCTGGAGAACCCGAGCTGCCGCTGGTCCACCTGGGACGCGCTGCAACTCGGCATCCCGCCGAACCCGGACCTGCCCGCCACCATCCAGGAGCGGGCATGGAGTTCGTCGATCTGGTACTCGCCGGCGGCTTCTGACAACTGAAAACGTCCGGACTCGCGGACCGACGGCAGGTGCGACGGGGGCGTGCGTGGCCGCCCCGCACCGGGTGGGGCTCCACCGCGGCCGCGGGGGCGAGACTGGATGCACCCGTCCCCACCCCCCAACACAACATCGCCCTTATCAATCGAGGCTTCGGTGGCCGACGAGCCACGATGGCGCCGGATCTGATTAGGGCGATGTTGGGTTGGGGAGCATTCACGCCGTGGCCGGAACGGACGCCAACGCGACGCGGGCGACCACGGGGGCGCCCCTACGAGTCGGCGTTGACCACTCCGTGGGGCACGTGCCCCGCGGCGGTGTGGGCCTGGGCGCCCTCGCAGTTCTCGCGGCGGTCGTCGAAGAATACGTCCGCTCCGAAAGCGCGCAGGAACGCGGCCTTGTCCCGCCCGCCGAGGAACAGGCTCTCGTCGAGCCGGATGTCCCACGCCCGCAGCGTCTTGATCACCCTCTCGTGGGCCGGGGCCTCGCGGGCCGTGATGAGCGCGGTGCGGATCGGGCAGCGGTCCTGCGGGAACTCCCGCTGCAGCGCGTGCAGCCCGCCCAGGAATGCCTTGAACGGTCCGCCCGCCAGCAGCTCGTCGGCCGCCGCGGCTTCGCTCTCGCCGAACGCCTTGGCGCCGGCTTCCTGGAACACCCGCTCCGCCTGGTCCGAGAACACCACGGCATCCCCGTCGAAGGCGATGCGGAGCTCTTCGGACGCGTTCGCGTCCTGGGGCGCGCCGAGGAGGGTGGCGGCCGCCGCGCCGTTCTCGAGGGCGCGGGCGACGTCCTCGGGCTCGGTGGAAAGGAACAGGTCGCAGTCGAACGCCTGCACGTAGCGGTACGGACTCGAACCGCCGCTGAACGCAGCGCGCGTGATGTCGAGGCGGTGCTCGCGAATCGAGTTGAAGATCCGTAGCCCCGTGTCGGCGGTGTTGCGCGACAGCAGGATGACCTCGACGGCCGCCCGCTCGAGCAGCTTGTTGATGCTCAGGAGCTTGCGGACGAAAGGGAACGCGTCACCGGGCTCGAGGGGCACGTTCTCCCGCTCGATCTGGTACTGGCGGTATGCCTCGAGGCCCTGCTCCTCGTAGACCCGGTTGCTCTCGTCGAGATCGAACAGGGCGCGTGAAGAGATGGCGACGGTGAGGGACTGCCTCGGGGTCACGCATCCAGATCCGGAATGAGCTCGCTCTCCAGGCGGCTGATCATGTCCTTGAGGCGCAGCTTGCGCTTCTTGAGCCGCTGGATCTTCATGAGGTCATGGTGACGACTCTCAATCAGATACTGAATGACCTCGTCCAGATCCCGGTGCTCGACCCTGAGCTCCTCCAGCCACTTTACCGTGTCGGCTTCTTCCAAATCGACGGTTTCCAAGAATGATCGCTCGTTGGCATCATAGGACCGTTCTGGCGCGCTGTCCTCCCCTCCGGGCGAAAAGGAGGCGAAAACGGAAGAAAAGGGGCGAAAAGAGTGGCGAAAACTCCGAAAAAAGTCCCCGAAGCGCGAACGCCGGCGGGCGCGGTGGACCGCTTCCTGGCCGAGGCCCGTTCGGCCGGGCCCCCGGTGCCGGGAAGGACGCAGCGGCTGATCTTCGCGATGGACGCCACGGCGAGCCGGGCGCCGACCTGGGACCTCGCGTGCTCCCTCCACGCGGAGCTGTTCGGCGCGGCCCGCGACAGCGGCAACCTGGCCGTGCAACTCGTCTACTTCCGGGGCCTCGCGGACTTCCATCACTCGACCTGGAACGCCACGGCGGACGCCCTGCTCGAGACCATGCTGGGCGTGCGCTGCCTCGGCGGACGCACGCAGATCGTGCGCGTCATCGAGCATGCCGAACTGGAGGCGGCGTCGACGCCCGTGCGGGCGCTGGTGCTGGTCGGCGACAGCTTCGAGGAGGACCCGTCGGCCGCCGCCGCAGCGGCCGGACGCCTCGCCCTCTACGGGCTGCGCATGTTCCTGTTCCAGGAAGGTTCCGACGGCGCGGCCGCGCGCGTGTTCGCGAACCTCGCGCGGATCACCGGCGGCGCGCACGTGCCCTTCCGGGCGGGTAGCGCGGACGAACTTCGGGAATTGCTGCGGGCGGTCGCCACGTACGCCGCGACGGGCCGCGCCGGCCTCGAGCGGACCCTGGCGAGCCCCCTGGCCGGCCGGCTCCTCGAGCAGCTCGACCGATGATCCTGACCATCCTCGCCGCCGTGCTCGCGGGCGCCGCGTTCGTGCTGCTGGTCCGCGTGTACTGGGCGAAGGCGCAGCCGAGCCGGAGTTCGGTCGTGCTCACCACCGCCGCGATCGTGCTGGTGGCCGGACTCGCCGTCCTCGCAGCGACCGGCCGCCTGCACTGGGTCGCGGCATTGGGCGCCGCCGTCTTCCCGTTCCTGCGGCGAGGCTTTTCACTGCTGCGCTTCCTGCCCCTGCTGCAGCGCGTGGCGCCGCTCGCCGGCCAGGCGTTCGCCGGCCGCCAGGCGCACGCCGCGAACGCGGGCGTCGGGCCGCAGAGTTCGGAGGTCGAAACGGCGGAACTCCGCATGACCCTCCATCACGGTTCCGGACTGATGGACGGCGAGGTCCTGGCCGGGGCTTTCCAGGGCCGCCGGCTGTCCACGCTCGGCCTGGACGAACTGCGGTCCCTGAGGGCCGGGCTCACCGACGCCGACTCCCTGCGCCTGTTGGACAGCTACCTGGAGCGGCAGCACCCGGGCTGGGACGATACCGGGGAGGCCGCTGGAACGGCGGAGCCGTCCGACGGGCAGATGAGCGAGGCGCGCGCCCTCGAAGTGCTGGGCCTCGAGGCCGGCGCCACGCGGGAAGACGTGATAGAAGCGCATCGCCGCCTGATCCAGAAGCTGCACCCGGACCGCGGCGGCTCGACCTATCTCGCGGCGACCCTGAACGAGGCGAAGCGGATCCTGCTACCGGACTGAGCGGGCGCCGGACGGCTCGCCCTCAGGGCTGCATGAACGCCCTGGCTTCCTGCTCGAGCGCCACGAGGCGCTTCACCCAGTTGTGCATCAGGAGGAAGTCGTCACCGCCGATGCCGAACGCCTCGGCCACCTCCTGTAGCAGGCACTCCTCCTCCACTTCGAAGGCGCCGTCCACGTAGCCGAGCCGCAGGAGGTTCAGCATGGCGATGGCCCGGGCGCGCCGGCTAGCGAAGGTCGTGCCGACGCCCTCGAGTTCCAGGTAGTCCGACTCGGTGGCGGGATGCAGTTCCATCTCGCGCTTGAACTCGTCGAGCATGAACTCCTCGTTGGGGTCGAGGAGCCCGTCGGACACGACCACGTTGTGGGCGAGTCCCAGCAACGCCTGGCGTTGTTCGTCCGTAAGCGACGACAGCCACATTCTTTCTTGCTCCGGCGGCCTCTTGCTCCGGCGGCCTTTGCTCGGCGGCGGCAGGCTCCCGCGGCTATCCGCCCGACGCGACCGACGCGACGAAGCTCGCCACCATGATCACGACGCACAGCCAGCCTACGCCCAGGAAGAGCTTCATGGCCAGGGGTTGCTCGAGGAAGTCTTCAAGCAGGTACCACATCGGTTCGCGCTCCGTCTCGGACCGGGTTTCGCGCCCCGCGGGACGCCCGTTCGGCCCCTCGTCCAGGGAGGGGCGAAAAGGCCGCGAGAATACCACAGCGACCCGTGCGCACCGCCGCCGGACGGCGCGTGAATGGCCCCTCGCTCAGCCGGGCAAAGGCGTGCCGCGGAGATCGTGGGTGTCGGCCTCCGTGATCCGCACGCGCGCCCACTCGCCGGCGCGCACGGGCCCGTCGATGTGCACGGCGCCGTCGATTTCCGGCGCGTCCCCGGCCGTCCGCCCGACACCCCCCGAAGCGGTGGCCTGATCGACGAGCACGTCGACGGCCTCCCCGATGCGCGCCCGCTGCCGTTCGAGACTGATCCCGGCCTGCAGCGTCATCAGCGCGTCCAGCCGCTCGAGCTTCACCGCTTCCGGGACGTGATCCGGCAACGCGTTGGCGGCGGCGCCCTCCACGTCCGAGTATGCGAAACACCCCACGCGCTCGAGCCGCGCCTCCCGCAGGAAGTCGAGCAGCGTGTCGAAGTCGGCCTCCGTCTCGCCCGGAAACCCCACGATGAACGTGCTGCGCAACGTCAGGTGCGGGACGGCCTCGCGCCAGCGCCGGATGCGTTCAAGCGTCCGCTCCGAGGCGGCCGGCCGCCGCATGGCGCGCAGGACGGTGGGTGACGCATGCTGCAGCGGCACGTCGAGGTACGGGAGCAGCCGGCCGTCCGCCATCAGCGGGATGAGGTCGTCCACGTGCGGGTAGGGATAAACGTAGTGCAGGCGGACCCAGGGGACCAGTTCGCCGAGCCGCTCGCACAGCGTCAGGAGGTCCGAACGCAGCGGGCGGCCGTGCCAGAAGTCGGTCCGGTAACGGATATCGACCCCGTAGGCGGAGGTGTCCTGCGAGATCACGAGCAGTTCCTTGACCCCGGCGGCGGCGAGCGATTCCGCTTCCTCGAGCACCGCGCCGATCCGGCGCGAGACGAGCTTCCCGCGCAGGCTCGGGATGATGCAGAAGCTGCACTTGTGGTTGCAGCCCTCGGAGATCTTGAGATAGGCATAGTGCCGCGGCGTCAGCTTGATGCCATGGTCCGGAACGAGCGACACGTAGGGATCGAAGGGCGGCGGCGGAACCGCCTCGTGCACAGCGTCCACCACCTCCTCGTAGGCGTGGGGCCCGGTGACCGCCAGCACGTCCGGGTGCGTCCGCCGCACGATGTCGCCCTTGGCGCCGAGGCAGCCGGTGACGATGACCCGGCCGTTCGCCCGCAGCGCTTCCGAGATGGCGTCGAGGGACTCGTCGATGGCGTCGTCGATGAAGCCGCAGGTGTTCACGACGACCACGTCGGCGTCGTCGTAACTTGCGGTGGTCTCGTAACCGTCCGTCCGCAGTTGAGTAACGATGCGCTCCGTGTCGGTGAGCGCCTTCGGGCAGCCGAGGCTGACGAAACCGATCCTGCCGGGTTGGGTCACGCTGTCCATGGAACCTGCCAGACGGACCGGTGGAGACCGCCACCCGCCCGGCCATGCAAAACCGTATTGTAGCCCGCGGCGCGGCGCCCGAAGCTCTCGGATTCCGACGGGCCGAGCGGCGCGATGCGTCAATGGGCGTGCCGGTTCTTTCGGGACCTGGTCGAGTTCGTCTCGCCGAACAAGGGTGCTTCGTGATGCGGAAGCCACCCTCGACCGTGCCATGAGAAGGTAAGATAGCCCCATGGTCATCTTCGTCATGATTCTCGGTTTCCTCATCGCCGCCGCCGGCGTCTACGGACTGGCGGCACCCTCCCGCATGGCCGCCCTGGCCGGCGGCATGCAGTTCTCCGAAGGACTGCGCTACCTCGCCGCCTACGGCCGCATGCTGATCGGCATCGTGCTGTTCTTCGCCGCCTACCAGACGAAGTTCTCCGTGGTGATCCAGGTCCTCGCGATGTTCTCGGTGTTCGCGGGCGTGTTCGTACTGGTCGTGCGCCGGGAGACGATACAGGCGTGGATGGAACGCGTCCCCGCCTGGCCTCCGGGCGCACTGCGGGCGATCGGCGCCTTCGCGCTCGCGCTCGGCGCGCTGCTGGTCTACGCCGCGACCTGACCGCCCGAAGGCGAACGCCCGCAGCCAGGGGTTCCATGGCCTTCCAGCCCAGCGACCCGAAAGCCGTCCTGGTGTCGATGGAAGACGCCGCCCACCTCCTCTCGACCTTCTCGCGCCACGGCTTTCGCCTGGACGGCGCCGAGTGGCCCTCCGTTGCCCACTACGTCGAGGGCATGAAGTTCGAGGAGGGCGAACTCCGCGAACGCGTCCGCGCCGCCGACCACCCCAAGACCGCCCAGCGCCTCGCCCGCCGCCACCGGCGGCGCACGCGCCGGGACTGGGGCGATGTCCGCGAGGTCTACATGACCCGCGGCGTCTACACGAAGTGCCGCGCGCATCCGGAGGTCGCCGCGGCGCTGCTCGACACCTCGGACCGGAAGATCATCGAGACCAGCCAGTATGACTACTACTGGGGATGCGGACGCGACACGCGGGGCCTGAACACCTACGGGAAGGTGCTGATGAACATACGCGCCCGGCTCCTCGAGGAGGCGTCCGCATCCGGCGAGTGACCCCCGGGAGGACTCGCCGCCGGCAGCGCACACTTCGGTCGCAGAGGCCCGCAGCAGCACCGGCATGGCCAGTCGCAGCAATCTCTCCGCCGCCCTCGACGAATACCGCGAGTTGCGCACACCGCGGGCATCCTCCGCGACGGACGGCACGCGCTCGCACTCCACCCTGGTGAGCCGCTACTACGACGGGGGATCTGCGTCGCGCCGACGTAGAATAGCCCCATGGTCCAGAGCGGCGCCAAGTTCCGCAACGCCCAGGGCGTCCGGGCGATCAAAGACGGCATCAAGGCCGACCCCTCCGCGCGGACGGCGCGGCCGGCGCGCGACCCGAAGCCGCCGTGGCTGCGCGTGCGCCTGCCCGGGGGGCCGGGCTTCGACGCGGTGCGCCGCACGGTGCGGGAACACCGGTTGAGCACGGTCTGCGAGGAGTCCCACTGCCCCAACATCGGCGAGTGCTGGACGCACGGCACGGCGACCCTGATGCTCATGGGGTCCGTCTGCACGCGGGCGTGCCGGTTCTGCGCGGTGGATACCGGCAACCCGCACGGCTGGCTCGATCCGGACGAGCCGCGCCACGCCGCGGAGTCCGTGCGGCTGATGGGCCTGAGATACGTCGTCCTCACGTCCGTCGACCGGGACGACCTGCCCGACGGCGGCGCTGCCCACTATGCGGCCTGCATCGCGGCGATCCGGCGCATGAACCCGCACACCGCGGTGGAAGCCCTGACCCCCGACTTCGGTGGAGACCCGGACGCCGTCGCGACCGTGGTCGACGCGGGCATCGAGGTGTTCGCCCAGAACCTCGAAACCGTGGAGCGCCTGACCCACCCGGTGCGCGACCCCCGTGCCGGGTACGGCCAGACGCTCGCCGTGCTGCGCCACGCGAAGCGGCATCGGGCGGACGTCCTCACCAAGTCGAGCCTGATGCTCGGGCTCGGCGAGGCGGAAGACGAACTCCGGGCCGCCATGGACGATCTCCGCGCCGCCGACGTGGACGTGCTCACACTCGGCCAGTACCTGCGCCCCACGCCGCATCACCTGCCGGTCGAGCGGTGGGTGCATCCCGACGACTTCGCCACGTACCGCGAGTGGGGCCTGGAACGCGGTTTCGTCGAAGTCGCGTCCGGACCTCTCGTGCGTTCGAGCTACCGGGCCGACCGCATCCTCGAGGGCAACAACCTGGGGCTCATCCCCGCGCGGACCGTGGGATAGACGAACCGTGCTCGTCCAGGACTCCGGGCCGGCCGCGACGCCGATCCAACTCGTCCCCCCAGCCGCCGTCGACGCGTGGCGTGCCTCCCTGACGGACGTCGCGCGGGCATGGACCGAGCGTACCGGTTTCGCGGGCCGCGCCGGACAGTCCGCCTGGCTCCCGGGCGCCTCGGGCGCGCCGGAGGCAGTCGTCGTCGGGACCGGAGACGGCGCCGGCATCGCGACGCTGGGCGACCTCGCGCGCCGGCTCCCGGAGGGCGACTACCGGCTCCACACGGACCTCGACGCGGAATGCCGCCGCCGCGTGTTGCTCGGCTGGGGGCTCGGCGCCTACCGTTTCGAGCGCTACCGCAAGGCCGACCGAGGGCCGGCGCGGCTGTTGGTTCCGGCCGGCGACGCGACGGTACTGGACGAACTCGCCGCCGTCGACTGGTGCCGCGACCTGGTGAACACGCCCGCGGGCGACCTGCTGCCGCACCACCTCGAACGCGAGGCACGCGCGCTGGCGGATGCGTGCGAGGCCGGCATCGAAGTCACCACCGGCGAAGCGTTGCTGGAACGGCGCCTGCGCGTCATTCACGCGGTCGGCCGGGCCAGCGTCTCCGCCCCCCGCCTGATCGACCTGCGCTGGGGCGATCCGGGACACCCGCGCGTCACGCTGGTCGGCAAGGGCGTGTGTTTCGACAGCGGCGGGCTCGACCTCAAGACCGCGGCCGGCATGCGGTTGATGAAGAAGGACATGGGCGGCGCGGCGCACGTGCTGGGGCTCGCCAGGCTCATCGTGGCCCAACGCGTGCCGGTCTCCCTGCGCGTACTGGTGCCCGCCGTCGAGAACGCCGTGGCCGGCAACGCCTACCGGCCGGGCGACGTGCTGCAGGCGTATGACGACACGTCCATCGAGATCGACAACACGGACGCGGAGGGCCGCCTGATCCTCTGCGACGCCCTGGCCCTCGCGCGCGAGGAGGACCCGGAGCTGATCGTCGACTTCGCGACGCTGACCGGCGCCGCGCGTATCGCGCTCGGTACGGAACTGCCGGCCATGTTCGCGACGGACGATGCGGTGGCCGACGGCATCGCGGCGGCGGGAAGCCAGGCGGAAGACCCCGTCTGGCGCATGCCGCTGCACGCGCCGTACCGGAACCTGCTGGACAGCAAGGTGGCGGACCTCGTCAACGCGCCCGAGACGCCCTTCGGCGGGGCGATCACGGCCGCCCTCTTCCTCGCCCACTTCGTCGGCGACATCCCGTGGGTGCACTTCGACATCATGGCCTGGAACCGGCGCGCCCGCCCGGCCCATCCGGTCGGAGGAGAGGCCATGGGGCTCCGCGCGGTCTACCGCTACCTGGAAGGGCGCTACGGGAGCGGCCGGGAGACCTGACGGCACGGAACTTCCGGGGCGTCGGCCCCGCAACGTCCGTATAATGCGTGCGATGTTCCGTAGGCCCACCCTCTGCATCTGTCCCGGCTCGCGTTGATTCCGCGGGCGCGCGCCCGCCGTCCCTGAATTCGAACCGGCCGGACAGCATGGACCTCTACATTCACGACACCTACGCCGGCGCCAAGCGCCGTTTCGAGCCCCGCGTGCCCGGGGAAGTCAGCATCTACGTCTGCGGACCCACCGTCTACGACCTCGTCCACATCGGCAACGGCCTGCCCGCCGTCGCCTTCGACGTGTTCGTACGGCTGCTCCGCGTCCTCTACGACAAGGTCACGTACGTGCGCAACATCACCGACGTCGAGGACAAGATCAACGCCGCGGCGCTGGCGAACGGCGAGCCGATCGAGGACCTCGCGGACCGCTTCACGGCGCGCTACCTCGAGGACGTCGAGGCGCTCGGCGCACTGCCGCCGGACGTCGAGCCGCGCGCGACGGAGCACATCGACGAGATCGTCGAGATGATCGAGGCGCTGATCGCCCGCGGGCACGCCTACGCGGCCGACGGACACGTGCTGTTCCACGTACCGTCCGACCCCCACTACGGCGCGCTCTCCAAGCAGTCCCTCGAGGACATCCTGGAGGGCGCCCGGGTCGAGGTGGCGCCGTACAAGCGCGATCCCAAGGACTTCGTGCTCTGGAAGCCCTCCACTGCCGAACTGCCCGGCTGGGACAGCCCGTGGGGACGGGGACGGCCCGGCTGGCACATCGAGTGCTCGGCGATGATCCGCAAGCACCTCGGCCCGACGATCGACATCCACGGCGGCGGCAGCGACCTGACGTTCCCGCACCACGAGAACGAACTCGCCCAGGGCACGTGCGCCGAGGACGGCCAGGAGTACGTCCGCTACTGGATGCACAACGGCATGCTCCGCTTCGGCGCGGAGAAGATGTCGAAGAGCGTCGGCAACATCGTGACGATCCGCGCGCTGCTCGGCGAGCACCCCGGGGAGACGCTGCGCTATGCCCTCCTGTCCGGCCACTACCGGCAGGGCCTCGACTGGTCGGACCGCCTGCTCGGGCAGGCGCGGGCGAGCCTGGATTCCCTCTACCAGGCCGTGCTCGCGACGCCCAACGGCGGCGGCACGTCCGCCGCCTGGCGCGACGCGGACCTCGGTGCATTCCCCGAGTCCGTGCTCGAGCCCCTCTGCGACGACCTCAACACGCCGCGGGCCCTGGCCGCCATGCATGCCATCGCCGCGGAGATCCACGCCGCCCGGGACGAAGCGTCAGCCTCCGCCGCACGCGACCGGCTACTGGCGGGAGGGTGGCTCCTCGGCCTGTTGACCGTGCCGGCCCCGGAGCACTTCCAGCGCGGGACGGCGGTGAACGCGGAGGAGGTGGAGGCCCGGATCGCCGAGCGGGCCGCCGCGCGCGCCGCGCGCGACTTCAAGCGTGCCGACGCGATCCGTGACGAACTGGCCGCCCGGGGCATCGAACTGGAGGACACGCCCGAGGGCACGCGGTGGCGTACCGCTCGGCGGTAGGGGACGGCTTTGCCGAAGCCCGGATCGCCGACCCTCTCGACCCAATCATCCTACAGGCGCAGGCCTTCGACTTCGTCCCGGAGTTGTTCGGGGATCTCGTCTTCCGCGATGTCCCCGCGGTCCCTTTTCCCCAATTCAGAAATGTCCCCTCTGGACGGGAGAGCGGATCGGGGTTCGGGGGCGCGCATGGGGCAGGGAGCATTTTCCACGGGCCGTCCACGGGCGCGATCCCCCGAACACAAGAGCGGCGGTGAGCGGGCGGTGGAAAACGGGGCATCGACACAGATTGGGCTGCCCGCCGACCGAAACGACATTTCGTCGGACAGCTCAGCCCTTGTGGGGCTTCCCCGCCCCAACCGTCTCAGGAGAGCGCGCTCAAGAAGTTGCTCCCCGGGGTGGCGGCGGACATGTCGAGCACCTCGTCGATGCGGGCTTCGAGCCCCTCGAACGAAGCGTTCTCCCCGAAGTCGACGCCGGGGTTCGAATACACCATGTTCGACGAGAAACGCCCGCGCATGGCCTGGATGACGCGCCCGTTCGGCGCGTCCTCGCCGGCGAGGTACAGCACTGCCGGGCTGACCAGCGCCGGGTGGTTGTCCGGCTCCGGGTCGTCCACGTCGATGCTGCTGCCAGGGACGCTTGCCGTCATCCGCGTCGCGGCACCCGGCGACAGGCAGTTCGTGTGCACGTTGTGCGAAGCGCCTTCCCGGGCGAGGTTGTTCATGAGTCCGAGCATGCCCATCTTCGCGGCGCCGTAGTTCGCCTGGCCGAAGCTCCCGAAGATGCCCGACACGGACGAGGTGAAGATCACGCGCCCGTAGTTCTTGTCGTACATGATGGGCCACGCGTGCCAGGTCACGTACGCCGAGCCGTTCAGGTGGACGTCGATGACGATGTCCCACTCGTCGAGCGTCATTTTCTTGAACGACTTGTCGCGCAGGATCCCGGCGTTGTTGACGACGATGTCCACGGTCCCGTAGGCGCGCACGGCGTCCTCGACGATGCTCTTCGCACCCTCGCGGTCGGCGACGCTCGCCTTGTTGGCGACGGCGTCGCCGCCGTTGTCGCGGATCTCCTCGACGACCTGGTCCGCCATGTCGCCCTTCCCGGTGCCGTCGACGTTGCCGCCGAGGTCGTTGACGACGACCCTGGCGCCATGCTCGGCAAGCAGCAGGGCATGACAGCGGCCGAGACCGCCGCCGGCGCCCGTGACGATGGCGACGCGTCCTTCCACACTCATCTGAACCTCCTGAACGAGTCCGGGGCCGGCCTCGCACGCGGATCGGCCCCCTGAAAGCCGCGCAGCATACCCAACAGGACAACGTTTACAATTCGACCCATCGGATTGGGTGTTCGCCGGCCGCGCGGTACGGGCGTGGCCGACGAGGGAAGCCGGTGAGAGTCCGGCGCTGCCCCCGCAACGGTGATCGAGCGCCCCGCGAGCCCCGGCTCGCGGGCGCCCGCTTCCAGGCAGCCACTGTCGGCAACGATGGGAAGGCGGAAGCGGGCGACTCGCCTCGTCAGTCCGGAGACCGGCCCAGTCCTCGTTCAGGATGCCGTCCGGGGTGCGACGGCCGATTGAGGATCAAATCGTGCGCAATATCCCCTTTCTGCTCGGGCTTGCCGCCCTGCCCTGCTTCGCGGCCGCTGCGGAACTCGAGACGATCGTCGTGAAGGCGAGCCGTCTCGGGGCCGCCGACCGTCCTCCGACCGTCCTCACCGACGACGACATCGATGCCCGCCACGCGCAGCACGCCGCCGATGCCCTCCGCGGGCTGCCGGGGTTCGCCCTCAGCCGCGCCGGCAATCGCGGCGGGGCGACCCAGGCGCGCCTGCGCGGCGCCGAGGCCAACCACGTCCTGACCGTCCTCGACGGCATCGAACTGAACAACCCGGCCAACGGCTCCGAGTTCGACTTCGCGCACCTGGACCTCACCGGCGTCTCGCGCGTGGAGATCGCCAACGGCCCGCGCAGCGCGGTCTGGGGCGTGGATGCGCTGGCCGGCCTCGTGTACATCGACACGACGCCGGCGGCGGACACGTTGCGGCTGGACGCGGGCGGAGGCACGCAGGCGACCCGGGACGCCAGTGCCCGATTCGCCCGGGTCGGGGAGGACGGACACCTCGGCATCACCGCGAGCCGCTTCGAGACCGGCGGCACCAACATCGCGCGCAGCGGGGACGAGGAAGACGCCTATCGCAACACGACGGTCCACCTGAACGCCGCCCGCGACCTCGGGCCGATGACGTTCGGCGCGGTGTGGCGGGCCGTGGACGCCGCTCTCGAGTACGACCCGACGCCGTGGCCCGCGTTCGTGCCGGCGGACGGCGACCGCGCGGCGGACTCCCTGCGCCGCTACGGCAAGGTCGAGGCCGCCTACGCCGCCTCGGCGCGCTGGCGGCCCACCCTCACCGTCACCACCGCCCGCGCGGCGGATGCGCAGTTCGCCGACGGCGTCCGGACCGCGTCCACCCTCGGCGAGCGCGTGACGGCGACCCTCAGCAGCAACTTCGCGCTCGCGGACGCCCACTTCCTGAATGCGACCGTCGAACGCGAGACGCACCGGTTCCGGCAGCGCGGCGCGCCCACGCCGTTCGGCGATCCGAACCAGCGCCAGCGCCTCACCGCCCGCGGCGCGGCGGCCGAGTACCAGTATCGGGGGAGCCGCACGTTCGGATCCCTGTCGGCCCGCTTCGACCGGCACGACGCATTCGACGACGCCTTCGCATGGCACGCCGCCGTCGCCCGCGCGCTCGGCCCCGGGCGTGCCTTCGCGAGCGTCGGCACCGGCGTCAAGAACCCGACGTTCTCGGAGCGTTACGGCTACACGCCCGACACGTTCTTCGGCAATCCCGAACTCGAGCCGGAAGAGTCCCTGGAGTTCGAGATCGGCTACGCGACCCGCCGTTTCACCATCGCCGCCTTCCGCGGCGAACTCGAAAACGAGATCGCCGGCTTCGTGTTCGACTTCGCCCGGGGCGGCTTCACCGCCCGCAACCTGGACCGCACGAGCACCCGACGGGGACTCGAACTCGGCTACCGCGACACGCTCGGCCCGGTACGGGTCGCCGCCTCGTACGCCTGGCTCGACGCCGCCGAGGAGGGACGCCGCGAGATACGCCGGCCGCGCCACCAAGGCCGCGTCGACCTCGCCGGGGCCCTGTCGCGGAACCTCGACTTCAACCTCGGAGCGGCCGTCGTCGGGGACCAGTTCGACAACGACTTCGCGACCTTCCCCGCGGTGCGCAGGACCCTGGACCGCTACGTCCTCGTGCATGCCGGCCTCGGGTGGCGCGTGTCGTCCCGCCTGCGCGCGTGGATCCAGGCGGAGAACCTGTTCGACACGGACTACGAGGACATCCTCGGCTATCGTAGTCCGGGCGCCCGCGCCATGGCGGGCATCCGGTTCGAGCCGTGACCGAGGAAAAGACTGGCCCGATAGGCGGATGCTTCACCTTCACGGACGATCGCCGAATCGGTCGCAAACGCCGCCAAGGACAGTCGGGCGTCAGCCGGTCAGGGGCCCGAGCACGACGAACCAGACCACGAACGCCGCCATCACGATCTCGAAGGTCAGGATGACCCACAGGCCGTAGCGCGTGAGCGCACGGGGGCGAATGCGCGGGTCCATGTTCCGCGCCTGCAGCCAGATCGTCGCTCCGCACTGGATCGGCAGGAAGAGCGCCGAGGTCAGCCCGCCGATCATGATGAGCACGACGAAGTTCGGAATGAAGAGGTAGATCAGGAACGCCACGAGCGGCAGGATCGCGAGGTACCAGCGGATGATGGCCTTGCGCAGCGAGAGGTTGTTGCGGTCCATGAACCGCATCTCGATGAAGTAGTCGGGGATCACCCGCCCGGCGGCCCCGACGCCCGACAGGACCGTCGAGAACAGGATGAAGAACGCGCCGAAGCTGAAGATCCACACCGCCCACTCGCCGAGCGTCTGCGTGAAGATGTTCGACAGGGCGCCGATGGTCTCCGCGTTGCCTTCGGGCTGGATCCCCATCTGGTTCAGCACACCGGCGCCCAGCACGTAGAACGGCACCGTCGCGCAGGTCACGATGAGCAGGGCGAGCCAGACGTCGGTGTGCACGACCCGCATCCATCCCCGGGCGTGGGACTCCCAGTCCGGATCGCTGCGGTCCGAGCCCACGTAGCTCGGCCAGCCCTTCTCGATGGACCAGTACGTGTAGGCGGTGACGTCACCGGAGTTCGTGCCCGTGTAGCCGTAGGCGGCGAGCGCGAGCGCGGCGAAGGCGACGAAGACGGCGGGATCGGGCGTGAGCCCGCCCACGATGTCGTCCAGCGTCGTGCGGTACTCGGTGAACTGCATGGCGACGGAGCAGATGAGCGTCGCCGCGGTGAACGCCAGCACGAGCGGCAGCATCACCCCCTGCAGCCAACGGTAGGACCCGGTGCTCAGGATGAGCGAGCAGGTCACGGCGATGAGCCCCGTGCAGACGGTGCCGTCGATGGAGATGCCTCCCAGCGACGCCAGGAACGACAGCGACTGCCCGCCCCCGCCGATGATGCCGCCGAGGCCCATGGTACCGGGCACGTAGCCGAGGAGGCCCAGCCAGATGGGCCAGGAGACCCTCCAGATCTTGCCCGGCAGGCGATTGACCGCCCGCAGGTAGGTGTCACCGGAGATGATCGTGTAACGCACCATCTCCGCCTGCACGAGGGTTTTCACCCAGCAGGACAGCAACAGCCACCACAGGAGCGACCACCCGGCCGCGGCCCCGAGGCTGGTCGTCAGCACCAGTTCGCCGGAGCCGATGACCGCCCCGGTGACGATCAGGCTCGGCCCGAGATACTTGATCCGTTCCCGGAGGCCGACGGGCGGCGAATGCGACTCGCCGTGGCGCACGGTGTAGGGGTCGGCCTGCTGGGTCTCCGCCATCCGCTCACGCCCCGGACGAAAGCGGCGACGTTATCCCAGGCGTCGCGCGGCCTTCCTCGCGACCCCGGTTCCGGTGCGGCACCCGCGAATGGCGCGCACGACGACCCGCGGGACGCGCGCCACCACGCTTCCACGGGGCCGTCCACGGGCGCGGTCCCCCAGAACACCGGAGCCGCCAGTGGGCGGGCGGCGGAAAACGCGGCGCAGGGCCGGTCGCACCCCTTGATTAGGGCGATGTTCCGTCGCGGAGCACTCGCCCGTGCCCGGGACCCAGGCCGACAGCGCGGCGGCGGGCCGCCCGGGTCGCGACGATCCGCGGCGGCAGCCGATCGGGGCGATGTTCCCCAAGAACTCGAAGCCGCTTGGCCGCAGGCCACAACCCGCACCATCCCGACCGGCTGTCCGGTCTCCGGGTCAGCGCTGATGGAGACAAGCCCCGACCCTATTCCAGGAGGCGACTCTCCTGGCCGAACCGGCTCTTCAGGAAGTCCATCTGGTCGCCCAGGATCCGCCCGCTGTTGGTGAGCGCCAGATACTCGGCGAAGTTCGGCACGTACGGCAGGGCGAGCAGCTCCATGCCGCACTCGTGGGCGAGGCGGTTGCCCTTGTGATGGTTGCAGCGACGGCACGACGCAACACAGTTGTCCCAGCGGTCGAGGCCGCCCCGCGACCGCGGCACGACGTGGTCGCGGGTCAGGGACGCGTCGGCGAACTCGCCGCCGCAATACAGGCAGATGTTGCGGTCGCGTCCGAAGAGCGCCGCGTTGGTCAGGGGCGGGACGCCCCGGCCCGGCTCCACGATGCGCCCGTTGCACGCGATGATGCTGTGGATGTCGAGGTGCGACTGCGCGCCGTCCACCCGCGAGTGCCCGCCGCGGATCCGCAGCACCGCGTCACCCAGCGTCCAGACGACCAGGTCGCGTGCATACAGGCACGCCGCTTCCTGCCAGCTCGTCCAGTCCACGGGCTGGCCGGCCACGTTCAGCCGCAGGATGCGGGGCGCCCGGTCGAAGTCCGCAAGCGTGGCCAACATGTCGGGATTCCTTCCGGGTACGGCGACGGCGCGCAAAATTGCGCCGCATTCTGACGAATCGCCCGGGGCTTCGCAATCGCGCGACCAGCGGTCGCGTCGCAAGTTTCGCTCGTCGCGAAACTTGCCCGGTGACGCTGAGCGGAGGGAGGCCCCGTCCGTCAGGGGTCGCGCGCGATCAGGTAGCCCTGGTCGATGGCCGGCTCGCCTTCCGCATTTAGCACGGAGAACCACACGGCCCCGTCCGCCGCCGCGTGGATCCGCAGCGCGATGGAACCGGGCATCCGCACCATGGCCGCGAACCGGCACCCGTAGCGATGCACGCGGGTGGGGTCGCCGTCGAGCTCCCGCTCCACCAGCGCCGAGACGGCGAGGGCCAGCGTCGCCGTCCCGTGCAGGATGATGTCCGGCAGACCGGCGGCCAGCGCCACCGCCCGGTCCGTGTGGATCGGGTTCCAGATGCGGGCGCACTCGGTGTAGACGTGGGCCAGCCCGGCCCCCACCGGAATCTCCACGTCCTCGTCGCGCACGTCCGCCGCGGTCGGCCGCGGCGCGGGCGGTGCCAGATCCTCCACCCGATCCTCTCCGGTCACGGCGACCGCGCGGAAGATGCCGCCGTTCCAGGTCGTGACGATGGGTGCGCCGTCCTCGGCCTTCGTCTCGAGCCGCGTCACCTGGTATGCCCCGGGCTTCCGGGCCTGTACGGCCACCACGGTGGCGGTGGTGTACAGCGCCTCGCCGGCGCGTACCGGGCGATGCAGCACGACGTCGTGGGTGGCATGCACGCCCCGGCTGCCCTCTTCCCGCGTCAGGCTCGCCGCGCCCTCCATGTTCCGCGCATCGAGGATGACGGGCCACTCCGGGCAGACCGGAAACACCGGATGCGCCTGGATGTCGCCGGTGGTGTCGAAGTAGGCCGGCGACGTGTCGCCGAGACCGGCCGCGTAGGACATCAGCCAGCGCGGCTCGGCGACGGCGCGAAAGCGCTTGCTCGATCGCCCGACCAGGGCGGAACTCATCGGCATGAACGGACCTCCGGGGCGGTTTTGACAGATCATAACCCCGCGGGGCAAAGTAGCTTGCCATGAGCGCCCGGAACCCGTCCTTCCCTTCCCCGAAGGGCGCGCTGGCCCACGCGCCACCGTACCGCGCGCGCCGTTCGTTTGCCTGGGGGCGCCGCATCATTGCGTGCGGGTTGGTCGCGCTCCTCCCCCTGGCCTCGGGATGCCGCTCCAACGACGCGGAGACGGTCCCCAACCCGTCCGCGGTCGCCGACGAGGATGCGAACTGGTTCTGCGGCGAGGGGGAGGACAACGGCGAGTGGACCTGCGTGCGGGACCAGGAGCTTCGGCGTCCGGCAACGCCGCCTCCGGCCCCGGCATCCCCAGCCGCCCCGGCCCGGGCGGCCACGCCGGCGGCGCGCGCACCAACCGCCGCGCCACGCCGGGCGCCGGCGGTCTCCCGTCCGGACCGCGAGCCGGCATACCGCCCGGACGGGCCCGTGCCGCTCACGCAAGCACCGCCCCACTACTATGCGGTGCAGCTCGTGGCCCTGGGGAGCAAGGAATCGCTTGAGGCGTACGCGGCGCGCAAGGCGCTGCGGGGCTTGTTCGCGGCCCGCGTCGAACGTGGCGGCAGACTGTTCTACGTCCTCCTGCTGGGGGTCTTCCCGACCCGTGCCGCCGCGGAC
>JAJDVW010000149.1 GCA_022825925.1 Pseudomonadales bacterium | reverse complement strand
CCCGTTCGTCCAGCAGCGGCGCCAGCGACGCGTACTTCCCCCGCAATGCCTGCGTCACCGCCTCGTGCGCCGACCTCCCCATCCCCGCAAGCATAGCAAAGCCATGACACATATCGGACAACTTATTTTGGCGAGACTCCTGACGGGCGGCGGACCGGGAGCAGTCACGGCTACGCCCCGCCATGGCGCCCCCGCGCCGAGTGTGTCGGCCAGGGCGATTGCCCTCCCGCCGCGCGGACACGAGGTCAATTTCGGCGCTGTAACGGGGGAAGGCCGCGGTCAGGCGCGCCGAGCAGCGCGCGGCGGCCACGCGCGCAGGGCGAGCACCACCAGCACCACGCCGAGGTGCACGTACCCCGCGGTCGGGTCGAACGCGGTGGCGATCCAGTGCAGGAACGTCAGCAGGGCGCCGGCGTAGATCCAGCGGTGGAGACCCTTCCACCGCCCGCCGAGCCGGCGCACCGCGGCATTGTTGCTCGTGACCGCGAGGGCGACGAAGACCAGCAGCGCGACCCAGCCGACCAGCATGCCGATCTCCGCTGCTTCCGCGAGCATGGCGGACGGGTCGGCCTGCCGCGCGAGGTACGCCAGGGCGTGCAGCGCGGCGTAGAGGAACGTGGCGAGCCCCAGGTCGCGGCGGCGCGCCACGAGCCACGCGGTGAACTTCGCGCCGGGGAAGAAGCGGCGCAGCGGCGTCACGGCGAGCGTCAGGATCAGCAGCCGGGCCGACTGCTCGCCGGTCCAGTGCAGGTACTCGCCGTAGTAGACGGTCTCCGCCGCGTAGCGCCAAGTCTGCACCGCGAGCGGCGCCGCGAGCACCAGCCACAGCAGCCAGCGCGAGAGGTCCATGTCGCGGCTCGGGGCGCCTGGACCGATGGAGCCGTCAGTCCAGGGTGACGTAGCTCTCGAGCCGCGCGACCTCCGCCTCGTCGACGTACTTGCCGATCTCCCGGCGGAACTGCTCGATGGACGTGTACGGCCGGTACTCCTCGAACTCGTGGACCATCCGGCCCGTCATCCCGGGGATGGTCCTGAAGTCCTCCTCCGACGCCGTGTTGAGAGGCATCGGGAGGAAGACGTGGCTTTCCAGCCGGGCGACCTCCGCCTCGTCGACATACTTGCCGATCTCCCGGCGGAACTGGTCGAGGGAGGTGTATGGCCGGTACTCCTCGAACTCGTGGGCCATCCGCCGCGTCATGCCGGGAATCACCATGATCTCCTCGCGGGAGGCCGAGTTCAGGTCGATCTGGCGGAACATGCCGGCGTACACGGCCTCTCTCTGACCACGGTCCAGGGACGCGGCCAGCACGGCGTCGAGCTGCTGCGCGGAGAGGTACGGGCGCCCCTCGACGATCACCGCCGCCAGCCCCTCGTCCACGTGCGGCAGCGATCCCAGTTCTTCCGCGTCCGCCAGGTTCGGATCGAGCAGGTCGCCCCGGTCGCCCGCCTGCGCCCAGGCCGCCGCGCCATGCGCCAACGCCACGATCGCGACGGTCAGCTTCCACCAAGTCACCAGGTTCTTCCCCATGCGGACGATCTCCGTGATTTGCAAATGCGATTCATTCGCATTCTATAGCAGGTCGACCCGCTGTTCGAATCGAGAGCTACGACCCTTGCCGGTGGGGGTTACACCGCCCCTGCGTCGCGAAAGCCGGCGATGTCCGCATCCGAGTAGCCGAGGTCGCGGAGGATCTCGTCGCTGTCGGCCCCGAGTTCCGGCGGCGACGCGGCCGGTTCGAGCGGCGTGTCGCTCATGCGGATCGGCGTCCCCACGACGCGCGTCTCGTTCCCGTCCCCGTCGGACACCGTGGCGAAGTAGCCGTTGTCCCAGGTCCCCGGGTCCGCGACGACCTCGCGGTAGTCGCGCACGGGCGCATGGCGCACCCCGACTTCCCGCAGCAGTTCGCACCACTCGGCCGTGGGGCGCGCGCGGAAGGCGTCCTCCAGGACCCCCGCGAACCACGCCAGATCCTCCGGCGCCATGAAGAGCGACTGCAGACGCTCGTCCGCCACCAGTTCCGGTCGGCCGAGGGCGACGAGGAAGCCGTCCATCGCCTCCGCGGGCACCCCGATGACGCCGAGCCAGCCGTCCGCCGTCTCGAAGATGCGGTACGAGGCGGCGCGCAGGAGAGGATGTCCGTAGTTGGAACGGCCCGGCACCTCGTCCGTCAGCAGGAAGTGGGTGTATTCCGCCGCCTGGGCCCAGATCTGGCCGCCCAGCAGGGACACCTCCACCCGCTGGCCGCGGCCGCTCCGCTCCCGCGCATGCAGCGCCGCGAGGACGCCGGCCACCATGTTCAGGGACCCGATATGGTCCGCGATCGTCACGCCCACCGGCGACGGCGGGTCCCCGTCGCGCCCGGTCGTGCTGACGAGTCCCCCGGCGGCCTGGCCCGCGAGGTCGGCCCCTTCGAGCTCGGCGTCCGGCCCGGCCGGTCCGAACGTGCTGCCCCCGGCCCAGACGATGCGCGGGTTGTGCTCCGCGAGATCTTCGTAGCCAAGCCCCCACGACTCCATCGTGCCCGGCTTGAAGTTGCTGACCACCACGTCCGCGGTTTCCGCGAGGCGGCAGAAGATCGCCGCCCCCGCCGGCGCGCGCAGGTCGAGCGTGAGGCTGCGCTTGCCGCGGTTGCAGGCCGTGAAGTACGCGCTCCGGAAGTCCTCCAGCGAGAGGGGGATGAAACGCGCCTGGTCGCCGAAGCCCGGCAACTCGACCTTGATGACGTCCGCCCCCATGTCCGAGAGGAGCGCGGCCGCCTGCGGCGCCTGCACGAGCAGGCCGACATCCAGAACTCGAATGCCCTGCAACGGTCCCGCCATGATCCCTCCAACCGGCTGCAACCCGTGCGAGAGTACCGGGAGGCGGGCATCGCGGTCCACAGGGGAGGTCGTGCCGGCTTGCCTTGGATTTCCTGCACGGTTTCGGGCGATCGTCCGGCAACGACTGCGGAGAGGACGGCGTGGCTGGGCCGTGGGGCGCTACAGACTCATTGTCCCCGGTCACGAAAATCCACCGCTGTGGCTCACCCGCGCATCCGGGCGCGCGCGTGCCTCAAGTCACTGAAAAGGCTATATCTGACCAAAGGACACGGAACCCATGGCACAGCCGGTGATGGACGCGCTGCAGGTGGCGGATGCGCTACGGCGGTCCGGGATGGAGCGGGAGCAGGCAGAAGCCCTCGCCCATACGCTCGCCACGCAACTGAGCGAGCATGTCGTAGTGCGCAAGGACCAGGAACTCGGTTTCGCTGGCATCCGCGCGCACGTGGACGAGCAGTTCGCACAAGTCGACAAGCAGTTCGCCGAACTCAAGAGTGAGATCAGGGGCGAGATCAAGGCCCTGGACACCAAGTTCAACGTCCTCGGCGCGGGCATGGCCCTGGCGCTCGCTTACCTGGCGGTGCTCGGGAGCCTGGACCGGTTCCTGTAGGGAGACCCTCGTGGTTTCCTGCGCCGGAGTCGTGCAAGCCGCGGCACGGGACGGGACAAGCCGTCTGCTACGGGAGCGTGGGGGCGGCGTCGGCGTCGGTGGAGCGGAACGGGTTGATGTCGATGCCGCCCCGGCGCTGGAAGCACGCGTGCACGCTCAGCCGCTCGCAGGCGCACCGGGTCATCAGGTCCGTGAAAACCTGTTCAACGATGGTCTCGTGAAACGCACCGTGACGCCGGTAAGAAACCAGGTAACGCAACAGGCCCTCCCGGTCCAGCCGGGGACCGCCGTACTCGACGCACAGCGAGCCCCAGTCGGGCTGGCCGGTGACCGGGCAGACGGACGCGAACAGGTGCGTAAACAGCCTTTCGCTGACCTGCCCTCCGCTCGCAGCCAGAAGGGAAGGCTCCCGTTGATATACGTCGACCGCAACGTCAAGGTCGTCCAGGCAGCATCCCGGCGAGGCGTGGAACCACGACCCGGGCATCGCCGCATCCAGCGGCTTCACCGTCACCGGGGCACCGCAGACCCCGCCCAGGTCCGCCGCGACCGTCCGTAACACGCCGGCGCCCTCGGCAATACACTCCTGCGCGAACGCGTTCAGGTACAGCTTCAGGGACTTGCTCTCCACCGTCGCGGGCGAGGTACATGGAATACGGATACCCAACGGAGACAACACCGGACGACCGCGCGCATTCAGCCAGGACACTTCATGGCAGCGCCACAGGTCCTCGCCACGAAAGCGCGACGCCTCGAGGCCGGCGACGCGCCGCTGTGCCGCCCGCTCGATCGGCTGCAGCAAGTCCGGCGTATAACCGTTCGGCGACGATACATGCCGGCCGAGCACCGGACCGTGGCGGTCGCTCATCTTCGCGTCCGACGGGACACGCGATCCTGCCGCAGCTTGTCCAGTCCGCGCAGCGTCACTTCGCCTCGTTTCAACACGCCTACCCAGCGGTCCGCCAGCCGTGTCGGCTCCGGTATTCGATAGGCCGTGGCGCTGTGCCGCGTCAGGTACGCTGCCTGGCAATGGTCAACGCGATGCCCGGGGCTGGCATACATGGGTTTCACGTTGCTGCGCGTGCGCACGACCGTGCCCACGCGCTCCCCCCGATACATCAGCGGCACGGCCGCTCCGCGAATCGGCGGGAGGGCGTCGTGTTCGCCGACGAGCAGCGACTTGGCCGCGCCCACGCTGGGCATGTCCGCCACCACCCCGAGATGCGAGGCGAGACCGAAACGCCGTGGATGCGCGATGCCCTGACCGTCGCACATGAGCGCGTCCACGTCGTGCCGCACCTTGCGCAGCACGCGCAGCAGGACCGGAGCCTCCCGGAAGGACAGCAGCCCCGGTACGTAGGGAAACGTGAGCGGCGCCGTCGCACCGCGCACCTCGAGAACGCGTTGCGTTTCCATGTCCCACACGACGCCGACCGCGAGGGCGAGATCACCGGCGAAGGCGCAGTCGAGGCCGAGCACGCGGCGCACGGGAGACGCCGGGGACACGGAGACGCGCGCGGCCAGCGCGGCCTGAATACGGACCGCCCGGCGGGGCGACACCCGCCACCGATGGGGCGCTCGCGGCAAGTTCATGCCGGAGCCCATGCCGGCAAGCGCGGGGACGACCGCGTTTTGAGTTCGGCGGGAGTTTGCGGCAGAATCCTGACCTCAGAGCGGGAATAGCTCAGCGGTAGAGCACAACCTTGCCAAGGTTGGGGTCGCGGGTTCAACCCCCGTTTCCCGCTCCAGCTATCCGACCCTACCCGACCCTTTCCGACACCTTTCCGACACTATAGAACAGCGCGCCCGCCTTGGCGGCCCTGTCCTGAGAGCCTTCAGGCCGGCTTGCTGTACTTCCCGTCCCCGTGGGCGACCGCCCCGGACTTCTTCAGGTTCGCCAGTGCATTGCTTACCGACTGCTCGGCCGACTTGTCGCCCTTCACGTCCAACTGTTCGATGATGCCGGCACGCCCTATACCGTCGCTGCCGGCCGCCTCGATGACCGAGACGATCGCGGCCCGCCTGGATGTCCCCCGCCGGCGGCGCGCCTTGGGCGCGGCTTCGGGCGCGGCTTCGGGCGCGGCAGCGGCAGCGGCCTCGGCCGGGGCCTCGGACTCGGCAACGGCTTCCGCCGGCGCGGGCGTGGCGCCCTCCACCGCCTGAGCCATGTACTTGCCGTCCTGGTGGGTCACCTCCCCGGACTTCTTCAACGCCGCCAATGCATTGCTTACCGACTGCTCGGCCGACTTGTCGCCCTTCACGTCGAGCGTGCGGATGATGTCCGCGCGTCCGGCCCCGGCGGCGCCGAAGGAAGCAATCGCGGCAACAATCTCGGCGCGCCGCGACGCCCTGCGGCGCCGGCGTGTTCTCTTCGCCGGGGCCCGGGCGTCCGCCTTCGGCGCCCGGCGCTTCCTCGGAGCGGGAGCGGCAGTAGCGGACTCGTACGCGTCTATCGCCGCCAACTCGGCATCTATGCCTTTCATCTCCGTGGCGAGCGCACTCAGCTCCGACTCGAGCGCACCGATGCGCTTCTCCGTGTCCCGCCGCTGCTGCGACAGGCGTTTCTTCTCCTCGGCGACCTGCGTTCTGAAGTCCATGACTATCAGCATCTCATTACATTACGGTTCGCATAGATCATCCCAGAAGGTTATGGCGAAGGCAATTCGAAGAAAACGAAGAAACGTTAAATCGCGTCGCCGCAGCCACGGTGGCAAGACGGAAAGCCGGCCAGGGTTGATCGGTTCACGAGGCGACGCTCGTCGTTCGCCCGCATCGCGGCGTGCGGGCTCCCCAAAGCGTCCGATGGCCGGCGCGCGGCCGCGCCATCGGGTCGCCGGCCAGCGGCGGGCGGGGACGCGTGGGGACGCGTCCGGCCCCTACGATCCCACCGCGGATTCTGCGACAATGTGCGGCGTCGGTACGCCGCCTGCCGTGGCGGTCGGCAAACATCGAACCGATCGGGGCGAAGCTCTCGACCCCGGTCGAACCCTTGAGCCGCCTTGAGGCGGGCGATTCCGGCCCGCCCTGAAGGCGGGCGGAAAGAGCGAAAGAAGCGGCCGGAACCGGGCGGACCGGACGGCGCGCCGGGAGAGGAAGGACAGCCGTGACGTTGAACGCAACGCAATGGCCCCGCGCACGGGCAAGCGCAAGCGCAAGGAACACGGGGCTCGAGGACGCCCTGGCATGACCACCGCCATCGTTCTGCTGATCGTCGTCCTCGGTTCGGTGGTGTTCAACATGCTGAGCCCCTGGTGGTTCACGGAGATCGCCTCGAACTGGGGGAACATCGACTTCGCCGTCTTCGTGACGTTCTGGATCTGCGGGGTCGCGTTCATCCTGGTCGGCCTCTTCATGGTCTGGGCCATCTGGAAGTACCGCCGCCGCGAAGGCCAGCAGGCCGCGTACGAGCCGGAGAACAAGCGGCTCGAGTGGTGGCTCACCATCGTCACGACCATCGGCGTCGTGGGCATGCTCGCGCCGGGGCTCATCGTCTGGGAGGAGTACGTCCACGTTCCGGACGACGCCCGGGAAGTCGAGATCACCGGGCAGCAATGGTCGTGGAGCTATCGGCTGCCCGGCGAGGACGGCCGCCTCGGCACCGTCGACGCGCGCCTCATCACGGTCGACAACCCCTTCGGGATGGACCCGGACGACCCGTACGGCCAGGACGACGTGCTCGTCGAGCGCGGCGCCCTGCATCTCCTGAAGGACCAGCCCGTCAAGGTGCTGCTGCGGTCCAAGGACGTGCTGCACGACTTCTACGTCCCCGAGTTCCGCGCCAAGATGGACGCCGTGCCCGGCATGGTCACCTACATGTGGTTCACCCCGACGAAGACGGGCATCTACGAGGTGCTCTGCGCGGAGCTCTGCGGCATCGGCCACCACACGATGCGCGGCACGGTGATCGTCGACGAGGCCGACGAGTACGAGGCCTGGGTCGCCTCCCGGCCGACCTGGAGCGACTACGCCGCGCGGCCCGTCGGGGACGCCGTCGCCGGCCAGGCCGGTTACGTGGTGTGCGCCGCGTGCCATGGCCAGCAGGGCGAGGGCCTGTTCGCGCTGAACGCGCCCAAGCTCACGGGCCAGTCCGCCTGGTACATGCGCGCCCAGATCGACGCCTACAAGCGCGGGTTCCGCGGCACGCACCCGGAGGACGAATACGGCCAGCAGATGGCGCCGATGGCAGCGACCCTGTTCGACGCCGCCGCGGTCGAGAACGTGATCGCCTACATCCAGTCGCTCCCCGACGAGCCGGCGCCGGCCACCATCGAGGGCGACGTCGAGCGCGGCGCCGACCTCTACCGGGGATGCGCCGTATGCCACCGCGCCGACGGCAGCGGCAGTTCCGGTACCTTCGCCCCGCGTCTCGCGGGCATGAGCGACTGGTACCTCGCGCGGCAGATCGTGCTGTTCCAGGAACACGTCCGCGGCCACGACCGCAAGGACACGCTGGCGCGGCAGATGACCTTCATGTCGAAGCAGTTGCACGGCCAGGACGCCATCAACGACGTCGTGGCCTACATCAACGCACTCGGCCGGCAGGGCCGGTTCGCGTCGAATACGCGCGTGGCGCGGGACGGGATCGCGGCCGTGACGCACGCCGACGCGCCGGCCGGCGCCCCGGGAGCGGAACGACGACCGTGATCGCGCGGTACGCGCAAGAGCCTCGAACGCGTCCACCGGGACGGGCGTTCGGGCATGTCATCGAGGACGGAGGAGATACCGATGGCGGTTGAGGCACAAATCCCCTACCAGGAGTCGATGGAGCTCCACCATCCCCACAGTTGGCTCACGAAGTACTGGTTCAGCCAGGACCACAAGGTGATCGCGATCCAGTACGGCATCACGGCGATCGGGGTGGGCCTCGTGGCGCTGGTCCTGTCCGGGATGATGCGGCTGCAGCTCGGGTTCCCCGACCAGTTCGACTTCATCGACCCCGAGGCCTATTACCAGTTCATCACCATGCACGGAATGATCATGGTGATCTACCTGCTGACCGCCCTGCTCCTCGGCGGCTTCGGCAACCTCCTGGTACCGCTGATGTGCGGCGCGCGCGACATGGTGTTCCCGTACGTCAACATGATCAGCTACCATGTCTATTTCGCCTCCGTCATCATCCTGCTGGCGAGCTATTTCGTCCCGGGCGGTCCCACCGGGGCGGGCTGGACCCTGTATCCGCCGCAGGCCATCCTGACCGGCACCCCCGGCGTCGACTGGGGCATCCTGCTGATGCTGGGGTCGCTGGCGGTCTTCATCGTCGCGTTCACCATGGGCGGGCTGAACTACGTGACGACGATCCTGCAGGCGCGCACCCGCGGCATGACGCTGATGCGGATGCCGCTCTCGGTGTGGGGCATCTTCATGGCGACGGTGCTCGGCCTGCTGGCGTTCCCGGCGCTCTTCGTCAGCGCGATCATGATGATCCTCGACAAGACCATCGGCACGAGCTTCTTCATGCCGGCGATCGTCTCGATCGGGGACTCGCTGGACTACAGCGGCGGCAGCCCGCTGCTGTTCCAGCACCTGTTCTGGTTCTTCGGGCACCCCGAGGTCTACATCGTCGCGCTGCCCGCGTTCGGGATCGTGTCGGACCTCATCAGCACCCACGCGCGCAAGAACATCTTCGGCTACCGCATGATGGTCTGGGCGATCGTGGCCATCGGCGTGCTGAGCTTCATCGTGTGGGCGCACCACATGTACGTGAGCGGCATGCACCCGTGGTTCGGGTTCTTCTTCGCCACGACGACGCTCATCATCGCGGTGCCCACCGCCATCAAGGTCTACAACTGGACGCTCACGCTGTGGCGCGCCAACATCCACCTGACGGTGCCGATGCTGTTCGCCATCGCCTTCGTCATCACCTTCGTCATGGGCGGGATCACCGGCCTCTTCCTCGGCAACGTGATCGTGGACGTGCCGCTCTCGGACACGTACTTCGTGGTCGCGCACTTCCACATGGTGATGGGCGTCTCGCCGATCCTCGTCATCTTCGGGGCGATCTACCACTGGTATCCGAAGATGACCGGCAAGATGCTGAACGACACCCTGGGGCACATCCACTTCTGGGTGACGTTCCTCGGCACGTACATCATCTACTACCCGATGCACTACCTCGGCTTCGTCGGCGTGCCGCGGCGCTACTTCGCCAACGGCGAGATGGCGATCATCGACCAGTCCGTGATCATGCTGAACCAGACCATCACGATCGCCGCGCTGATCGTGGGCGTGTTCCAGCTCGTGTTCATCTGGAACCTGATCTACAGCTACTTCCGGGGTCCCGACTCGGGCCACAATCCGTGGAAGGCGACGAGCCTCGAATGGCAGACTCCGGAAACGCCGCCGCGGCACGGCAACTGGGAGGACAAGCTGCCGACGGTCCATCGCTGGGCGTACGACTACAGCGTGCCGGGGATGAAGGACGACTTCATCCCGCAGACCGAACCCCGCTCGGCCGACGAGCAGACGCACGCCGGGTGAGCCGGACGGCGCCGTAACGTTTATCGACCACGCCCCCGGGATGCCGGGGGCGGCACTGGAGAGGAGCCAAGGACCGGATGGCCGAAGCGACCGGACTGCGCAATCTGCAGCTTGTAAACGACTGGGCGGACGATGTCGCCGTCTTCAGGGGCGTTCCCTGGGGCAAGGCGATGATGTGGATCTTCCTGCTGTCGGACACGTTCATCTTCACGTGCTTCCTGACCGCGTACATGACGGTCCGGATGACCACGGCGGAGCCCTGGCCGAACCCCAGCGAGGTGTTCGCGCTCGAGGCGTTCGGCGTGCCGGTCCCGCTGCTGCTGATCGCGATCATGACGTTCATCCTCATCACGTCGAGCGGCACGATGGCGATGGCCGTGAACATGGGCTATCGTGGCAGACGGGGCCCGGCGGCCCTGCTGATGGTGGTTACGGCGGTCCTCGGCGCGAGCTTCGTCGGCATGCAGGCCTTCGAGTGGACGAAGCTTATCGTCGACGAGGGCGTGCGGCCGTGGGAAAACCCCATGGGCGCCGCCCAGTTCGGTTCCGCCTTTTTCATGATCACGGGCTTCCACGGGCTGCACGTTTCCGCAGGCGTGGCCTACCTCGGGATCGTCGCGTACCGTGTTTGGCGTGGCAAGTACGAGGAGAAGGGCTACGACATCATCGAGATCACGGGCCTGTACTGGCACTTCGTCGACCTTGTGTGGGTCTTCATCTTCGCGTTCTTCTACCTCTGGTAACCCCCTCCAGAGCAGGGGAATCTCACGACGCTTTCTCGGGTAAGGACAGTCATGGCGGACACCGGTCAACAACACCCCATCTCGGTCTACTTCTGGATCTGGGCGTTGCTCTTCGTCTTCAGCGCGGCCTCCTACATGGTCGACTACATGGCGTTCCAGGGGTACACGCGCTGGACGCTGATCATCATCTTCATGATGCTGAAGGCCGGCTTCATCGTCGCGATCTTCATGCACATGCGGTGGGAACGGGTGGCGCTGATCACGGCGATCCTGGTGCCGCCGGGCGCCCTCCTCGTGCTGGTGGGCCTGATGGCGATGGAGTCGGACTACACGTGGCTCACGCGCGTGGTGCACTTCGGAGCGGACCCGGCGCCGGTGCCGCTGCCGCCGCCTTCACACTGACTGACGCCGCCGGGTGGCCCCGAGGCGCATCCCGGGGCCCGTCAGGCGATACCGAGCCGGCAACTCGCGACCAACCCGCCCCGTGTCCTCTCCGGGCGCAGGAGCAGGCCTTCCGCCTCCGGACGCCGGCCGAGGATCAGGTCGTTGCGGAGTCCATAGGGCGGCGCCCCGTGCGGCGCGTAGTCCGGATGGCTGGCATGAATGTCCCGGGCGAGGTCGTCCGGGAAGTAGAGCTGGGTCGTGAGGTAGCTCGTGCCGTCGACGAACACCTTCACGTGGACATGGGGGACGCGAGGCTCGTACCAGCCCGGGAAGATCGTCCGGAACTCGACCGTGCCGTCCGCAGCCGTCGCCTGCGCTCCGCGGAGGAAGGTTCCCGGTTGCGTGGGCTCCAGGTGGGTGTCCAGTCCGCGCAAGTACAGCAGCGTGTCGACGGGCTTGCGCGCGAGGTCCGCCCGGTAGCCGCTGTAACCGCCCGCCGCGTCGCAGTGCCAGACCTCCACCACGGCGCGCCCGACCGGCCGGCAGGCGTCCGCCTTCACGAGCTGCATCCGCAAGGTCAGCGGCAGGCCGGCGCGGTCTTCGCGGATGTCGCGGCGCACTGGCGCCCGCACGAAGAAGGGCCCTTCATCCTGTTCGGCGGTGAGCACGCAGGTGCCGTTCGCCAGCGAGAGGCCCGGCGAGGGCGCCGCCGACAGCCGCACATCGGCGTTCACGCGGCGGGACAGCGCGGCACGGGCGATGGTATTGCGCTGCCACCACGCGAGGGCCCCCGCCCCGAGCACGCCGCCGCCCGCCCACAGGAAGCCGCGCCGGTTCACGTCGAGTTCCCCGGGCGGCGGGTTACAGGTCCGACTTCAGCGCCGTGTTCGACGCGATGCTGCCGCCGCCGCGCTTGTACTGTTCGCGGCGCTCCTTGCTGAACTTGTCGATCTCGTCCTTCGGCACGCCGAAGGCGATGCCGCGCTCCACGCCAGGGCGGGCGCGCACGCGGTGCACCCAGTCCAGGACCCGGGGCTTGGTGGTGATGTCCACCTTGGACCACTTGTAGGAGCGGACCCAGCACCAGGTGGCGATGTCGGCCACCGTGAACTCGTCGCTCGCCAGATACGGATGCTTCGCCAACTGGTGGTCCATCACCGCGACCAGGCGGAGCGCTTCCTTGCCGAAGCGTTCCAGGGGATGCGCCTTCTGCTCGTCGGTCGCGTCGTTGATGTAACGCGTGTAGGAGAGCTTGTTGCCGAACACCGGGCCGATGTTGGCGGCCTGCCAGTAGAGCCAGGGGATCACGTCCCAGCGCCGTTCGTCCGTCGGAAACAGGCTCGTGGGGAACATCTCGCCGAGGTAATGCAGGATGGCGCAGCTCTCGATGATCGGCCGGCCGTCGTGCACGAGGGTCGGGAGCTTCTGGTTGGGGTTGATCGCCATGTACGCGTCGGTGAACTGGTCGCCACGCAGACTGACGGTGTGGTAGTTGACCTCCGGCAGGTCCACACCCGCCTCGATCAGCTCCTCGATCATGACGGTGACTTTCCAGCCGTTCGGCGTCGCGCCGGTGTGGACCTCCAGACTCATGGTTCTCTCCTCCATCTCCGCGGCACGGCCCGATCTCGGCAGCGTAAGCGAATCGGAGCGGTGCTTACAATGCGGTGCTCGAATGCGGTGCCCGAATCCGCGTTCTCGCGGCTATGTTGCGGGTATTTGTTGCGGGAATTGGACAGGTCGACGCACATTGTCCAGATTCGCCCCCTTGACCCCTTCTGATCACCCATTGGACAATTCGGCCGCAAATTATCCAATACGTTGATCGACGATGAGACTGCCTTCATCAGGCAGTGCATCGACGCCCTGCACGACTACCTGGGCCGCAAGATCCTGGAGCGGAGGCGGCTCGAGCGCATGCTGGGGGACAGCGGCCTGGGCGGCTACCTGAACCATCGCCAGCAGGCCCTGCTGGCGCACATGGCGAAGTACCCGGAGACGACGTACACCATCGAAGGGCATCGGCGGTCCAACAGCGTCAGCTACCACACGGCCAGGAAGGACCTTGACGCGCTCGCACAAATGGAGGTGCTGACCCGCGCTACCAGACGCGGCCGCAAGCTCTACTATCGGATGCACCCGAACTTCCCCGCGAACCTGGGGGACGCCACCGGGCTACTCGGCTGAGAGTCCTCCCCGGCGGCAACCGGCCGTCGCGTCACGAGGACGTGTCAGCCGTCAGCAAATTCCCGGGCGGACGCCGGCCGAACGGGCTCGTCCCCCACCAGGGCCTGCAACCGCGCCAGTTCCTCGGTCAAGGCCGCCTGCACGACCGCGTACTCGGGCCTTCCGTAGACGGACGTCATCTCGCGCGGATCCGCTTCGAGGTCGAACAGCTCCCAGGCGCTCGGCTTCGACTCGTCGAGCGTGTTCGGCTGGCCGAGCGCCTCGCCGTAGTAGTGGATCAGCTTGTGCGTCCTCGTCCGCACACCGTAGTGCGCACTCACGTAGTGGTGGGTGAGATGCATCCAGTAGCGGTAGTACATCGACCGCGGCCAATCCTCCGGCGGCGCGCCGCGCAGCAGCGGCCGGAAGGAACGCCCCTGCATGTAGCCCGGCGCGGGTTGGCCGGCCCAGTCGCAGAAAGTGGGCGCGAAGTCCACGTTCGTCACGATCTCGTCGACGACGGTGCCCGGGGCGATCTCCCCCGGGTGGCGCACCACGAACGGCATGCGCAGGGACTCCTCGTACATGAAGCGCTTGTCGTACCAGCCGTGGTCGCCGAGGAAGAAGCCCTGGTCGGAGGTGTAGACGACGACGGTGTGCTCGGCGACGCCGTCGGCTTCCAGGAAGTCCAGCAGCCGGCCTACGTTGTCGTCCACCGACGCGACGCAGCGCAGGTAGTCCTTCATGTAGCGCTGGTACTTGAAGCGGGCCAGCGCGTCCCGGTCCCCGAAGGACACCGGCGCACCCGTCTCCCGGGGCGTCAGCGTGAAGCCCGCGACGTCCTCGGGATGCGGTATCGGCCGCCAGGCCTCGACGTCCGGCGGCGGGACCAGCTTGAGGTCCCGATACGTCATGTGCTCGGCGACCCGCATCTGCGCCTCCGCGGCGGCGTAGGAGCGGTTCGCGTAGTCGTCGTCGAACGTCTCGGGCAACGGCAGGTCCGCGTCCTCGAAGAGCGCGTGGTGCGCCTCGTCCGGGTCCCAGGGTCGGTGCGGCGCCTTGTGGTGGCATTGCACGAAGAACGGCCGTTCCCGGTCGCGTCCGGCGAGGTAATCGAGGGTGAGTTCGGTGATGATGTCGCTCGTGTAGCCCTCGAACGACGCCATGCGGCCGTTGCAGTTCATCTCCGGGTCGAAGTACGGCCCCTGGCCCTGCAGCACCCGCCACTCCTCGAAGCCCGTCGGCCAGTGCGGCGCTTCGTCCCCCAGGTGCCACTTGCCGAACATCGCCGTCTGGTAACCCCAGGCAGAGAGCTCCTTCGCCACGTTGGGGAGGCGGTTGTCCAGGTGCGCACCGATCGTGGTGACGCCGTTGACGTGGTTGTAGGTGCCCGTGAGGATCGCCGCGCGACTCGGTTCGCAGATGCTGTTGGTGCAGAAGCACCGATCCAGGCGCGCGCCCTCCGCGGCGAGGCGGTCGAGGTTCGGAGTGCGGTTGATCCGGCTGCCGTAGCAACTCATGGCGTGGGCGGCATGGTCGTCCGACATGATGAACAGAACGTTGGGACGCGGGTCTGGCAAGGGAGGTCTCCTGTTGATGGCGGCGCGCCAAGCCACCGCGTGACGCGGCGCCCGTGCGCCCGCCGTTCTGGTGGCCGCGCCACGCCAGCGTGGCGGTGGCGCGTTTCCCGCAGGGAGTATCGGAGGTGCTCGCTCACGTCGCCGCGCAGCGTGAAGAGCAGCGGGTGCTTCCGGAACCCGAACGGGCGGTACGGGCGATGGGACTCCGCGTGTTCTTCCGAGAACCGCAGCCGTCGATGTACGGGAACCCCTCGGCGATCGGCAACAGTGTAGCGGACGGCTACAGTCGGGTTGTGAAGGACATCGCGTTCGGTCGCGGCGCCGTGAGAGCCCTTACCTGCATGCCCCGCAATCACGCCCAGCGCATCCGCGAGAAGATCGCGGCTTTTGCCAACGACCCCGCCTCGCAGGCCAACAATGTTCGGCGCCTGCGAGGTGCGGGCGGGTTGCTCAGACTTCGTGTCGGCGATTGGCGCGTAATCATGCGCGGCGGAGAACGCCTTGAGATCCTGCACGTCACGACCCGCGGCAGCGCCTGTACGGAGTGAACTCGTGACCGACACCGTGACGATCCCCAAGGCGGAATACGAACGCCTGTGCGCAATGGAAGAGGACCTTGCGGACCTCCAGGCAGGCCTCGCCGTGCAGGCGAGGATCGATGCCGGCGTTGAGGAACTGGTTCCCTGGGACATCGCCGGCGGGTTGATCGACCGGGAGCCGCCGGTGCGCGTCTGGCGCGAGCACCGCGGGCTGTCGCAGTCCGCCCTGGCCCGCGCGTCCGGCGTCCATCGCGTCCAGGTCGCGGACATCGAAGCGGGGCGCAAGACCGGCTCCGTCCACACCTTGCGCAAACTGGCCGACGCGCTGGGGGTGACGGTAGACGACCTCGTGTCCGCGTGACACCTGCCGGCAAATCGCGTCGCCGGCCGGCCGCACCTACCGAATCACATACGATAGGGCCTTCGCCCAGGGCGAGCGGGATCCTGCCGACGTCATCGCGGTGGTCCTCGGGCAGGAGATCACTGTCCCGGAGGTGACGGGCGCGGTCAGCGCTGGCCGCGCGTCACTCCGGACCGGCGTCCAGCCGGAACGCCATCACGAAGTCGCCGCGCCCCTCCCCAGCGGAGAGGTCTCCGCCGGCCGTGAGGACGACGTAGTCCGCGCCGCCGAGCCGGTACCCCATCGGCGTCGAGTGTGCGTCGGCCGGCAGAGCGCGCGTCCACACCTCGCTGCCGTCGGTGCCATCGAAGGCCCGCAGCGTGCTGTCGTAGGTCGTGGCCAGGAACACGACGCCGCCCTGGGTGACCATCGGTCCACCCTTGTTGAGGTAACCCCAGCCCGCCGCCTCGGTCCCCACGTCCACCCAGGGCGTCGTCCCCACCGGTTGCTCCCACAGCACCTCGCCCGCGTCCAGGTCGACCGCGGCCAGGGTCGACCACGGGCCTTCGAGACACGGCAGGTACTCGTGGACGAGATCGGTGCGCGCCATGCCGTAGGGCGTGCCGTCCTGTTCGGTGAACTGCGCGTCCGCTCCGTTCAGCGTGCCCTGGCGCTCCGCCGCGCGGAACTGGCGGCGGGGCACGAGCTTCACGACGGTGGGCCACCGGCTGACGGTCAGGTACGCGATGCGCGATCCGCTGTCGTAGGCCATCGAGCCCCAGTTGGTGCCGCCGGGGTTGCCGGGGTAGACCAGCGTTCCTGCGAGGCCGGGCGGCGTGAAGATCCCCTCGTACCGGATTTCCGCCGCGAGACGTTCACACGCGGCGCGTTGCTCCGGGTGGAAGTCCCAGAACGCCAGCGGGCGCGCATCCGTGGTGTGCAGCCGGAGCTTCGGGAAGGGCTGGGTGCGCGCCGCTTCCTCTCCCGGGACGTCGCTCCGCGGCACGGCGCGGTCCTCGACCGGGTGGAGCGGTTTGCCGGTCTCGCGGTCGAGGACGAAGACGAACCCCGTCTTCGTGGCCTGCGCGAGCGCCGGTCGCCTCGTGCCGTCCGACGACGCATGCTCGAACAGCAGGGGCTGGGCGGCGAGGTCGTAGTCCCACAGGTCGTGGCGGACGGTCTGGTAGCCCCACGCGAACTCCCCGGTCGACGCACGCAAGGCGACCACGGAGTTGGCGAAGGCGTTGTCGCCCGGCCGCCGGCCGCCGTAGAAGTCCGGCGACGGGGACGTCGTGGGCAGGAACACGAGGTCCCTGGCGGGATCCGCCGACATCACGCTCCACACGTTCGCCCCGCCGGTGCGGTTCCGCCGGGCGCGCGGCCAGCCGTCCGCGCCGGGATGATCGTCGGATCGCGGGAGCGGGTCCCAGGACCAGGCAAGGGCACCGTCGCGCACGTCGTACGCCCGGACTACGCCGGACTCGAGACGCGCGGCACCATTGTCGCCGATGGACGAGCCCACGATGACGAGATCGCCGACCACGGTGGGCGGCGACGTCACGGAGTAGTCGCGCTTGCGGTAACCGCGGATCCCGGTGGAGAGATCTACCTGCCCGTTCCTGCCGAAGTCGGTGCACGGGACGCCAGCGCCGGCGTCCAGCGCAATGAGGCGGGCGTCGAGCGTGCCGAGGAACACCCGCTCGCGACATCGTTCCGGGTCCGACGCCGGGCCGCTCCAGGCGGCGACGCCGCGCGACGTGAACATCTCGCTGTACTTGTCCGAGAAGTCCACGCCGGGGTCGTACGTCCAGATCTCCTGCCCCGTCACCGGGTCCAGGGCGAACACGCGGTTGAAACCCGTCGACGCGATCAACCGGTCCCCGACGAGGATGGGCGTGGCCCGGAACCTCGAGGGATTGCCGTCGAAATCCTCGCCGTCCGTGGCGTCGCCCGTCCGGTAGGTCCAGGCGAGGGAGAGCCGGCCGACGTTTCCCGGCGTGATCGACGAGGGTGTGGCGTGCCGATCACCCCCGAGGGAGCCGCCGTAGTGCGGCCACCCCTCCGCGCTCGCCGCAGGACCGGTCCCGGCGGCTACGAGTGCGGCAAGCAGCGCGGACCGCGCCGGCAGAGCGAGCACGTACCGCCTATGTCGACGCGAGCGCGCCTGCCGCAAGGGCGTCCCAGGGACCCGTAATGGCGAACGTGATGCCCGGCGTCTGGATGTTGACGAAGAGCGTATCGCCGTCCGGCGAAAACGTGGCGCCCGCCCATTCCGAGCCGCGGTAGTCCCCGGGCGGGATCACCGGCCGGTTCGGTAAGGGCCCCTCGAGGACGATGTTGTTCTCGCCGACCTCTACCACGCGCCCGTCCCTGCCGAGGGCGAGCAGCCGCGTACCGCGGACGAGTTCGCCGCCAGCGTGGACGCCGCCGCCGTCCTCGCAGGCGAGCACGAGGCCGTTCGCGTGCACGGTGATGTTGTCCGGTGCGTCGGCGACCGCTTCGCGCGGCGAGACGTACAGTGCCCGCAGCGTGGACTTCGCCGGTTCGTACACCCAGACGGATCCCGCGCCGGCCGGACCTCCCGCCGTGTCGACCCAGTAGATCGAGCCGCCTTGCTGCCAGGCGCCCTCCCCGCGGGCGAAGCGCGCGCCGCCGGCCGCTTCCCCCTGCAGGTACGGACCCGACTTCCCCACGCCCACGACATCGCCCCCGAAGTCGCCCGGCGCGAACGCCTCGGGGTCGCGGTCCGGTTCCGGGACGGGGACCCAGTCGACCTCGTACTCGTCGCCCCGGGCAGGGGCGCGCAGGTCCGCGTTCGAGGCGCCGCGCACGCGCAACATCTCGAGTTGGCCGCCTTCCTCCAGCGCGCCTGCTCGCGGCTGACGATTCCGCGGCAGGAACCGGTAGAAGCCGGAAAGCGCGCTGTTGTCCTCGGTCAGGTAGACGATGCCCGTCGCCGGGTCGACCGCCGCGGCCTCGTGCCGGAACAGGCCCATGTCGACGATCGGCCGGCCGCTCGCTGCGCCAACCGCCGGGACCTCGAAGACGTAGCCGTGGTCCCGCGCGCCGATTCGGCTCGCGCGCAGGACGAGCTCCTCGCAGGTGAGCCACGAGCCCCAGCCGGTCGGTCCCCCCGCGCAGTTCACGGCGGTGCCCGCGAGCAGCGCCACGGTCGACGGCTCGCGGTCGGGCGCGTAAGAGACCGCGGTGACGCCGCCGCCGAAACCCGGAAAGCCCTCCGGGGCGCCTTCCGTACCCGGCGGCAGCGCGAACGCGTCGTACACGGGTGTCCCGTCGCCCCCGAAAGGCGCGCCGATGACCTCTTCGTGGTTGCGGAGCAGCGTGACGCCGCCGTCCGCGGCCGGGACGGCCGCCATGCCGTCGTGGCGCCCGGGCACGACGCCGCCGCCCGCCATGGCGTCGCCCGTCCAGGAGAACGAGCGGTAGGAGAATCCCTCCCGCAGCCGCAGGAGCGGCAAGCCGCCGACGGCGTCGGCAACGGGGGCCAGCGTGCCCGGGGCGACCTCGCCGGCCCATAGTCCCCGCAGCGACGGCAGGGCGAACGCCGCCGCGCCGACCCCCAGCATCGATCTCCTGTTCACTCCGGCCACGCCGAACTCCTCCACCGTCTGCGCGTATGCGCCTGACGCTGATCTTAGCAGTCGATCGCGGCGGCCAATCCCAGGTCGCTGCGCTACACTGCGAGTCAAGGCGAACGCCCGCGAACGAGCCGAGGAAGGGAGCACGATGCGCCGACTGCTGAAGTGGATCGGACGGGGGATGGCTGCACTGGTCGTCCTGGTCGGCCTGGCGGTCTGGAATCCCATCGTGGCATCGCGCGTCCTCTGGCCGGCGGTGGAGGGCGCAATGCTTGAGGAGCCGTTTGTCGGCGTCACCGCCGACGGCGAAGTCGAGTCGGGCCTGTTTCACATCCGGGCCACGGGCGTCAGCACCGAACCGATCCGCGACGCCGCGGCCGCGTTTCTCGCGAGTCTCACCCCGGAACAGCGCGGCCGCACGCTGTTTGCCGTCGACGATCCGGAATGGCGGCGCTGGTCCAACATCCACCTCGCGGCGCGGCAGGGCGTCGGGCTCATCGAGATGGACGAGGCGCAGACCGCGGCGGCGTTCGGCCTGATGGCGGCGACGCTGAGCACGCGGGGGTTCGAGACGTCCCGGGACATCATGCGTCTCGAAGGCCACCTGGCCGATCTGCTGGACGACCACGACGAATACGGGGAACGGCGCTACTGGTTCACGGTGATGGGCGAGCCATCGGACAGCAGCCCGTGGGGCTGGCAGCTCGACGGCCACCATCTCGTCGTGAACTGCTTCGTCCTGGGCGATCAGGTCGTGCTCACGCCGACCTTCATGGGCTCCGAGCCCATGCGCGCCGACACGGGACGGTTCGCCGGCACGGCCATCCTCGAGGAGGAACTGGCGGCCGGCCTCGCCCTGATCAACGCCCTCGACGACGGGCAGCGCGCGGTCGCCGTCATCGATCCGAACAAGGCCCGAAGCAACAACCACGCCGAGCAGTTCAGCGACAACGCCGTGGTGCCGTACGAGGGCATTCGCCTCGGCGAACTCGATGACGCCCAGCGGGAGCTGGCTCTCGCGCTGGTCGGGCTGTACACCGGGAACCTGCGGGACGGGCACGCCGCGGTCCGCCTCTCGGAGGTGGAGCGCCACTGGGACGACACGTACTTCGCCTGGATCGGCGACACGGGTCCGGACGCGGTCTTCTACTACCGCATCCACTCACCGGTGATCATGATCGAGTACGACCACCAGGGGCCGGTGGCGCTGGACGGCCCCAGGGGACCGAGCCGCAACCACGTGCATACGGTGGTGCGGACGCCCAACGGGAACGATTATGGGAAGGACCTGCTCAGGCAGCACTTGCTTGGGCACCCGCATTGAGGGGGCGGCGCTTGCCGGAATCTCCGCCCCAATCGGCTCGGACCGAGCCAAGTGTCGTCCCTGCGGTCGGGGACTAGCCGGCGTGCCGGCGACGACCGTGTCCGGGAGATGTCCTGGCCCGGAGTGCCCCAGTAGCGAGCTTGGCGTGCGCGCGCGTGGACCGGTGGAGCCCACAACGTGTCTTTGGAGGCGGGCCTTGCGCGGCCACCCACCGGCGTCGGAAATGGCGTCTCCGGGATGCGAGCGCTGCGCGTAGCGAGAACCACGGTTCGAGGAGCCGGAAGCCCGGGTTGGGCATGTCCGGATCTGCGGGAGCCGGGGGTGGGCAACCACCCTCGGCCACCCGGCCCGTCCCGCTCCCCGGCTCGCCGGGCCCCCGGGAGCAGTCGAGCCGAACACCGCCAGTACGCACCCGTCAGGTGATAGGATGCGCGACCCTGCCGCCGGGGCTGGATGGCAGAGTGGTCATGCAGCGGACTGCAAATCCGTGTACGCCGGTTCGATTCCGGCTCCAGCCTCCACGTCACTGTCGGTGGACTCGATGGCCGGTCCCGGTAGAGCCGACATGCTCCTGCCGGCTGGCCTGCGTTGTCGCCCGCGGGTCGAGTTTTGACGCCAGAAGCGATAACGTCAGTTTGATGTGGTGGGATGGTGATGGGGTCGAATTGGCAGATGACCTATGCAGCAGGAGACCCATGCGCGCATGCCTCCATACCCGCCCGCGTTACACGCCAGGCTCCCCGAGCACCCTGCGCACGTCCCGCTCGCTCCCCGCGAACGGCCCGAAACGCTGCAACGCAAGCGCCGCCGTCGCCGCGGCAAACCGCCCGGCTTCGACGGCGTCCTCCCCCGCGAGCCGCCGATGCAGGTAGGCCGCGAAGAAGGTGTCGCCGAGGCCGGTGGGGTCGACGGGGTCCGCCGCCGGGAACGCGGCGATGCGGTGCACGCGCCCGCCGGCGCAGATGAGGGCGCCGCGCCCGGCGCGCGAGACGACCGCCTCGCGGGGCGGGTGCCCGAGCCGGTCGGCCAGCAGGCGCGCGGCGCGCTCGGGATCCCGCTCGCCGGTCAGGACGGCCGCTTCCTCGTCGTCGACCTTGAGGAAGGCGACGGCGGCGAGGCCGGCGTCCTGGTCCTGCCACCGGGCGTGCGCGATGCGCCCGTCCGCCAGGCGCCGCACCATCCCCTGCGCGTCGAGCCCCACGGCGCCGCGCGCCGCCGCCGCGCGCAGGAACGGGACCGGCATGTCCGCCACGGTCAGCGGTCCGAGCAACAGCACCCGCCCGCGTACGTCGGCCAGGTCGTCAACGCCGAACGGGTCGGCCACCGCGTCCACCGCCTGGCGGCGTCGCTCGAGATCGGCATCGACGTAGGTGTTCTCGAACGTCGTCGTCGCGTCGCTCACGCGCCAGGTCACGGGGATCCCGGCTTTCTCGAAGTCGTCCAGGAGACCCGCCCGGTCGGCGGCCGCGGTCTTCGTGACGACGCCCGGTTCGCCCCCGAGCCGGCGCAGCGCGAGCGATGCGTACCAGGCTGCGCCGCCCGGCTGCTGCCGGACCTCGCCCCCGATCCGGATACGGTCCCGGGTGACGTGCCCGACGACCCAGAAGTCCCGCTCGGAACTCAGTCGAGCAGGCTCTCGAGCAGCGCGTGCGTCCGCGCGAAGGAACCGCGGCTGTCGTCGCCGGCCGGGTAGACGCTCGCGATCACCTCCGTCGCCCCGGCGTCGAGGAATGCCTGGATCTGGGACGTGACCTCGTCCTCGTTGCCGACGACGGCGATCTCGCCGGCTTCGCCGAGGCCTTCCGCGTCGAGTTGCCGGCGGTAGTTCGGCAGCATCCCGTAGCCCTTGAAGATGCCGACCGCGCGCGCGGTCGCCTGCGCGTGGTCGTCGTGGACGCACACCGGCAGCCCGACCACGACGCGCGGCTCCGGCCGGCCCGCGGCCTCGGCGGCGGCGCGGATGCGCGGCGCCGTGGAGCCCGCGATCGTCTCGCGTCCCACCATCCAGGTCACGGTGCCGTCCGCCACTTCGCCGGCGGCCTTCAGCATGAGCGGCGCGAGCGCCGAGATGACGATGGGGAACGGCGACGCGTCGGGGCAGGCGAAGCCCGTCTTCATGCGGTACATCTCGCCCTCGAAGTCCACCTGTCCCTCGCTCGCCAGAGCGCGCAGGATGGTGACGTATTCCCGCATGTGCAGGGCGGGGCGGTCGTAGGCGAGACCGAGTGCCTCGATCCCCGGCGCGTGCGACGGCCCGACGCCAAGCACCAGGCGTCCGCCGGCGAGCGCATTCGCAGTGGCCGCCTGCTGGGCGAGCGCGTTGGGATGGCGCGGATAACTCGGCACGACGGCGGTCCCCAGTTCGATGCGGCTCGTCTGCTGCCCCGCGAGCGCGAGCACCGTCAACGCATCGAAGGTTGGCACCTGGGGCGTCCAGTAGCTGGCGAACCCGGCCTCCTCGAAGCGGACGATCTCGTCGACGAGACTGGTGAGCGGCGCGCCGCGACGGACGTTGCCTCCGTAGATGCCGATCTTCATGCGTGGTCTCCGTGTATGGCGGGGGACAGCATGTTACTGCGGGTGGGAACAAACAGGCTTGCCTCCTGCACGCACCCAGCGGAAGGTGTGGGGGCCCACGACCGATGTAGGGAACGCTCTCGCGGCGTCCCGTGTGCAGCAGAGGTGTTTTGTCGGGCCTTCGTCCGGGCCTTCGCTATACTGCCGCGCCACGGTCGGCGTGCGTCTCCCTGGGCGCCGCGGTCGCCTTTCACGGGACGGAAGCCGCTCCATGTTCGACAGCCTGAGTGACCGCCTCGCGCAGACCTTCCGGGGACTCGCGGGCAAGGCCCATCTCACCGAGGAAAACGTCGGTGCGTCGGTGCGCGAGGTGCGCATGGCGCTGCTCGAGGCGGACGTCGCGCTGGAGGTGGTGCGTTCCTTCACCGGCGAAGTGCAGCGCAAGGCCGTGGGGCGGACGGTGACGTCCGCGGTCAATCCGGGCGAGGCGTTCGTCGGGATCGTGCGCGACGAACTCACCGCCCTGATGGGCGAGGCGAACGACGCCCTCGACCTGTCGGCCGCGCCGCCGGCCGTCGTGCTGATGGCCGGCCTGCAGGGCTCCGGCAAGACGACGACCGTCGCGAAGCTCGCGCGCCTGCTCAAGGAGCGCGGGAAGAAGAAAGTGGCGGTGGTGAGCGCCGACGTCTACCGCCCGGCGGCGATCGACCAGTTGCACGCCCTCGCCGACGAGGTCGGGGCGCGCTTCATCGTGAGCGCGGCCGATGAGACCCCCGTGGCGATCGCCGAGCGGGCCTTGAGCGACGCGCGGGCCGGCTTCGACGATGTCCTGATCGTCGACACGGCCGGGCGTCTGGCCGTGGACGAGGAGATGATGGCCGAGATCGCGGCGCTGCACGCCGCGCTCGGGCCGGTGGAAACGCTTTTCGTCGTCGATGCGATGACGGGCCAGGACGCGGCGGTCACCGCCAAGGCGTTCGACCGGGCGTTGCCCCTGACCGGGGTCGTGCTCGCCAAGGCGGACGGGGACGCCCGGGGCGGTGCGGCGATGTCGGTCCGGGCGCTGACCGGCAAGCCCATCAAGTTCCTCGGCACCGGCGAGAAGACCGACGGCCTGGAACCCTTCCATCCGGAGCGCATTGCCTCTCGCATCCTGGGCATGGGCGACGTCCTGACGCTCATCGAGGAAGCCGAGCGCAAGGTGGACAAGACCCAGGCCCGGCGCCTCGTGCGCAAGATGGGGCGCGGTCAGAAGTTCGACCTCGAGGACCTGCGCGAACAGTTGCGCCAGATGGCCAACCTCGGCGGCATGGAGAGCATGCTGGAGAAACTCCCCGGCATGAACCAGTTGCCGGCGTCGGCGCAGGCCGGCATGGACCCGGGGCGGATGCGCCGCATGGAGGCGATCATCGATTCGATGACCCCCCAGGAGCGCCGCTACCCGGAGATTCTCAACGGTTCGCGCAAGCGGCGCATCTCGCTGGGCAGCGGAACCCGCATCCAGGAGGTGAACCGGTTGCTGAAGGAGCACCGGCAGATGCAGCGCACCATGAAGAAGGTGACGCGCAAGGGCGGCATGCAGAAGATGATGCGCGCCCTGAACGCGCAGGGTCAGGCGCAGCGGTCGGCGGGGCGCGGACGCCGCCGCCGGTGACGCAGCGCGCCGCGGCGTGTCGGGCGACGCGGCGTTCCCGCCGCCCACCCCCTCGTTTGCGCCGCCGACCCTCTCGTTCCCACCGCCCAACCCCTCCTGTAGAATGCCGCATCTTTTCGAGAAGATAACGTAGCCCATGGTCACGATTCGCCTCGCGAGACACGGTGCCAAAATAAGCCCGTTCTTCCACGTGACCGTCGCCGACCGGACGGCGAAGCGGGACGGACGGTTCATCGAACGCATCGGCTTCTACAACCCGGTCGCGCGCGGCCAGGAAGAGCGCACGCGGATCGACCTCGACCGGGTGGACTACTGGCTGTCGGTGGGCGCCCAGCCCAGCGAACGTGCCAGGCAGCTCATCGACAGCGCCAGACGGGCCGCGGCGGCCCAGTCTGCCTGAGCACGGCCTCGCTGCGCGGCGCAGCGAGCGGAGCGATGCACATGGCGGCCCCACAGGCCCTTCCAGACGAACCCGGCTTTTGCGCGCCGGAGCGCGCGTCCGAGGACGACGCAATGGTTGTCGTGGGCCGCATCGAAGCGCCCTACGGGGTGCGCGGCTGGTTGCGCGTGCGGTCCTACACCGACCCGCCCGAGAACCTCGCGGACTACCGCCCGTGGCACTTGGACCGCAACGGCGACGGCAGCTGGCGGGAGGTCCGCGTGCAGCAGGTCCGCCCCCACGGCGAGGGCTTCCGTTGCAGCATCGACGGCGTTGCCGACCGCGATGCGGCGGCGGCATGGCGCGGCGCGCTGGTGGCGGTGAAGGAGAGCGTCCTGCCGGCCCCGGAAGCGGACGAATACTACTGGCGCGACCTCATCGGACTGTCGGTCACGACGGTGGCCGGGACGGACCTGGGCCGGGTCGAGACCCTCATGGCCACCGGCGCCAACGATGCCCTCGTGGTCCGGGAGGAGGGTCGGGAGCGGCTCATTCCGTTCATCGCGCAGGTGGCCCGTGAAGTCGACCTCGAACGCGGCGTGATCGTGGTCGACTGGGACCCGGACTTCTAGCCATGTGGACCGCCGCCATCAGTATCTTCCCGCGCATGTTCGACGCGCTGACCGGCGGCGACGGGGTGGTCGGACGGGCGATCGCCCGGGACCTCCTGTCCTTCCGGGTCATTGATCCGAGGGACCACACGGACGACCGCCACGCGACCGTCGACGACCGCCCCTACGGCGGCGGGCCGGGAATGGTGATGAAGGCGGAGCCGCTGACGCGCGCGTTGAACGAAGCGCGTGCGGCCGCCCCCGGCCCGGTGACGACGGTGTTCCTGTCTCCGCAGGGCCGCAAGTTCGATCATCGCGTCGCAGCGGAACTCGCCGAGATGGATTGCCTCGTGTTCGTGGCGGGCCGCTACGAGGGCGTGGACGAGCGCTTCGTCCGCCGGGAGGTGGACCTCGAGCTGTCGCTCGGCGACTTCGTGCTGAGCGGCGGCGAACTCGCCGTGATGGTCGTCCTCGACGCGGTCGCGAGGCTACTTCCGGGGACGCTCGGCAACGCCGAATCGGTCGACGCGGAGTCCCACGCCGACGGACTGCTCGACCACCCGCACTTCACGCGCCCGGCCAGCTTCGGCGGCGAACCGGTGCCGGACGTGCTGCTCGGCGGCGATCACGGCGCCGTGGCCCGATGGCGCCGGAAGGAAGCGCTCGGGCGCACGTGGCAGAGGCGGCCCGACCTGCTGGCCGCGCGTCCGCTGGACGCGGACGACCGGCGCCTGCTCCGGGAGTTCATCGCCGACGTGCCCATCGCAGACACAATGGAGTAGACCCATGCGTCGCAACAAGATCATCGAGGAACTGGAAAACGCGCAGTTGCGCACCGACGTGCCGGACTTCGGCCCGGGAGACACCGTTTCCGTCCGCGTCCGCGTACGCGAGGGTTCGCGGGAGCGCCTGCAGGCGTTCGAGGGCGTCGTCATCGGCAAGCGCAACCGCGGCCTCAACTCGTCGTTCACCGTGCGCAAGATCTCGCACGGCGTGGGTGTCGAGCGGTCGTTCCAGACCCACAGCCCCCTGATCGCGGGGATCACGGTGAAGCGGCGTGGCGACGTGCGCCAGGCCAAGCTCTACTACCTGCGCGAGCGGTCCGGCCGGTCCGCGCGCATCAAGGAGAAAGTCTGACGGCCGGGGGCACGGCGGCGGTGTCCGGTGATCGGGCGCCGCGTTCCGGCCGCTCGGAGCAGGGCGCCGGTGGCTCGGAACAGCGCGCCGGCGGCTTGGAGCAAAGCGCCGGCGGCTCGGAAGAAAGCGCCGGCGGCTCGGAACAGATAGACCGCTACCTCGACGCGCTCTGGCTGCAGAAGGGACTCGCGCCCAACACCCTGGCGGCCTATCGTCGGGACCTCACCGCCTTCCGGATGTGGCTCGCACGCTCCCTCGACTCGGCGCGCACCTACGACATCCAGGACTACCTAGGGGAACGCCACGCGGGAGGCGCGTCGGCGCGGTCCACGGCGCGGCTCCTGTCGTGCCTGCGCGGCTACTACCGCGCGGCCGTGGACGCGGGCCGGCTCGAGCGGGACCCGACCGCGGATCTGGCGCAGCCCCTGCTCGGCCGGCCGCTGCCGAAGTCCCTGGCGGAGAACGAGGTCGAGGCGCTGCTCGCGGCGCCGAACGTCGAGGACCCGGGCGGGAGGCCCGGCGAATACCGCGACCGGACGATGCTGGAACTCCTTTACGCGACGGGTCTCAGGGTGTCCGAACTGGTCGGTCTTGCGGTGTCGACGCTCAACGTGCGGCAGGGGGTGGTCCGGGTGACGGGCAAGGGGGGGAGGGAACGCCTGGTCCCCGTCGGCGAGATTGCCCTGGAGTGGCTGGGCCGCTACCTGCTCACGGCCCGCCCGGCGCTGTTGCGCGGTCGGCCGAGCGACGCGTTGTTCCCGAGCAATCGGGGCACGCCGATGACGCGCCAGACCTTCTGGTACGCGATCAAGCGGTATGCAGCGCGGGCCGGCATCGAACGCGACATCTCCCCGCACACGCTGCGGCACGCGTTCGCCACGCACCTCGTCAACCATGGGGCGGACCTGCGCGCGGTGCAGACGATGCTCGGGCACGCCGACCTCTCCACCACGCAGATCTACACCCACGTCGCGCGGGATCGTTTGAAGCGGTTACACTCGGCCCATCACCCACGCGGGTGACCACCCGGAACGCGTGCCGTCGTAGCCGACGACGCGCAGGAGACGATTCATGAAGGTCCCCGGAAAGCGCCCCAAAGCCGGGCTGGCGCTCGCCCTTCTGGTAGCGTGGGCCGCGTGCGGGCACGGGGTCTGGGCCGCGGCGGCGGACGAGACGGCCCTGCGGGAGCGTCTCGCCGAGTTGCTGCCCGGGATGCCGGTGTCGACGGTTGCCCCGTCGCCGCTGCCGGGCATCTACGCCGTGGAGATGGAGGACGGGTCCGTGCTGTACGCGGACGCGGAGGCGTCCCACGTGATCGCCGGGGACATGTACGTCCTGACGGAGGCGGGACCGGTCAACCTGGCGGAAGTCCGCCGCCAGGAGCGCCGGCGGCAACTGCTGGCCGACGTCGACCCGTCGGACATGATCGTGTTCGCGCCGAAGGAGACGAAGGCGGTGGTCAGCGTCTTCACGGACGTCGACTGCGGATACTGCCGCAAGCTGCACCAGGAGCGGACGGAACTCGCGGACTACGGCATCGAGGTGCGCTACCTGGCGTACCCGCGCGCCGGAACCGACTCCGAAACGTACGAGAACATGGTTTCGGCGTGGTGCGCCACCGACCGTCAGCGGGCGATCACGCGGCTCAAGCAGGGCGAACGCGTGCCGGCCAAGACCTGCGAGAATCCCGTCGCGGAGCAGTATCGGCTCGGCGCCCTCGTCGGCGTCGGTGGCACGCCGACGCTGGTCACCCCAAGCGGGGAACTGATCCCGGGCTACCTGCCGGCGGCGGAGCTCGCGAAGCGGCTCGGCGTCCTGTAGCGCCGGCGGGCGCGAGGTTCGCCATGACGGCGCCGCTACGGGTAGGACTGGCTGGCCTGGGAACGGTCGGCCGGGCCGTCGTACACGAGTTGCTCCACAATGCCGACGCGTTGGCGGCGCGGGCGGGCCGGCGCATCGAACTCGCGCGCGTCGTCAGCCGCACTCCCCGCCCCGAGGTCGATCTCGGCGGCGCCCCGTTCGACACGGACCTCGGCACGCTGACGGTCGCCGACTCGGTGGACGTCATCGTCGAGACCATCGCCGGCCAGGATGCGGACCAGGCGCTCACCGCCGCCCGGGGACTCTTCGAGGACGCGATCGCGGCGGGCAAGCACCTCGTCACCGCGAACAAGGCCCTGATCGCGCTGCACGGCAACGCGCTGCTGCCGGCGGCGGAACGCGCGGGGGTGCGCGTCGGCTTCGAGGCCTCGGTCGCCGGGGGCATCCCGATCCTGAACGCATTGACCCACGGGCTGGCGGCGAACCGGATCGAATGGCTGGCCGGGATCGTGAACGGCACGTCGAACTACATCCTCACGGCCATGACGGAGCGGCGCGGCGACTTCGACACCGCCCTGGCCGAAGCGCAGCGGCTCGGCTACGCCGAGGCCGATCCTTCGTTCGACGTCGAGGGGGTCGACGCGGCGTACAAGCTGGCGATCCTGGCGGGTCTCGCGTTCGATGCGCCCTTCGACTTCGAGGCCGTCCACACCGAGGGCATCTCGGAGGTGGACATCGAGGACATCGAGTACGCGCGGGAACTGGGCTATCGCATCAAGCACCTCGGCATCGCCAGTGACACGGACGCGGGCGTCCGGGCGCGGGTGCACCCGTGCCTCGTGCCTGAGAACGCCCTGATCGCGAAGGTGGACGGCGTCATGAACGCCGTACAGGTGAGCGGGCACGCGGTGGGGTCGACCCTCTACCTCGGGCCCGGCGCCGGCGGGGCGCCCACGGCATCGGCGATCGTCGCGGACCTCGTCGACGTTGCCCGGCAGGAGCGGCCCCGCCGGCGGGAGCTCCGCGCGGCGCAGGGCGGCGGGTCGTCGATGGACGCGCTGCGCTCGGCCCACTATCTCAAGATCCCGGCCGTCGACGAGCCGGGCGTGTTCGCTCACGTGGCCGAGGCGCTGAGCCGCGAGGGCATCTCGATCGAGGGTGCGATACAGCGCGCCCGCGCCGTGCGCTCGGGCGAGGGTGCGCAGTGGGTGCCCATCGTCATCCTGACGAACGTCGTGGCCGAGGCGGACGTACGGCGCGCGACAGAGGCCATCGAGGCCCTCGACGGGGTGAGCGGCGCCATCCGGCAGATCCGGGTCGCCGACTTCGACGGGGCCGCCTGATCGAAGTCGAACGTCGATCCGTGGGGGACATCGCCCCCGAACTGGCGGCCCGCTTCCCCAGGTTCTTCGCGGAGGCGCTGGCGGCGCGGGGAATCGACTCCTCCGACACGCTCGACCTGTCCCTGTCCGGGCTCCTGAGTCCCCGCTCCCTGCACGGTATCGACGTGGCGGCCGAGCGCCTCGGGCGGGCCGTGACCGCGGGCGAGCCGGTCCTGGTGGTGGGCGACTTCGATGCGGACGGGGCGACCGGGACGGCGTTGGCGGTCTCCGTGCTCAGGGCTTTCGGCGCGCCGCGCGTCGACTTCCTGGTACCGAACCGGTTCGCGTTCGGGTACGGGCTGTCGCCGGAGCTGGCCCGCGTCGCGCTGGAGCGGGAGCCGGCCGTGGTGATGACCGTCGACAACGGCATCGCGAGCATCGAGGGGGTCCGCGTGCTCCAGGGGGCCGGCGTCGACGTCGTCGTCACGGACCATCACCTGCCGGGGGCGGAACTGCCTCCGGCGCACGCCATCGTGAATCCCAACGCACCCGGATGCCGCTTTCCGAGCAAGGCGCTCGCGGGGGTGGGCGTCGTGTACTACGTGCTGAGCCAGGTGCGCGCGTATCTGGAAACCGCCGGCCACTTCGAGGCGTCGGGACGTCCGCGGCCGAATCTCGCGCCCTGGCTGGACCTGGTCGCGCTCGGCACCGTGGCGGACGTCGTGCCCCTGGACCGCAACAACCGTATCCTGGTGCACCAGGGGCTGCGCCGCATCCGGGCCGGTCGGGCGCGTCCCGGGATCGTGGCCCTGGCCGAGGCCGCCAGGCGCTCGACCCGGCGCATGCGGGCCGCCGACCTGGGCTTCGCGATCGGGCCACGGCTCAACGCGGCCGGGCGCCTGGACGACATGAGCGCCGGCATCGCGTGCCTGCTGGCGGAGGACCTCCCGACCGCGCGTCCCCTGGCCGCCCGCCTGGACGCGCTCAATGTCGAACGGCGGGATATCGAACAGGCGATGACCGCGGAGGCGACGGTGCTGATCGACGAGGCGGGTTCCGGTGGAGAGTCGGCGGTCTGCGTCTACGACCCCGGCTGGCACCAGGGGGTCATCGGCATCGTGGCCGGCCGCGTGCGGGAGCGTCTGCACCGGCCGGCGATCGCGTTCGCCGACGCCGGGGAGACGGCGCCGGACGAACTGCGGGGCTCGGCCCGGTCCATCCCCAACCTGCACGTCCGCGACGCGATCGCCGACGTGGCGGCGCGGTTCCCGGGACTGGTCGTGCGCTTCGGCGGGCACGCGATGGCGGCGGGGCTGACCCTGAAGCGGGTCCAGTTGGCGCGTTTCTCGAAGGCGTTTCGCGAGGCGGTCGATGCCCGCGTCTCGGCGCGGGACCTGCGCAACGTGCGCGTTTCGGACGGCGACCTGCCGGGTGCGGAACTCACGCTCGAGAACGCCCGGCTCGTCGCGGATCACGGACCGTGGGGCGCGGGCTTCGAGGAACCCACGTTCCACGGCGAGTTCGATGTCGTGAACGAGCGCGTGGTCGGCGAGCGTCACCTCAAACTGGTCCTCAAGCGCGGGGAGCGAGTCGCGGACGCCATCGCCTTCGACCAGGAGCCCCTGGGCGCCGGGCGGGTGCGTGCGTTGTATCGGCTCGGCGTCAACGACTACCGCGACATGGAGACCCTGCAGCTTGTCGTTGCCGACATCGAGCCGGTTGCGGCGGGGGACGTGGGATAACCGGAGAGCGCGCCGGTTGCATGTTGGGCCGTTCGGTCGGGGCTACAATACGCGCCTTTTTTCCGGGCGGATCCTCGTGGCCGAAATCACCTCGATACGGGAGCGCATCAAGACGCTCGGCGGACGCAGCGAAGCACTTCGGGGGTATCTTTGACTACGCCGGCCGGAAGGAGCGCCTGGAGGAGATCGATCTCACGCTGTCCGATCCGGACGCCTGGAACGACCGGGATGCCGCGGAGAGCCTCTCCCGGGAGCGGGCCGGCCTAGAGAAATCCGTGACCGTCCTCGAAGGGCTGGCCGTGGCGTTGACCGACGCCGCGGACCTCGCGGAGATGGCCGCCGCGGAGGCGGACGGGGAGACCCTCGACGACATCGACCGCGACCTGCGCGCGGTCGAGGCCGATCTCGCGGACCTCGAGTTCCGCCGCATGTTCGACGACGAGGTGGACCCGTCGAACGCGTACCTCGAGATCCAGGCCGGCTCCGGGGGCACCGAGGCGCAGGACTGGGCGGAGATGCTGCTCAGGATGTACCTGCGCTGGGGCGAGAAGAGAGGTTTCGGCACCGAGGTCGTGGAGATCTCGGCGGGAGACGTGGCCGGCATCAAGGGCGCCACCGTGCTCGTCTCGGGCGACTACGCCTACGGACGCCTGCGGACGGAGACCGGCGTCCACCGGCTCGTGCGCAAGTCGCCCTTCGACGCGGGCAACCGCCGGCACACGTCCTTCGCTTCGGTGTTCGTCTCCCCGGAAGTGGACGACGACATCGAGATCGAGATCGAGCGCGCGGACGTGCGGGTGGACACGTACCGGGCGAGCGGCGCGGGCGGACAGCACGTCAACCGGACCGACTCCGCCGTGCGGCTGACGCACCTGCCGACGGGCGTCGTGGTGCAGTGCCAGAGCGAACGGTCGCAGCACCAGAACCGGGACCAGGCGTACAAGCAGTTGCGCGCGAAGCTGTTCGAACTCGAGCAGCGCAAGCGCCAGGAGGAGCGCCAGGCCGTGGAGGACAGCAAGGTGGACATCGGCTGGGGCAACCAGATCCGCTCGTACGTCCTCGACCAGTCCCGCGTGAAGGACCTGCGCACGCTGGTGGAGCGGAGCGACCCGAACAACGTCCTCGACGGCGACCTCGACGGGTTCATCGAGGCGAGCCTGAAGGCGGGGCTGTCCCGTTGATCCGGCGATGACCGACGGCCACGACATCCTCGCCCACCGGCGCGGCAAGCTCGAGGAACTCCGCGCCCGGGGGGAAGCGTTCCCGAACGGCTTCGAGCGGACGGCGCTGGCGGCGGAACTCCAGGCGCGGTACGCGGATAGCGACAAGCAGGCGCTCGAGGCGGACGCGGCCCGCTCCCCGGACGCGGCCCGCGTCGTGGTGGCGGGCCGCGTCATGCTGCGCCGGGTCATGGGCAAGGCCACTTTCGTCACGCTGCAGGACGTGAGCGGCGCCATCCAGTGCTACCTGCGCAAGGACGACCTCGGCGAGGCCTACGAGGACGTGCGCAGGCTCTGGGACATCGGGGACGTCGTGGGCGTGGGCGGCACGCTCATGCGCACGAACCGGGGCGAGCTGACCGTCCAGGCCGACGCCATCCGCGTCCTGGCCAAGTCGCTCCGGCCGCTGCCGGAGAAGTACCACGGGCTCGTGGACCGGGAAGCGCAGTACCGCCGGCGTCACGTGGACCTCATCATGAGCGAGGAATCCCGCGGGCGGTTTCGTACGCGTTCGGCCATCGTGCGCGAGGTTCGCCGGTTCCTGGACGAACGCGATTTCCTCGAGGTCGAGACGCCGATGATGCACCCGGTCCCCGGCGGCGCCACGGCCAGGCCGTTCGTGACCCACCACAACGCCCTCGGCATGGACCTCTACCTCCGCATCGCCCCGGAGCTCTACCTCAAGCGCCTGGTGGTCGGAGGTTTCGAACGGGTCTACGAGATCAACCGCAGCTTCCGCAACGAAGGGCTCTCCACGCGCCACAATCCCGAGTTCACGATGCTGGAGTTCTACCAGGCCTACAGCACGTTCGAGGACCTGATGGACCTCACCGAGGACCTGATGCGGCGGGTGGTCGCGGCCGTGACCGGGGGCCAGACGGTGCGGTACCAGGGGACGGACATCGACTTCGCCGAACCGGCGGTCCGCTGCGACATGGCCGACGCCGTCCTGGCGCACACGGACCTGACCGCGGCGGACCTGGCCGATGCGCCGGGCCTGGCGCGGGCCATGCGCCGGATGAACCTGTCCCCGGAGCGCGACTGGGGAGCGGGCAGGATGCTGACGGAGATCTTCGAGGCGCGCGTGGAACCCCGGCTGGTCCAGCCGACCTTCGTCACCGGGTATCCGACCGAGGTCTCGCCCCTCGCGCGACGGCGCGAAGGCGACCCGGAGGTCACCGACCGGTTCGAGTACTTCGTCGCCGGCCGCGAGTTCGCCAACGGGTTCTCCGAGATCAACGATCCCGACGACCAGGCGGACCGGTTCCGGGCGCAGGCGGAGCGGTCGGCGCGTGGCGATCTCGAGGCGATGCACTACGACGGGGACTACGTGGAGGCCCTCGAGTACGGCATGCCTCCGACCGCCGGGGAGGGCGTCGGCATCGACCGGCTGGTGATGCTGCTGACGGATGCGCCCTCGATCCGCGACGTGCTGCTCTTTCCTCACCTGCGGCCGGCTGGGGACGGTTAGCGTCAGTGTTGGAGGGAAGGCGAACCCTCCACGATACGCAACAGGCCGGCCCGAAAGGCTGACGGAGGTCCTGCCAGATCCACGGTGGTGAACCGGAGAAGATGGCCTTGGATGATTGCGGCTTCGTCGATGGGGCGTTCGATGGTGGGGTGCAGAAGCACGCCTTCGGCGGGTTGGGGCTGCGGTGCCGCGGCGACTTGGGAACGAACGTAGGCGTACATCTGGTAGAGGTACTGGCTCCGTAGTCCCTCTCGGAACTGCGCGGGCTTGAGCAGGGACGTGAACTTCGTGTCGATCACGATCTTCCGCCCCGTGTGTCGATGCACCAGCTCGATGTCCGTCTCCATCCTCGGGAGGATGGCGTCCAGACCAGGCGAGCGCGCTTCGACCGGCCAGTGCAGGACGCGTCCATGGGAAACCGACCAGTCTTGGCGTGACAGGGCGACCTGATAGAAGCCGTAGACCGCGCGCTCGAAGAGCCTGCGTAGCCAGTGCTCATCGCGGTCCGACTGACCCAGCAAGTGCTCGCCGGGGGTTTCGGTGGGCAAGGCCAAGTCGAAGGCCAGGCGGGCGACCGCGATCATGAAGCGGTCGTTGGCGTCGTGGCGTCCGAAGCGATCCGCGGTTGCCTCACGCGTGGAGGGTACGCGGCCGCCGACACCCATCGAGCGGAGGCGTCGCGCGAGCGCCCGGCAGTCGTGTGCGAGGGGGCGAGTCGAAACCGCCCGCGCGATGGACTCGAGGGCGCCTCGGACGTAGCGATTGCGCAGCGTGTCGATGGTAAGGTCCTCGTAGCGGCAGGCGACCTTGCCCTGATCGATGAGTTGCCGCGACTCGGTGCGGAGAAGGTCGATCGTTCCTCGCACGCGATTGAGAACGGCGGTTCGGGGTTCGTAGGCGCGGTGGAGGTTTCGCCTCAGACGCGCTTCCACCGCGTGGGTGAGCAATTCGGCGACGATGTCCGGAAGGTCGTCAGGCACCTCCTCTACGGCAAGAAGGTCGGTGCCCCGCATGCGGAAGAGGTCCGAGGCGTAGAGCATGAGCAGCCAGACGTTGCGAAGCGGGATACCGCTCACCCGCATGTCGCGGGAGTTCTGTTGGACCCTCGCGCTCACCAGTCTTTCAGCAGGCGGTCGTGCTCCTGTCTGGCGCGGCCAGCTTCGTCGAACCAGTACTCCTCAAGCAGCGGGGCCAGCTCCGTCTCGACGACGTCACGGAACCAGCCATTGACATCATCCGGGTCGAGTCTGTGGGTGGGCGTCACGTAGCTGTGTCCGATGCAGAACTGCTCGCCCAGGGACTTCGATGCCGCAATCTCCTCGTTGAGCGCCGCCATGCGGTGCTGGATGTCGTCCGCAGCTTCCGCGTCGATCCCGAGTTGCTCCGTAACCCATCGGCGCCACGTGTCGTCGATCCTCGGCTTGAGGGTGGCGAACGCGAAGCGGCGCCGCAGCGCCAGGTCGACCAGCGCGAGGGACCGGTCCGCGATGTTCATCGTGCCGATGACGTAGAGGTTCTCGGGGACATGGACGCGAGTAGCTTCGCCCTCGGTGGCAAAGGACAGTTCCAGCCCCTCGTCCGCGGACCGCTTGTCCGCCTCGAGCAGCGTGATTAGCTCCCCGAATATCTGGGCCGGGTTGCCGCGATTGATCTCCTCGATGACCACCACGAAGGGGGTTTCCGGGTCGGCGGAAGCTGACTCGATCGCCCGCAGGAAGGTGCCTTTCGTGAGTTCGAGCCCGCTTGCGGACGGGCGCCAGCCGATGACGAAGTCCTCGTAGGACAGCGTCGGATGGAACTGCACGTTGCAGATGCGTTCACGATCTCGGCGGCCTGTCAGCGCGTAGGCAAGACGTTTGGCCAACCAGGTCTTGCCGGTTCCCGGAGGGCCTTGGAGAACGAGGTTCTTCTTCGCTTCCAGCCTGTTCAGGAGTACGTCGAGTTCGCCGCGATCCAGGAAGCAACCGTCCTCAAGGACGGAGTCGACCGAGTACGGCGACTTGGCCTCCGTTTCGGGGAGAGACGTGAGCATCCCGACGGCCCGTTTGAGGGCAACGACCTGCTGGGGATAGTCGGACACGTCGGTTAGCGTCTTGAGCACCAGCGGCTTGTCCCGGACGCGGACGCCGCCGGGGAAGTTGGAATGCCAGTCGACGTCGCGTACGTTCTTGTAAGCCGGGCGGGTGGCGTCGAAGCGGTAGGCGGACGTGACGGTGCCGTGGCCGACCACGGCGCTGGTTCCGAGCTTGGCGAAGATGGTGTCGCCCGGCTCCATGTCGTGGCAGAACTGCCAGCAAGCCAACGAGTCGTTCCGGCCGAGGTCCATCGCCGCTCGACTCGCGTATTCGGTGAGGTCGCCCAGTTCGTCCCAGCCCAGGCAGGCGATGCCCTCGCGGCGGCACTCCTCCCAATGCCGTGACCGCGGCCCAAGTGACATCAGCCAGTAACGGGGTTCGGACGGTCGAGGCCCACGGAGGGGCGGCGTGGGGACTTGCGTCCGCCGGTCGAGGTCGTCTGCTTCCGTGCGGACATCGGCCAGCAGGAAGACGATCGAGAGGAGCGGCTCCACGTCGTCTGGGCCCGTGGGGACGGGAATGGCGACACGCGAGTCCACGAGCGGCAGGTCGTGTTGTTGAGCGAGTACGCTGAACCGCTCCTTTCGTTCCGAGTTGCGTCCGTCGTGTCTGGTCGGCGAGTGGGTCCAATTGAAATGGCCACCTCGGATTTCGTGCACCTCCAAGAGGGGCCCCGAGCGGTTGGCCGGGAACAGGATCAAATGAAATCGAGAGAGGTGTTTGTCCGACCACTGGATGAGGAGCAGATTTCGTTCGCTCGTTTCGGAGGCAACGCGGAATGCGCCGACGCAGTCTTTTCCGTCCGCCCATTGGTGGAAGTTGACGAGAGGCGTCTCAAGTTCTTCTTCAAGGCGGAAGGAGGCCGAGTCGGGCAGGTGTTGCCGAAGGAGGTCGCTGATCCGTTCGGCAGTGTTGCGATCCATACGACCGATCTCCGAGATTCCTGTGGGGACGACACACGCACAGACGTCTTTGCACGTGGCCAATGCTCGTTCATCCTACCATGGCCTGGGCCACCCGCCCGGCCTCGGCGGCGGAGGGACCGGGCTCGCTGCCGAACCGGGTTCGACTACACTACCCACCGGTTTGGCCGACTCTTGGTGCGTTCGTGAGGATTCGCAACGTCCGGATGCGGAACTTCAAGTGCTTTGAAGACGAAACGTTGGCGCTCCATCCACGATTTACGTTGGTGGCTGGCGACAACGGCTCCGGCAAGACTTCGGTCCTGGATGCGCTGGCCGTGGCCGCGGGGGTATGGCTGGTCGAGTTGCCGGACTCCACGTTGCTCAACAGCCGCAGGAGCATTCTGCACAAGGAGATTCGCCTCGCGTCGAGGCAGGAAGGCGATCGGCGCCAGTTTCTCGAATGCCGTCCGGTCATCATCGATGCGTACGGCGAACTCTGTGGGCGTGAGCTCAGTTGGCGGCGGCAGATACGCGAGGGCGGCACGAGGACGACGAACGCCGATGCTCGCGAAGCCGTCGCGGCCATAAGGGACCACTTTCGCCGGGCCACTGTGGGTGAGGATGTGCTCACGCCGGTGGTCGCCTACTACGGTGCGGGACGCGGATGGCTCCCCGCTCGCGACCGGAACCGCAACGGGCGTCCGACCAAGCCCGGCGCGCCGGCGCGGCGTTGGGACGCGTTCTACGACTGTTTCGAGGAGAGAATCCGCACCACTGACCTCCAGTACTGGTTTCAGCGCGAGGCCGTGGCGTCCGCCAGTCGAAGGGGGCGTTGGCGACCGGGGTACGAAGTTGTGAAGCAGGCCGTCCTCGGGTGTCTCGAGACTGCCGACGACCTGTGGTTCGATGGCGACCGGAGCGAGCTTGTCGTTTCGTTTGGAGGCGCGGGTCAGCCCTTTTCGAACCTCAGCGCCGGTCAGCAGATGATGGTGTCCATGGTGGCGGACATCGCCATCAAGGCAGTGACCCACAACGCCCATCTGGTCGCCGAGGCGGGTGGATCGACCGACGTCCCGAGCGTTCTGGAGCAGACACCGGGCCTGATACTCATCGACGAGCTGGACGTGCACCTCCACCCCAAGTGGCAACGCCGGGTGGTGGGGGACCTGAAGGACACGTTCCCGCGGATGCAGTTCGTCTGCACGTCCCATTCCCCCTTCATCATTCAGTCCCTCGACGAAGGCGAACTGCGTCTGCTCGGGGAGACGGAGTTGCGGGCGGAGTATTCCGACCGGCCGATCGAGGACATCATCGAGGACGTTCAGGACGTTCCGTGCCCACAACGGGGCGCCCGGGCGGAGGAACTGTCCGCAGCGACCGGCCGCTACTTCTCGTTGCTCCGGGAGGCAGGAGGCGAGGTCAACGACGACTTGCTCGAAGCGGAAGCGAGGTATCGGAGAGCCGCCGAACGATACTCTCGGAGCCCGGGCGTCGATGCGATTCTGCGTCTGGAGGCGATGGCGAGGACGGGTGGTAGTGAGGCCGATTGAGAAGGGGGCGGCGCCAAGGCAGTACACGGACTACCGGCAGGCGGCAGGCGACCTGGAAGCCAGGCTTGGCAAATACTGCAGCTACTGCGAGAGGAGACTGCCCATCGGTCTGGCCGTGGAGCACAAGGCGCCGAAGGAGTTCCATGAGGACCGCGAGTTGGACTGGGACAACTTCCTGCTAAGTTGCTCGAACTGCAACTCCGTCAAGTTGCTCAAGGACATTCCGGATCAGGACACGTTATGGCCCGATCGGCACAATACGCTGCTCGCGATCACCTACGCCAAGGGCGGCTTCGCGGAGGTCGCTACCTCGCTTCGCGGGCGTCTGCGTCAACGGGCGAGATCGCTGGTCGATCTGGTCGGCCTGGATCGGCACCAGGCCACCGGCTTTCCCAAGCCTGCACTCAGAGATGCCCGCTGGCGTCAGCGTGAGGAGGCGTGGAGCACGGCGGAGTTCTGTCGTGAGCGGTACGAGAGCTTGAACCAGACCGATGAGGCTCTCCGTTTCGTTCTGGATGTGGCGCGCGGCTTGGGCTTCCTGTCGGTGTGGCTGTCTGTATTCGCCGAGTATCCGCCCGTGAAACTCAGGCTGATTCGCGTGTTCCCGGGAACGCCGGGTTCCTGCTTCGACAGTCGCGGCGACCCTGTGGCCCGTACTGCTTTGGGGGTCTGACGTTGCGGGTGCGACGAGGGTAAGGGCTGCTGGCATGAGTGCGAGCCGAAGTAGGAGCGGGGCATGACTGATCGCGTGGTGCTCGAGGCGTCGTGGAAGGCGGCGCTGCTCGCCGAGTTCGACAAGCCCTACATGCAGAAGCTGCGGGAGTTCCTGCTCGCGGAGCGGGAGGCCCGCAAGGTCGTCTATCCGCGGGGCAGCGAGATGTTCGCGGCCCTCGACCTCACGCCGGTGGAGCGTGTACGGGTCGTCATCATCGGCCAGGATCCCTACCACGGCCCGGGCCAGGCGCACGGGCTCTGCTTCTCGGTACGGTCCGGGGTGGAGCGCCCGCCGTCCCTCGTGAACATCTTTCGCGAGATCGACGACGACATGTCGGACGACGGCGTACCCGGAGGCCGGGCGGGCGGGCGCGTGCCCGAAGGCAAGAGCTGTCTCGCGTCCTGGGCGCGCCAGGGCGTGCTGCTGCTGAACGCGGTCCTCACCGTGGTGCGCGGGCGTGCCAATTCGCACCAGGGGCGGGGTTGGGAGTCCTTCACGGACCGCATCGTCGAGGTGATCGACCGGGAGCGGGAAGGCGTCGTATTCATGCTCTGGGGCAGCTATGCTCAACGCAAGGGCGCCATGGTGGATGCCCGCCGCCACCTGGTGTTGCGGGCCCCCCACCCGTCGCCGCTGTCGGCGAACCGGGGGTTCTTCGGCTGCCGGCACTTCTCGAGCGCGAACCGGTACCTGGTGCAGCGCGGGCACGCGCCCATCGACTGGTTCGACGTGGAGTAACGGCAGCCGGGGCCCGAGGACGAGGACCCGAGGAGGAGGAGGGCCGGAGGAGGAGGAAGACCATGGGACTACCGCTATTCATCGACGGCGAGTTCGTCGACGGCGCGGGCGAACGGCTCGCGGTGACCGACCCCGCCACCCAGAACGTGCTCACGGAAGTGCCCTTCGCGACCCCCGACGAGATCGACCGCGCGGTCGCGAGCGCGCTGGATGCGTTCCGGACCTGGCGGGAGACCCCGACGCCGGAGCGCGCGCGGCTGATGATGAACTACCAGGCGCTCCTGAAGCGGCACCAGGACGACATCGCCAAGATCGTCTCGGCCGAGACGGGCAAGACCTTCGCCGACGCGAAGGGCGACGTCTGGCGCGGCATCGAGGTCGTCGAGTACGCCTGCAACGTGTCGAGCCTGATGATGGGCGAGACCGTGGAGAACGTGGCGCACGACATCGACACCTACAGCCTCGTCCAGCCGCTCGGCGTGTGCGCGGGCATCACGCCGTTCAACTTCCCCGCGATGATTCCGCTGTGGATGTTCCCGCTGGCCATCGCCTGCGGGAACACGTTCGTGCTGAAGCCCTCCGAACAGGACCCGATGACCCCGAACCGGCTCATCGAGCTCTTCGTCGAAGCCGGCGCGCCGCCGGGCGTGGTGCAACTCGTGCACGGCGGCAAGGAGCAGGTCGACGCGCTGCTGGCCCACCCGGACGTGCGGGCCGTGTCGTTCGTCGGTTCGGTGCCCGTGGCGCAGTACGTCTATCGGACGGGGACGCAGAACCTGAAGCGGGTGCAGGCCATGGCCGGCGCCAAGAACCACCTGGTCGTCATGCCGGACGCGGACCGGGACCAGGTCATCTCGAACCTGGTGGGCGCCTCCTGCGGGGCGGCCGGACAGCGCTGCATGGCCATCAGCGCGGCGGTGTTCGTCGGCGAGAGCGCGGACTGGCTGCCGGAGCTGCGCGACGCCATGGCGGCGGTCCGGCCGGGCGCTTGGGACGACGACGGCGCCGGGTACGGGCCGCAGATCACGCCGCAGGCCCGGGCGCGCATCCTCGACTACATCGGCCGCGGCCGGGACGAGGGGGCTGCGCTGCTGCTCGACGGCTCCGACTGCACGGTGGACGGGTACCCGGACGGCAACTGGGTCGGCCCGACGCTGTTCGCCGACGTCACCCCGGACATGTCCATCTACCGCGACGAGATCTTCGGCCCGGTGCTGGTGACGTCCGCAGTCGACACGCTCGACGAGGCGATCCGCTTCGTCAACGCCAATCCCTACGGGAACGGCACGTCGATCTTCACGGCCAGCGGTGCCGCCGCGCGGCGCTTCCAGCACGAGATCGACGTGGGCCAGGTCGGCATCAACGTTCCCATCCCGGTGCCGTTGCCGTTCTTCTCGTTCACCGGGTGGAAGCAGTCCTTCTTCGGGGACCAGCACGCCTACGGCAAGCAGGCGGTGAAGTTCTACACGGAGACGAAGACGGTGACCGCCCGCTGGTTCCAGGACGCGCCCTCGCAGGGCCCCGAGATGACGATCCGGCTGCGCTGATGAACTTCGGCCTGACGGCGGACCAGCGCGCGTTTCGGGACACGGCACGGGAGTTCAGCGACCGGGAGTTCGCGCCGCATGCGGCGCGCTGGGACGCCGACCAGGTGTTCCCGAAGGATGCGATCGAGCGGGCCGGCGCGCTCGGGTTCTGCGCCCTGTACGCGCCGGAGTCCATCGGCGGCATGGGGCTGCCGCGGCTCGACTCGAGCATCGTCCTCGAGGAACTCGCCCGCGGCTGCACCTCCACCACGGCGTACATCACGATCCACAACATGGCGCTCTGGATGATTGCCGCCTTCGGGTCGGAGGACGCGAAGACGACGTTCGGACCGGGGCTCGTCTCGGGCGGGCGGCTGGCGTCCTACTGTCTCACCGAGCCCAACGCCGGGTCCGACGCGGCCTCGCTCCGGACCGTCGCGCGCAAGGACGGCGACTGCTACCGGCTGACCGGGACCAAGGCGTTCATCTCGGGCGGCGGGGACACGGACGTGCTCGTCGTGATGGCGCGGCTCTCCGACCGCGCCGGCGTCCACGAGGGCGCCGGCGGCATCTGCAGCTTCGCCGTGCCCGCGGACAGCCCGGGCGTGTCCTTCGGCCGCAAGGAAGCCAAGATGGGCTGGAACAGCCAGCCGACGCGACAGATCGTCTTCGACGACGTGGAGGTGCCTGCGGCGTACCGGCTCGGCACGGAGGGGGAGGGCTTCAAGATCGCCATGCGGGGCCTCGACGGCGGCCGCATCAACATCGCGACCTGCTCGGTGGGCACGGCCCAGGCGGCTTTCGACGCAGCGTCTTCGTACCTGCGCGAACGGCGCCAGTTCGGCCAGCCGCTGGCCGGCTTCCAGGGGTTGCAGTTCCGGCTGGCGGACATGGCCACCGACCTCGTGGCCGCCCGCAACATGGTGCGCATGGCCGCGTGGAAGCTCGACCACGGAGACCCCGAAGCGACGATGTACTGCGCGATGGCCAAGCGCTTCGCCACCGACGCGGGGTTCGACATCTGCAACCAGGCGCTGCAGCTCCACGGCGGCTACGGGTATCTCAAGGAGTTTCCCCTCGAGCGCCACGTGCGCGACACGCGCGTGCACCAGATCCTCGAGGGCACCAACGAGGTGATGCGCGTCATCATCTCGCGCCGGCTGCTGATGGAGCAGGCGGTCGAGCTGGTTTGACGGCGGCCCCTCCGGGCGGAAAAAGCGCCGAAGAAGCGCCAGACAGGCGCCAGGGCGCGAACCAGGGCGAAAGGAGAGTCCCCCCATGACCATCGAATCGAAATCCGACAAGCTGCGGGCGGAGGTGCGCGGGCGCACCGTGCTCGTGACCATCGACAACCCGCCGGCGAACACCTGGGACCAGGAGAACCTGGCTGCGCTCACCGACCTCGTGGACGACTGCGAAGCGGACCGGGAGGTGTACGCGATCGTCGTCACCGGCGCCGGCGCGCGGTTCTTCTCGGCGGGGGCGGACCTCAAGGTGTTCGCCGCCGGCGACAAGGCGGTCGCCGGCGGAATGGCCGCGGCGTTCGGGCGGGCGTTCGAGCGTCTCGCCGCGTTCCGGGGCGTGACCATCGCCGCGATCAACGGCTACGCCATGGGCGGGGGCCTCGAATGCGCCATGGCCTGCGACATCCGCATCGCGGAGCGCCAGGCGTCCATGGCCCTGCCGGAGGCGTCGGTGGGCCTGCTGCCGTGCGGCGGGGGCACGCAGAACCTCGCCTGGCTGGTCGGGGAGGGATGGGCCAAGCGCATGATCCTCTGCGGCGAGCGCGTGGACGCCGACGCCGGGGTGCGGATCGGCCTGGTGGAGGAAGTGGTGGAGACGGGCGCCGCTCTCGACACCGCCCTCGCCCTTGCCGAGCGCGTATCCGGCCAGAGTCCGCCGGCGGTCGCCTCCTGCAAGCGCCTGATCCAGCTCGGACGCTCTTCCTCCATCGCGGCCTCGTATCAGCCCGAACGCGACGCGTTCGTGGACCTCTTCGACACGGCCGACCAGCAGGAAGGCGTGAACGCGTTCCTCGAGAAACGGCCGCCGCGCTGGGTCAACGGCTGATGGCGGACCCGGCCCGGATCCGGTTCGAGGAGGCGCCGCTCGCGGCGGGCCGGTGCCTGGCGGTGGCGACCCTCGACTCGGAGGAGACCCTCAACGCCCTCTCCCTGCCGATGGCGGGCGCGCTCGATGCGCAACTCGTGCTGTGGGCGGGCCGCGAGGACGTCGCATGCGTGCTCCTCAAGGGCGCGGGCGAGCGCGCCTTCTCCGCCGGCGGCGACATCCAGGACCTGTATCGGGCGATGGTGAAGAACCACGCGGCCGGGGCGACGGTCGACGACACCCCGGACCGCTTCTTCGAGGCGGAGTACCGGCTCGACTACCGCATCCACACCTTTCCGAAGACCGTCGTGGCGTTTGGCCGGGGCTTCGTCATGGGCGGGGGGCTCGGCCTCTACTCCGCCGCCGCGGTCCGGGTGGTCACCCCCACGACGCGCATCGCGATGCCGGAAGTGACGATCGGCCTGTTCCCGGACGCGGGCGCCACGTGGATCCTGCGGGGTCTCCCGCCGCACCTGGGGTTGTTCCTGGGCGCGACCGGCACGCGGATGGATGCCGCGGACGCGCTCTACGCGGGCCTCGGGACGCACTTCGCCGGCAACGAGTGCGACCCCGTGGCTGCGCTCGTCGCCGCGGACGGTGACCCCGACAGGGCCTTCGACGCGAGCCCCGCGCTCAAGCCGGGGCGCCTGGAATCGGCGGAGCCGGTCATCGCGGAGGCGCTGCCGGAGATTCCGGCCGATGCGGCCGGCGCGCGGGCCGCGCTGGAGACGCTGTCCGGCGCCGGCGACTGGTATGCGCGTGGCCTCGCGACGATGCGCGGGGGTTGCCCGACCACCGTTGGCATCGTCTGCGAGCAACTGCGCCGGGCGCCGGCCCTGGATCTCGCGGACTGCTTCCGCATGGAGATGACGATCGCGAGCCGCTGCGCGCGGTTCGGCGACTTCGCGGAAGGGGTGCGCGCGCTGATCGTGGACAAGGACGGCGCGCCGCGGTGGCGGAGCGACGGCGCGCACGCGCACGTGCTCGCGCACTTCGAACCGCCCTGGGAGAGCAATCCCCTGTTCGATCTCGGGAGGACGGGAACATGAGAGTCGGATTCATCGGCGTCGGCAACATGGGCGGTCCGATGGCCAGGAACCTGGCGGCCGCGGGCCATGAGGTGGCCGTGCACGACCTGGTGGCCGCCCTGGTCGCGGCCTGTGTCGCCGCCGGGGCCGCCGCGGCGGGATCGGCCCGGGCGGCCGCGACGGATGCCGAGGTCGTCGTCAGCATGCTGCCGGCGAGCGAACACGTGCGCGGACTCTACGTCGACGACGGCCTGCTCGACGTCATCGACCCCGGCGCCACGGTCATCGACTGCTCGACCATCGCTCCGGCCACGGCGCGCACCGTCGCGGCACGGGCCGCGGAGCGCGGCATCGACATGCTGGACGCCCCGGTGTCGGGCGGCACGGCCGGCGCGGAAAACGCCACGCTGACCTTCATGGTGGGCGGAGAAGCCGCCGTCCTCGAGCGCGTGCGTCCGCTGCTCGAGCAGATGGGCGCGAACGTCTTCCACGCCGGCGGACCCGGGGCGGGGCAGACGGCCAAGGTGTGCAACAACATGCTGCTGGCGGCGCAGATGACGGCCACCGCCGAGGCGCTCGCGCTCGGCGCCGCCGGCGGCCTCGACCCCGCGACGCTGTCGGCCATCATGCAGCGCTCGTCGGGGGGCAACTGGCCGCTCAACGCCTACAACCCGTGGCCGGGAATCATGGAAGGCGTGCCCGCCTCCCGTGGCTACGAGGGTGGCTTCCTGGTCGATCTCATGATCAAGGACCTTGAACTCGCCCTCGACGCCGCGACCGAGAGCGGTACGCCGGTGGCCATGGGGTCGCTCGCCCGCAACCTCTACCGCCTGCACCGGCAGGTGAACGACGCGGGCGGCCTCGACTTCTCCAGCATTCAGCTTCTCGTCGAGCCGAAGGCCGGAGACGGGTAACCGAGCCGATGCGCCAGTGAACTAACGCGGCCCGGGCTCCATCGCGACCAGGTTCTTCAGACGCACTTCGAAGTCTGGCGGCCCGTGGAAGACGAAGGTCCGTCCGCGCTTGCCACGCTCGAGCAGTCCCGACTCCGCCAGCTTCAGGAGATCGCTGCGGGCGGTCTGATGGGTGACGTTGTGCGAACGTCGATGGCTTTCGATGGTGTAGGAACCGTCGGGATGACGCTGCAGGTGCGCGAGCAGCGCCCGCTGCCGATAGTTCAATCCGTCCGCGCCCGGCCCCCGTAGCAGCCGATCGACCTCGCGCATCTGGCGGGCCTTGCGCGCGAGAAACGCGTGGAGTTGGCGGATCGCCCCGAGGACCACCCGCAGGTGGTAGTCCAGGAAGTAGGTGGCGTCGTTGTCGTCCGTCTCCGAGAAGACGTAGGCGCGCACGTATTGGGCGGGCGCCCTGCGGATGATGGTCGAAATCGAGAGGAACTCGGTCAACCAGTACCCGGCACGGGCCATCGACCAGTAGAAGAGCGCCCGTGCCGTCCGCCTGTTGCCGTCGACGAAGGGGTGTTCGTAGCCGATCATGAAGTGGAGCATGACCAATCAACTACTAATTCGTTTCAAATTAGTAGGTAACTACTCGCCCCCCTGCGCCTGATCGGGCGTGGCGTCGTGGGGCGGCTGCTCGACCATGTCGGCGGCGTTGCCGTTGAGGGCGATCTGTATGGCGGCGATGGGGTTGTAGCCCTGCAGGGCCATGGACTGGAGGTAG
>JAJDVW010000111.1 GCA_022825925.1 Pseudomonadales bacterium | reverse complement strand
CACGGCGGTCCGCACGCCGGCTTCGGCCTGAGCTACAACGACGACTTCCAGGAACTGGTCGGCGCCGGCTACGCGGTGGCCTACTGCAACCCGCGCGGCTCCACGGGCTACGGGGACGCCTTCTCCACCGCCATCGTCGGCTGCTGGGGCAAGCCGGAACTGCAGGACTTCGACGCCTTCCTGGACAAGCTGGTCGCCGAGGGGATCGCCGACCCGGACCGGCTCGGCGTCACGGGCGTCTCCGGCGGTGGGCACCTGTCCGGCTGGCTGATCGGCAACTCCCGGCGTTACAAGGCGGCGGTGCCGGAACAGGGCGTGTACAACATGCTGAGCATGTGGGGCGTCTCCGACGCCGGCAAGGCGCTGATCAGCCTGGAGATGGGCGGTGACCCGCACCGGGTTCCGGACCGCTACTGGGAGCTGTCACCCCTGGCGCACGCGCACAAGTGCCGCACGCCGACGCTGCTCATCCAGGGCGAGAACGACCTGCGCTGCCCCATGGAGCAGGCCGAGCAGTTCTACACGGCCCTCGAGGCCGCCGGCTGCAAGGTCGAGCTGCTGCGGCTCGCGAACTGCTCGCACGGCCTGGAGCTGATCGGCCCGCCGGCGCTGCGCCGCTACCGCATGAACGCCATGCTCGAGTGGTTCGACGCCCATATCGAGTGATCCGCGCCCGCCGCGGGAACGCAAGGGGACAATCAGGGCTTGATGGCGCCCGCAGGTTGCCGGAGTTACCCGCGAAGCCGCGGCTCGTACCGGAAGTCGGTGATCGGCCCGGTGACCAACGCGGCACAATCCGGGTGGTTCGGATTGACGATGAAGTTGCTCTCGCCGACGACCACGGCGCTCGGCACCTGCAAGACGGCGGACTGCCCGCTGTCCAGCCAACGGTCGCCGATCGCGCGCGTCGTCGCCCGCGGGCCGGTTTCCCATCCGGCGGGCAACTCCTCGACATCGATGTGCATCACGAGTTCCTCCGGGATGTACACCGGCATCTTGCGATAGGTCCCGAGGACATCGACTTCGCCGAGATGCACGAGCAGTTCCATGCCGGCCAACGCGAGACTGTCCCCGAGGTACACGGCTGCACGTCCGGGGCTGTTCCAGCGACCCCCGAACAATCGCGCGCCCTCCCCGGAGAGCATCTCCTCCGCGCTCCCTGCGAACTCCGGCGCCGAAAGGCGCCAACCCGCCAGCACCAGATGGAGACCGTTAGCTGAAGACGCCGTGACGCAACTGGCCGATCAACTGCTCCACTTCGCGGCCACCGACTTCCGTGGAAGCGCGGCGCAGCGGCGTTTCATCACCCAGGAGCCTGTGCGGCGTCGTCAGCCAGCGCCGCGCCGCCTCTGCGTCGTCCGCCATCAGACTTCGCGTCATCGCCACCAGTCGTGCAACGCGGAGCACCTGATCGGACTCCGCCGACGTGAGCGTCCCGCTCTGGCGCCTCCGGCCGAGCGTCGTCTGCGGCATGCCGATGACGCTGGCGACCTCCTTCCGGGAGACGCCGATGGCGCGCACCAGGTTGTCCAGCGCGCCGAACGGCAGGCCGCGGCGGACGACGCCCACGGGATCCGCGCCGTCCGAGCCCGGGTCTGCGAGCGACATCCCCTCGTCGGGAGGGCTATGCCCAACCTCGCAGGAACCCCTGGGTTCGCCCGCGCGCAGGCTTGCATGACGCGGGAACGTTCCGTGCTGTTCGGGCTCGGGAGCGGACATCGGATCGGAGCGAGGTGTTGGCAACGGACTTACCATATGGATGTTCTGAAATGTCTGTATGGGCACACTACGCCAGGGATCCCGGGTCGCGCAAGTGCCGAAAAGTCGCTCTCGCCGATGATCGCGGCGCTCGGGCGCTCGGCACCTGCAACACGGCCGACCGCCCGCTGTCCAGCCGACGGTCGCCGGTCGCGCGTGTCGTCCGCGTTCCCGTCTCCCATCCCACCAGCCCTGGTCTGCGTTGTCCGCGCGGCGATCAGCCCTCGGGCAACCAGTTCTCCTGATCGAGGCCCGAAACACGCTCGAAGTGGCGCGGGTTGTTCGTGACGAGCGTGCAACCCGCGCTCAACGCATGCGCGGCGATCATCGCATCGTTGTTGCCGATGGGCGTTCCTGCCGCAAGAAGCCGCGCTTGGATGCCGGCGAACGCGTCCGCTTCCGGCTTGCCCCAGGCGAGCACGCCGTCCAGGCGTTCGCAGAAGGCTTGAATCGCGGCAGCATGCCGTGTCGCGCTACGCGACCGTAGTGCGCCTAGCCGCAGTTCGGCGTGCGTGACCGCGGAGATGAAGACGTTCGCGCCGGCGCGAGCCTGAGTCTGGAACGTAGCCAGCAGCCTTGCATCGCGCTCGCGAATCACGTAGCTGCTCGTATCCGTGTCGAGCATGTATTGCACGCCCGGACTCCCAAGTGTGCGGCGCGTCGCTACAGGCGGACTCGCCGGCCCTCGAGCAGGTCTGGACGCTCCAACAGGAAGTCGTCGTCGACCTCGGGTGCATCCTCGGCGAAGGATCCCCAGCTCTTGCGGATTGGTTCGAGCAGCAGGCCATTGCCGTGCGGGCTGATGGCGACTTCTCGGACGCCTTGGAACTCGAGCGCCTTGGGAATGCGGACGGCTTGACTCCGACCGTTCGTGAACAGTTTGGCGGTCGCTTTCATGGACAATCTCCGACCACTTCGATGGTCTTGTATATCACAAGCATATGCCTGCGACAATGCGTACGCAGACACTGTTCACGGCGGGCAGGGAGACCTGGAACCGCTTTCCGCCGATTCGAACGGAACGCTGCCCACGAGCAGGAGCTTCTCGCTGGTCATGCCTTCTAGGTCTCGACTCTCAGGACGATGCCGATCATGCGCGGCCGGTTGATCACGAACCGGTCAGGACTGTTGAAGGAGCCGGTCGCCGTACGGCCGCGGCCGATCGTGGCGCGCTCGTCCCAGAGGTTGTCGACGAACAGGTCGGCGCCCCAGCCGCGCTCGTTTCTGAACCCGATACGGAACTGGCCGATGACATAGGAGTCGACCGGAAACCCCGTCGCGTCGTTGATGCGCTGTATGCGCGTGAACTGGTCGTCCGTGTGCTGCACGTCCAGTCGGGCGAAGCCGTCGCCGAGGCCGCCGAAGGGGAACACGTACTCGAGGCTTGCGGACATCGTGAACTCGGGCACGTTGGGCAGGTCCGCCCCGACAAGCGCGTCCGCGAGGGCGCTCGTCAGTTGGCTGTCCGCGTACCCGAAGGTGAGCCCGACGGTGAGCCGGTCGTTCGGGCGCGCGCTGAGTTGCGCTTCAAGGCCCACGACCTCCGCGTCGCCCGCGTTGCCGATGAAGTTGACGGGCCTGCCCGTCAACGGCGAGATGTCCGTCCCGTTCGACTGGATGTCCGCCCAATCCTGGAAGTAAACCGAGCCGTTGAGGACCAGGCGGCCGTCGTACCAGCTCGTCTTGGCGCCGAGTTCGTAGCTCAGGAGCGCGTCCGACTCGAACAGCAGATCTCCCACCTGGAAGACGCTCTGCAGGTTGATGCCGCCCGAGCGGAACCCCTCGGCGATCGTGAAGTAGAAGAGCAGGTCGTCCGTTGCGCGATAGCTCAGCCGGCCCTTGAGTAGGACGTCGGAGCTCGATTCCTCGACGACGCGATAGGGCGAGCTGGCCACGGTCAGGATCGAATAGAACACCAGCTCGTCCTCGAGGGTCACTTCCTCGTCGAACCAGCGTGCGCCAACCGTCAGGCTCCAGCGGTCGTCGAGTTCCAGGTCCCCCTCGGCATACGCCGCGTACTGTTCGTAGCGGTCGGTGACGAACCGGAAGCCGATGTCCCCGGCGCCGGCGACAAAGGCGCTGTCCGGAATCGTGGGCAGACCCAGGAAGCCCAGCGTCTGGTTGAGCGCCACATGCTCCCCGGGCATGGTGGTGGCGCCGCCGGCGGCGACCTGGTCCTTGTCGCGGTAGAACGCGCCGAGAATCCAGTCGAACCGCTCGTCGCCGGCCGACACGAGCCGGAACTCCTGGGCGACCGACTCCATTTCCGTGGTCGTGTAGAACGGGTCGCCGGTCACCGGCCCGAACGCCGAGAAGAAGGCCGTGGCGATCACCAGCCGGTCGAGGAACTCGCGGTCGAGTTGCGTCTGCGAGGTCACCGAGGTCAACTCGGCGAAACCGAGATCGACATCCACCGTCAACGCGTAGAGCCCGAATTCGCCCTCGTGGAACCGCGGCTCGCTCGAGTCGAGTTCGAGGTCGCCGAGGCCGGAGTCGATGTTCGGGAAATCGTCTTCCTCGATCTCCGAGAGCATCGCCAGCACTTCGATGTCCACGCGCTCTCCCGGCGACGACCGGAGCAGGGCGCGCACCGAGTGGGCCGAGGAGGAGTTCGCGTCTTCCTCGTCCCGCGCGATATTGTCGACGAAGCCTTCGTGGTCGCGGAACGTGCCCACGATCCGGAGCGCGGTCGTGCCCTCGGCGATCGGGATGTTGACGACCCCCCGGCCCCCGTTGTTGAAGCCTCCGTCCTCGGTGAAGGAGCCGATGATCTCGCCCCGCGCCGAGAACTCCGAAGGGTCCGGTCGGGCCAGCGTCATGCGGATGGCGCCGCCCATGGCCCCCTCCCCGTACAGCGTTCCCTGGGGGCCCTTGAGCACCTCGATCTGCTCGAGGTCATACAGGTTGAGGTCGGGCAACTGCGAAGTCCCCTGAATGGGCACGTCGTTGAGGTACAGCCCCACGGTCGAGACCGGCGTCGTGACGCCGAAGTCCGACGCCGACACGTTGGAGACGCCCCGGATCGCGATCCTCGTGGCGCCCGCCCCCTGGTCGCGAAACGACAGGCCGGGCACCGACAGCACGTAATCCTCGAAGCCGTCGGCGCCCCGGCGTTCGAGTCCCTCCCCGGTGAACGCCTGGAGCGCCGTCGCCACGTCCTGCTCGTTCTGTGTCCGCCGCTCGGCGGTGACCACGATTTCCTCGAGGAGGGTCTCCTCGGCGGCGAGTTGCGTCGGCACCGCCAGGGTTAGCGTTAGCGAGGCGGCTGCCACGAAGAGATAACGTCGGTCGTTCATTTTCCGCTCCTGCGCTCAAGACGGGGACACTCCTTGTGCGGCTACAGACGCATCCGGCGGTTCCTACCCCACCCGAGCCCCGGTTGGCGTGGGAAGGCCAGGCCTTGCATGCCGACATCGCGACGCTCCACCAGATGCACAACTCGCTGCACAAGTTCTGGAGCCTCGGCAGGGAGCGGGGAGTGGAGGGTCTGATCAGCACGCACGCCTGGTTTGTCGGGAACTTCGAGCAGCACGCCAGGGGGCGCGTGGACGGCAGGAATCCGCTGTTGATCGGCCAGGACGGGTTCGAGCGCATGATGGGCATCTACGACGCGTGCATCGACGCCCAGTTCGCCCGTTCTCACGCCAGGCTGGAGTGAAAGCGCCCGTTGGGCGGCCCGTTGGGCGGCCCGGTCGGCGGTCTCAGCCGCCGTCGGACCGCGCGAACGCGAAGCCCGGGTCCTGCCCGGCAAAGGCATCCTGGATAACGCGCCCCTCGGGACGCCTGGCGGCATCCTCCAGCGGAAGCTCGAGCCGGGACCCGGACGGGCCGCCGAAATACAGGGTGAGTACCGGAGCGGGATCGCGCTCCGGCACGTGGAGGTTGTCCCGGTCGGTGCCGGCGACGGTCAGCCGCAGGCGGCTCCCGGCGCCGATCGATACCGAGACGGGGTAGAGTTCGAGCGCGGCCGTCATGCGTTCGCCAGGGCGGACTTCGAGCAGGTCCTCCGTGGCCTGGGAGTGCCAGGCGGGTCCGGCATGGGGCCGCGGACTCGCGCTCACCTTCCGGTGCCGCAGGTTCAGCCAGCCCTCCGTGACGTACTCGGCGCGGCCGTCCGGCAGGACCTGCTCGAGGGTCGTGTGGAGGGCGCCGTCGGATGCCGTCGTGGCAAGTTCCAGGAAGAGCGTCGGCGAACCGGTGATCTCCATGGCCGCTTCCAGCGCCGGCGTCGTGAAGGTCGCGCAGCGTAGCGCCCTCGCCGCAAGCCCGGGGTGGCGGATGTACTCGTCGTGCAGCATGAAGCGCATGCGCCCCAGGCTGCCGAGCCCCGTCTCGTAGTCCACCCGGTATTCGGCCGTCGTCTCGGGGCCCGCGTTCCGCTCCAGGCCGCCATCGAGGGCAGAGTCCAGGGTGCCGCTGGCGGTGTCGTTCAGGAACCAGGAGTCGGTCTCGACCTCCGGTACCGGCCAGCGCTCGGCGCCCTTCCAGACGCTCCGGCCCTCGAGGTCCGCCGTCGCGAAGATCACCCCGGGCTCGTCGGCGATGCCGTTGTCGATGCCCTTGAGCCGGTAGTCGAACCAGCGCAGCGGCTCCATGGTCGGCAGCACGCCGTGATTCCATGGGCCGACGATGATCCGCTTCGGACCGGTGAGCGCCTCGTAGAGGTCCAGGCACTCGCCCGGGAAGGTCATGTCCCACCAGCCGGTCTGCAAGTAGACGGCGGTGCCGGAGCGGCTGATCCGTTCGAACTCGTCGAAGACGTCGCGCAAGGGGCCGAGTTCGGGAAACGGCGGCGGCGGCGCTCCCTCGGACATCGTGGCGACGTAGGCATCGCTGGTCATGTGCTCCAGCATGCCCGCATCGTCGGAGTCCGCGTACGTCGGCGCGCGCCCGGCGAGCGCCTCGGCGAACAGGCGTTCGCCGTCCGGGCCGTCCACCGGCGCCGCCACGTCCGTCCCGTCCTGGCCCCTGCGCATCTCCGACCAGTCACGGGCGAAACCGGACATCGCGAGGCCGCCGTCGACGATGGCGTTGAGGATCGACGGCGGGATCTGCGGGACGATGCAGGCGAGGTGCCGGGGCTGGAAGACGGCCGTCGCGAGCTGGATCACGCCTTCCCAGGAACCGCCGATCATCCCCACCCTGTCCGTCGCCCACTCCTGCCGCGCGATCCAGTCCACGACCTGCGCGACGTCGGCCGCGTTGCGCCAGGTCTGCATGGCGTTGGCGCCGAAGGACGCGCCCGTGCCGCGGAAGTCGACGCTGACGACGTTGTATCCGTACCGGATGACCTGCTGGCACGCCGGGCGCTGTTCGTAGGCCGTCACCAGCGCGCCGACCGGGAGATGCGCGGTCAACTGCGCGTACTTCGGGGCGTTGAACTCGTTCTCCTTCTTGTAGTACGCGCGCCGGTACCCGGTCGCCTGCACCACGGTCGGCAGCGGGCCGTCGAGCAGTTCCCCATCGCAGGTGGGACGCAGGATGTCCACGGCGATGCGGCAACCGTCGTCGACCGGAACGTGCACCGAAGAACGGGCGTACCCGTTCGCGACTTCGCTGGAATAACCTTCGTAGACGTTGATCGTGGATTTCATGCTTCAGGCTCGTACGGGTCTGTTCGACGCGGATGGTATGCGACTGCCGGCTCAGCCGCATGCTTCTCCCAGAGTCTCCGGATGGGCACGGCGTAGAGCCCGTCCCCAAAGCTCAGGGAAAGCTCCCCGTCGTAGAGCACTACACCGCCGGCGAAGCGGGTGCCGGCCGTTCTCGCGAGCTTGCGCAAGCCGTTGAAGTCGCTCCCCTTCACCGTGGCGCCCGCCTTCACCTCCACGCCCGCCACGGCGTTGCCACGCTCGACTACGATGTCCACTTCCACCTTGTCCTTGTCGCGGTAGTGGTAGAGGGCGACACGCTCGTCCAGCCAACTTGCCTGCCGGCGGATTTCCTGGAACACGAAGGTCTCGAGCAGGGGTCCCAGCATCGACCCATCGTTCGTCAATCCCTGCGCGTCGACGCTGAGCAACGAGCAGGCGACGCCTGTATCCCCCATGTGCAGCTTCGGCGTCTTGACCAAGCGACTCGCCCGGTTGCTGTGCCAGGGGGGCAGCCGCTCGAGCAGGAATATGCGCTCGAGCAGACTGAGGTAGTCGTTGATGGTCGGTCTGCTCACCTGAAACGGCGATGCGAGGTCCGACACGTTCAACAACCGTGCGGACTGGCTCGCCGCCAGTCCGAGCAGCCGGGGCAAGGCTTCCAGGGCGGCGATGCGTGCCAGGCTCCGAACGTCCCGCTGTACCAGCGCCTCGATGTAGTCGCGGTACCAGTTCGCGCGCCGCCGCGCGGTGGGGCGCGCCAGTGCCGCCGGGTAGCCGCCGGCGACGATGCGTTCGGCGAGTCGGACGCCCAGCCGATCGGTTCGATGCATTCCGAACTCCCCGCCGAACAGCTTGTCGAGAAAGTCATGCCCGGCGCCGGAACCGGCGGGTTCCGCGGCGTGGAGCTCGCTTTGCGCCAGGGGATGCAATCGCACGATCTGCATGCGGCCGGCCAATGAGTCGGCAAGCCGGGGAAGCAGCAGGACGTTGGCGGAACCGGCCAACAGGAAACGGCCGGGAACCCGGCGGCGGTCCACCTCCAGTTTCAGGGCACCGAAGAGTTCCGGCACGTGCTGCACTTCGTCGAGGATGACGCGTTCGGGCAGATTCGCGACGAAGCCCATGGGGTCCGCATCCGCCGATGCGCGGATGCCGGTGTCGTCAAAGCTGAGGTACTGGTACTCGCGCCCTGGCGACTCGATGGGCGTGTCTGTCCGGTCTTCCGTTTCGGATGCCTCGAGACGCAGGGACAGGGTCGCCGGGGCACACACCATTTGCGCGAGCGTCGTCTTGCCGCATTGGCGCGGGCCATGAATCAGGACGACCGGCGAGTCTTCGAGCGCCTCGACGAGTTGGCGTTCTGCACGGCGCGGATGGAGTGGGGGTCGATCCATCGTCCGTTTGTAACATTACCTCCGTCCAATTAAAAGTTTTACCGTCGTCCAATCGAAACATTCCAGGCGTCTGATTGAAATCCGTTCGGCGGGAGCCCTGATCGTGGTCCGCCGACGCGCTCCCCGCTTCCCGCCTCGACCGTCAGCCCAGTTCGTTGCGGATGAAGGCGCCGCCCTTCATGATCAACGGCATCTGGGCCCGGTAGCGCTCGAAGATGCCGATGTCGTCCAGCGGATTCCCGTCCAGGACCAACAGGTCGGCGAAGTAGCCGGGCGCCACGCGGCCGAGGTCGTCGCCGCGCTGGGCGATCTCGGCGTTCACCGAGGTCGCGGAGCGCAGGATGTCGATGGGCCTGTCCACCGCGGAGCGGTAGCGCATCTCGCTCGCCTGCATGTCGTGGAACTCCGTGCCGAAGAGGTCCGTGCCCATGCCGATCTTCACGCCGGCGCGCCGGCAGGACTCGATGGAGGCCAGCACCGTATCGAGCATGCCCTCCACCTTGTCGATGCTCTCCTGGGGCATGCCCGCCTCGGCGCCGCTCTCGAGGATTTCGTGCACCACCGCGAGGGTCGGCACGGTATTAGGCGCCGGCCGCCGCGATCAGGCGCGCCGTCGCGTCCGTGACGTGGCTCGCGTGGTCGATGGACCGGATGCCGGTCTCGACGCAGCGCTGGGCGCCGTCATCGGTGTGGCAGTGGGCGATCACGTACTTGCGGCGGGTGGCGGCTTCCTCGACGGCGGCGCGCAACTCGTCGTTCGTGAACTGGGGCATCCAGATGGGGTCGCTCGGGGAAGCCACGCCGCCGGAGATGAACACCTTCACGTGATCCGCGCCCTTGCGCAGTTCGTTGCGCGCGACCTTGCGGACTTCGTCCACCCCGTCCACGACCTGGCAGATCACGCCGGAGTAGGCGCAGTTGCAGGGCTCTTCCTGCACGCCGGGGCGCATGTCCCCGTGGCCGCCGGTCTGTGAAAGCGCCTTGCCGCCGTACAGGAACCGGGGGCCACGCGCCAGGCCCCGCTCCACGACCAGCGAGAGGCCCACGTCGCCGCCGCCCGGATCGCGCACCGTGGTGAAGCCGCGCTGCAGCGCGTCCTCGAGGTGCTTGATGGCATAGCCCACGAGCAACGGCTTTGGCATGCGGTCGAGCGCCTGCATGTCGAAGGTGGGCGAGTAGGCGTGGAAGTGCAGGTCGAGCAGCCCCGGCATCAGGAAGAGGCCGCCGCAGTCGATGACCGTGGCGCCGTCCAGGGAGAGGGGCCGGTCGGAGACTTCGCGAATGCGGTCGTCCTCGACGGCGACGTGCATGCCCCCCTCGACCGTCTCGCTCACGCCGTCGAACAGTTCGCAGTTGGCCAGTACGTACAGACTCATCGGATGCTTCCTCTCATCGCCGCGGCGCGTTCGAAACCATGGACGCAATATGCCACGGCGGGCCGCAGCCTTGGGGAGACGACGAGGGTCGTGCGTCTCAGGCGTTGTTCGCGCGCATGCGTCGGGCCACCGGGAGCCAAGGGACATGCCACACACGACGAAACGCCAGGCGGCGCTGCTGTCCGTCCTGTGCCTCGCGCTGGCGGGCTGCGAACGCGCCGGCGACTCCGGCAACGCCCGGTCCGACGCGCCCGCGGCCGGCGAAGCCTCCGTCACCGCCCTGGTCGGAGCCACCCTGATCGACGGCACCGGCGCGGCGCCGCTCGCGGATGCCGTGGTACTCATCGAGGGAACGGAGATCACGGCGGCCGGCGCCCGCGCCGACGTACCGGTCCCGGAAGGCGCCAGCACGGTCGATGTCGCCGGCAAGTGGCTGGTGCCCGGGCTGATCGACGCCCACGTCCACTTCATGGAATCCGGGCGCATCTACACCAAGCCGGGGCAGATCAACCTGACCCACCTGGTGCCCTACGACGAGGAAGTGGCCTGGATGCAGCAGCGCGTTCCGGTCACGCTCACGTCCTACCTGTGCGCCGGCGTCACCGGCGCCGTCTCGGTCGGCGGACCGCGGTTCGAGTACGAGGTTCGCGAGCAGGCCCGCGCGCGCCCCGACGCCCCCGATGTGTACGTCGCCCACGGACCGGTCACGCTGGTGCCCGCGCAGGCCCTCTTCCCGCCGTTCGACGGCGACACGTCGGTGCGCTCGGTCACGGACCCCGCCAGCGCCGCGGAGACCATCCGCCAGGGCGCCGAATGGAAGGCCGACCTGGTCAAGACCGGCTACCTGGGCGGACCCTTCGCCGTGTACGAACAGGACTACGCCGCCGTGCACCAGGCGATCGTCGCCGAGTCCGCGCTGCACGGCTTGCCGGTCACCAGCCATGTCACGGAACTTGCGCCGGCGCGCACCCTGATCGAACTGGGGGTCGACAGCCTGCAGCACCTGCCCCTCGACGCTCCCCTCGACGAGGCGTTCCTGGACCTGGCAAAGGCCAGCGGGGTCGTCGTGGTGCCCACCCTCGCCGTCTGGAAGCGGAACTTCGTGGACATCTACGACCGGAGCTTCGACCTCCTGCCGATCGAGGAGCAGTGCGGCGACCCGCAGGTGATCGCTTCCTGGTACGAAGTCGGCGATCTGCCGACGCCGCCGCCGGAGGTGATGGAGATGTTCGGAGCGAGCATCACGGTCGCGTCAGCGAACACCGGGCTCCTCCTCGATGCCGGCGTGCCGCTCGCGACGGGATCCGACACCGGCAACCTCGGGCTGCTGCACGGCGCTTCTCTGCACTACGAGCTGAAGCTCATGGGCGACGCCGGGGTACCGACCGCGGAGCTGATCGTCGCCGCGACCCTGAACGCCGCGACGGTTGCCGGACAGGCGCACCGGGTCGGCTCCATCGAGCCCGGCAAGCAGGCGGACGTGCTCGTCCTCGACGCCGACCCCCTGGCGGACATCGGCAACCTGCAAGCGATCGAGCGGGTCATGAAGAGCGGCGCCCTGTTCGACCACGCGACACTGCTGCCGCCCGCGGGGTAACCGTCCATGAAAGCACTCCATCATCCGCTTCTGCTTCTGGTCCTGCTAAGCGCCCAGACCGGCGCCGCGGAACATCGCATCGAGAACGCCAACGTCATTCCCATGACCGGGGAAGGCGTGCTGGAGGGCCACTCGGTACTGGTACGAGACGGCCTCATCGCCGCGATCTGCGCACCGGGCGCCCCGTGCGGCGGCGACGACGCCGAGGTCATCGACGGCGCGGGCAAGTTCCTCATTCCCGGCCTGATCGACATGCACGCCCACACCAACCCCGGCGACCCCTCGGCCGTGGATGGGGAGACGTGGGAGATGCTCCAACGCATCCAGTCCCAGCAGTTGCGCCAGTACGTGATGTTCGGCGTCACCACCCTGCGCGACACCGCCGGCGGCCCCGTCAACCTCGAGGTGCGCGAACGGATCGAGCGCGGAGAGGCCTTCGGACCGCGCCTCTTCACCGCATTCGGCGCGATGGACGGCAACCCGCCCCTGCACGCCGCCACCACGCCCTTCGCGAGCCGTGAAGCGGCGGCCGCCTACGTGTTCAACACGGCGGCCGCCGGCTACGACTTCGTCAAGATCTACTCCACCCTGCGCAGACCCGTCTTCGACGCGATCGTCGACGCCGCCGAGGAAGTCGGCCTGGCGGTCGTTGGCCACGTGCCGATGCCGATCGACGTCGAGTACGCGCTCCAGCGCGGCATGCGCTCGATCGAGCACCTCTCCGGTTACGACATTGCCTGCGCAGGACCCGAGGCGGGACTCCAGCCGATCATGGCCGATGTCTACCAGGGCATGAACTACTGCACCCCGGAGAAGATCCGGAAGCTCGCGGAGATGACGGCGCGGTACGACGTCTGGAACTGCCCCACCCTCATCGTCCAGGACAACGTGAAGTCCGAGTGGGACCGCCATACCGGCTTCGACGAGGAAGAGGCCCGCTACACGCCGCCGATGCTGCGCTACTTCCAGGCGTACCTGTACGAGATCTTCCTGCCGCGGGCGCGCGCCGGGCTGAAGGCCGCCCGGACGCCGCGAATGGCGCTGGTCAAGGCGTTGAACGACGCCGGCGCGCCCCTCCTGCTCGGGACCGACACCACCGCTTCCGGCTACAACGTGCACCAGGAACTGGCGCTGCTGGTCGAATCGGGCCTCACGCCCTACCAGGCACTGACCGCGGCCACCTCGGAACCGGCGCGCTACTTCGAACGCGTCGGCGAGTTCGGGACCATCGTCCCCGGCGGCAGCGCGGACCTCGTGCTGCTCGACGGGAACCCGCTCACGGACATCGAGAACTCCCGCGGCATCGCGGGGGTCATGCTGCGCGGCGACTGGTGGCCCCGGCCGCGCATCGAGCGGGAACTCGCATCGCTTCAGGCCGAGTACGCGCGCGACGCGGCAGTCCTGGAGGAGCAGGGGCGGGGCGCGCCTTGATTTCAGCGCTCCACGATCGGCAACCCCGATCGGCTGGCGTGTTGCCAGTCGCAAATGACCACGGGTCCGACCGTCGTTGCCGTACATAATGTCGCCGTCTTTGGCACTCAACGAATCTCAGGACGATCACGTGATCCAGATCACTGCCCGCTTGCCCGGCGAACTCGTCGAAGCCCTCGACGCCGCCGCCCGCCAACTGAACCGTAGTCGCTCAGAAATCGTCCGCTACGCCATCGAGCGGTACCTCGCGGACTTCGACGACCTGTCAGTGGCTCTCGAACGACTCCAGGACCCGAGCGACCCCGTACTGGACTGGGACACCGTCCGTGGAGCCCTCAGCCGGGGGGCGCGAGGAGCGAGCCCTTCGCATGAGGGTGCGTTACTCGATCACGAATAAGCAGAGCCGCTGCCCGTGAGGTTCAACGAGTCCCCCTGCCCGACTGGCACAGCGCCCGACCGGTTCGAAGGGTTCGCGTTGATGACGGCACGAAAGGCCGAGGGAACCGGCGGTGCGAACCAAAGGGAAGGACATGACCGATACCGAACTACTCGACCGCATCACCGTCCGCGGCGACGTTTTCGGCGGCAAGCCCATCATCCGCGACATACGCATCGCAGTGGAGCATGTGCTGGCCATGCTGGCGGCCGGAGATACCGCTGCAGCCATCCTCGGGGAGTATCCAGACCTCGATGCCGAGGACATCCGCGCCTGTCTGTTGTTCGCCCATCGCTCACTCGCGGGCGAACAGGTGCATGACCGGGTCGCCGTCCGCGAGGCTCTGCGAGGGTCCCGCGTGATGCCTGCACGGCGTCGCGCGCTGCAGCAAGCCCTTGGTCGCGCCGCAGGTCAAAGCTCCATGATCGGCAACTCTACACGGCTCGGGTGCTCCGAGTCGTGGTGAATCCTGATTTCGCTGGTCTGCATCCGGGTCGCGGTCGCGATCGGCTCGCCCGTGTTCGGGTTGGGGTCGAGTATCGGGAACTCGGTGCCCGAGATCGTCACGCGCAGCACGTTGCCCTCGGCCAGGGTGTGCCCGATATAGGCCAAGGGGATCTCCACGGGGTAGACCCTGCCCGGTTCCAGCCGAACCTCCCGGTCGAAGCCCTCGTGGTAGCGCAGCCTCAGGGCGCCGCCAGTGCCGAGGCGGATGGCCCGCCCGTCGGGGTAGACCTCGTGCAGGTTCACGATCAGGTCGGTGTCCGGCGTCGATATGGAGACATGTACGACGGCCCGGCTCTCCCCGATGACCGTCACCGGCTCCGCGAGCGGCGCCGAGTCGTAGACCAGGACCGCTTCGTTCCGGTGGGAGTCGGAGTACTCGCCGATCCCGGTCATCATGTCGGTGATGGCCACCACCGGGTTGGCGGGGTCCGCGACCGTCACGTCGGACGGGGCGGCTGAACCGGGGGCGAACCCCAGCGAACCGTCGCCCCGCACGCCGTTGGCCGTGCCCTCGCTCGCCAGGTAGACCGCCGTCCTTTCGAGCCCGGGCACCGGCAGGCTGTCGAACTCCCGCCAGACGTTGCTGCCGGTGACGAACACGCGCACGCGCTGCGGCAGCGACACGGACGCGGGCAGCCCCTTGAGGTAGCGGTCGAAAAACGCGATGCGCAGCGCCGACACGTCGACGACGCCGGCGCCGTCGAAGCGGTACGGCCCCTCCGCCGGGGGCATGCCGACGTAGGACCCGCCGTGGTTCCACGGCCCGATCAGGAGCTTCCGGTGCTGCGGATCGGGCGCGTTCTCCTCGAGCTCCCGCCAGGCGTGCAGCGTGCCGATGGACGGATCGAAGTTGCCGGTCACCAGCAGCACCGGAATGGCGACCCGCGCATAGTGCTCGTCCATCATCATCGTCTCGCGCCAGTAATCGCTGCCCAGGACCGGTTCCTCGAGGAACCGGCGGTACTGGACGAGTTCGTCGCCATCGAGGTAGCCGTTCGCGGAGTCGAGGAGCGGGCGGGACGCGAGGAGGCGCTGCCATTCCGGGTCGTCGATCACGCGGCGGGAGTCCATGAAGCCGACGCCGGTTTCCTCGAAGGACCGCAGGCGCAGCAGCTTGTGCCAGTTCAGCATGTGATAGCGCATGAAGATGCCGCCCGAGTACGGCGTCTCCCGGAAGAAATGGGACGACGGCACGAACGGGATGATCGCCTTCAGCGCCGGCGGTGCGGTGCTCGCGGCCTGCAGTTGCGTCATGGCGTTGTACGAACCGTGGTCCATGCCGACGTTGCCGTCGCTCCAGGGCTGGTCGGCGATCCACGCAATGCAGTCGTACCCGTCGTTGCGGTCGTCCGCGATGAAGCGGTAACGGCCGTCGTTGTCGCCGATGCCGCGCGCGAGTTGCCAGACGACGGCGTAGCCCGCCTCGAGGTAGGCATCCATGATGGCGTTGTGGCGCGGCCCGATGGAGAGCAGGTAGGGCGTGCGCACGAGCACCGTCGGAAAGGGCCCCTCCCCCGCCGGCAGGTTGACGTAGGTCAGGAGCTTCGCGCCGTCGCGCATGGCCACCCGGACCTCCATTTCCGCGGGCCGCGCGGGCGGGTCCGCCGGTTGCTGCGCCCACGCAACGCCGCCCGCGGCGCTTGCGAGCATCCCGGCCAGCAGCAGCGCGCGGCACACGTCGACGAGTCGTTTTCTCATGGGTTCCTTCTCGCGAATCCGTTGAACGGGACGCACGGCGGCGCGCCGCCGCAGCCGCCTGCGGTCACATGCTGTAGCCGATCCTCAACCCGTATGTCCGCGGCGGCGCGAGCAGCCCGCGCATGCCGAGCAGGCCGCTCGGGTAGATCTGCAGCACGTAGACCTCGTCGCCCAGGTTCTTGCCCCAAGCGGCCACCGTCCAGCGGCCGTCGGAGCTGGTGTAGGTGACGTAGGCGTTCCACAGTTCGTAGCTGTCCTGCTTCGTCTGGTCCACGTTGAACTGGTCGAAGTAGATCTTGCCGCTGTGGATGTACTCGCCGCGCAGCGCCAGGGAGCCCGCGCCGCCGAGGTCGAACGCGTACTCCGCGCCGACGTTCGCCTTGACCTTCGGCGAGTGGATCATCCGGTTGCCGGAGAGGTCCTGGAGCGCGTTGCCCGCGTTGGGGTTCGCCGTGATGTAGTCCTCGTAGGAGCCGTCGATCCAGGCGATGGACAGGTCGAGCTGGAAGTTCGGGGAGGGTATCAGGCTGCCTTCGATCTCGATGCCCCGGACCTCCGCCTTGGACGCGTTGTCGATGGGGATGGGCGCGCCGGTGACCTCGGGATAGATGCGCACCTGGATGTCGGTGTAGTCGTAGAGGAAGCCCGTGACCGCGCCGCGCAGGCGGCCGTCCGCGGCCGTGCCCTTCAGGCCCGCCTCGTAGCTCCAGAGGTATTCCGGGTCGAACACCGGGGAGTTCGAGACGGAGTTGAAGCCCCCGCTCTTGAAGCCGCGGCTGGCGGTGGCGTAGACGAAGAGGCTCTCGCGAAGGTCGTAGCCCACCGTGAACTTGGGCGTGAACGCGTCCCAGGACGCCGTCCCGGAAGAGTCGGGCAGCATCACGCCGTTCATGATCGTCACGTGTTCCTTGGTCTCGTCGCTGTAGCGCATGCCGGCGGTCAGCTTCAGTCGCTCGGTCGGGTTGAAGGCGACCTCGCCGAACAGCGCCCAGGCCTCCACGTCGAGGTCGGAGAGGGGCACCAGGGCCAGCACGCCGCCGAGCAGTTCGAGATTCAGGTCCTGCCTGGCGTCCTCGTCGAAGTAGAAGAAACCGGCCATCCACTCCCACGCCCCGGTGCCCGTGTACTCGATGCGCAGTTCCTCCGAGAGCGTGCGGGACTCCTCCTGCGAGACCGGCACCACCGAAAGCAGCGGACGTTCGGTGCCGTCGGCGTCGTAGTCGAGGTCCGTCTCGAAGTGCTTCCACGCGCTCAGCGAGGTGATCCGGAAGTTCTCGAAGTCCCAGGTGAGGCTGGCGTTGAAGCCGCGCGAGTCCATGTCGTTCATCGAATCGCGCACCCGGAAGTCGGACCCGTTGACGAAGGGGTCCGGGTCGAACACGAGACCGGCGTGCCCGGCTCCCGGCGCCAGGACCCGGGTCGAGACCACCCCGAGCGCGTTGTCCCGCAACTGGTCGTAGCGCAGGAGCGCCTCGAAGCGGTCGCTAGGCTGCCACTTGAGCGACGCGTTGGCCGCGAACATGTCCTCCACGTCGAGGCGTTCCCGGAACACCGGGTTGTAGGAGTAGTTCTCCTTGTTGTTGTAGACCACGGCCAGCCGGCCGAACACCGTATCCGAAAGCGCCCCGCCTCCCGCGGCCCGCACCTTGCGTCCCGAGAAGTTGCTGAACTCCACGTCGCCCTTGAGCGACGTCTCGGCCGACGGCTGTTTCGTGACGATGTTGATGGCGCCCCCCGTCGCGTTGCGGCCGTAGAGCGTCCCCTGCGGCCCCTTGACCAGCTCCACCCGCTCGACATCCACGAAGTTGTTGAGGGCCGACGTGAAGCGCGGCGTGTAGACGCCGTCGACGTAGATCGCGACGCTCGAATCGGCGCCCACGGCGATGATCTCGTTGCCGACGCCGCGCATGAAGATGTTGGAACCCCCGGCGGACACGTTGTTCGCCGTCAGGCTCGGCGCGAAGCGGCCGAGGTCCGCCACGTCGTCGAGGATGGCCTGCTCGAGCTTCTCGTCGTCGAAGGCGCTCACCGCGACGGGCACCTCGTAGAGGTTCTCCTCGCGCTTCTGCGCGGTAACGACGATTTCCTCCAGCGCCGGCTGGGCGTGGGCGACATTGCCCGCCGCGAGCAGGGGCGGCAGGAGAAGCACCGGTAACCAGGGGGGGGGGCGCACCGCGGGTTTCGCCGCGAAAGGATGGGGTCGATAGCGTTCATGTCCGGTTTCCTCCACGCAAATGCGCGGCACGGCCTTGGCGGACCCCGCCGTCCGTTCCCAACGCCGACCTGCCTCCCGAAACGACGCGATACTCCGGGCACTCCCTCAGTGCTGAGGGTGCAAGGCACGGGCCGCGTCATGGAATGAGCCCGGAGGAGTACCGCTGGAGACGAAATGAACACGATCCTCACCCGCCCCCTCATCGCCGGACCGACATTCGCGGTGATGTGCGCCGGGCTGCTCATTGGCTGCGCCCCGGGCGAGGCTCCAGGCGAAGGCAGTGCAGCCGGCCCGGCGCCGGTCGCCGCGGAGGAACCATCGGGCCCACCGCAGGAAGGCGGCACGACGGACAAGGGCATCGTCGTCGGCACCACCGGCGCCGCCGCGGTGCAGGCGGGGCTGGACATCCTCAAGGCAGGCGGCTCGGCCATGGACGCCGCGTTGGCCACCGCGATGGCGCAGGTGACCCTCGCCGCGGGAAGCTGGGTCAGCTTCGCGGGCATCATGACGCTGGTCTACTACGACGCCGAAACCGACGCCGTCTACAACATGAACGCGTCCTACAACACGGTGGCCGGCGAGGACGACCCCATGACCATCCCGGGCCTGGACATCGGCGACTTCATGTCCACGGAGATCCGTCCGTCCGGGCGCGCCACCCTGGTGCCGGGATTCATGAAGGGCGTGGAAGCGGGCCATGAGCGCTTCGGCAAGGTCCCCTTCGCGGACCTGTTCGAGGCCTCCATCCGCATCGCCGAGGAAGGCATGCCGTTCAACGCCGGGCTGGTGCAGAACGTCGAGTTCCGCTCCAACGTCCTCTCCCGCCGTCCGGAGACCCGGGCGGTCTTCGCGCGGGAAGACGGCTCCTTCCACGCACTCGACGACAACTTCCGGCAGCCGGCGCTGGCGGCGACGCTGCGCCGGGTCGCCGCCGACGGCAACGTGGACTACCTCTATTCGGGCCCATGGGGCGAGAGGCTGGTCGCGGCGGTCCGGGAGGAAGGGGGCCGGATGACCATGGAAGACCTCGCCGCCTACGAAGTCCTCTGGAGCGACCCCGTGGTGGCCGACTATGCCGGGCACCAGGTCTTCTCCCACGGGCTTCCCGCCACCGGCGGCGTCAACACCACCGAGGCGCTGAACATCCTGGAGGCCGCGGACATCAAGTCCATGGGGCACTACACCGAATCGCCGGAGGCCCTCTTCTGGCTCACGCAGCTCACGCGGCTGTCCATGGCCGGCTACCTGTTCCCGCATCTCGCCGACGAGGTGCCGGGGGTGGACATGTCGCTGCGGGGCCGGCTTGGCAAGCCGCACGGCCGCGCGCTGTGGGCCGCGCTGCAGGCCGGCGACATCCCCTTCGCCCGCCCCCCGCGGACCGTGCCGGTGCACTCCGACACCATCGCCACCGCCGACCAGTGGGGCAACATGCTGGGCATGGTGCACTCCATCAACACCGTGAGCTGGGGCATGACCGGCATCTTCGTCGACGGCATCTCGATCCCGGACTCCGCCGCGCACCAGCAGGCGCAGATCGCCGCCGCCGGCCCCGGCGCGCGCCTGCCCGACGCGACCAATCCGGGCATCGTGATGCGCGACGGAGCGCCGCTGCTCGCCTACGGCTCCATCGGCATGGGTCTGCACCAGAAGACCATCCAGGCGCTGCACTCGATCCTGGACTTCGGCTACAGCCCCGAAGAAGCGGCGAGCGCACCGGCTTTCGGTTCTCCGGAGTTCACCTCGACCGGCCTCACCGAGCGCACCAGCATCGTGCAGGGCAGGTTCGATCCCGAGGTGGTCGCCGCCGCGAACGCCATGGGCGCCAATCTCTACGAGGACGACCTCCTGCAGGGCGGCTGGTCCGGCGCCATGATCGACCCCGACACCGGCGCGCGCACCGGCGGCGTCTCCATGGTCTGGGCGCTGACGCCGGCGAACGACAGCCGGCCCGTCGGCTATTGACGCAGCCGGCTACCGCCGACCTACGACAGGTGTGCCTTGAAGAACGCCTGCCAGTCCCGCACGGCGATGCCGCGCACCAAGGTGGATTGCATCTCGGCGATGTAGTCGTCCATCAGACCGTATCGGGCGAGCCGTCCGAAGTTGCCGCCGTCGTCCTTGGAGGGTTGGTCCGAGGTGTTGGATTTGGACGCAGGGTAGGGAGACACGCCGGACGGAGTATCGATCGTACCGGGAGTGCCCCGGACCCGGCGCTCGTGCAGCCAGTAGTGGTTGCGCTTGCGGGCGCAGTAGAGGGCGGACTGGACGAATGGTCGGAAGAGAACGGGCGAACCCGCGAGGATGTTCGAGAGTACCCAAGGCACGACCACCAACAGATCCTGTGGGTTGCACGCCGCCTCGGTGACCGTGAAGCGGTAGGTGGGCGCTTCTTCCTTGGCCAAGAGATACCACCCCTTCAGCTCGACGCCGAGCAGGACGTCCTCTCCGTTGTCGACTCGGCGAAGGACGACATCGGGGAACGTCTGCGGTTGGCGAACGAATGCATAGGTCTCGTACCGGTCGTTCGTATCCCAGACGGACCGGAGGTCGTTGAGCGTCTTGACCATCGAGTCTTCCATCGTCGCGGCGAGTGCCGTGTTGAGCGTGAAGATGTCGGTGGCCATCAGACCTTCGACGTTGGTCGGCGTCGAGAACCGGTCGGGACACACGCGTAAAGGGCGCTCCGGACACCTCGCCAGAGCGCATGGTGCTCCCAGCGGGTCGGTTCTACACGTTCAGGAGGTCCAGGCTTTCGCGGCATGAATCGAGCCGCTCGACGGCCGCGCGGCAAAACTCCGAGACGATCTCCGCGCTGTGGGACGCGCGGCCGAGCCGGAAAGCGCAGATCGCGGCGGGGCATAGCCCACCGAAAGGTTCCCAAACCGCGTCGCCCGCGTCGGTCGTCGCCCGTATCGTGGTCTCGATCAGTTCGAGGGGCTTTTGGCTGCCGTGGAGGCTTTTGTACCTCCACTGCATTCGCTGGCGGTCCCCGTTGATGCGTTGCTTGCCCGAGACTTGCGGTTGCCGCCATACGTTCGTCACGCCCGCGGGACACTGGAACTTGGCGCGCATGCGGGCCCATTGTTCGGCGGTGATGGAACGACGCCCGTCCTGGCTGAAGTAGGGCTTGCCGGAAGGATCGCCACGCTCGTTGGCGTAGGCGGCGAGCCGCACGAAGGCGTCGGGCGGTGGGTAGTACCAGAGGTGATCGGCGGTGAGGTACTTGCGGGTAGCCGCGTTGGCAACGCCACAGGCATCGTTGGCCAGACGCAGCGGTAGTCCCGAACGGCGCCACTCGCCGCGCAGCCAGTCCTGCATGGACAACGTTCCCCCCGCCGCCGATTCGAATCTCGGGGGCTTGACGTACTGCGCGCAGACTTCCGTGACGACCGGGAACTTGCGGAGCGTGCGGGTGTTGGCGTTGCCGGCGATGTGGCCGAGGCCCTTGTCCCAGATGTGGCAGCTTCGATACTCCCACCCGTTTTCGGCGAGGAGGGGGTGGACGGTGGCCCAGCCCAGTTCGGAATTCCAGAACCAGAGCGTGGTCTCCGGAGTCGACCGCGCCGACCACGCCTCGACGTGGGGGCGGTACCAATCGACCAGGCCCTTCGCCGTGTGCAGATCGCCGGGGAATCCGCTGAGGCCGTACGGGCCGTCGGCAACGATGCAAACCGGTGTCGGCCACAGGTCGTAGAGGGTCTCCGCGGATTGGAAGTGGATCGTCGACTTGGCGCGCTGGAAGGACTCTGGCCGCGGCGACGGTGAGGCCGCGCCGTTCCGGGCGGCTGGGGCTTGCGGTTCGACAGGCATGCGTCGTACTGGGGTGGCGGTGTTGCGCGTCATGTCTTTCCGTCTGGTCGTATTTTACGCGGGCCCGTGCGAGAGCGTGACCGCGATGCGGCTTCTCGCTGGCTCTCGCCGTGATGCAGGTTGGGGTCGTGGTCACCCGCGACCGGGATGCCGAGACTGTATATCGATACAGACAAAGGAGCCAGCCCTCCGGTCAAGCCAGCCGGGCCAGCCTGACTCGGCGACTCGCAGCCGGGCTCTGCTTCTGAGGGTGTCACGCTCGGCTGCGTCGTAGCATCCGATCCGGTTGGAACGGCTGAGAGATGACGGCTTTCGCGAAAGCCACGCTGGCGGCCGCGCTGCCACACGCGACGATTCGCGCAGGATGTGCGCGCCAGCGAGGAACCGCATGTACGTCGGTTCGGAAACGTGAAGTACTACGGTGCCCTGACCTCGGCCGGAAGCGACCGGGAGAACGCGAGCATCTGGGTGGAGTACCGGAATCTCGCGGCGATGGCCACGGCCCTGGCGTTCCTGACCACCGATCCCGCCGCGCGCGGCTGACGCGGGAACTCTCGGAACTCGCCGACGCACAACGCGAGTGGTATCTGCTGGAGGCCAAATGAACACGATCAACTGCGCCCGTCCCCCCTTCACGGTCCTCCTCCTGTTAGGCGCGGGCATCTGCCTCGCCCAGGACGAGCCCGCGGCGCCGCACCCGTTGTTGCCGGCCTACGAGCGCGCGGCGGCGGTCCAGGGGCACGCCGAGGACCGATGGGTGCTCAACCAGACCATCCATCCGCGGTGGATCGACGCATCGACGTTCTGGTACGAGCGCGAAACGCCCGGGGGCAAGGAGTACACGCTGGTGGACGCGGAGCGGCGCGAGAAGCGGCCCGCCTTCGACCATGAAGCCCTCGCGGCCTCCCTCGCGAAAGAAACGGGCCAGGAGATCGACGCCGCCGCATTGCCCATAGTAGGCGTCGAGATCGAACCCTCCGCCGTGACCTTCACGATGGCTGGCCGGTTCTTCCGCTTCGAGGACGGCGAACTCGAGGAACTCGACGCCAATCCCAACGACGCGTCCTGGCTGGTCTCCCCCGACGGGTCCAGGGCGGCCTTCTCCAGGGACCACAACCTCTGGGTGAAGCGCCTCGCTTCCGGCGAGGAGAAGCAGCTCACCACCGACGGCGAACCCTTCTACGCCTACGGGGCGACGCCGAACGCCACGGGCCGGCCCGCGGTCAGGCCGGAAGCCGTGTGGTCACCCGACTCGCGCTACCTGTTCACCGCGCAGACGGACGACCGGCAGGTGAAATCCCTGCCGGTGATCGACTTCGCGCCCGCCGACGGGAGCATCCGGCCCAGGGTGATCGACTACCGCCAGGCGCTGCCGGGCGACGAGCACGTCACCCGCTTCCGCATGACCGTCATCGACACGGACACCGGCAAGCAGACGCCGGTGCACTACCCGGACCTGGCGGCGGCGCGCATGAACGACACGCCCTTCGGGGGCAACCGGGCCTGGTGGTCCGCGGACTCCACGGCGGTCTACTTCGTGGACATCCTGCGCGGCGAGCGGGAGGCCCGCGTGGTCACCGCGGCCCGCGACTCGGGGCTCGCCCGCGTGGTGTTCCGGGAGACCACGGACACCTACCTGGAACTCGGCTCGAACGTGTACATGCCGACCTTCATCGTGCCCCTGCCCGGGAGCGAGGAGTTCGTCTGGTACTCGGAGAAGTCGGGCTGGGGGCACCTGTACCTGCACGACGCGGCAACGGGCGAGGAGAAGCGCGCGCTTACCGCCGGCGACTGGCTCGTGAGAGACGTGCTCGGAGTGGACCGCGAGGGTCGCGGACTCTTCCTGACCGTCGGCGGGCGCCGGCCGGACGCCAATCCCTACTTTCGCGAAGTGGTCCGGGTGCACCTGGACACCGACGAACTCACCGTGCTCAGCGCCAGCGACGCCGACCACATCGTGCTCTCGCAGGGCGACTTCTCGCTGCTGCTGCTCACCGTGTTCGGCCAGGACCCGGGCGCGGTTTCCGGGCTGTCTCCCGGGGCCGGCTACTACGTGGAGACCCGCCAGCGCCCGGACCGGCCCAACGTCACCGCGCTCATGTCGGCGGACGGCGAGGAACTCCTGCTCGTCGAGGAGGCGACGCCGCATGCCGTCCCGGACGGGCAACGCTGGCCCGAACCCTTCACCGTCACCGCCGCCGACGGCGCAACGGAGATTCGCGGCGTGATGCTGAAGCCCCAGGACTTCGATGCCGGCCGGTCCTACCCGGTGATCGACTACATATACGGCGGGCCCCAGGTCACGAACGTGCCCAAGACGGGTTTCGGTTCCCTGTCCTCCCTGAGCCTGGACTCGGCCGCGTCCCTGGCGGAACTGGGGTTCGTCGCGGTCATCCTGGACGGACGCGGCACCACGGAACGCTCGCGCGCCTTCCACGAGTCGTCCTACGGCCGGCTGCAGACCGCGAGCAACCTCGAAGACCACGTCGCCGCCATCCGGCAGCTCGCCGAGCGGTTCCCGTACCTGGACGCGGAGCGCGTCGGCATTACCGGCGTGTCCGGCGGCGGCTACATGGCGGCACGGGCAATGCTCAAGTTCCCCGAGTTCTTCAAGGTCGGCGTGTCCGTCGCCGGCAACCACGACCAGCGGCTGTTCTGGCACAGTTGGGGCGAGCGCTACCAGGGCCTGCCGGCCGGCGACAACTACCTCGAGCAGGCGAACCTGACGCACGCCGCGAACCTCGAGGGCAAGCTCCTCTTCATTCACGGCATGCTGGACTTCGGCGTGCACCCCGGCGGCCTCTTCCAGCTCACGCAGGCGCTCATGGACGCCAACAAGGTGTTCGACCTGGTGCTGTTGCCGCAGACCGGCCACGCCCTGCCCGGTTACGGCATGGTGCGCATGTGGGACTATTTCGTCCGGCATCTCGGCGGGATGGAACCGCCGCCGGGCTTCAGCGCGAAGTCGTCCTCGGACCGCATGATGGAGCAGGTGAAGACCATTCAGATGGCCGCCATGGCACAACCCGAGGCGCCGCCGGCCGACGACCCGGCCGCGGACGAGTGGGGTCCGGCGGTGCGCGTCACGCTGGAGACGGACGCCGGCGACATCGCGCTGGCGGTGTACCCGGAGGCCGCGCCCGCGTCCGCCGGCAGTTTCCTGGAACACGTCGACCAGGGGCTCTTCGACGGCGGCGCCTTCTACCGCGTCGTGCGCCGCAACAACGACAACGGCTCGCCGGTCATCGAGGTCGTTCAGGGCGGTCTGACAGACCCCTCGAAAGCGCTGCCGTCAGTCCCGCACGAGACCACGGAGCAGACCGGCATCCGCCACCTCGACGGCACGCTGTCACTCGGCCGGACCGACCCCGGCAGCGCCAGCGGCGGCGCGTTCTTCGTCACCGTCGGCGACCAGCCGAGCCTCGACTTCGGCGGTGCCCGCAACGCCGACGGCCTCGGCTTCGCCGCGTTCGGACGCGTCACCTCCGGCATGGACGTGGTGCACGGGATTCACCAGGAGGAAGCCACGGCGCCCACGGACAACGCCTACCTGCGGGGCCAGTTGCTGAACGAGCCGGTGACCATTCGCAAGGCGTATCGGCAACCTTGAGGAGCTTCAGGACTTCAGCAGGGCCCTGAAGCGCGTATGCGCGTAGCGACGGCGCCCGACCTCGTGAAACGACAGCAGCGCCATGCGTCCCCAGACGCCGGAGAAGAAGTCCCTGGGCAGTCCCGCCGGGGCGAACAGGTTGTCGTGAATGGCCGAGTAGGTGACCGTCGGCGCCGCGTCGCTCGAGCCCATGTAGAGTTCCAGCACCTCCTTCTGTTCCTCGCTGGCCGGCAGGTAGTGCGAGGTCACGTCGATCTCGTCGGCGCCTTTCCCTGCACGCACTTCCGCGTGTGACTCGAAAGACTCGTAGTCGCCGGCGTAGTGACTCATCGGCAGGGTGGTCGCCGCCTCGGAGAAGGGCGGCTCCACCGTCAGTCCGAGGTGTTCCCGCAGTACGGTGTTGACCAACCGGTCGTGCAAGGGGCTCGATCCCGGCCCGGTGCCGAAACTCGCGATCACCAGGTCGTACTCCGGGAATACGGTCAACCCGGAGGTGCCTCCGGGCGACCCGCCGCCGTGCCACCAGCCCGTGATGCCGCCGATGGACGGCAGGAACCAGCCAAGCCCTATCGGCGGCGCGTTGGGCGTCCTCAGGTCGAACGTCGGGGTGCGCATCGCCCGGCAGAGTTCGGCGGAGAGCACGCGCGTTCCGTTGGGCGCGACGCCGTCCGCCAGGTGCGTGCGCGCGAACGCGATGAGGTCCGGCACGTTGACGATGGGCGTCGCCCCGGCCGGGGCCGCCGACACCGGCAGCATGAACAGGCGCGCCGCCGCCATCTCGCCGTCCGGGCCGGGATAGGCCCCGACCGCGGTGCGGTGGAGGATCGCCTGTGTCGCCGAGGTCACGGACCGGTCCATGCCGATGGGCGCGTAGATTTCCTCTTCCAGCGTCCGGTCGAAACGCTTGCCCGACAGGGTCTCGATGATGCGCCCGGCGATCGTGAAACCCGGGTTCGTGTAGTGCAGCAGTTCGTCCGGCGCGAACAGGGTGCCGATCCCGGAGAGCGCGTCGATGTAGGACTGCACCGCGTTGGGGCCGAACTCCCGTGCCGGCATCAGGGTGTCCGCATCGATGCCGTTGGTGTGGTTGACGAGCTGGCGCACCCGGATGCGCTCCGCGGCCCCCTCCTCGGCCAGGCGAAAGTCCGGGAGATAGCGGGTGATGGGCGCGTCGAGATCGATCTTCCCCGCTTCCACGTACTTCAGCAGCAGGGTCGTGGTCAGCACCTTGGTGATGGAGCCGAGCAGCCAGGCCGTATCCGTCGTCATCGGATCGCCGGTGTTGAGGTTGCGCACGCCGTGCGCGAACAGCCACTCCGATCCGTCTTGGTAGATCCCGGTCACGTAGCCGGGCGAGCCGAGTTCTTCCGCGAGTTTCGGTATCAGCTCGGAAAGAAGCCCGCCGATGCCCGAGAGGGACGAACCGCCCGCCTGCACGCCGCCCGAGGGCGCGGGCGCGCCCGTGAGCGCAATGGCGGGTGCGGCGGCCAGCGTGGCCGCCCCGGAAACGAACTGTCGACGTCGCATGCGCATACCTCAATGGCCAACACGATCTCTCATGGAGACGCAGGAACTACCGCCCGGACTCCATCACGTTTCTTTCGAAGAAGCCGGCGAGCTTGCGAATGAAGTAAGCCTCCCCCGCGCCGGTATAGCCGTGACCCTCCTCGGGAAGCACGACCTGGTCGTGGTCGACGCCGGCGTCGATCAGCGCCCGGCTCATGCGCATGAACTCCGGAAACGTCGCGTAATCCGCCAGGCCGCCCACCAGCATCAGCCGGCCCCTGACCTGCGGCGCCAGGCGGTACGGGGATGCGAACTCGTAGGCGCCCTTGGCCCGCTCCGGCAGGTCGAGGTAGGGCTCGTAGAGGAGCGACGCGTAAGGGTTGAAGCCCGGTGCGCTGGAGACCGCGGCCCGGTACAGGTCGGGCGCCTGGGCCAGGGCCGCGAAGGCGTAGTAGCCGCCCCAGGAGTGGCCCCAGATGCCGACGCGGTCGAGGTCCATGAAGGGGTGCCGTTCGCCGAGCTGACGGATGGCGGCGGCATGGTCCGCGATCTCGTTCTGGCCCCAGCTCCGGTAGATGACGTCCTGGAACGCCTTCGAGCGCTCCGGCGTGCCCCGCCCGTCCAGGGTGACGACGACGTAGCCGAGCTGCGCCATGGCCCGCGGCAGGTTCTGCGTCTTCGACAGGCCGAGAGAGAACGTCCGGTCGGTCGCGACGATCTGGGGGCCGGCGTAGAGGTACTCGAGCACCGGGTACGTCTTGTCGGCGTCGAAGTCGTATGGCCTGTGCATCACGCCCCAGAGATCGGTCTCGCCGTCGGCGGCCTTGACGCTGAACTCCACCGTCGGCGTCCAGCCCAGCGATTCCAGCGCGCCGATGTCGGCTTCAGCCAGGGTGCGGATCAGGGCGCCGTCGGCGGAGCGCAGATCGACGCGCGGCGCCCGGCCGGGACTCGAGTGGGTGTCGAGGAACCAGGCGAGGGACGGGGAGAACCGCACGGCATGCTGGCCTTCCCCCTCGGTCAGCCGCTGCACGCCGCCGCCGCCGAGCGGCACCCGGTACAGGTGGGTGTCGTACACGCGGGGGCGCTCGCCATGGGCCGTGAAGTACACCCAGCCGTTCTCCTGGTCGACTTCCCGCACCTCGAGCACCGGGTAGTCGCCCCGCGTCAACTGGCGTTCGAGGCGCCCGTCGTTGCGATACAGGTAGAGGTGATTCCAGCCGTCCCGGGTCGATTCCCACAGGAAGCCGCTCCCGTCCGGCAGGGCCGTGAACCCGGTGTTGCCGAAGGAGACGACATCGTGCTGGATCTTGACGAACGTATCCGCCGTCTCGGTGAACAGCGTGCGCACCGATCCGTCCCGGGAGTTTGCGGCCATGACGTCCACCGACTTGAAGTCCCGGGAGAAGCGCGCGAACAGCGCTTCCGACGAGTCCGGCAGCCATCCGAGCAGGTTGAAGTAGCGGTCCTCCGTATCCACGTCCACGGCGACCCGCTCCCCCGACAGGATGTGGAGGACGTGGGGCCGCACATGGTCGAGGTGACCCCCGGCGACGGCGAAGGGCCGGGGGACGATGCGCTCGAGGGTGTCCATGTAGCGCAGTTCCCCCTTGCGCGGCAGCTTCGACCGGTCCGTCAGCGTCGCCCAGAGCTTCAGGCTGTCCGGAGACCAGGGGGTGAATGGCACGTAGACGATGGAGATGCCCGCGCCGAGGGTGAGGCGCGTGCTCTCCACGTCCCAGGCGTCGTCGAACGTGCCGTCGGCGGTGAGCGCATGGATGCCGCCGTCCGCCGCCGAACGCAGGGCCACGTTCTCGTCGATCAGCGTCGCGTACCACTTGCCGTCGGGGGAGAGCACCTCGGGCGACGGCGTGGGCAGGCCGAAGTAGTTGCGGCGCGGAAAGGTGCCCGGCCGCACGTTCGCGGCCGGCGTCGCGGCGGGCGTGGGTTGAGGCTCGACCACGTACGACTCCATGTCCAGGCTGAACCGCGCGCCTTCCAGGGCGAAGCTCGCCGTGGCGCCGTCGGGGGACAACTGGAAGGTCTCGAACGGAACCCCCGCGTAGGGCGGCTCATGGCCGATCGCCGCGGCGATGGCGAACCGCAGGTGCGGGACGTTGAACAGCGGCTCCACGGTGTTGGCGGCCGGATCGACGCGCCAGATCACCCGGTTGGCCGGCCCGCCCTCGGCGAACCAGAAGCTCGAGCCGTCGGCGAGCCAGTTGGGCTCGATGGACGCGCCTTTCACGAGCGTCGCGAACTCGAGATAGCGCTCGAACACCGCCTGCCGGCCGTCATCGGCCACCGCCAGCGGCGCAACCGTCATTGATGCCAACGCGGCTGTCAACGCGAAGACGATCGCCGCCCGCACTCTCCCGCTTCGGTTCATGGTCTCGGCTCCAGGTCGTTCCATCGGCCGGCGCCGGTGGTCAGGCCAATGGACGCACACCCGTCGTCCATACCTCAAGCCAGCCGCGCGCTTGGCGTGTCGGCCGGGGCCGGCCGGGGCGTGGTACCTTGCGGCGCGACCCTGTCAACGGCACGAGGTTCGATATGAAGCGGATGGTCGCGGCGTTCGTTCTCGGCGGCATGGCCGCCACGTCTTTGGCGGCGGACACGCTCGGTCCGATGACGCCGATGACCGGGCTCCACAACGCCGAGTTCGCGGACTTCCGTTCCGCCGTCGTCGACGAGAAGTTCCGGATCTTCGTGGCGTCGCCCGCGTTCGTCGAACCCGGGAGAACCTACCCCGTCATCTACGTCCTGGACGCCAACGGCGCTTTCGGCATGGTCATGGAGACGGCGCGCCTGCTCGCCTTCACCGGCGAGATCCCGGCCGCGTTCGTCGTGGGCGTCGGCTACGCGGTGGACCACGGCTTCGCCGGGACCATGAGCAAGCGCTACCGCGACCTGTCGCCGAACAGGGGCGGGGAACTCGAGGAACTGACGCGCCAGTCCGCGGCCGGCGCGGAACCGGTGACGCCCGGGGGCGGGCCGGCGTTCCTGAAGTTCCTCCGCGAGGAACTCATGCCCGCCATTGAAGCCGCCTACCCGGTGGACCCCAACGACGCCACCATCGGCGGCGCATCGCTCGGCGGCCTGTTTGTCGCCTGGACGCTGCTGACCGAACCCGAGAGCTTCCAGCGCTACGTCGTCATCAGCCCTGCCATCTGGTGGAACCAGGAGGAAGTGTGGCAGTGGGAAGAGGCCACCGCCGCGCGCAGGCGCGACATCGACGCCACCGTGTTCGTGACGGCCGGCGGACTCGAGGTGGTCGATCTGCTCAAGTCACAGGTGGCGGACTGGCTGGACCAGCCTCCCCCGGGCATGGCGGCGCCCGACGTACAGGCGATCCACGACGCGTACGGGAAATACGGCTGGCCCCGCATGGCGTCGATCACGCCCGAGTTCGTCGCGAAGCTGAAGTCGCGGAACTACCCCAGCCTGAAGATCGACGTGCACAACCTGCCGGACGAGACCCACATGTCGGTCGGCCCAGGCGCATGGTCGCGGGGCCTGCGGTACGTGTTCGGGCATTGGGAGCCCTGAGGCGCGCAGGCCCTCGGCTATGTGGGAATGACGGGCAACTCGATATGGGATGGAGACTCCCCACCGTGATGGACGGTGATCGTGGCCCGGCGTCCCTCCGACTCGCGCACCGTGTCGCCCCCGGTGTTCATGTTGCGGTCGTAGGTCGGGAGATTCGAACTCGTGATGTCCACGCGGATCCGGTGGCCAGGCCGGAAGTAGTTGGCATAGACCAGCATGTCGATCTCGACCGGGTAGACCACGCCCGGTTCCATCGGGACCATCCTGTCGTAGCCCTCGCGATAACGTAGCCGAAGATAGCCTTCCTGCAGCGCGAACGCGCGGCCGTCCGGGTAGACGTCGTAGAGCTTCACGGACAGGTCCGTGTCCGGCACGTCCGTGGACACGTAGACCGTCGCGCGCATCTTGCCGGTGATCTCGATGCCTTCTGCAAGCGGTTCGCTCGTGTACACGAGGACGTCCGGCCGCTCCTGCACGTCCGAGAGATCGAAGCTGCCGCTGTGCACCGCGCGTACCGGCTCCAGGATCGGATCGGCCGGATCGTAGACATAGGTGTCGGCTCCGGCTTCGTCCGGCTCCGAAAGGACGACTCTCCCGGAATCCATGCTGCTGCCCGCATCGCCACTGCTGGTGAGGAAGAAGCGGGTCGGGGTGGTGCCCTCGATGGGCCAGACGTCCGAGGACTTCCACTCGTTCCGTCCGGGAAGGTAGTACTGGATCCTCGGTTCCCGGTCGAAGCCGTTGTCCACGCCCTTCAGGGTGTAGTCCCACCACCGGAGATAGGTCCCCCAGATGTCCTTGCGCGCATCGCCCATGTCCCTCTGGCCCGAAACCGTCCGCGACGAAACGGACTCGATGTTGCAGTGCGCCAGCGGCGAGACGATCACGAACTGGTTGTCGCGTGCGTACTGGCTCTCGGCCCTTTCCCTGAAGTGCCGGAACTGCAGGAACGTCTCGTTCACGCCATAGTCGTGCCACGAGTTGATGTGCAGGGCCGCCGCGTCGACCCGGGTGTCGTCCTCCAGGTAATCGCCGCCGTCCCACCAGGGATCCAGAGGCTCGCGCGTGAGGTCCTCCCAGTCCGACGGGGGCGAATCGAGATGTTCGGCGATGTCGATCGAAGGCAGCACCAGCATGGCGTCGACGAAGTACTTGTTGAACAGCTCCGGGCTTTCCGCCATGGACAGCAGATCGACCTCGAAGCTCGGGGCCGGGTTGTAGAAGTCCGCCACCCGCAGGAACTCCTCCCGCGACAGCCGGCGCGACGGCCGGTAGAACAGGTTAGTGCCCGAAAAGTGCGCCCAGAGCGCCATGGTCAGATTGGTGGCGCCCCCGCGCTTCCAGAGCTTCGCCATGGTGCCGCCCGCCGTGCCGTGCCCGGTGGCGGCGGACTGGGGGATGATCGACGTCAGTGCGGGATGCAGCGCCTGCGCCGCCTTGATCTGGTTGGCGCCCGGAATCGAGCAGCCGATCATGCTGGTCCTGCCGCTGAACCAGGGCTGTTCGGCGAACCAGTCGAGCGTGTCGGCGGCGTCCTCGACGTCGCCGTTCAATACGACGTAGTCCCCTTCCGACTCGAACTTTCCGCGCCTGTCCTGGACGGCGAACACGTAGCCGTGGCTCGCGTAGTAGTAGGCCTGGTTCGCGGCCGAGATGGGCGCGTCCGGGTCGGCGTTGCGCCGGCTGGCCTTGTCGTACGGGGTCCGTTCGAGAATGACGGGCAGCCTGCCCTCGGCTTCGACCGGGAAGTAGAGGTCCGTCGAGAGCCGCACGCCGTCGCGCATCGGAACGAAGTGGCTGCGCTCGACCCTGACTTCGTAGGGGCCCTTCCCGAACGGGACGGTCTCCGGCTCAGGGGGCGGACTCTCCGCGGGCGGCGCCTCCCCCTCCTGTTCCGCCGCGCAGCCAAAGATCGCCAACAGAGTCGTGCACAGCAACAGGTGCCGGATCAATGTTCTCATTCGGGGTAGCGTGTCCAAGCGTGTCATCTAGAAATCGTAGCCGACTTCTACACCAAGCTGCCGCGGATAGTCCTGGGTAAAGGTGACGAGACCCATCGCCGGTGTCTGGGAGTAGATGGCGTCAGACTCTCCAAGCAGGTTCTTGCCGAACGCGTAGACGCCGATGTTGCCGACGCTGGCGCGCCCGGCCGCCGGCGCGCAGTTCGTCGAGCGCGACGACGGCGAGCTCGAACTGAGAACCGATCTGCTCAGTTGCCTGGACGAAACACTTCGTCGAGCGTGTCGGCGTCGAGGACGTTGTCGGCCCAGATCTCGAGATCGGCGGCAGACGCCCGGCGCAGCCTTTCGGCGGCTTGGGGAGACAGGCGCCCGAACCGGCGCCGGAGTTGCCGTTCGAGGACCGCCCGCTCGCCCTCTACGCGGCCTTGACGGACGCCGCGTTCCATGCCCTCCTGCCTGGCCTCGTCACGGGCTCTCTCGATGACTCCTGCCATGACCCTGCTCTCCTCCGCGTAGCCGCTCTCGTAGCGCCGGTACTCGTCCTCGTCGAGTTCGGCGTAGACGTCGATGAACGTCATGTATTTTGCCCTC
>JAJDVW010000091.1 GCA_022825925.1 Pseudomonadales bacterium | reverse complement strand
CGGAAGCTGGACCGGAGCCCGTGCGGCACCGCGCCGATATCCAGATCGAGCATGAGCCCGGACAGGGTCGTCGGGTGCAGCGCGCCCGCTCGGCGACGGGAACACGAGCCCTTATCCGTCGAAGAGCTCCGCCGCGCCGTCGAGCACCTGGAGCGCCCGGGGCGAGAGAGGCACCCGGTGCTCGCGCCCGGCCTTCATGCGCTCGGCAGGATCGCAGCCGTGGTCGAGCATGGGTGCGCGCTCAAGCTCGACGTCGACGTCCGGTTCGACTTGCGCGGACTGTGGGCGCACGACCTGCAAGGCCGGGTGAGCGCGTTCCAGCGGCCCGTCGCCGGCGGGATGGACCTCGCGGCCGCGGCGAGCGGGGTGCTGGCGGAGTGAGCCTCTGTCGAAGACACCCTCCGGATGAACTGCGGGGGCGCGGAAGGGGTGCTGGAGATTCGACAAGCACCTGACAATGCCAGCGCCTCGATGAGGCCGCGCGTCGGCGGGAGGCCGTATACTTCGTCCGTGACCATCCGGCGGAGTCTGTAGAAGTCTATCGGAAAGGGTACATTTTGAGGTATAAATCGTGAGTCGTAAATTCCAGAATTATATTTATGTTTCAGTCAGTTACGAGATATTCTGCCCGACTTCGCGGGAATGACGGCACTGACGTTTGTCCGTTATTCCCGCGAAGGCGGGAATCCATTGACTTCGTCCTGAATTGTTGCGTGTGGGCTCGTTCACCGAGCACGGATGAGACCACTCGCCGGGCGTCACGATAGAATCCATGCGCCGGCGGTTCAATCCAACCCCATCCTCTGAAGTCGATGTTCATGGCGTGTCGTCCGTTCACGGTCGTTTGTCTCGCGGGGCTCGTGCTGGCCGGTGCCGCGGTCGCCGCCGCCGAATCGAACTTCTCGCAGTATCCGGGCTTCGCGGAGTACTTCGCCGAGAATCCTCCGCCCGCCGCCGCCAGCCCGGGCGAACGAGCCCTGCTGCGCCGTCACGCGCCCCGCTTCCACCTGCCCGCCGGACACGAGGGACCGATCGACTTCTACCGCGACTACGTCGCCCGCGGTTACCTGGTGACCGGCGACGGCGTGCGCATCGACGGCCCGACTCCGGAGGAGCTGAACCGCCACCGCGACGACCCCGCGGCGCAGTTCGTGCACGTCCCGGGCGGCGAGGCCCCGCACCCCGTCGTGTACGCCGGCGTCGAGCGCACGGATCTCCGGACGTCGCACCTCCCGGGCCTGGAGGACGAGGAGTTCACCGTCGCGGTCTACCACCTGGTGTTCCGCGTGAGCGGTCTGCCCGCCGCGCTGTCGGGGATGGCGGCGATGTCCCTGGGCCTGGTCGGCGACCTGGACGACTGGCACCAGCTCGACCACTACACGGCCGCGTTCGTGGTGCTCGACGCCGGCGAGCGCCCGGTCGCCCTCACCCTGCAGCAGCACAACTACCTCCGCACGTACCTGGTGGGGGAGTCGGTCGAGCCCGGCCGCGACGGCCGGTTCGACATCGACGTGGCGATGCGGTCGAACGAGCTGTACCCGCACGTTCCGAAGCGGCAGCGGCGCAGGGCCGTGCGGTTCCCGAGTCCCGAAGCGATGGCCTTCATGATGGGATACGGAAAGCGGCCGCTGATGTCCGCGGACGACGTGACCGATCCGGACCGCACCGTCGCCTACGAGTTCGCGTTCCTGCCCGGCGCCGATGCGTTCTACACCTTCCACGGATTTCTCGGCGCTCGCCGTCTCCTGCCGGGTCGGGACGGGCCGCCGGGCGCGCGGTACAACACGCTGCCGCAGCTCAAGCCGTTGCCGGCGCAGATCCTCGGGGGTTACTGGCGCGAGGGGAACGAGGGCGACTGGGAACGGTACGGCCGCAGCCGGGAGCGCAGCGACAATCCGGCCGAGTTCTCCCGCGCGCAGGCACCGGTCTTCCATCGCAACCTGGCCTGCGTGCGGCGGGGGATGGACGGGTGCACGCTGGAATGACGCGCTGCGGCAACGGCGACCGGGCCGGTGAGCGCGTCCGCACACGCGGGGGAGGGCGAGAAGCCGTCGGCTGTCCGGAGCCCCGCTCCGGCATCGCCGCCCGGCTGCGGTCCCCGCTCCTGCCGGGTATGATCCTCCAACCCCGCACGGACGCCCTTTTCCCGGGCCGTTAGCTCAGTCGGTAGAGCATCTGACTTTTAATCAGGTGGTCGTTGGTTCGATTCCAACACGGCCCACCAACCACAAGAGCGGGCGCCGCGCCGCGTGCGGCATGTCTCGAGTTCCCGGCCTGCGAAGCGTCAGTAGATGACGGCAAGCGGCCAACGGCCACGACATGACGGTGGACGACGTCGCTCATGTGCCCTCGGCGCCGGGCAGGGCGACCGTCGCGCGCAATCCGCCTTCCGTGCGGTTTTCCAGGTGAACGTCGCCGCCGTGGCCGCGGACGATGCTGCGCGCGATGGCGAGCCCGAGCCCGCTGCCCCCGGTGTCGCGGCTGCGTGACGCCTCGAGCCGAACGAACGGCTCGAACACCCGCTCCAGATCGTCCTCGGGGATCCCCGGCCCTTCGTCCTCGATGACGACGCGGACCCCGGACCCGTCCCGGTCGATACGCGCCGTCGCCCGGACCCCGTAGGCGGCCGCATTCTCGAGCAGGTTCCGCAACGCACGGCGCAGTGCCACCGGCCGGCAGGCGACCAGGACCCGGTCGCTGTCCGCGACCGCGATGTCGTGCCCGAGCTCCGAGAGATCGGCCGCGACGCTGTCGAGGAGCGCATGGAGGTCCACCGTGCGCGTCTCCTCGCGGCGCATGTCCTCGCGGATGAAGGCGAGCGTGTCTTCGGCCATCCGCTGCATCTCGTCGAGCGCGGCGACGATCTTCGCCCGGGTCTCCCCGTCCTCGACGAACTCCGCATGCAGGCGAAGGCTCGTGATCGGGGTCCTGAGGTCGTGCGAGATCGCGGCCAGCATGGCGGTGCGGTCGCGGACGTAGCGGTCGAGCCGTCCGCGCATGCGGTTGAACGCGCGCACCGTCTCCCGGGTCTCCTCCGGCCCGGCCTCGGGCAGATCGTCCACCGCCTCGCCCCGGCCAAACCGGACGGCAGCGGCCGCGAGGCTTCGCATCGGCTTCGCGATGTGCCGTCCCGCGAGGACGGCCACGACGGCGATGCCGAGCGCCGAGAGCAGGAAGGTCAGCACGAAGGTCCAGCCCCAGGGCGGCGCGCCCGGCGGCGGCCCGACCGCGACGTTCAGCCAGCGTCCGTGCGCGAGCGCCACCGACGCGGTGAACCAGTCCGGCCCCTTGTGTCGCGGCCCATAGTCGTGGTCCCCGTCGTGGTCGTGGTGGTCGTCGTCCTCCCGATCGTCGTCGTCCCGATCGTCGTCCTCCCAATCGTCGTCGTCCAGGTACCGTGTCCAGAGCGGCGCCACCCGGACGCTCTCGGACTCGGTGCCGAGCGCGGCGGAGAGATCGCGGGCGATGGCGGCGGCCCGCTCCCCGGCGTCGGTCTCCTCCACCAGGGGCTCCCGGCTTGTCGAGAACCGGGCCAGACCGGTGCTCGCCGCCGCGACCACGGACTCGTGCAGCGCCGGCGGCGTGTCGCGCAGCAGCCGCGCCACGCTTGCCGCGCGCAGGACGGCATTGTCCCGGTGCGCATGGCGCACCGCCTCGATGCGTTCCCAGGCGAAGAGCGCGAAGGCGATGCCCTGCGCGACAGCGAGCGCGAGCAGCAGCAGCAGCGTGAGCTGGCCCGCGAGGCTTCTTGGAGCGAGCCTCATCCGCGCTCCACCTCGCCCGTGAACCGGTAGCCGCCGCCCCACACGGTGGCGATCAGCGCCGGATTCTTCGGGTCGCGCTCGATCTTGCGCCGCAGCCGGCTCACCTGGTTGTCGACCGCGCGGTCGAACGGCGTGGCGCCCCGGCCCCGGGTCAGGTCGAGCAACTGGTCGCGCGAGAGCACCATCCCGGGGCGCTCCAGCAGCGCCACCAGCAGCCGGTACTCGCCCGAAGACAGCGGAGTCACCACGCCCGCCTCGTCGACCAGCTCGCGCCGGGCCGCATCGAGCGACCAGCGGTCGAAGCGGTACGTTCCCGACGGCAGCGGCTCCCGGTCGGGCGGGAGGCTCTGCGCGCGCCGGATCACCGCCTTGATGCGGGCGAGCAGCTCGCGCGGGTTGAACGGCTTGGTGACGTAGTCGTCGGCTCCGACTTCCAGGCCCACGATGCGGTCGGTGTCCTCCGCCATGGCGGTCAGCAGGATGACCGGGATGCGCGTCGTCTCGCGCAGGTGCCGGCAGAGCGCGAGACCGTCCTCGCCCGGCATCATGATGTCGAGGACGACGAGGTCGACCGCCGCGGCCTTGAGCGCCCGGCGCGCGGCGGCCGCGCTATCGGCCACGGTCGTGCGCACCTCGTGGCGTTCCAGGTAGCGCGCCAGCGGTTCGCGGATCTCGCGGTGGTCGTCGACCACGAGCACATGCGGGGATGCGTCCATGGGCGGGAGCTTACGCGCCTTCCCGCAGGCTGCACGAAAAGAGTGTAACAACGTGTGTCAGGCCGTCGCCGCGCCACCGCCCGCGACACTTCCGCCGGTTCGTCGGCAAGGTTCTGCGACATCCCGTGTCCATAGTCCCTTCCACCATCGATAACCGATGGATGGACCGACACGGGAGAGAACCTGATGAGAACGAAGACGAAGACACTGACCGCCATCGCCGTCGCTGCCGTCCTCGGCGGGGCCGCGCTCGCCGGCGCGAGCTACGCTGGTCACCGGGACGGCGGCTTCGACGGGCGTCACGGACACGGCCTGGGCTTCCTCGACAAGGGGCAGCTCGTGGTGTCGGCGATGGAGATGTTCGATTCCATCGACACCGACGGCGACGGCAAGCTCACCCAGGCCGAGATCGACAGGCTGCGCAACGACCGTCACGGCATGCACGACGCCGACGGCGACGGCAACCTGAGCCTCGAGGAGTTCGCCGGGCTCTGGCACGAGACCACGCGCCCGCTCACGGTGCGCGCGTTTCAGATGCTCGATACCGACGGCGACGCGGTCGTCAGCCGCGCCGAGTACGACCGTCCGCTCGCCGAAATCGTCGAGCGGCTGGACCGCGACGGCGACGGCGGCCTCTCGATGAGGGACCGCTGGCACGACGATGACGACGATGACGACGACGGACGCTGGTGGGACGACGACTAGGACCGCCCCGGCGGCATCCCGGCCAGGGCCCGCTTCCGGCGGACCGCAGCCGGGATGCCCCGGCGCTCCGCGCACCGCGGATCTCGTACAATTCCGCTTGGCGGTTGAGGCGCAAGGTGGTGCGGCTGATCGTCGCCTCCCTGACCGTCACGGTGCGCGGGCGCGATTATGGAGAGCGCCGGGCGCTCTGGGACATCGCCTTCGATAACTGCGTCGTGCACAGCGTCGGAGAGGACTGAGGCACAATATGCTCGCCTTCATCGGGATCGTCATCGTCGTGTACGCCGTCGTGGTGGTGATCGGCGTGTAGAGCAGCAGGACCTCGCCCTGACCACGCGCCGCCGGCCTGAACCGAAACGGAGTGCCCGGGCACATGAGAATCAAGGTCAATCCCGATCTCTGCGAGGGTCACAACCGCTGTTTTGCGCTGGCACCCGAACTGTTCGAGGTCGATGACTACGGGCTCTCGCGGGCGTTGAACGACGGCGTCGTGCCGCCGGGCCGGGAAGAGCAGGCCCGGCTCGCCGTGGACAACTGTCCGGAATTCGCGATCTCCGTCGTCGCCGAGGACTGACGGGAGGATTCGTTCATGGCAGACGCGCCGGACTCCCGCCCGGTCCACGACTGGGCCACCGACTACGACATATTCGATCCGGACTACGTGCGGGACCCGGGCCCGGTCTGGGACGATCTGCGCGACCGCTGTCCGATCGCACGCACCGAGCGGTGGGGCGGCTCCTGGATGCCCACCCGTTACGAAGACCTGCGGAAACTGGCCAAGATGGTGCCGGCGCTTTCGTCGCGCTCGCCGGTCCTGGTGCCACCGCCTCCGGAGCTGCGTGAAGTCCTGGTGGCCGAGGCCAAGATGTACGGCAGCGAGGCCCCGCCGATCACCTCCGACCCGCCGGAGCACAAGCCCTACCGGCGACTCATCCTGCCCTTCTTCTCCCCGCATGCGGTGGCGGAGGGAGTCCCCTACACGCGCGCGCTCTGCAACAGGCTCATCGACGGTTTCATCGCCGGGGGCCGCGCGGACGCCGCCGCCGACTACGCGCAGCAGATCACCCCGCGGGTCATCGCGCATGTTCTGGGCATCGACCCCGCGCGCGCCGACGAATTCGTCACCTGGGTGCGAGGGCTGATCGAGCTCGGCCAGACACAGCCGGAGTTGAACTGAGCCGCGTTCCGCGGCGGGACGCCGTGCCCGCCGTCAGTATGGTGGATTTCTCCAACCCCAGGTGACTCGATGATCCGGCGCGCTGCCGCGCTGCGACGTCATCGGTCCCCCCGATTCTCTTCTCCCGTC
>JAJDVW010000087.1 GCA_022825925.1 Pseudomonadales bacterium | reverse complement strand
GTGGTTGGGGCGTTGACCTCAACGCTGAACGAAGCCCCAATCGAACTCCCGGACGGATCGCGGGCCGTCGCCGTGATGATCGCCGTGCCGGCCGCGTGGGGATAGACGACCAGCGACGCTCCCTCAAGCGCCACCGTAGCGACCGCTTCGTTGCTCGACGACGGTTCCACCCACAGGTGTTCGTCGTCGGAGTCGGTGAATGCCTCCCTGGGCCGGGCCCACAACAGCGGCGCGGCGCCCGCGGTGAGCTGCTGGACGCCCGGCACCCGGCTGGCGATGATTCTCGGTCGCGAGTTGGGGTAGTCCCCAAGCCCCAGCGTGTAGGGGCCGGTCGCGGCGGAGCCGCCGCCCTGGGGTTGGTAACCCCTCACCCGAACATAGTAATCGCCCGCCTCCAGATCGCGGAGCATCCTGAAGTTGTTCCCCGCGCCGGAGTCGTCGTTCTCGGCGATCGTGACGCCGTTTCGATCCAACAGTTGTGCACGGGTGTCGGTGGTTCCGGTCGTCCAGATCGACAGGCTGGTCTCGGATGCCAGACGGAAGGAAAAGTAGTCCTGATCGCCGCTGGTGAGCGTGCCCGACTCCGTGCCCGGCACGCTTACCGCCGTGGCGTGCTCACGCGAATTGCCGTGGTCGCCGCCCGCCGCGCGCACCAGCGTGGACCGGCTCGCCGACACCGAATCGCTGGTGCCGTTGGGAGCGTTGACGCCGGTGCCGCGAACCGTCAGGAGCAGTTCCACGGTGTGGGTGGCGTTGGCGTTCACTGTCGGCCGCGTCCAGGTCGGTGTGGCGGAAGCCGGGTCGTCCAGCCGGCCGCCGCTCACCGTCCAGGCGTATTCGGGGGCACCGTCGTACTGGCCGCCCGTCAGGGTGGCGCTCAAGCCCGCGGTGGCGCCCCCCAGCCCCGCTGGAACCGTATCGATGGACACCAGCGGCGTGCCGGCGCCCTCGTCATCGTTGGCGGTGCCCATAACCGACAGGCTGTAGCTTCCGAGAGCTCCCGCGTGGCCGGTCACTTCCAAGTAATAGACGCCAACGGCCAGCGATGCGGTGGCAATGCGGAAGTTGTTGCCCGAGCCTCTGTCATCGTCGAGGTACAGAACCCGCCCATCGCTATGCAGGAGCCTTCCGTAGGTGTCCGTGTCGCCGGTGGTCTGAAGCACCAGCGTACCGGCAAGCCTGACGTCGATGCGGAAGAAGTCCTTGTCGCTCACGGTGTCAAGCGAGCCGGAGGCGATGGCCGGAATCGTGACCTGGGTCGCCTCTGCAGAGTTGTTGCCGTGATCGGTGCCCGTATCGTGGACGTTGGCTGTTCGGCTCGCGGTCGCCGTGGCGCTGGTGCCGTTGCGGGCGTTCGTGCCCGTGCCACGGGCGGTGAGCGTGAGGCGCACGGTGCTGGTGGTATTCACGGCCACGGCGGGCCGCGTCCATTTCGGCGTCGCTAGGGTCGCATCATTGAGCGTACCGCCGTCCACGCTCCAGTCATATTCCAGTGCGTCGTACCTGCCTCCATCCAGCGTTGCGGCGATCCGTGCCGCGGTGTTCTCGGTGCCGATGGGGATAGCGTCGATCGTCACCGTTGGCGCGCCCGCCGGGGGCAGTTGCTGCGTGGTGTTGTTGCGCACAAGAGCGGTGCGGCTCGCGTTCGCCGTGTCGCTGCTGCCGGTTTGCGCATTGCCGCCGGTGCCGTGCGCCGTGACCGTCAGGCTGACGGTGTGGTTCGTGTTCGAGGTTACCGTCGGGCGCGTCCAGGTCGGCGTCGCCAGGGTCGGCTCGTCGAGGCTGCCGCCGTTGACGCTCCAGGCGTACTCCAAGGCCCCGTCGTAGGTGCCGCCGGTCAGCGTCGCGGCGAGTTGCACTGCGGTGCCCTCGTCCCCCGCCGCGATGGCGTCGATGGTCACGGCCGGCGCATCCGCCGGCGTCGTCGCGGGCGGCGCGACCCGGAGGACCTTGTCCCCGGAGCCGTTCGACGTGGTCACGTACAGCGCCCCGTCCGGGCCAAGCATCGGCGTGCGCAGGCGGCCGTGGGCCCGGTGCAGCTGCGCGAGGTTCACCTCGCTCAGCAGGTCGCCGGAGGCGCTGAACTCGAACAGGCGCAGCGACTGGTCCTTCAGCGAGGCCACCGCCAGCCGCCCCTCCCATGCGCCCCAGCGGTCGCCCTCCAGGAAGATGCCGCCGCTGACGGCCAGCGTCGAGCCGCCCGACGACCACTTGGCCGCAATGGCGTTGGGGTGCCTCTGGAGGAACGTCATGGGGACGCCCTCGAAGTAGGGGTTGTTCGGATCGCCCGCATGCACGGGATCCCAGCCGTAGTTGCCGCCCGCGGCCAGCAGGTTGATCTCATCGTCCCGGGTCGGGCCGTGCTCCACTACCCACATCTCGCGAGTGCCGGGGCGCAGCGCCAGACCCTGCGGGTTGCGGTGGCCGTAGGTGTAGATTCGCGGTGCCGACGCGAGGGGATTCCCGGTCGCTCCGGCGCCTGTGGATGCGTTCACCCGCAGCACCTTCCCGCCAAGCGAGTTCAGGTCCTGCGGCACCGTGCCGGTGGCGGCGTCGCCGGTGGCTATCCAGAGAAAACCGTCCGGCCCGAACCGCAACCGGCAGCCGCTGTGGCGCCCGCCCGTCGAGGCGGGTATGCCACCCACGAGCGGGTCGGCGACGCGGGTGGCCGTGGTGTAGCCGCTGTTGATGGTCCAGGCGATGACCTGCACCTCCGGCCCGGTATGGGCCTGGCAGGTGTAGAAGCGCCGGTTGGTGGCGAAATCGGGATCGACCACGATGGCCATCAGCCCCGACTCGAACTGATTGAACACGTCGCTGAAGTCGGCGGTGACGGCCTGCACCGTGCCGTCGGCCAGGCGGCTGCTCAGCTTGCCCGCCCGCTCGGTGAACAGCATGGTCCCATCGGGCGTGAAATCGAGATCCCATGGGATGGCCAGCCCCGAAACGAGCGTGGTGACCATCAAGTCCGGCGTATCACGCACGGCCGTCGATGCCTGGGCCGATGCGGTATCGCTGGTGTTGTCGCGGGCGCTCGCGCCGGCACCGCGAACGGTGACCGTCAGGCGCACGGTGTAACTGGTTTCGGAATCGACCGTCGGCAGCTTCCAGCTGGGCGCGGCGGTATCCTCGTCGGTCAAACTGCCGCCGTCCGCGGTCCAGGAATACTCGGGCGTGCCGTCGTAGGTCCCGCCCGTCAACGTTGCGCCGAGTTGCAGGGTTGTATCCTCGTCCGCCACCGCCACGGCGTCTATGGACACGCTCGGCGCAGCCGCCACGGGAAGCGGCGCCGCGACATTGCGCACTGAGGCGACGCGGCTCGCGTTGGCCGTAGCGCTGGTGCCGGTACGGGCGGTCGTGCCTCTCCCCCGAGCCGTGACCGTAAGACGCACCGTGTAATTCGTGTCCGTGGTCACCGACGGGCGCGTCCAGGTCGGGGTGGCGGAAGCGGAGTCACTCAGCACGCCTTCGTCCACGCTCCAAGCGTACTCCAGAGCGCCGTCGTAACGGCCGCCGGTCACCGTCGCGCCAAGTGGCACAGTTGTGCCTTCATCCCCCGCTGCAATCGCGTCGATCGTGACTGCCGGCGCCGCCGCCACGGGAAGCGGTGCCGCGACATTGCGCACTGAGGCGACGCGGCTCGCGTTGGCCGTGACGCTGGAGCCGGTGCGGGCATTCGTGCCCGCACCGCGGGCCGTAACCGTGAGACGCACCGTGTAATTCGTGTCCGTGGTTACCGACGGGCGCGTCCAGGTGGGCGTCGCCGAGGATGGATCGTTCAGTGCGCCGGCGTCCACGCTCCAGGCATACTCCAGCGAACCGTCATAGGTGCCGCCAGTCACCGTCGCGCCAAGCTGCACTGTAGTGCTCTCATCCCCCGCTGCAATCGCGTCGATCGTGACCGCTGGCGCAGCCGCCGCCGGCAGCCCCGTCGCCGGGCCGCGCGCCGTCCCAGACACCGCCAGTTCGTAGGCGGTGGCGGCGTAGCTCCGCAGCCACAGGTAGTACACGCCGGCCGAAAGCGCAGCGTCATCAACCCCCGTCTTGATGCGGAAGTTCTGGCCCTCGCCGCCATAGGCGTTGAACCGCACCCTGCTTCCATCACTGGCCTGCAGGGTTGCGAAGATGGGGTTTACGCTTCCGGTGCTCTCCAGCGTCAGCGTCCCGGGGTTCGTGATCTCGATGCGGAAATAGTCGTAGTCGTCCCGATGGCTCAATTCCCCGGCAGTCTTGGACGGGATTGGCACCCAGGTCGCCGCTGCCCTGCTGTCCCCATGGTCGTCGCCTGCGTTGTTGCGCACCTGCGCCGTGCGGCTGGCCTGGACCGTATCGCTGGTGGCGCTGCGGGCGGACGTGCCCGTGCCGCGAACCGTAACCTTAAGACGCACGGTGTAGCTCGTGTTGGTGCTGACCGACGGACGCGTCCACGTCGGCGTCGCCGAAGCCGGGTCGCTCAGCGCGCCGCCGTTCACGCTCCAGGCGTACTCCGGCGTTCCGTCGTACGTGCCGCCCGTCAGCGTCGCACCCAACTGCACCGTCGTGCTCTCGTCCCCCGCCGCGACGGCGTTGATCGCGACCGACGGCGCGGCCGCCGCGGGAAGCTGCACCGTCACGTCGCGCACCTGCGCGGCGCGGTCCGCGCTCCCCGTGTCGCTGGTGCCGTTGCGGGCGTTCGCGCCAGTGCCGTGCACCGTGACGGTGACGCGCGCGGTGTAACTGGTGTCCGAGGTCACCAAGGGGCGCGTCCAGGTGGGCGT
>JAJDVW010000162.1 GCA_022825925.1 Pseudomonadales bacterium | reverse complement strand
TCGGGCATCAGGACGAACTCCGGGTAGGCCTCGATGCCCAATTCCGCAGCGTCCTGGCCGAGTTCCTCGACGCTGGGGGATACGCGGGCGCCCATGATCTTGTTCAGCGCCGTCCAAAGCAAGAACGAAAAAGCGAACACGAAGACGCCGACGGAGAGGATGCCGACGAGCTGCGTGACGAAGCTCCCTCCGCCGGCGATGCACACGGCGAGGGTGCCCCAGACCCCGGCGAAGAGGTGTGCCGGTACCGCCCCGACCACGTCGTCCAGCTTGAGGGACTCCATCACCTTCATGCCCACGGTGCAGACGATGCCGCCGATGGCCCCGATGACGACGGCCCAGTAGTGGTCCACGATGTCGGGCCCGGCGGTGATGGACACGAGCCCGGCGATGGCCCCGTTCAGCACGGCGAGGAGATCGACCCGGCCCAGGATGGCGCGGGACAGGCTGACCGCGGCCATCACGCCCGCCGCGGCCGCCAGGTTCGTGTTGACCAGCACGTTGCTCATCGCCACGGCGTCCACGGCGCCGGCGAGGGCGAGCTGCGACCCCCCGTTGAACCCGAACCAGCCGAGCCACAGGATGAAGACCCCGAGCGTCACCGCGGGAACGTTGGAGGGCGGCGTAGACCGGACGGAGCCGTCGGCGCGGAACTTGCCGAGCCGCGGCCCGATCACCATGACGCCGGCCAGGGCGGCCCAACCTCCGGTGGAGTGCACGATCGTCGAGCCGGCGAAGTCCTGGAACCCCATCTCGTTCAGCCAGCCGCCGCCCCAGGTCCAGGCGCCCACGATCGGGTAGATGACGGCGGTCAGGATCGCGACGAACGCGAAGAACGACCAGAGCTTGACGCGTTCCGCCAGCGTCCCCGAGACGATGGACGCGGCGGTCGCCACGAACACCATCTGGAAGAACCAGTCGGACATCTTGGAGTAGCCCTGGTCGACCACGGCGCCGGCGGCCGCCTCCTCGCCGGAGAGCAGGGAGAGTTCCGCGTCGGACGGGCCGTACAGGAACTGGACCGTGCCGATCAGGCTGCCGACATCGGTATACATGAGGTTGTAGCCGAGGAGGTAGTAGGCGAGCCCCGCGATGGAGTACAGGCCGATGTTCTTCAGGCAGATCACCGACGCGTTCTTGGTGCGCACGGACCCGGCTTCGAGCATCGTGAAGCCGGCGCACATCCACATCACCAGCGCCCCCCAGATGAGGAACGAGAAGGTGTTCAGGACGAACTGCGACTCGGCGCTTACTCCCGGGTTGACGGCTCCCGCGCCGACGGTCGCCGCGCAGAGGACGGCTCCGGCGGCGGCTACGCCCGCGATTCCCCTGGATGGCCGGCGAAACAGCTTCCGGGCGCCGGTTCCCGTATCGGTTGCGTCAAGGTGCATGGCCCCTCTCCCTGCACGTAGCGATGGATTCCGTTGTCGCGCGTCGGTGTCGTGTTCGCGGCGTCTCTCAGACCCAGCCCTGTACCGTCGCCGCTTCCTCGCGCACGATCTCGGGTGCGCCGAGCAGTTGCCGGTCCAGGCCGATCCGCTTGAACCAGTAGTGAAGCCCCAGCAGGTCCGTGAAACCCATGCCGCCGTGCACCTCCGTCGCCGTGCGCGCGACGAAGCGGCCGACCTCGGACAGGTGCGCCTTGGCGTGGCACGCCATGAGCCTCGCTTCGTCGGGAATCGCCCGCGACGCGTGGGCGGCGTACCAGACGAGGGAGCGGCACGGCTCGAGGGCCGCGGCCATCTCCGCGCACAGGTGCTTCACCGCCTGGAAGGACCCGATCACCCGATTGAACTGGCGCCGCTCCTTCGCGTACGCGATGGCTTGGTCCAGCATGTTCTGCGCCGCCCCGAGCGTGTCCGCGGCGAGCATCGTGCGCCCGGCGTCTATGGTCGCGAGCACGGCTGCCCGGCTGCCGGTCGAACCCGGGAGGACTTCGGCCGCCGTCGCTTCCAGGCGAACCTCCAAGGTGGAACGGGTCCGGTCGATGGTGGGCAGGCGCTTCACGTCCGCGTCCGCAGCCCGCGCGATGTGCAGCGCCCCGGCGCCGTCCGCGATCAGCAGCATGTCGGCATCGGCGCCGTCGAGCACGAACATGGCCTTGCCGGTGAGCGTCCCGCCGGCGGCCGCCACCCCGCCCGACTCGCGGCTGCCGATCTGTTCGGTCACGCCGACGCCGAACACCGTCTCGCCCCGCGCGATCCGGGGGAGCCATGCGTCTTTCTGCGCGTCGCTGCCGGCCAGGGCGAGGGCCACCGGGGCCATGACGGAAGAGCCCACGTACGGTACCGGCGCGACGGCGCCGCCGAGGCACTCCGCCACCAGCGCGGCCTCGAGAGGGCCGAGTCCGACCCCACCGTATTCTTCCGGCACCAGGATCGCGTGTACACCGAGGTCCACGAGCCCCTCCCACAGGTCGGCGGGACGGGTGTCCCCGGCATCGGCCGCCGCCCGGACGCGGTCCAGCGGGCACGACGCCTCCAGATAGCCGCGCACGCTCTCCTGCAGCATGCGCTGTTCTTCGTTGAGCGCGAACTCCATCAGGCGGCTCCGCCGCCCAGGCGGGGATCGGCCACCTTCGGTTCCTTGGGCAGCCCGAGGGCGCGCTCGCCGATCATGTTCTTCTGGATCTGCGCCGTGCCGCCGCCGATGATGAGGCCGAGGTCCAGCATGTAGCGCTGCTGCCAGGACCCGGCGTCCCGGAGGTAGGGCACGTCTTCGTCGCGGTGGCCGCCGAAACCCTTCGAGGGATACAGCACGCCCAGCTCGCCCAGGATGTCGATGGCCATCTCCGCCATCCGGTGGTTGAGCTCGCAGCCGTTCAGCTTGACGATCCAGCGCGGCAGACCGGGCTCTTCGTCGCGGACGTTGTGCGTGAGCACGCGCATGCCGTTGAACTTCATCGCGAGCATCTGTCCCTGCAGGGCGACCAGCCGGTCACGGTACGTGGCCTGCGACAGCAGTGGCTCCCCGTCCAGGGTCTCCTCCCGCATCATCTCGACGATCTGGTGGAAGCGGCTCTCGGCCTGGTTCGGATCCCCGAGACCGCCGCGCTCGTGCTTCAGCGTGGCGTTGGCGACGAACCAGCCCTCGCCCCGGCGGCCGACGATCTGGCTGGTCGGCACGCGGACATCCGTGAAGAACGTCTCGTTGAAGGTGGCTTCGCCGGTCATGGTCACGAGCGGCCGGACCTCGATGCCGGGCGTGTCCATGGGGAAGAGCAGGTAGCTGATGCCCTGGTGCTTGGGCGCGTCCGGCTCGGTGCGCACCAGGCAGAAGATCATGTCCGCGTACTGCGCTCCGGAAGTCCAGATCTTCTGTCCGTTGATGACGAAGTCGTCGCCGTCCACCTCCGCCTTCGTCGAGAGCGACGCGAGGTCCGATCCGGAACCGGGCTCGGAGTACCCTTGGCACCAGGTCATCTCGCCGCGGATGGTGGGCGGGATGTAGGTGCGCTTCTGCTCCTCCGTGCCGAGCTCGAGCAACGTCGGCACGAGGCGGTTGTCCCCGTCGTGGCCCGGACGGACCCGGGCCTTGCCGAACTCCTCGGCGATGATGTGCGATTTCAGGATGTCCGGCTCGGCACCGTAGCCGCCGTACTCCTTCGGGATCGTGCGGGCGGCGTAGCCGTGCTCGATGAGCAGTTGCTGCCACGCCTTCGCCTGCTCCGAGGGCTTGCCGCGCTGCATGGGGGGCGGGGCCAGATCCCGATGGGACTCGAGGAAGGCGCGCACTTCATCGCGGAAGGCCGCGTACTCGGGACTGTAGGCGAGATCCAACGTGGGCGCTCCCGGCGGAGTGGACGTTCAATCGTACTACAGGGAATGTCGGCGGGACGCGCGTGCGCCGCCTTGCCCTCGCCTTGCCCCCGAACGCTCGCCTACGGGCCTAAGGACCGAACCAGAGTTCCCGCACCGCGCCGTCGAGATCGTCCTCCATGCGGCGGTCCGCGTCGAGCACCAGCACGGGCCGGCGGGTCGTGTCGTAGGGCCTCCACGCGGGCTCTCCGGCGGCGCTCGGGACCCCGGTGCGTGCGAAGTTGACCCAGTACTCGCGCATGGCGGGGCCGAGGTCCCGCGGCGCGCCCTTGCCGGTGAACCGCACCATGGCCGGCATCGCGGGGTCGCGGCCCCACCCCCACAGGAACATGAGTTCGATCGCGTGGGTGGAGCGCAGGTCGGCGATGTCCGTCTCCCACGTGCACATCCATGACCAGCACGGGGAGCCCGCGTTCGCCGCGGCGTCGAGGATGCGGACCATGGAGTTGCGGAACATGGTGTCGGTGAGCAGGTAGGCGAGCTTGCGGCGCGGGTCCGCGCCGGGAGCGAAGCGCTCGTAGGCCGCGAGGGTGCGGTCCGGGTCGCGGCCCTCGGCTCGGAGCAGGTCGGCCGCCTCCGCCGCGGTCACTTCGGGCGGCAGGATCATGTCGGCGAACAGCGTGCCCTCGTGGCGGCAGCCGCCGCCCAGGAACGGCACGTTGCCGGCGCCGCGGGCCGCGATCGTGTCCGCGATGGGCGCCGGGACCAGCTTGCCGTCGATGGCGGGCGAGAAGCTCACGTTGTCGTCGCGGCGCAGCCCGAGCGCCGGATGTGGCGGGCGCTCGGGGTCGGGAAGCATCAGACCGAGCAGGGCGTCCGTGCTCGCGCCGCGCAGCGTCTCCATGCCGTTCGTGGCCGGGTCGCCGCCGAGACGTTCGATGCAGCGGTTGGCGAAGTCGACGTGCCCGTCGCCCACCGGGAGCAGGTCCACGTGCGGACTGTGCACCACGGCCTTGTGGAACAGCCCCTCGGCCCGCGGGCAGCCGAGCAGCATCGCGGTGGAGGTGCCGCCGGCCGACTCGCCGAAGACGAGCACGTTGCCGGGGTCGCCGCCGAACGCCGCGATGTTGTCGCGGGTCCATTCGAGGGCGCAGATCTGATCCAGGATGCCGTTGTTGACCGACGATTCGAGCCCTTCCTCGAGGTGCCCGAGATGCAGGAAGCCGAGGGCGCCCATGCGGTAGTTGACCGTCACCACCACGACGTCGTGCTCCCGGGTGAAGACCGAGCCGTCGTACGCGCGCCCGGACCCGCCGATGTAGCCGCCGCCATGGATCCAAAAGAGCACCGGGCGCCGCGTGTCGTCGGCGGCGGGGGTGTAGACGTTGAGGAACAGGCAGTCCTCGTCCGTCGGCTCGATCGGGAGCTGGAGCGGGGCGTTCTCGTCGAACATGACCGGTTGCGGGGCCGACGGACCGAACTCCGTGGCGTCGTAGACGTCCGGCCACGACTTGACGGGCGCTGGCGGCCGGAAGCGGGCGGCGCCGGTGGGGGCTTCGGCGTAGCGGATGCCCCGGAAGGCGAGGCCGCCGTGGTGCTCGGCGCCGTGCATCCTGCCGAGAGGCGTGTCTATGACGGTCATGAATGTGCGTTCCTTGCGTAGGTGTGCATAGCCGCGTGTTCGCTCACCCGGAGCCGAGCTGGCGGATCATGAAGAGGGCAAGTCCGACCAGGCCGAGGGCGATGGCCGCGCCCGCCACCCACTCCGAGGCGCTGGTACGGCGCCGCGCGTCCGGCGCGTTGGCTTCCCGGGCCTCGGCCTCCGGCGCGGGCTCGGGTTCCCGTGCTTCCGACACTTGCTTCTCGAGGGGTTCGCCCGGCCGATCCGCGGGCAGGCTGGAGACGAAGCGCCAGGAGAGATAGAGGGCGCCCAGCCCGACGAACAGGGCGACGGTCGTGATGACGATTGCGCCGAGGGACACGGCGAGTCGCTAGAAGTGGTCGGGACAGTGCGGCGCGTGCGGCGTCGCGAACAGGGCGTCGGCACGGCGCAGGGCGGACGGATCGCCCTCGAGCATGCCCCACGCGGCGAGTTCCCGGGCGGAGCGGCGACCCGTGTACAACAGGGAAAGGGCCTTGATCGAGAGCGCGAGGTCCGGGCTTCCGCGGCCAGGCGCGACCTCGGCGGAACCGCCCGAAACCGTGACCCGCCAGTTGCCCGCGTTCCACGGTGCGAGGGTGTCCTCGGAGATCCCGAGCGAGATCTCTCCGTCGGCATCCCAGCCGCGGCCGGCGAGGGCGGTGGGCGCGTCCACCACGCGCAGCCAGAACCCCTCGTGGTCCCGCGTGTGCAGCATGCGGGGCTCCATGAAGAACTCGACGGCCGGGTCGTCCGACGGCGCGGTGTCCCAGCGCACGCTGCCGACGAGGTCGTGGCGGGCGATGAAGCTCCACAGGGACCGGTAGGCGCCCGGCGTCAGCCACGCGAGGTCCCGTATCGCGATCTCCTGGTTCCGGCTCGCGTGGTCCCGCTTGCCGGTCCGCAGCGTGTAGATGGCATAGCCGTCGGGCCGGCCGCCGGCGTCGCGCGAGACGGCGACGTGTATCGGGCCCTCGGCATCGTCCTCGTCAAGGGCGTTATTCAGCCAGAGCGGACGCGCGCGGTGCAGATAGCACGTGCGGTCGGCGATGAAGGCGATGTAGACCTGCTTTGCCGGGTCGTAGCCCGAGGCCACGTCCACGCGCTCGACCGTACTCGACCCGGCGTCGCCGTCGTGGAAGCCGATGTCCGCCGTGTCCACGCGGTAGCTGCGCAACACGGAGACCATGGCGTATCCGTAGCGTTGGTAGATGGCGGCCTGCGAGGCCCAGAGCGACGCCACCGGCTGCCCGCGTTCGCGCATGTCCGCGAACGCCCGCGTCGTGATGCGCCGGACCAGGCCCTGGCGGCGGTACTCGGGCAGGGTGCCCACCGCCGAGACGCCGCCCATCGCCACCGCGGTGCCGTTCGCCCGCATCGTGAACGGGATGGTGGAGTAGCTCGCCACGAGGCGCGGTCCGTCGAACGCGCACATCGTCCACTCCGGGCGGGTGGTGGCCGTCACCGTGTTCTCGGCGCCGTCGCCGAAGTTGCCGCCGTAGGCGTAGCTCGTGAGCTGACCGAGCTGGTCGAATTCCTCGGCTCTCACGGGGCGCAGTTCGATGGGCATGGCGTTCCTGTCGGCCGGACGCGGACGTTCGCCCGCTGGATTGACCGGCGTCACCATACAGGTAGTCTTGCGTTACCGCGACCGCCCGGCTCCGCGCCATGCACGAGAATTTGATCCTCGTCGATCCGGACGGAGGCGCGACGGAAACGTTGCGCAGGGTTGCGCTGGGCGCCCCTGTCGCGGGGGGCGGCGTCGACGAAGCGTACCTGCAGGAACTGCTGTTCTGGTTCCCCGAGACGTTGCCCGTCTCCGCGATCGACTCCGCTTACGAGGACCCCGTTCCGGTGTGTCGCGAGCTCTCGACGCGGGCTGGAAAACTGGATGCGCTCTACGTCAATCGGCACGGCCGGCTGACACTGGTCGAGCTCAAGCTGTGGCGCAACCCCCAGGCGCGCCGGGAAGTCATCGGCCAGCTCCTCGACTACGCGAAGGAGCTTGCCTCGTGGGGGTACGAGGACTTCCAGCGGGAGGTGTCGCGGACCCTCGGACGCAAGGGGAACGTGCCGTTCGAGTTGGTTCGCGAGCGCTTTCCGGAGGTTGACGAAGCGGAGTTCGTCGACAACGTGACCCTCCATCTGGAGCGTGGCGAGTTCCTGTTGCTGATCGTTGGGGACGGCATCCGGGAAGGCGTCGAGCACATCGTCGACTTCGTACAGAAGCACAGCGGCCTGCGGTTCAACCTGGCGCTCGTGGAGTCGGCGCTGTACCGGGACCGAAGCGACCGCCTGATCGTGCAGCCGAGGGTCCTGGCCCGAACCGAGATCGTGCAGCGCTTCGTGGTGGAAGCCGGTGCGATTCCGGAGGATGTGGAGGAGGACGAACAACCTCGCTTCGAGTACCAGCAGGAGAACGAGAAGTTCTGGACCGCCGTGCTGGACGGCTACGCATTTGCCGACACGGAAGCCGAGGTGCCTAGCCCGTCCGGCGGACCGACGGTTTATGTGCGCGTCGCTGGGTCGGGGTCTGCGGGATGGGGATTATCCTTCGTGGCTTTTCTGGACCGCGGCCCTTCCCAGATCGGCTGCTACCTGACGTACCGGAAGGACGTTCCGACGGCGGTGCGCATCTTTCGGACGGTGGAGGCCTCTCTCGAGGAACTGGACGCCGACTTCGAGCGTTGGACGACGCGGAAAAGGGCAAGACTCGGTTTCCGGCATCGCGTGGCGTTCCCGCTAGTCGTCGATGGCCGCGAGAGCGAGGACTTCGGGGCCGCCGTGTCGTGGATGCGTGACCGGCTGGACCGGTTGGTCAGCACGCTCCATGCGCGCGTGCGTGCCGAGATCGCCGGCAGCGGTTGAACTCGCCGGTGGCCTACACAGAAGCGGTCCCACCGGCCACCCGCCTGCGTGCCCAGGCCATGGGCGAGGAGGGTCTGCGCTGGATCGCCGGCCTCGACGCTTGCACGGAACGACTGCGGGACGTTTGGGATGTGCGTTTCGGCAACGTCCTGGAGGGAGGATCGGAGAGTCTCGTCCTGGAGACGAGGCTCGGCGACGGGCGCGCGGCTGTCGCGAAGATCGGCCTGCCCGCCTACGGCGACCTCTCCTCGGAGGCCAGGGTCTACCAGCTCGCCGAGGGCCGCGGCTACGCGAAGTTCTTCGCGTACGATGCGAGGGCCAATGCGCTCCTCCTCGAGCGGCTCGGCGCGCCGCTACGGGACTGCCATGACACGACGGATCGGCAGCTAACGACCCTGTGCGAGACGCTCAAGGAGGCTTGGGTCCCGCTCGACCACGGCCACGGGCTGATGACCGGCGCCGAAAAGGCGCGCTGGCTCCAGGACTTCATCGAGGAGAAGTGGTCTGCGTTGGGGCGGCCGTGCGAGCGGGCGACACGGGACCGGGCGCTCTCGTTCGCCGAGGAGCGGGCGGACGCCTTCATGGCTGAACATGCCGTACTCGTGCACGGCGACGCGCACGTCGAAAACACGCTACGTGTTCCGGGGCGCGCGGGGATGCGGTTCAAGTTCGTCGACCCGGACGGCCTGTATGCGGAACGCGCCTGCGACCTTGCCGTGCCAATGCGCGAATGGAGTGCGGAGTTGTTGGCCGGGGACACCGTGCGGCTGGCGGTCGCCCGTTGCGAATCGCTAGCAAACCTGACGCGCGTGGAGCCGGAGGCGATCTGGCAGTGGGGTTACATGGAGCGCGTTTCGACCGGGCTCACGATGCTCGGCATTGGGATGCGAGAGGATGGGCTTGACTCTTTGGCGGTTGCAGATCGCGTAAGAAGCCTGTCGACGGCCAAATGGTGATCGAATCCGGACATCAAGCCCGAAGGGACTCAAGCTGCGTCAACCACTCGTGGAACCGGGGACACGCGGCACGGATCGCGCTCAACCCGATCCGCCCCGCCACGTCAGGTCCGTGGACGCGCTTTCGGTACCGGGGAATCGCGGCCGCGATGCGCTTGCTCGGAGCAGTCTCGGGGCTGTCGTTGATGTCCTCCGGGGTCGGAAACTGCGCACGTACCCTCCGGAGCGTATCGATCGCTTGGGGAGCGTCCTCATCCAGCGCGGCGAACTCCCCGACATCGGCAAACAGCAGGCTCTCGAACTCGTGACGCTGAACGTACGGCAAGACCCTCCCGGGGCTAATGCGGCGGATGCGTTTGGACGCTTCATCGAGTAGGTCGTCCTCCAGTTGCTCGACGGTTCGGCTGCCCTTCTCCCGAAACCCGTAGTAGTCCACCACGAGGTCACCACGTCGAACGAGTGGTAACGGGCTGCAATCTCGGACGTCACCCGGTCGATGGTCACGTTGCCGCCCAAGCCGCTCCTTTCACGCGCCTTTCCGATTAGGATTGGTCGCACGTCGACGGCCATTGGCGCCAAGTGTGGGACAAGCACGCGCTTGACGAACTCCTCCTCGGTCTGGCCCTCCACCGAGATCGCCACCCGGATCACGGCCGTCCGCCAAGGAGGTTCTTCTGCCAGAGTTCGCCGGTTGTGAACGCCTCCTCCAACCACTGCTTGTAGTCGTTCGGGTCCAGCCGGTGGAACTCCGTGCGTTGGTCCCGCAACTCGGTCACGATGATCTCGTCGAGATCGAAGGCATCGACCAACAGTGGGGATTGCGTCGCAACGATCACCTGCCTTTCCGTGGCGAGGGACTTGATCATTTCGGCAATGAGCGCGACGGCGGCCGGGTGGAGCCCGAGTTCCGGCTCGTCCAACAGGAGGACGTCCGGGAGCATCTCGTCCGGCAGGTTGAGCAGGGTGACGAGGGCGAAGAATCGGAGCGAGCCGTCGGATGTCAGGTGCGCGCCCAGCGTTTGGTCCATGCCCTTGGGCTTCCATCTCAAGGAGATCTTCCCGTAGCTCTCCTCCAGTTCGAAGCGGTCGAACACGGGGAGTATTCGTCCGACATGGCGACAGATCTGGTCGAACCGGCCCACGTCCTCGTGCTCCAGGCGATACAGGATTGGGGCGAGATTCCCGCCGTGCGTCCGGAGGGTCCTGTTGTCCCCAACGTCCGACTTCTGCTTGATGTGCGAGCTGTGAGACGTGTCGTGGAATTGAAATGCAGCGCAATTGCGCAGCAGGTGCACGACGACGGAAGCCGTTTTGTGATTAACCTCCGCGCCCGCCTTGGCCTGTGCCGCTTCGACGATGCGCGCTTCGTCGTGGCCGCTACCGAGATGCTGCCATTCGGCCGGCGATTCGAAGTCCTCGCCGTTGAAGCGGAACGCCTCCTCGGTGAAGAAAAAGCGATCGGGGTGGCCGTGCGTGAGCGCGAACCGATAGTCGTTTCGGCCCGAGTCCGTCCGCAGCGACAGTTCCGCCTCGATCCTCGGCGTATTGCGGCTCCCGCCGAACAACTGGTCGCTGGCGCCGCCGTGCCTGGCCACGAAATCCGCGAGGCGACGGGTGCGGAGCATCCAGTTCATCATCTCGAAGAACCGAATGAAGTTGGACTTGCCGGATCCGTTGGCGCCGATCAGGACGGTCGTGTCGGCCACGTTCGTGAGCGCAACATCCGCCAGCGAGCGAAAGCCTTGGATGCGCACGGACTCGATGCGGTTCATCCGATCCTCCTTTTGCGGTGTGGCGCGGACGCTGGCACGGGCTCCTCGGTCTTGGCTAGGCGTCCACCTCCGCGTCGGGCTGCCCAGCGGAGAGTGCGTTCATCCACGCAAGGCAGAGGTCCCGCGAGCGGAAGCTGCCGTACGCTGCGGTTTCCTGACGCTCGACGATGGGAAAAGTGGAGTAAATGTAACGGATGTCGTCTCTCTTCGTGACGCCGTAGAGGTGGAAATACACGGCATCGAGCTTCGCCCGGAGGTGCAGGCGGCGTTCTTCGCCCCATTTTGAAGGGCCGCCGGACGTGACCCGCCTCATCGACGTAGCCCAGATCGCTGGCGAACGAGGCCATGTCATGCGCGGTGTAGGTGAGTTCCAGAACGGTCTCATGGACCACTTCGGCTGCGGACTTGCTTCCAAACCTCACCTTCCCGTAGGCGGTCGGCGCCACCACGGGCAGTTGCTCGACGATGTACCGGTTCAGGTGCTGGCCCTGGACCTTCTGGCGTGCGCAATAGTCGTAGATCGTGGCGTTGAAGTTCGCGGCCAGCGCCGCCAGGGTAGCTGGGGGCGCTGGGGGTGCGGCGTCGGGCCGCAGTAGCGGCAAGGTGTTGCCCGCGCCGCAGGACGGCACGAGGGCGGCGATCATGGTGCGCACATTGGTTGGGGCCGTCACATCCTTGAACGCTACCCGCCAGGGCCAGTCGCCCTTTGGGCTGCATTCGCTCGCTGCGACCCAGAACTGCGGGGTCGGCAGCCAACTTGGATCGGCGCGGTGTTCGTCGTCGGCCGGGACGGCCTGGGCCGGACGATGCGGGTTGTCCGGATGCACAGCCACGCTCGCCGCACGGTGGTCGAACGCCTGCACCATCTTGCCCTCGTAGAGGGGCAGCCACTGGCCCGCCGGGCTGTCGAAACGATTGCCGCCGATGGACCACGCGCTTTCCTGCTCTTCCAACTCTTCGCGCGTGCGGAACAGGTGAGAGTCGTTGGTCATGTGGAACATCGTGGCGTAGGTCACCGGCCATGCCTTGCTGGGCTCCCCGGAGGACCGGTCTACGAGTACCGGCAGGCGTTCGTAGATCGTGGTGGTCAGGTCCGCGTCACGCCTTGAGCGGAAGACGGGCGCAGTGCCGGTGTTGGGGTTGACGCGAGCAAAGTCGGCCGCCGCCAACGGAGAGCGGCGGTCCTCGTCGTCCAGTTCACTCGCGTCCTGAAGGAAGAATGCGCAGTTCGCGGGGAGCGGCGAGGGAGCGCGCCCCGCAACGAACGCGCAGAACTTGAAGCGTGTATCCACATCCGGAAAGAAGGGCTGCGCGCTGAAGCGCGTCCGACGGTTCTCGAAGTCGTACAGAGCCCGGAGCCTGCCTTCGGTCGCCACGGAACGGAAGAACGGCGCGGCGGTCTTGTCGGACGCGATGCCGGATGGCGTCAGGAGGCCGATCACTCCATCCGAACGCACCAGCGTCAGGGCGCGTTCCACGAACAGGGAGTACAGATTGATGTCGCCGCGCGCGAGCAGGGGATAGTCCCCGCATTGCCGCGCGACCCTGGCGGCCGTCGCGGCCCGGTCGCCGGCGCGCCGAAAGTCGGCGGCCAGGGGATCTGAGGCCGCCTCTAGCGCCTGGATCATCCGCTTGCGGTCCGAGGCGCGCTGCGCCAGCGCGATCTTCCGGCGCCGCGCACCGAACCACTCCACCTGCTGCAGCTTGATACGGTCCCAGGGCGGGTTGCCGATCACCGCATCGAATCCTCCGTCGCGTTCCTCCGCCTCCCAGTCCGTCCAGACGCCGGGAAAGGCGACCTGCCAGTTGAGGAAGCGTTCTTCGACGATGAGCCGACGGGCGTCCGTGAGCAGTGCGGCGAAGGTACGCGCTTCGTCGCTGTCCCCGGCGACGTCCTCGTCGCCGGCGGCGATGCCGACGGGGTCCCCGAGGTTGCCGAGCAGCCAGGTGGCGATGGCCGCCTTGCCCTGCTCGTCCGGGTGCAGCCAATCGAAGGCATGCAGAAGCGACAGGAACGCATCCAGCGGCTGCGTGCCGGCCGAGAGGTCGGCGAAGAGGCTGGAGGATCGGGCCGTCTCGGCGACTTCGGCGTCCGAGAGCGCCTCGATGGTCTGCATGGGGTCGGCGGCGGCCCGGGCGCGAGCGAGCGGGCCGGCAAGGAACAACGCCCCTCCCTGCGTTCGGGCCCGGTCCAGCCCCTCGCGGACCCATGAGCCGAACAGGCTGTCGCCGCAGTGCAGGTGATGGTCGAGAAAGGACAGCGGGGCGCCCACCGTGAACGTGTCCAACCAGAGGGAGACCTTGGCGAGCTCCACCGCCATGGGATTCTTGTCGACTCCGTAGACGCACCGCTTCAGCACCATGCGCCGCACGATCTGGCGGTCGTCCAGATGCTCGGGGTCCACCGTCCACCGCTTCTGCCCGGCGTTGCCCAAGATGGTGTTGCGGATGCCCTCGATCCGGTGGGTCAAGGGCGACGCGTAGCCGGGCACGGTGTCTTCGGCCTCCTCAAGCGCCGCGATCACCCGATTGCTCAGGAAATCCACCAGACTGACGAGGAAGTGGCCGGACCCCATGGCGGGATCGCAGACCTTGAGCCCCAGCAGCGCCTCGGCGGGATCGACGCGGGTCAGCGCCTGCAACGTCTCCGGGGTGGGCGTTTGCGCGGCGCTCTCTGCGACGGCGGTGCGGAACGTCTCGAGCTTGCGGTCGACCAGGGGCCCCACGGTTTCGTCGAGGATCAGGGTCACGAGCGGCTCGGGCGTGTAGTAGCTGCCGGAGCCCCGGCGGGCGAAGAGATTGGGCCGCACCGTGATGGTGCCCCCCTCGCGGACGGGCTCGAACTCCAGCAGGCGCTCGTAGATCGAGCCAAGCTGCTGCACGGACAGGCTGCGGTAGTTGATGTAGCGGCCTTGGCGGCCCTCGGCACGCTCGAAGGACAACGCATCGATCACGTCAGCCATGACGCGATTCGACAGTCGGACCTGGCCGAGCAGCGGCGTGCGGCTCTCGTCGAACAGGCCTCCGTTGTAGGGTGGCAATCCGAATGCGGGATCGCCCTGGTCGATGGTCCGGCTGAGGTCTTCGACTGCGGCGTAGTAGCTCGTCGCAATGCTGGAGAAGGTCTCGCCGCCGTCCTTGCGTCTTCCGACCTCCAGACGCACGCGGTCGCGTAGCCCGATGTTTTGGTAGACGGGGTCTCCAACCGGCAGCAGCGTGCGGTCCTCGGCGTAGAGCAGGAACAGCAGCCGGTACAACAGAATCAGAGCGGCTTCCCGAACCTCGCTCAGCGGTGCATGCGGCGCCGCTTCCGCGAGCGCCGTGACCAAACCCGGAAAGACCTTCTCGAACACCAGCTTGGAGATGTTATGGGCCACGCGTTCCTCGTGGAGCCGGCTCTCGGCGAGCGCACGCTGGTGCAGCGTCTGCCCGCCGGTGCCTTCCGCGAGGAACGCTTGGCGGCCGAACAGCAGTACGAACAGCTTCAGGCAGTGTCGGCGCTCTTCGGCCGAGAGGGCGAACAGGCCCTCGTTGTGGCCGGCCAGGTCGAGAAGGCGCGGCACGTCCACTTCGAGGAAGTCCTTCGATACGGAGCGTGCACCCTGATGGTAGAGCCGCCACCACGCGCCGTTGGTGAGGATTCCCCAACGCATCCCGCCTTCCGTGAGGTCGTCGGCCCGGCGCAGACAGCGGAGCATCTGCCTGGATGGCGCGATGGCCTGCTCGGTTCCGCGATCCAGGTTGCGCAGCCACCGTTTGGACTCCACGACGGCGGCTCCCACCGCGTACCGGGCGTGCTCTTCCCGGAGTTCCACCGCCCGGCCCTTGGCATGATCGTCCGCGAACAGCAGGCCGTCTGGCACGTCCGTGGGACCCAGGTTCTGTTGCCGCAAGTGCGCCGTCCAGCCGAGGTGTGCGAGGGTCGGCCAGATCAGGTCATCCTCGGTCTCGCTCTCGTTCGGGTCCTTTCTCTTGGCGAAGTCCTCGAAGATCTCGCGGAGCCGAGTCTCGATCTGGTCGAGGGTCTCGTCGTCGAGGTTCTTCCATGCCTGCAGTTCGCCGATGGACTCGGGATCGTTCAGAAAGTCCGTGGCGAACAGGCCGCCGCGAACTGCCGGATCGATGTTCAAGGGCGTACCCGCGTCATCCGCCGATCGGCAATTCCCGAGGAGCGCTGGTCACCGCTTGGGCACCCCGTACAGGTATCGCGTGTTCACCTCCGCCTCGTTCCCGTCGGGGTCGATCATGAAGAGCGCGCGCCCCTTGCCCCGTTCGCCCATCGGTCCGCGGGTGAAGACGTTCGCCGCGGCCGCGCGGGCGGCGACGGCGTCGAAGTCGTCCTCGGTCACGCTGAAGGAGAAGTGCATCGGCCCGCCGCCCCGGTGACGTCCCGAGTGTCCCTGGACCTGCAGCACGACGTGACTGCGCTCGCACTGCAGGTAGGCCCGCTCCTCGTTGCGCGAGACCACCGGGATCCCGATCAGGCGCTCGTAGAAGTCGACCGCCTTCCCGAGGTCCTTCACGTCGAGGAAGATCTCTTCGATGCCGATGACCGCCATCGAAGCTACCGCTCAGGCAACGTCCTGCATGCGGTTGGACCAGTCCCTGCCCGATGTCGGGGGCGGCAGTGGCTTGCCGTCGGCCAACAGGAGATCGATGGCCTCGTCCACGACCTGGCAGAGTTCCACGAAAACGGACTGCTCATCGTCGCCATGGCAGCCGCCCCAGAGGAGACCCGGGCAACTGCCGACGTAACAGTGATCCTCGTCGGACCACTCGACGACCTTGACGTAACGGGCGATGGCCTTCATTGCCCGGACACCTTCCGGTCCGCTCCGCGGGGCGTTTCCCGCAACGGCTGGCAGCCTACCAGAGACGCCTGTCCCGCGTTGGCCTGTCGTTGGCCTGCGTTTCGTGTGCGCGCGGAAAGCTATCATCCCATGCACCGAAACCACGCCGAGGAAACCCCGAGATGCCCCGAGGCCTGTCCGACGAGCGCCTGCAGAACCTGCACGCCCATGCGAAGGGCTACGTCGACCGGGGCGCGTTGCCCGGCTACGCGTGCCTGGTCTCCCGGGGGACCCCGGACGTCTGGTTCAGCGCCTACGGCCACATGGACGTGGAGCGCGAACTGCCCGTCTGGCGGGACACGGTCTTTCGCATCTACTCGATGACGAAACCCATCACCAGCGTCGCGCTGATGATGCTCTACGAGGAGGGCCGCTTTCAGCTCGACGACCCGGTGTCGAAGTACATCCCCTCGTGGAAGGGCCTCGAGGTATTCGGAGACGGGGACGACAAGAAGTACACCACCGTGCCTCCCGAGCGTCCGATGACGGTCAAGGACCTCCTCTCGCACACGTCCGGGTTGACCTACGGCTTCATGAACAGCCATCCGGTGGACGCGCTGTACCGGAGCCGGGAGGTGGTCGAGGGGGACCTGCAGGCGCTGATCGACGCGCTTGCGGACCTGCCCCTGCAGTTCTCCCCGGGCACCCGCTGGAACTACGGCTACTCGACCGACGTGTGCGGCTACCTCGTGCAGGTCCTCTCGGACCGGGACCTCGACGCGTTCGTGGCGGAGCGCATCACGGAGCCCCTGGGCATGCGCGACTCCGGGTTCCAGGTCCCGGAAGCGTCGCTGCCGCGCTTCGCCGCCTGCTACGAGTACACGGGCCCGGACGCGTACCGGCTGCAGGACGATCCGCGCGAGAGCCGTTACCGGAACGCCCCGGAGCGTCTGTCGGGAGGCGGCGGCATGGTCTCGACGATCGACGACTACCACCGCTTCGCCCGGATGCTGCTCGGCGAGGGCGAACTGGAGGGTACGCGCCTGCTCGGCCGCAAGACCGTCGAGTACATGACCTGCAACCACATGCCGGACAACTGCGACCTCGCCGCCATGGGGCAGCCGGTGTTCAGCGAGACGCCCTACGACGGGATCGGCTTCGGCCTCGGTTTCTCCGTGGTCATCGATCCCGCCGCGGCGGGCGTCCTGGACTCCCCGGGCGAGTTCGCCTGGGGTGGCGCGGCCAGCACGTACTTCTGGGTCGATCCGGTGGAGGAGCTGATCGTCGTGTTCATGACGCAGTTGCTCCCCTCCTCGTCGTACCCGATCCGGCGGGAGCTGAAGACCCTCGCCTATTCCGCGCTGGTGGACTGAACGCGCAGTGCGGCCTTGACACCCCAAGCGCGACGCAACGACACTGGCATCGACGCCGGGAAGGCGGTCCCCCGGTGGAAGGCGGCCTCGGGCCCCGTGCCATGCTGACGCGAATCTACGCGGACAATTTCCGATGCCTGTCGAACTTCGAGCTTGAACTTGACGAGGCGAACGTGTTGCTCGGGCCCAACGGCACGGGCAAGACGGCGGTGCTGAGCCTGTTGAGGAGCATTCAGGAGTTGGTGGTTCGTGGATCGAGACTCGATGAAGCGTTCCCCCTGCGCGACCTTTCCCTCGCGGAAGAACGCCCGGGTCAACGTTTCGAGATCGAGATGCGGTGCCGCGACGACGCCTACCTCTACTCGCTGACGATCGACCACCATGTCGAGGAAAGGAAGATGCGGGTCGAGGAGGAGCGGCTCGAGCACGACGGGAACCCGATCTTCGAGTTCAAGAAGGGCGACGCACAGCTATTCAACGACAGATACGAGAAGGGGCCGCAGTTCCCCTTCGATTGGAGCCGGTCGGGAATCGGTTCCGTCCACGAAAGAAACGACAACCGCAAGCTCACCGGATTCAAGCGTGCTCTGGCGAACTCCGTGTTCGTCGGGTGCTGCCCGCCTTTGATGGAGGCCGAAACCCGGAGTGAAGACCAGTTTCTGGATCCTTGGATGGGCAATTTCGTCGGCTGGTACCGACGGTCCTCGAACGAGAACATGGGTGCCGTGGTCGATTTGTTCGCGGCCTTGCGCGAGGCCCTGCCGGGCTTTGACGCGATTAACGTAACGGAGTCGGGAGAGCACGCCCGATCGCTCAAAGTGGTCTATCGAGGAACGGGCAGGACGACCAGGTACGGCTTCGATCAGCTATCGGACGGACAGCGCGCGCTGATCGCGCTGTACAGCCTGATCCACCTGTCGGGGGACCGCCGCTTGTCCCTGTTCGTGGACGAGCCGGACAACTATCTCGCTCTCGGCGAAGTGCAGCCGTGGCTGGCCGAAGCCGTACAGCGGTGCGGGGAGTCGCTGGAGCAGGTCGTGGTCGCGTCGCATCACCCCGTGACGATCGACTACATGGCGGGCGCGAGCGGAAGGTGGTTCTCACGAGAGCGAGACGGTCCGGTGCGGGTGAGCAAGGAACCGACGATCACGCTTGTCGATGGCGTGTCGCTCTCGGATGCCATCGCGCAGCGTTGGGAATGACTACTCGGATCGTGCTCCTCTGCGAAGATGACGACCACGACCGGTTCGTGCGTCGCTTCCTGAGTCATCGGAACTTCGGCAACCGCGACATCTTCACGTTGCCCTTGCCGGATGGCGCCCAATCGGGCGAGCAGTGGGTGCGCGACAGCTATCCGCTGGAGCTGAAGAAGGTACGGCGACGCACGAACGTCTTCCTCGTCGTTGTGGTCGATGCTGACACTCATACGGTCGCGGGTCGCAAGTCACAGTTGGATCGCGAGTGCGATCAACAGGATGTGCCAAGGGGCACGCCGAAAGATCCCGTAGTCGTCGTGGTGCCGAGACGGGCGATCGAGACGTGGCTCGCCTGGCTGCTCGGCGAGCCTGTCGATGAGGAAACGAAGTACCGCGCAGGAGTGGGGAGGAGTGTCGGTCGGCGGCCGACGCGTTGCACCGCATGTGTCACGAGGAGCAGCGACTTGCGGATGGCGCGCCTCCGTCGCTGGTCGAAGCGTGTGGGGAGTACCGCAAGCTGACGCGTTGACGTGTCCGTCGACGGCGGCGCCCCCGGCGTGCCTCCGGTCCGGCGGCGACGCGGCACGCGCTCGGTTATCATCGCCCGGCGGAACTTGGGGGGCCTCCAATGCGTACAGTGATCTTGGCGATCGCGGTCATCCTGGTCGCGATCCTGGCGTACGTCCTGTACTGGCGCGAAGCGCCGGCGCCGGAGCCGATGGAGACGCCCGAAGCCCCGGCTGCGCCGGCGGCCCCGGAACCGACCATCGGCCTCATCGACGACGCGCGCATCGTCAACGCCGACAGCGAACCCGGCAACTGGCTCGCCCACGGCCGCACCTACGACGAGCAGCGCTTCTCGCCGCTGACCTCCATCAACCGGGAGAACGTCGGCGAGCTGGGCCTGCAGTGGTACCGCGACCTCGGCACGAACCGGGGCCAGGAGGCGACGCCCATCATCGTCGACGGCACGATGTTCATCGCGAGCACGTGGAGCCGCGTCCATGCGTTCGACGCGGTCACGGGCGAGGAAGTCTGGTCGTACGACCCGCAGGTGCCGCGCGCGTGGTCGCGCTGGGCGTGCTGCGATGTCGTCAACCGCGGCGTGGCCGTGTACGGGGGACGGGTGTACATCGGCGCCCTGGACGGCCGCCTGATCGCGCTGGACGCGGCGACGGGCGCGCTCGTCTGGGAAGTCGACACGCTCATCGACCGGGAGCGCCCCTACACGATCACCGGCGCGCCCCGGGCGGCGCGCGGCAAGGTCTTCATCGGCAACGGCGGCGCGGAGTACGGCGTCCGAGGCTATGTGACCGCATACGATGCCGAGACCGGCGAGCAGGCCTGGCGGTTCTTCACGGTGCCCGGCGATCCCTCGCTCCCGTTCGAACACCCGGAAATGGAGCTGGCCGCCGACACCTGGAAGGGCGGCGAGTGGTGGGAGATCGGCGGCGGCGGGACGGTCTGGAACTCCATCGTCTACGACCCGGACTTCAACCAGGTCTACCTCGGCGTCGGCAACGGCGCGCCGTGGACCCGCGCGATCCGCTCGCCCGGCGGCGGCGACAACCTGTTTCTCGCGGCGATCGTCGCCGTCGACGCCGACACGGGCGTCATGAACTGGTACTACCAGACCACGCCCGGCGACAACTGGGACTACACCGCCGTGCAGGACATCGCGCTGGCCGAGATGGAAGTGGACGGCGAGATGCGCAAGGTCCTCATGCAGGCGCCGAAGAACGGCTTCTTCTACGTCATCGACCGCGGCAGCGGCGACCTGCTGCGCGCGCATCCCTTCGCCACGATCACCTGGGCGACCCACGTGGACATGGAGACCGGACGTCCGGTGGAGAACCCGGAAGTGGACTACTCGGAGAAGCCGCAGTGGATCCTGCCGGGGCCGATCGGGGCTCACAACTGGCAGGCGATGTCGGTCGACGTGGAGGCCGGCCTGGTCTACATCCCCGCGCAGGACAACCCGCTCATCTACGGCATGTCCCAGGAGTGGCAGGAGACCGGCGTCTACAAGCACAATCCCGGCGCCTGGAACCTCGGCATCGAGTTCGGGCGCATCTCCCAGCTCCTGATCGAGAACGCCGCGGACCAGCCGGCCGCGAAGGGCTATCTCAAGGCGTTCGACCCGCTGACGGGGGAGTCCGCGTGGACCGTCGAACTGCCGCACTACTGGAACGGCGGCGTGCTCGGGACCGCCGGCGGGCTGGTGTTCCAGGGCGATGCGCAGGGGATGCTGATAGCGCGCGACAAGGCGACGGGCGAGGAACTCTGGCGGTTCAACGCGCAGGTCTCGATGATGGCGCCCCCGGTCACCTACCAGATCGACGGCGTGCAGTACGTCTCGATCCTGACCGGGACCGGCGGCGGGGAGCTGTTCGCCGGCGAGACGAACACGGTGTCGCTGACCCACGGGAACCTCGGCCGGCTGCTGACGTTCGCGCTCGGAGGCACGGAGGAACTGCCGCCGCCGACCGCGGTCGACCGGTCCATTCCCGAGCAGCAGCTAGCGGACGTAGGCGATGCGGAGCTCGCCCAGGGCGAGCGCCTCTACAACAGCTACTGCGCGGTGTGTCACGGCGTGCTCGGGCGCTCCGGCGGAGCCATCCCGGACCTGCGCCTGATGACGCCGGAGATACACGCGATCTTCGACCAGATCGTGCTCGAGGGCACGCTGGCGGCGAACGGCATGGCCGCCTTCGACGACGTGCTGGCGCCCGAGGACAGCGGACGGATACACGCGTTCGTGCGGGCACGGGCCCACGAGGACCGCGAGGTGGCGCTCGGCAACCAGGACATCCCGCGGCTGACCTGGCTCCAGTAGGAGCGGCGACACGAGGCTGCCGTCCTGAGGCGGCGGCACTTACCGGCACTGACCCAAAGAGCGGAGAAAAAAGGAGACAAAGAGGAGACAATGAAGCGTTTGATGACTTCCCTGCCCGTGATCCTCGGGCTTGCGACCGTAGGGGCGCTACTGCTGATGTTCATCCTGGTCGACGATCCGTCCGACAGCCCGGTCGCGGCGAAGAAGGCGGGACCGACGCACGTCACGGAGGCCGCGCCGTAACTTCCCGTGCCTACGCCCCCGGGGCCGCCTTCGCGGGCAACGCCGGCGGCGGCGCCCGACTGAACTCGAAGCGCGGGCGATCGCCGCTCATCGCGGAGTCGAACCCGCTCCCGTAGTCCGCACCCTCGATCTCTGCCTCCGCTTCGGGCGCGAGGGCCTGGCGGCTCAGGAACCCGTTCAGCGGCTCGCCCTCCTGGAGCCGGGCCAGCGCTTCGGCAGCCTCTTCGGCGGTCGCTTCGTCCCACGGGATGCTGTAGGCCCGGGGCGCCCCCTGGGCGAGCCCGGCCTCGTCGAGTTCCCGTACCCAGAAATAGATCGCCCCCGCGCCGCCCGAGGCCTTGTCCGGCTCGTCCACGGTCACCCAGTGCAGGCGGAACTGGTCCGGAAGCGACTCGGGCGTTGCCCAGCCGAGGAGCCCCTTGTGGGCCTGCCAGGCGCCGACGTAGAGGCCGGTCACCACGACGATGGCGCCGGCCTTGACCGCGCGCGGCAGGCGGGTGCGTAGGTTGAGGTGCGCGAGCAGCGCGGCGAGGGCCGCGTACGCCAGTGCGAGTCCGACCAGGGCGCCGATCACGCCTTGCGCCCCGCCACCTTCACGAGGAGGTTCTTGCGCATCTCGTTGGTGCCGGTCACCTCGCCGTTGGCCCCCACCGTGAAACGCACGGCGGTCTGCTCGTCGCCGACGCCGGTGAGTTCGCGCGTCCCGTAGTAGACCAGTTCGACCTTCGGGTTGAGCTTCTCGACCTTGATGGACACCGGCAGCGGCTCCGGGTAGTTGGCCTGGTAGTGCAGCACGTTGACGACGTACTCCCCCGGCTTGAGCGCGCGCAGGGTCACCGTCTCCTGGTTGATGGGGTTGGAGACGACCTTGCCGTCCAGGGTGACGCGGTCCTGGAAGAGGCCGCGGTCGTCCCGGTCGAGGTGCATGAGGCCCGTGTCGCGGTTCCGGTACCAGACGAGGTTGCCGCCGGGTCCCTCCACCAGGGTGTCGACGTCGTCGGGATGGCGGTCGGCCCAGCGCACGGTGACGAGAATCTCCGCCTTGGATTCGACGTTGCCGCCCTCGGTGGGGTCCGCCATCAGCGAGAAGGCGGCGACGAACATGAAGGCGAAGCCGAGCAGGGCGTTGAACAGGAGGTCCGTGAAGGCGTCCTGGGACTCGGACCGGCCGTAGATGCTATGGCGCATCGCCGGAGCCTTCTTCCCGGGCTTCCCGCGCGGCGCCGTTGGGCGCCAGGTAGACGTCCGCCAGGACCGCGAGGCGGGTGGCGAGTTCCGCGGCCGAGGCGTCGAGCATGTGGTACTGCAGCTTCAGCAGCGTGCTGGTGACGAGACCGGCGAGCGTCGTGTAGAGGGCCACCGCCATGCCGCCGCTCATGGCGGAGAGGAGTTGCTGCATGAGGCTCGGGTCAAACTCCTCGACATCGCCCACGGGCAGCAGCATCAGGATGAAGCCGACGATCGTGCCGAGCAGCCCGAGCTTGAGCAGGGCGTCGCTCGCGAAGTGCCCCAGCGCGTGCCGGTTGGCCAGTTCGTCCCCGAACGCCGTCAGCAGGGGTCCGGCGTCGCCACGCGCGCCGCGCTCTTCCCAGTTGTGCAGGAAGTGTCCGATCAGGCCCTGGCGCAGCCCGGACAGGTCCGGCTGCTCCGTACGCAGTTCGCCCTCGAGGGCGGCGAACCGTTTCCGTTCCTCGGTAAGCGTGTGGGAAAGCCAGAGCCAGTGAGCGGTGGCGACCGCGTAGAGCCCGATGATGACCCAGGAGATGTAGCTCCGGTCGGCGTCGAGCGCGAGGGTGAGCAGGCCGCGGTCGGCCGTCAGCCACACGCCGAACGCCACGAGGCCCAGCACGATCAGGGCGCGCAGGATCAGGTTGGTGTCCGTGGGCCGGGTCACGGGAGAGGTACCTTGTGGAGCGTGCGCCGAAACGTCAGGACGATCGGTACTCCTCCAGCCACGCGTTGAAATCGGGCGCGCGCTTCTCGCGGAACGAGAGCCCGCCCTCGCGCGCGTCCGGGTGGTGGTCGGTCACGGCGGTCTTGGCGGCGATCTCGTCGAGGGACTGTTCGAAGGTCATGTCCGCCGCGTTGTAGACGGAGCGTTTCAGCATGCGGATGGCCACCTGGGGCCCGTTGGCGATGTCCGTCGCCAGGGCCATCGCCCGGTCCTCGAGTTCGCCGTCGGGGACCACCTCGTGCAGCAGCCCGAGATCGAGCGCCTCCCGCGCGGTCACGATGCGCTTGTGGATGAAGAAGTCCATGGTCTTCGCCACGCCCATGAGCTGGACGCAGAGATACTGGCCGCCCTCGTCCGGGAGCAGGCCGAAGCGGAGCGTCGCGCTGCCGAGACGGGCGCTCTCGGCCGCGATGCGGAAGTCGCAGGCGAGCGCGAGGGTCATGCCGGTCTGGATGGCGACGCCGTTGACGGCCGCGATCGCGATCTTGTCGCAGTTGCGCAACGCGAGGTTGACGGTCTGCGACAGGTGGCGCAAACCCTCGTAGGTGCCGATGGGGTTGTCGTGCCCGTGCGGGATGGGGTCCATCAGCGGCTCGCCGCCGATGCCCTTGGCCTGCCCGGAGATGTCGTCGCCGGCGCAGAACGCCCGGCCCTCGCCCGTGATGACGAGCACGCGCACGCGGTGGTCCATCTGGGCCTGCAGGATCGTCTCCACGAGGTCCCGCTTGATGGCCTGGTTGAAGCCGTTCAGCCGTTCCGGGGTGTTGAAGCGGATCCAGGCGATGCCGGGGCCCCGCACCTCCACCTCGAAACCGTGGCACGCGCCTGTCTTCATCATCGTCTGTCACTCCCGGTGGGGCCGTCGGAGGGCGTTCCGGCGGCCAATCTCTTCGCGACCATCATATCGCCTGCGGTAAAATTTGCTGTTTCGCGCCGCCGGAGCGGAAGTGTCCATGGTTCGAGCGAGACGCGAGTCCCGCGCGCTCTCCTCCCAGCCCCCCGCCGCCGAGGACCTCGAGCCCGGTCCGGAACCGGCTGCCTCCGAAGAAGGGCTGATCCCGGCCGACAAGTCCATCTTCGCCTCGCTGAAGATCCGCGACTACGCGCTGCTCTGGAGCGGGCTGGTCGGCTCGGCCTTCGCGATGAACATGCAGCTCGTCGCCCAGGGCTGGCTGGTCTACGAGATGACCCTGTCGGCGCTCAACCTCGCGTGGGTGACGCTCTCCTTCATGGTTCCGCAGGTCGCCTTCGCGCTGGTGGGCGGCGTGCTGGCGGACCGGCTCCGCAAGCGCCAGGTGATCCTCTACGGGCAGGCGCTCAACGGCGTGGCGACGCTGTTCATGGCGGTCGTCGTCATGACCGGCAACGTCACCTTCTGGGACTTCATCTGGGTCGGGTTCCTGAACGGGACGCTGCTCGCGCTGTCGATGCCGGCCCGCACGGCGTTCATTCCCGAGATCGTCGGCGAGCCGCTGATGTTCAACGCGATGGCGTTCAGCACCGGGGCGTGGAACCTGTCGCGCATCCTCGGTCCCGCCGCGGCCGGCTTCCTGATCGCGGTCTTCGCCGGTGGCGACACGACGTCGCACTTCGGGGTGGGGCTGGTCTACTTCGTGCTTTCCGTTCTCTACATCGTGTCGTCGGTCACGGTCCTCTTCATGCGCCACACGGGCAAGCCCTCCCGCCGGCGGGCCGCGACCGGCCCGGTGCGGGACGTCATCGACGGCATCGACTACGCGCGGCGGTCGCCGATCGTCGGGGGCCTGATCCTGCTGTCGATCGTGCCGTTCCTCTTCGGGATGCCGATCAACACGCTGATGCCGGCGTTCAACACCGACGTGATGCAGGGCGGTCCGGACGACCTGGGGCTCCTGATGACGGCGATGGGGGTCGGGGCGATCCTCGGGTCGCTCCTGCTCGCGAAGATGGGCGCGCTCCGCCACAAGGGGATCTGGCTGTTCCTGACCTGCTTCCTGTGGGGCGGCACGGTTGCCGCGTGCGGCGCGCCGGATACCGCCTTCTGGGCGATGGCGGCGGTCGGCGCGGTCGGCTTCATGAGCGCCGTCAACATGTCCATGAACCGCACCATCGTGACCCTGCAGGTGTCCCCGGTCATGCGCGGCCGCGTGATGTCGATCGACATGATGTCCCACGGCCTGATGCCGCTCGGGATCCTGCCGATCAGCTACATCGCCCAGGCGGTCAGCGTGCAGGTCGCGTTCGTGGTGAGCGGGGTACTGCTGTCGCTGATCACCGTCGGTCTCTGGTTCTGGCTCCGCGAAGTGCGGGCCATCGACCAGGGTTTCGTCGTGCGCTCCGACCGACCGGCGGCGCAGGCTGCCGAATCTTGAGAGAGGGATACCCATGGACTTGATCGAAGGCATGATGACGCAGAAGAGCATCCGCCGTTACACCGACGAGCCGGTCACGGAGGACGAGATCCTGCAGTGCCTGCGCGCCGCGATCCAGGCGCCGAACGGGGGCAACTCCCAGCCCTGGCAGTGGCTCGTGGTCACGGACGCGGAGAAGCGGCGGCGTATCGGCGAGATCTACAAGCGGGCCTGGGACCGTTACTGGCCGGCCATCACGCGCGACGCGGAACTGCCCGATTCGGAGGAGGAGCGCGAGAGGGGCATGCGTACGGCGCGTTCCGCGATCCACCTGTCCGAACACATGGGCGAGGCGCCGGCGATGGTGATGCTGCTCGGGCAGGCCGAGTACAAGAACTTCCAGTTGCTGGACGACGACGGCCCGGTGGACATCGGCCACACGTACTACACGTCCCTCGTGCCGGCGCTGCAGAACTTCATGCTCGCGGCGCGTTCCCTGGGCATCGGCACCTGCCTGACGACGCTGTTCCGCGTCCACCAGGACGACATCCGCGCGGTCTGCGGCATCCCGGACGAGTACGAGATCGAGGCGCTCGTGCCGATGGGGCGTCCCCGCGGCAACTTCGGCGTGGCGCCCCGGAACCCGGTGGAGACGGTTACGTCGTGGGAGACGTTCGGGGGGTATCGGGGGTAGCGCCTCGGGCCGGCGGCCGCCGGCTCCACGTGGTGGTCGCGAGCGTACTGCCGAACACGATCCGCCAAAGACGGCTCAGGCATGGCCCGCGTGCTCTCGTATGTCCACGGGGGCCACCGCCGGCAAGCCGTCAAGCAGTTCGATCGGTTCCGCTTTTGGAATCGCAGAAGGCGAGAAGGCGGTCAACGCGATGTGCCCTAGCGGACAAAGCGCGTCCTCCCCTACGACCGCAGCAGCGCGCGCAGCCGATCGGCCATCGACACGAACGTCGTGGCAACCAGCGCCCAGCCCATCATCAGCACAACCCCATCGGGCGGCCACTCCCAGCCGAGACCGTTTCGGGTGATCGGGATGCCGGCGAGGATGAAGTACGCGATTCCGTTGTAGCGCCCGATGCGGCTCGTGCGCAACGCCTTGCCGGCGAGGGCCTTGCTGTCGAGCGTGTACTGCACGAAAGCCGCCGCCACGAGCACGGGCAATGCCGCGGGCGCTAGGCCGCGCGTTGCGAGCGCCGCCAGGACGCACGTGCAGAAGAACGCATCGGTCGCGTGGTCGACCAGTCCGCCGAGCGCCGAGGCTTCTCCCCGGCGTCTCGCCACGGGACCGTCGAGGAGGTCCGTCGCGACGGCGAGCCAGAAGAGTCCCGCGGCGAGCGGCCAGTGCAGGGCGAGCGTCGCCCACGCGCAGGCCGGCGCCGCCACGAGCCTGACGGCGCTCAGGGCGTTCGCGACGGTCAGGAGATCCGGGTTCGGCCGCACCTGTCGCCTCGCTAGTCGGTTCTGAGCCGGTCGAGACGCTCGATGCAGTCCGTATCGAGTTCGCGCGCCTCGGCGACGAGGGCGCGGCGGTCTGCGGTCGGGCGCGTCCTGTCGGACACGGCACGCAAGCGGGTGGCTACCTGCTCGTACTGCTCGCTCAGCACTTGTGCCGACGCGCCGTCGAGCCAGGCGGACGAGGTGGGCGGAGCCGCGAAGTAGCGCGACGCGAATCCCCGGCACTCGCTCCAGACGGATGCGTTCCACCAGTTCCCGTGCTCGTCGAGTGCGTCGCCCTCAAGCGCCGCGAGCCATCGGTCGTAGGCGTCGGGTCCGAAACCGTAGGGCGCCTCGGTGACGGTGGCGGGGTTTCGCCAGGCCTCGACGGCCAGGTCCACCGCCTCCTCGAGGGGTGCGGCGGAAGCTGCCCGGGAGGGGACGAAGCTCGCGAACGCGACCGGCGGTCCCGTCTGGCACTCGGCCCAGGTGCCGAAGGTGAGGCGCGCCGGCGTGCTCGGCGGTTCAGGACCCCACGGCTGGGCGAGTACGAACCCGTCGTCGTCGCTGCCGGCGATGAGCTGGTGATCGAGGTTGAGCAGCGCGCACGCGGCCCCTTGGTCGAGTTCGCTCCGCACCCGTTCCTCGAGACGTTGCTTGTCGGCCCGGTCCGCTTGCGGGGGCAGCACGCCCAGTTGCCGCATCTCGATGCCCAGGTTGACGAAAAGCCCCGTGCAGCGGTGGAAGTCCCAGCAGTACGGACCGCTCGGACAGAGGTCGGGGTGGATGTTGAGCGCGAAGGCATGCCCGGAGAGCACGAAGGCCTCTGCGGGCGTCGCGTCGATGCCGTAGCCGTGCAGCGCACCGACCACCGTGCCGAGCAGGGACGTGTCGTAGGGCGGCTGTGTCAGTGCTCCGGGACGCTGCATAACCGGGTTTCCGCTACCGTTGCGCCTACGTGGCCTGCATCCTTCCAATCGGGCCCGCAGCCTCCTCTCGCCAGCGGGTGCATTCCTCCAGGTACGCGCGTGCATCCCCGCTCAGCCGCGCGATGTCCAGCAGCCGAGAGAGCCGTAGATCACGTACCGCCACGCGCCGAACGACGGCGACCTCGTTCTGCGCGCAGGCCGAGTTGACGCGGCGTAGCGCCTCCCACTCCGCCGAGACCACCGCTTCTGCATGTACGGTCATTGGAACCTGGACTCCGTGCCTGACCACCAGATGGGGCGTGACGCCGACTCTATTCCGGTGGATGTCGGCCGGCCGCAGGTCGGAGTGTACGGTCATCGTAGGCCGGAACGCGAAGAAACGCCCCCGAGTCCGCATCGGGCACGGGCGCGCCCTTGAAGGCCGATAGGCCCACGGACAACGACGTCTTCCGGCACCGGTCGCGCCGGCACGCGCCGGCGTCGCGGTCGCGACCCCTCGGGCGGCGCTGGCGTGGCCTGGCCGATGGTGCGTAACCTGGCGGTTCGCGTCGACGTCGGACGTTGCATGGGCGATGCGGTCGAGGCCGGGATAACCTGGACGACTCTCGTCATTGACATTGCGCTGGAGACACTCTATTTGTTGGCAGCAGCCGGCCGGTCGCCAAGTGCGTTGAGGTGGTTTGCGGGAACGCCGCCGCCGTTGGCCGGTGAGCGGGCGAAGTGGGGCATGTGCGATGACTGCGACGGTTTCACGCCTCGGCTGCGGGAAGCAGGTTCCGGCGTTGCCCGTGGGCGGCCGGTTTCCGGCGGCGGCCCGGACGCATCGTCGAGGCGGCCGGCTCGTCGAGTCGGCCGGGCTTGCGGGTCTGAGCGTAGAGACCGGTCCGGCCGATACGGAGTCTGATTGGCCGAGCGTCTTGTGTGCCGGACGCCCCTTGTGCCCAAGGGCCAGGCCGCCTGCCGCTTCGACCTTGAGCCCGGCGCCCGCATCGGGCACGGCGTACACGACGCGCGCCGCAAGTTGCCACGCATAGTCCAACGGAGGTGGTTCCATGAGACAGAGACACGAAGCGCGCTTGACCTTGAGGCTGCTGTGCGCGTGCGTTGCGGTCGGCGGCACTTTCGGAGCGACCCACGCCGGGGCCGAGGAAGTCGGAACCGAGCAGGATGAACTCCCGATAGTGGACAGCTTGTTCGTGGTCGTGACGGCGCAAAAGCGCGAGGAAGACCTGCATGAAACGCCGATTGCGATCACGGTGCTGTCGGAGTCGGACATCGAAGACCGCGGCGTGTTTGGTCTGGCCGATCTGCATGTGGCCGTGCCTGGCGTCGCCGGCTATGAGGCGCCTTCCTCGCGGGGCAACATCGCGTTCAACATCCGCGGCATCAGCTCCGGCAATCCGAACAGCGTTTCCGCGGATCCCGCCAACGCGCTGTACGTGGATGGCGTCTACCTCGGCAAGGCCGTCGGCAATGGGGTCGATGCACTGGATCTGGAGCGCATAGAAGTGCTGCGCGGACCCCAGGGCACGCTGTACGGACGGAACTCGACTGGAGGCGCGATCAACTTCATCAGCCGGCCACCCGGTACCGAGTTGGCTGCGCGGGTCAAGGCGACGGCTGGCGATTACGGGTATCAGGCCCTCGGCGGGCGCGTCGACCTGCCGCTGGCCGACCGGTTCGGCGTCGCGTTGTCCGGCTACAGCCGTGAACGCGACCCCCTGTACGAGAACACGAAACCGGGCGGGGCGGGATTCGAGAGCCTGAACCGCGAGGGTCTGCGGCTCGCGGCGTTGTTCGATGCGACGGACCGTTTCTCGATCGGCTACGCCTTCTCCCACGACGAACTCGACGAAAACGCGCAGGCGCTGGACGTGATCGGGTTCAACCCCGCCGGCGCCGGCGTGCTCGGCGCCGCCGGGTTCCCCGGTCGCGTGGACGTTCGGAGCACGAACCGCATCGAGGCGGTCGCGGGGCTGCAGGCGGCCCTGCCGTTTCTGGGGCCTGCTTATGCGACGCCGCAGGTGCAGCAGCTCGACCGGTGGATGACCGACTACCGGGAGTTTGCCGCCGGACAACTGTCCGGCGCGTCCTCCCGGTCCTCCCGGTCCAAGTGGGGCAGCAGCGACGTCGACCAGGAGTCGGACAACAAGGTGACGGGCCATACGCTGACGTTGACCCTGGATGCCGAGGAGCTGGACGCCTTCGGCGACGTGGAGTTCAAGTCGACCACTGCCTGGCGGGAGGTGGAGAACCGCAACGAGGGCGACCTGGACGGCATCGACAACAGCCTCGTGGCGGGACCCGGGGGATTGACCAGCGGCATCGTGCACGACCTCGTCCTGCAGACCATCGGCGGCCTGTTTTTCAACGCCGTGTCGCCGAACATTCCCGCGGCCGTGGAGTTCGGGGTTGCGCAGGCGTTGGTCGACGCCATCGTCGCGAACGGGAGCGCGCCCGTGTTCAACAACTTCGCCACCATCGACTACGAGCAGTTCAGCCAGGAACTGCAGATGGTGGGCGCCACCCGGTCGCTGGACTACGCACTCGGCGTCTACTACCACGAGGACGAGGCCGCGTTCCGCAACAATCGAGCGGCGGTGTTTCCCATCGCGTCCTCGGAGACGTCCTCGCACGACAACGCCACCCAATCGACCGCCGCGTACGGACAGTTCACCTGGACGCCGAACGGCGCCAGTGCCTGGTCGTATACGCTGGGATTGCGTTACACGCTCGAGCAGAAGGAGGTCGAGTACCTGTGGCGCAGCTCGGCGCATCCCTTCGGATTCTTCGGACCGTTTTTTGCCGGACAGAGTCCCGCCGTGACCTATGTCGACAACGCGCGTGCGGAAGAGCAGGCGCCCATTGCCGGCGTGTTCGGACGGACCTTCGACCAGGACTTCAAGAACCTGACCGGCAAGCTCGGCCTGAAGTACCGGCCGAACGACCGTCTGAACCTCTTTGCGACCTATGCGCGGGGGTATCGAAGCGGAGGCTTCAACGGAGATTTCTTCGACTCCGTCAACGACACCGCGGACGCTTTCGACGAGGAGATCATCGACAGCTACGAGGTTGGCTTGAAGTCGGAGTTCTGGGACCAGCGCGCGTCTCTGAACGCCTCGGTGTTCATGTACGAGTACGACCAGCTGCAGGTTTCCCAGCTGCTGCCGCAACCCAACGGGACGGTAACCAGTTCCATCACCAACGCCGGGTCGGCCAGGAGAGACGGGTTCGAGGTCGAACTGCTGGTCACGCAATGGGAAACCCTGCTCGTGTCGTTGGCGTACACGCGGGTCGGCGGCGACTTCGACGAGTTTCCGTCGATCGTGGCATCGCCGCTCGACGGTGGGGCGGTGTTGGTCGCCGACAGTCTGGCGCGGCGGGGCACCGTGCCCGACAGCCAGGTGACGTTCGCCGTCGATTGGGTCTTCGCCCGCGGCAGGTTCGGTGAGCTGCGCCTGAGCGCGAACGGGATCTGGCAGGACGAGATGACGCCGATCAGCCTGAACACGGGGAACTACGACACCAACGGCAACGGCCTGCCGGACACGCCGGTGGCGTTTCGACAGTTGCCCTCGGACCAGCGGACCATCATCAACCTGCGCCTGAGCTGTGACGATGTGCTCGGTTACTCCAATCTCAGCGTGGCCGCCTGGGTGCGGAACCTGACCAACGACGATCACCGCAACTTCTCCTTCAATTACGGCGCGTCCCTCGGTCTGAGCGTGGCGCAGTACGGGGAACCCAGGGTGTGGGGCGTGGACCTGACCTGGGAGATGTAGGCGCTTCGACGGCACGGGGCGACCCGATCCCGCTACCGAGGACACGGCCGGAGCGACCACCACCCGGAGGACGACGTTGAGAAGCTGGATCGTTGCAGGCCACATGGCACTGGCGGTTTCGGCCATGGCCGAACGCACCATCGAGTGGCCGGCCTACGGCGGCGCCCCGGGCGGCGGCCACTATTCCCGCGCGGGGCAGATCGACAGGGCCAACGTGGCGAGCCTGCGGCAAGTCTGGACACATCGGTCGGGGGACTTTCGCACCGGCGCGCAAGACCTCGCGGAGGGGGCGGAGCCGGGCGGGTTGGCGGCGCGTCCCACGTCGTTCATGGCGACGCCGATCATGGTGCGCGGCATGCTCTACTACTGCACGCCGTTCAATCGCGTGTTCGCGCTGCATCCGGCCACCGGGGAGGAGCAGTGGGTGTTCGATCCGGGGGTCGGACCCGAGGCGTCCCATGTCACCAACTGCCGGGGGGTCGGCTCCTGGGTGGACCCGAGCGCTCCGGATGCGGTCTGCGGGCACCGCATCGTATTCGGCACCCTCGACTCGCGGCTGTTCGCCGTCGACGGCCGCACCGGCGAGAGATGCGAGGACTTCGGCGCCGGAGGCGAGGTCGACCTCAAGGCGGGCTTGACCGAGCACGAGGAATTCGAACACGCGGTGACGAGCGCACCCGCCATCGCCGGCGACCTGATCGTCACGGGGGCCTATGTCCTCGACGGTCGGCGCTCGGACGTGCCGTCGGGCGTGGTGCGAGCGTACAGCGTCCGCACGGGCGAGTTCGTGTGGGGCTGGAACCCCGTGCATCCCGACCATGCGCAGCGCAATGCGGACGGATCGTTCGTCGCCGGCACGGCCAACGTGTGGTCCACCATATCGGTGGACCGGCGACGGGGGCTGGTCATCGTGCCCACCGGCAACGCCGCGCCCGACTACTACGGCGGCAATCGGGACGGGCACCTGGACTACTACTCCAGCTCCGTGGTCGCGTTGCACGCCCAGACGGGGGAGGTCGCGTGGCACTATCAGACGGTACACCACGACATCTGGGACTTTGACGTGCCCGCGCAACCGACGTTGGCCGACGTCACGATCGGCGGGCGCACGCGGCCCGCGGTGGTCCAGGTGACGAAGATGGGGCTGACCTTCGTTCTGGACGTCGAGACCGGGCGTCCGCTGCACCCGGTGGAGGAACGGCCGGTCCCGCAGCACGGCGCCGTCCCCGGCGAATACCTGAGCCCGACGCAACCGTTCCCCGTCAAGCCCGAACCGTTGCACCAGCTCGGCATCTCTCCGGAAGATGCGTGGGGCTTTACCTTCTGGGACGAGGCCGACTGCCGCGACCAACTGGAGGCATTGACCACCGGCCCCATCTACACGCCGCCGACGACGCGGGGAACGGCGATGTACCCGGGCTATCTCGGCGGGAACAACTGGGGGGCGCCCGCGGTGGATCCGGAGCGCCAGGTCATGATCGCCAACACGAAGCACTTCCCCTTCGTGGTGCGGTTGGTGGAGCGCGAGGACTGCGATGCGCGGGTCTTCTGGCAACAGGAGGGCACGCCGTATTGCGCCACCACGAGGCCGCTGGTGTCGTCGAGCTTCGGTGCGCCATGCACCAAACCGCCCTGGGCAACCCTCGCGGCGGTGGACCTCGCCGCCGGCGACATCCTCTGGCAGGTGCCGATCGGCAATCTGCGCAACATGGTGCCGTGGCCGTTCCACAATCTGGTCAGGGGCGTGCTGGAGATGGGCGGGCCGATGGTGACGGCCGGCGGGTTGGTGTTCCTGGCGGCCACCTCCGACGGATACCTGCGCGCGCACGACATCGACTCCGGGCAAGTGTTGTGGGAGGCGGAACTGCCGTCGTCGGGCAACGCCGTACCGATGACGTACATGTACGAGGGCAGGCAATACGTGGTGATCGCGGCGGGCGGTCACTTCACGTCGCCGGTGCCCGCCAGCGATGCGCTGGTGGCGTTCTCGCTGCCGGAGCTCCCGGAATGAGGCGGGTTGCCGCGCGCGCTGCGACGATGGTCCGGAGCGGCGACCGCGCGCGGCCGGAAACGCGATCGCTGGTCAGGTCAATGGATCGGGCTTGGTCGTCTGCGTCGCCCGCCGCGGGTCGAATGCGTCCCGCACCGCCTCGCCGACGAAGATCAGCAGGCACAGCATCACCGCCAGGGTGAAGAAGCCCGTGAGTCCGAGCCAGGGCGCCTGCAGGTTGCTCTTCCCCTGCTGGAGCAGTTCTCCGAGGGAGGGCGAACCGACGGGCAGGCCGAACCCCAGGAAGTCGAGGGCGGTGAGCGTCGTGACCGCTCCGCACAGGATGAACGGCAGGAACGTGAGGGCGGCGACGGTGGCGTTCGGCAGCACGTGGCGGCGCATGATCGTGAAGTTCGATACGCCGAGGCTGCGCGCGGCGCGCACGTAGTCGAAGTTGCGGGCGCGCAGGAACTCGGCCCGGACGACCGAGACCAGCGTCATCCAGCTGAATGCGATCAGGATGGCGAGCAGCAGGAAGACGTGCGGCTCGAAGATGCTCGCGAGGATGATGAGCACGAGCAGGATCGGGAGGCCGGCCCAGATCTCCACGACCCGCTGCCCGGCGAGGTCGATGGCGCCGCCGAAGTACCCCTGCACGGCGCCGATGGTGACGCCGATGATCGAGGCGAAGAAGGTCAGGGCGATGCCGAAGGAGACCGACAGGCGGAACCCGTAGATGAGGCGCGCCAGGACATCCTTGGCCCCGTCGTCCGTACCGAGCCAGTGGCGCGCCGACGGGGGCGCCGGCGCCCCGGATTCGATGTAGAGATCGATCGTGTCGTAGCTGTAGGGAATGGGCGGGTCGATGGACCAGCCGCCGAGCCGCTCGATCAGGTCCTGGACGAAGGGGTCGGTGTAGTCCGCCTCGATGGGCAGCGTGCCGCCGAGCTCGACCTCGCTCACGTGCGTGAAGGCGGGAAAGTGCAGCGCCCCGTCCAGGTAGAGCACGATGGGCTTGTCGTTCGCGATCACTTCGGCGATGAGCGACAGCCCGAACAGCACCGCGAACACCCACAGCGAGTACCAACCGCGTCGGTTGCCCTTGAAGTTGGCCCAGCGGCGTCGTCCGAGCGGGCTCATTCGCGCGTCTCGAAGTCGATGCGGGGATCGACCAGCACGTAGGTCAGGTCGCCGATCAGGTGCATGACGAGGCCGATCAGGCTGAACACGAACACCGTCGCGAACAGGATCGGATAGTCGCGTTTCACGACCGCCTCGTAGGAGAGGAGCCCGATGCCGTCGAGGGAGAAGATCACCTCGATCAGGAGCGATCCCGTGAAGAGGATGCCGACGAAGGCGGCCGGAAACCCGGCGATGACGATCAGCATGGCGTTGCGGAAGATGTGCCCGTAGAGCACGCGGTTCTCCGCGAGGCCCTTGGCCCGCGCCGTCAGCACGAACTGCTTGCCGATCTCCTCGAGGAAGGAGTTCTTGGTCAGCATCGTGAGCGTCGCGAAGCCGCCGATGGTGAGCGAGACGATCGGCAGCGTCAGGTGCCAGAAGTAGTCCGCGATGCGGTCGGGCCAGGAGAGCTCGCTCCAGTTGTCCGAGACGAGCCCCCGCAGGGGGAAGATGTCGAAGTAGTTGCCCCCGGCGAAGACGACGATGAGGAGGATCGCGAACAGGAACCCCGGCACCGCGTAGCCGACGAAGATGACGGTGCTCGTCCAGATGTCGAACCGCGAGCCGTCGCGCACCGCCTTGGCGATGCCGAGCGGGATGGAGATGCCGTAGATCAGGAGCAGCGACCAGAGCCCCAGCGAGATCGAGACCGGCAGGCGCTCGATCACCAGATCCACCACCGGGCGGTCCTGGAAGTAGCTCGTGCCGAAGTCGAACCGCAGGTAGTTCCAGAGCATCGCGAGGAAGCGCTCGTGGGCGGGTCGGTCGAAACCGAACTGCCGCTCGAGGTCCGCCAGGAGTTCGGGGTCGAGGCCGTAGCTTGCTGCCGTGCTCTCGGTGGCCGCGCTCTGCAGGCTCGCCGTGTCGCCGCCGCCGCTGATGCCGGCGGTGGCCGACATCTGCCCGGCCGTGACGGTCGCGATGATCTGCTCGATGGGCCCTCCCGGCGCGAACTGCACGATCACGAAGTTGACGAGGACGATGCCGAGTAGCGTGGGCACGATCAGTGCCAGACGGCGGAGGATGTAGCGGCCCATCAGTCCCCGAGCCGCGCGATCCCGTCGGCGACGTGGCGCGCCTTCTCTTCGTTCCACCACCAGTTCTCGGTGAACTGCGGATGCAGCAGCGGGCCGCTCTCGGGGATGCCGAACTTGTCCCAGTAGACGAGCCGAAAGCCGGGCTGCGCCATGCCGGGGACGAAGTAGAAGCGCCACAGCAGCACGCGGTCGAAGGCGCGGGTGGCCGCGTAGAAGTCGCGCCCGTTGTCGGCGGCCTGCACCTTCCCGATGAGTGCGTCGAGGACGGGGTCGCGGATGTTGGGCCAGTTCAGGCTGTAGTCCGCGTCAGCCGCGGCGCTGCCGAAGCGGGCCTCGAGTTCGAAGCCCGGGGTGTTGGCGGGTATGTACACCTGCACCCCGGAGTCGAACGCACCCGTGCGCATGCGGTACAGCCAGTTGGAGTTTTCCGGCGCGCGGCCCGTGGTCTCGATGCCGACGCGGTTCAGGGCATGGAGGTACGGCATGTACGCGCGCAGGGTCGTGGCGGCGACGAAGACGAAGTCGACGGTGAAGGGCTCGCCGGTCTCGACGTTGCGCATCACGCCGTCGTCGATCGCCCAGCCGGCCTCGCGGAACAGGGCGATGGCCCGCTCCATGTTGTCCCGGCTGTAGCCGAAGCCCGTCGACGGCGGCGCCCGGAAGGGTTCGGTGAACAGACGCTCCGGCAACTGGTCGCGGAAGGGTTCGAGGAGTTCGAGTTCGTCCTCCGAGGGGAGTCCCGACTGGGCCATCTTCGAATTGTGGAAGAAGCTGTGACCGTGGTCGTAGAAGCCGAACAGGATCACGCGGTTGATGTAGGCGAAGTCGTACAGCAGCCAGAGCGCCTCGCGCACCCGGGCGTCCTGGAAGCGTGCCCGGTCCATGTTCCAGAAAGTCGGCCACCACAGCCCCCACGGCCGCGTGATGTGGAGGAGTTCGCGCTTGAAGAGCCCGGCGCGCACGGCGGGGAAGTCGTACTGCGTGGCCCAGTTCTTGGATACCGTCTCCTGGCGGACGTCGATGATGTCCGCCTTGTGGGCCTCCAGCATGATGTGCTCGTCGCGGAAGTAGTCGTACTTGACCCGGTCGAAGTTGAAGCGCCCCTTCATGGTGGGGAGGTCCGCGCCCCAGTAGTCGTCCACGCGCTCGTAGGTGACCGAGCGGCCGAAGTCGAACCCGGCGATCCGGTAGGGCCCGCTGCCGAGGGGTGGTTCCACCGTGGTCTTGCCGATGTCCCGTCCGCTCCAGTAATGCTCGGGGAAGATGCGGAACGAGGCGTACACGAAGGGCAGCAGCGGATTGCGCCGCCGGCCCTCGCGCGTGACGAAGCGCACCTCGTTGTCGGAGACGATCTCCACGCGGTCGAGGTCGAGCAGGGCGGTCTTGTAGTAGACGGCGCTGTGTTCCTGCATCGCGTGGAACGTGAACGCCACGTCGCGCGCCGTGAGCGGCGCTCCGTCGTGCCAGCGCGCGCTACGGTTCAGACGAAACTGCACCCAGCGATAGTCCGGATCGACGGCGATACCGTCGGCCAGGCGTCCGTACCAGCTTGCCGGCTCGTCCTTGGACTCCTCCATCAGCCGGTCGTGGAGGAGGTTCTCCAGGCCCTCGACGTCGCGCCCCTTCTCGGTGATGTAGTTGAAGTTGTCGAAGGTGCCCATCTGCGGCAGGCGCAGGGTCCCGCCCTTCGGGGCGTCGGGATTGACGAAATCGAAATGGGTGAAGTCCGGCGGGTACTTCAGCGGCTCGATGTAGGAAAGTCCGTGGGAGTACTCGACGGCCTGCGTCGCCGCCCCGAGGAGTGCGGCGAGCACGATCGCGCTACGCCGTGATGCCGTCATCCCGCCCGATGCTACCACCGGGGGCGGCGGGAACGCGTAGAATGCGCCGGTCCTCCGACCGGTCCTCCCGATGCCGCTTGTTCCGTTCCGCCTGCGGACGTTGACCGCGTGTGCCGCGCTCGCGTACGCCGCCGGACCGGCCGGCGGGGAGACGCCGCCGGCGGCTCCGGGCGAAGCCGCCTACCAGGCCCGGTGCGCGCCCTGCCACACCGCCCAGGGCAAGGACATGGGCCCGGCGCTCGACGCCATGCGGCGCATGAGCTACGGCCAGATACGGTTCGCGGTCACGCGGGGCAAGATGCGCGAACATGCGCGGGGGCTCGGGCGCGAGGAGTTCGGGGCGCTGGTCGCGTTCGTCGCGGGCGACTCGGGCGGCGACGCCGCGGAGGTGGCCACGTGCGCGGACCGGGCGATCACGCTGGACGCGACCGTCCCGGGCTGGGGTTTCGACCCGGCGAACACGCGCTTCCAGGAAGACACCGTGATCGACGCGGCGAACGTCGGGCGTCTCGAGTTGGCCTGGGCCTTCGGCCTGCCGGACGTGGCCGAGGGACGTTCCCACCCCGTCGTCACGTCCGACACGGTGTTCGTGGCGGCCGTCAGCGGCCACGTCTTCGCGCTCGACAGGAACACCGGCTGCACGAAGTGGCGCCACGCTGCCGGGACGCCCCTGCGTACGCCGCTGTCGCTCGGCAATGCGGGGCGGCGCGCCGCGCTCTTCTTCGGCGATGTGGGCACCACGGTGCACGCGGTGGATGCGCTGACGGGCGAGCCGATCTGGACGCGAGAGGTTGGCCTCTTCGACGCGTCCATGCTCACCGGCGGCATCGCGCAGCACGAAGGGACGCTGTTCGTGCCGGTGTCGGCATTCGGCGTCGCGCTCGCCCAGAACCCCGAGTACGAATGCTGCAAGAGCCACGGGGCCGTGCGCGCGCTCGATGCGGCGACGGGGGAGATCCGCTGGACGACGCGCATGACGACGCCGGCCGAGAAGACCTACAGGAGTGACGTGGGGACACAGATGTGGGGACCGTCGGGCGCCGCCGTCTGGACCACGCCGACGGTGGACGCGCAGCGCGGGCGGGTCTACGTCGGGACGGGAGAGAACACGTCAACGCCGGCGACGGAATTGTCCGACGCCATCGTCGCCCTCGACATGCACACCGGCGAGATCGCCTGGAGCTTCCAGGCCACGGCCGGGGACGCCTTCAACATGGCCTGCGGCTTCCGCAGGGGGCCGAGCTGCCCGAAGGAGGACGGACCGGACTTCGACTTCGGGGCCACGCCGGTGCTCACTCGGCTGCCGGACGGCCGGGACATGCTTGTCGCGGGACAGAAGTCCGGCGTCGTCCACGCCCTCGACGCCGACGACGGTTCGGTCCTCTGGCAGACCCGGCTCAGCGACGGCACCGCGCTGGGCGGCGTGCACTGGGGCATCGCCGTGTCGGGCGGCCGCGTGGTGGTGCCGATCGCGGATCCGGAGTTCCCGCTCCCACGCTATACGCCAAGGCCGGGCGTTTACGCGCTTGACCTGGCCACGGGCGAGGTGGCCTGGTCGCACGCGGCGGAACGGGGCTGCGAACTCGAGGGGTCGCCGCGGGGCGCTGGACAGGCATGGCCGGAGTGTTCCTTCTTCTACGGCTTCTCGGCGGCGGCGAGCGCCACGGCGCAACTCGCGTTCGCGGCGTCGCTCGACGGCACGGCGTACGCCTTCTCGCTCGCCGACGGCGCGATCCTGTGGTCATACGACACCGTGCGGCCGTTCGATACGGTGAACGGTGTCGACGCCCACGGCGGCGCCATCGACAACCCGGGCATGCAGGTCGCAGGCGACATGCTGTTCGTGCAATCCGGCTACGCGCTGTTCGGCCAGATGCCCGGCAACGTGCTGCTGGCCTTCAGGCTGCCGGAGCGCTGAGCCCTCTGCAGCATGCGGACCGCGTCCAGGGTGTCCGCGCCCTCCGCGGACTTGTCCGTCCGGTAGCGCTTGACCCGCGCGAAGCGCAGCGCGAGGCCGGCGGGGTAGTGGGGACTGGTCTGGACCTCGTTGCAGAGGATCTCCACGACCAACCGCGGCTCGACGTACACGGTATGGCTTCAGGGAACGGCTCCCGTGGAACGACCGCCGGCGGTTGTACCATGAGCCGCCATGCTCGAACCCCTCGGCACACGGATCCAGTTCGCCCTCGCCGCCATGAACGCGGAGGCCCCCGTGGACACGCCGGAGCTCGACACGCTGTTCCGGCGGCTCCTCGTGGAAGACGCGGGGGAGCGGCGCCGCGCCACCCAGCGCATCTGGGAAATCTGGTGTTCGCACCCGGAGGAGGCGGCCGTGCGCGCCCTGCGCAGTGCAGTGAACGCGATGGAGAAGGGCAAGCTGCGCGACGCGGGCGCGACCCTCGACGCGATGGTCGGCCGCTGGCCCGAGTGGGCGGAAGCGTGGAACAAGCGCGCCACGCTACGCTTCATGGAGAACCGGGACGGCAAGAGCCTGGACGACATCGCCTGCACGCTCGAACGGGAGCCGCGCCACTTCGGGGCGCTCGGCGGCCTCGGTCAGATATGCCTGCGAGCGGGAGACGAGTCCTCGGCGCTGCTGGCTTTCGAGCGGCTGCTCGTGATCGATCCGCACCTCGGGGACGTCAAGCGTGTCGTGGCGACGCTCCGGCGAAAAGTCCGGCACACGGTGCATTGACGTCGACATAGGCCGCGCAGTCGATCTCAGTTGCGTGCGGGCTTGCGGTGTAAAGGGGTTTCCCGACACTCAATCGAAGCCGGTACACTAGGCGACCTCGGGCTTGTCGGGTGGATTCCTCGCAGGCAAGGGTGATGGGAGTCGCAAAAGGGCGAAACGGGCCAAGCATCGAGACTCCGATACGCGGGCGATTCGATAGAACCTCCTCCGCAGGACGATGCGTGGGGCGAGGTCGGACGCCACGCCGCACCGCGGCCGATGGAGTCCAGCGGCTATCGTCAGGTGGATTTGACTCGGCGCTTCGGTGCCGCCAAGTCGCTCTTGGCGGTTTCCTGAATGGGGAGCTAAGTGGATGTCCGAGTCCTAGTCGACGGTACTCGCCGGGCGTTTGCGGTCGGTTCATGCGAGGAGCTGGCGCAGCCCAGGTTGACGCAACGGCGTTCTTGGCTTTGACGATGAACGACGCATTGCTGACAAGCGAGGATCGCGCGGAGGCACTGTCGCGAGCCTATGCTCAGGCTGTAGCGGCTTCCGCAGGATACGTGACTTCTGAGATGTCCATGGACAGGGACGGGGTGGACTTGCGTGTACATGCAGGGGGCGCGATGCGACCCGCGATAGACCTGCAGCTAAAGGCGACGCGCAATCTGTCGGCTTCGCAAGGTGGACAGCATAGGTTCGCGCTAAAGCGCCGCAACTACGACTTGTTGCGTTTGGACGTTCAAACGCCGCGCGTGCTCGTCGTGCTCGACTTACCGGACGACGAGAGTGAGTGGATGACCATGACGGCTTGTGAGTTGGTGCTGCGGAGACGCGCCTACTGGCTGAGCCTGCACGGATGGGCGGAAACGGACAATCGTGTGTCCGTCACGGTTGGCATTCCTACGGAGAACGTCTTCGACGTCGAGAATCTAGGGGCTCTGATGGAACGGTCGAGAAGAGGCGCCGTCACGTGAAGGTCGAGATCCGAGACTCGAGTGCTTTGCAGGCGGTCTCGCCTACAGCCCTCGCGGCGTACGCCCGAGCAGCTGGTTGGACCAAGCTCGAGTCGTATGGCGAACACTCCGACGTGTACGTTGGAGAGCACATCCCCGAGGTGATCGTGCCGAGAACTCAGCTGTTGGCAGACTACCCCAGCGTTGTGTCTCGGCTGATTGAGATCTTCGCCCAGGTAGCGGAGCGCGACGAACTCTCGCTCTATCGCGACTTGATTACAGCCGACCGGGATGTCGTGCGTGTTCGAGTAACGAATGCTGATAGCGGTAGCCTGAGCGTCAACGAAGGGGTAGAACTGGTGCGGGGCGCGCGGGATCTGTTGCTGGCGGCGGCGTGTTCGTTGTGGGAGCCACGCCCTCTTTATCGTGCCGGGGCCAACCGCGACGCCACGGAGTTAGTGAACCGCGTTCGCCTAGGCCAGACCGAGCACGGCAGTTTCGTCGTGACTTTGCTGACACCCCCAGTGCCTCCGCCGATGCAGACCAATCTGTTCAACGAAGACGATGACTTGGCCGACTTCCCGATAGAGAGGCGGGTTACGAGGCGTCTCACGGAAGCGCTCTTGGCGGTTCGGAGCGCCACGGAAATGACTGCGGGAGGAGACGGATCGGCCTTTGCTGGAGCCGTCGAGAAAGGCGTAAGTGCCAATCTATGTGACGCCTTGGTCAAGGTGATTGGGCAATTCCCAACCATCGATGTCACTGTGGCTTGGGCTAGGACTTGGCCGGTCGAGCCGGAGAGGCGAGTTGTTGGTTTCGCTGAGGGAGACTCACCAATCCTACGTCAAGCCGCCGCGTCATTCCGCGACCGTGAGCCACAACCCGAAACTCGGTTGTTCGGCTTTGTGCGCCTTTTGAAGCGTGGGGAGGGACAGGACGCCGGGACGATCAGCCTAGACACGTCGGTCGATGGCGCGCCGCGATCGGTCACGGCCGCGCTGACGCAATCGGATTACGACCGCGCAATTCAGGCTCACAAGGAGAAGGCACCCATTGTATTGAAGGGAGATCTGGAGCGTGCCGGCCAGCGTTGGCGGCTGTTGAGTCCCCGAGTCACTGATGTCATACACGCCGGCCCGACAGGCGAGGAGGAGGTCGGGTAGCTGAGAAGTGGTCTGGAAGTTGTCGGCTCCAGATAGGCCTAGCGAGGCTCCGCCTCAGACCGACGAGGCATGTGATCCGAGTTCTCAAACTCTGGAATCTATTGATACTTGATATCTTTTGGTTTGCAACCTGACTGTAAACTACAACTCTGCTCAAGGAATCTAGACGCGTCAGGGACGCCAGACGAGGCTCACGCCGAGTCCGATCTCCCCGCTTTCCAGGTCCACGGGCACGGTCACGGCGACATCGTCGAACCGTACCGTGCGCTTCGAGTTGCCGTGGTCCGTGTAGCGCAGTTCGCCCCGCAGGCCGACCGGGCCGAGAGACTTCTCCAACGCGACCCCCGCGACCCAGGCATCGTACTCCTCGTCGTGCCGTTCCCGGCCGTCCGTGAACTCGCCGGGAGAACACGCGGTGACGAGCAGGCATCCCGTGTAGGAGGTCCGGAAGGTCGCGTCCAGGCGCCGGACCCCGACGAACGCGGAGAGATCCGCCCCGAACATGGGCACCGGTGCGCCGAGACGCGCCGTGATGCCGTAGCTCCGATCCTTGGCGAGAGACCAGCTTTCCGGCCACACCTCGCCGAGCTGGTTGCGTCCCGGTGACGCACCGGCGCCGGGATGGCGTCCGGATGCCTCGCCGCCGTGCGTGACGATGTCTCCCTCGATGTCCAGGTCGAGGGGTCCAAGGCCCAGGCGATAGCCGAGCACGAGTCCGGCGTCCCAGGTCGTGTCGTCCGCGGAGTCGCTGGCGAAGAAGATCCGCCCCGCGTTGGCCGACACGTTGTCCGGATGCCGGCTGTCCACGCGCTTGCTGTAGTCGACATCGTAGAAGGCGGCGGAGGCGGCGAGGCCGAGATAGAGCCCATCGTCGGCCGCTGCGACCGCGGCGCCAAGCGCCATGGCCAAGGCGAGGAAGCGGCCGGCGCTTGCGTGGAGTTTCGTGATGGGCGGGGCTCCCCAAGGACGGGCGGATTATTCTCGCCGCGGCTGTCCGGGTCAACGGCGGCGCGTTGCGTTCCGACCGCGCGACCCCCTATCGTAAGGCCGGTCTGCGGGCGCTTCGAGGTTTCCGGGCGCCGTGTCCGGGCGCCGCAACCGGAGGGCGGATGTACCAGATCGATTCGGCAGCGCACGACGCCTTCGAGCGCGACGGTTTCGTCGTGCTCGAATCCGCCATCGACGAGGCCACCCTCGCGATGCTGCGCGAGGAGTGCGACGGCTTCGTAGAGCGCACGGATCGCTGGCTCGAGTCCCGCGGCACCGATACGCACGGCATCACGCATCGCGGGCGCCGGTACTTCATCGCCAACCGCTATCGCGAGAGCGCGCGCATGCCCGAGTTCCTGTTCGGGGACCTGATGTACACGGTGGCGACGGCGTTCCTCGGCCCGACGGTCTATCTCTTTCACGAGCAGTGGGTCGTCAAGGGCGCCGAGCAGGGCATGCGCTTCGCGTGGCACCAGGACTCGGGCTACATACGTTTCCAGGAACCGGAGAATCCGCATGCGCCGTACCTCACGTGCTGGTGCGCGCTCGACGACGTGTCCCGGGAGAACGGCACGATCTCGGTCCTGCCCCACGGGCTCGCGGGCCCGCGGAACACGGTCTTGCCGCATCGCAAGGAAGCGGGCACCAACGACCTCGTGGGATACGAGGGTGGCGACCCTGGCCGGTTCATCGAGGCGCCGGCCGGCAGCATCGCGGTCTTCTTGAGCACGAGCATGCACCGGAGCGGCGCCAACGCCACGGACCGGCCGCGCCGCGTCTACCTCCCCCAGTACAGCCGCGCACCGATCCGCCGGGCCGACGGGAGGCTCTGGTCGCAGGCCGTGCCGTTCGTGGCGGACGGAGTGCGGGTCTACGAGGCGGAACCGGAACCGGCTGCGGAAGGCTCCGCGTAGCGTTGGAAACGTCTCGGCCGGACAAGCCCGGCTCCGCGGCTGCGCGTGGGTGGGGAAACCGTTAAAGTGCCCGCCTTCCGCTGCCAGTGACCCCGGCGTGCTGTCGGGCCCATTCGAGGAAGCAACATGCAGTCAACGACGGATTGGGGCGCGTCGAGTCGCCGCAATCGCCTTCTGCTGGCCGAGCACGATCCGGAGATCCATGCGGCGCTGGTGGGCGAGGAGGCCCGCGAACGCGCCGGCATCGAGCTTATCCCGTCGGAGAACTATACCTACCCGGAGGTGCTCGCGGCGCTGGGGTCGGTGTTCACGAACAAGTACTCCGAGGGCTATCCGGGACGGCGCTATTACGGCGGCCAGGAATACACCGACGCCATCGAGCGCACGGCGCGCAACCGCGCGCGGGAGCTCTTCGGGGCCGAGCACGCCAACGTGCAGCCGCTCTCCGGCGCGCCCATGAATGCGGCGGTCTACCTGGGCGTGCTCGAGCCTGGCGACACGGTCCTGGGGATGGACCTCTCGCACGGCGGACACCTCACCCACGGCGCGCCGGTGTCGCACATGGGCAAGCTGTTCCACTGGATCCGCTACAAGTCGGATCCCGCCAACCAGGGCCGGATCGACTTCGACGAGCTTCGCGAGATGGCGCGGCGTCACCGGCCGAAGCTGGTGGTCTGCGGCTACTCCTCCTATCCGCGCGACTACGACTACGCGCAGTTCAAGTCGATCGCCGACGAGGTGGACGCCATGACGATGGCGGACGTGTCCCACATCGGCGGGCTCATCGCGGGCAAGGCCATGTCCAACCCCTGCGACTACGACTTCGACTTCGTCACGACGACGACGCACAAGACGCTGCGCGGTCCCCGGGGCGGGATGATCCTGACGAAGAAGGACTTCCGCAGGAAGATCGACCAGTCCGTCTTCCCGGGCCTGCAGGGGGGACCGCACATGAACCAGGTGGCCGCGGTCGCCATCGCCCTCGGCAAGGCGCTGGAGCCCGAGTTCGCGGACTACGCCCGGCGCGTGCTCGCCAATGCCCAGGTGCTCGCCAACGCACTGGTGGAAGGCGGCGCCCAACTGGTGACCGGCGGTACCGAGAACCACATGATGGTGGTCGATACCGTGGCAAGTTTCGGCATCGACGGGCGCGTCGCCGAAGAGGCCCTCGACGCGGTCGCGATCACCACCAACAAGCAGGTCGTCCCGGACGATCCCAACCCGCCCCTGCGGCCGAGCGGCATCCGCCTCGGGACACCGGCCGCCACTACCCGGGGGATGGGGCCGGAGGAGATGGAACGGCTCGCCGGCTGGATGCTCGAGGCCCTGCGCCACCACGGGGACGAGGCCGTGCATGCGCGGATCCAGGCGGAGGTGGAGACGACGTGCGCGCGGTTCCCGGTGCCGGGGATCGGGGACTGACGGGCGCTCGCGCCGTGCGTCATCGAGCGTGTGCGGTTGCGGTGCTTGCCGCGCTGTCGCTGGGCCTTGCCGCGGACGAGCCGGCCTTCAGCCGCGATGTGGATCTGATCTACCGCAAGCAGGGCGGTTACGCGCTCACCATGGACCGGGTGGCGCCCGTCGGAAACGCCAACGGCGCGGCGGTGGTCGCGGTGGTGAGCGGCAGATGGGTGTCCAGGCACGACTTTCTGGCGCCGCAGCTCCCGGATCGACTGCCTCGCCTTGCCGCCGGCAGCATCCTCAACCCGACGGAACTGCTGGCGCGCGGCTACACGGTGTTCTACGTGGTGCATGGCGCCGAGCCGCTGTTCACCATCCCGGAGATCCATGGACACGTCGGTGCGGCGGTTCGCCACATCCGTCACCACGGCGAACGCTACGGAGTCGATCCGGCGCGGATCGGCATCATGGGCGGATCCGCCGGTGGTCATCTCGCCCTGTTGCAGGGGGCGCCCAGCACAGGGGGCGCCCAGCGCTTCCCTACCTCCGCCGCCTTCCCGTAATCTACGCGGTTTCCTGCAAGCTGGAGTAAACGATGGGCGTGGAGACGACACTCTTCGACCTGACGGGACGCGTGGCGCTGCTGACGGGCGCGTCGAAGGGCATGGGCCTCTACATGGCGGAGGGTCTTGCCGAACACGGGGCCAGGGTCGTGGTGTCGAGCCGCAAGCTCGACCAGTGCGAGGCGGCGGTCGCGCAGATCAACGAGAAGTGCGGCGAGGAGCGGGCCATCCCCATCGCGTGCAACATCGGCTACAAGGAGCAGCTCGAAGCCCTGGTCGGAGAGACGCGCGGCCGACTCGGCCCCATCGACATCCTGGTCGCGAACGCGGGGGTGAATCCCTTCTACGGGCCGATGTCCCAGATTCCGGACTCGGCGTTCGACAAGATCATGGCCTCCAACGTCCGTTCGAACCACTGGCTGTGCCAGATGGTGGCGCCGGACATGGTCGAGAAAGGCCGGGGCAGCATGATGATCACGGCGTCCACCGGCGCCTTCAACGCGTCGGAGATGCTCGGCACCTACGCCATCTCGAAGCTCGCGGACATCGCGCTGGCGCGCAACCTCGCGCTCGAGTACGGCCCGAGCGGCGTGCGGGTGAACGCGATCTGCCCGGGCCTCATCAAGACGGACTTCGCGCGGGCCCTGTGGGACAACCCGGAAGCGAAGGCGAACGCGGAGACCAACACGCCGCTGCGCCGCCTCGGCGAACCGGAGGACCTGAAGGGCGTGGTCGTGTTCCTCGCCTCGGACGCCAGCGCCTTCATGACGGGGCAGGCCCTGACGGTGTGTGGCGGCACGAACATGTGGAGCTGATCCGCGGGGTGCTGGCAAGCTTGCGCCGTGGGAGTTTCGCGCCAGCGAAACACCCAACGCGACCGTCAGGTCGCGCTACCTCGCCGGAGACTTCCTCAGTACGACCCTGAAGTGGTCCGGGGTAGCCTCGAACTCCGGCGCGGTCGCGTTCTCCTCCATCATCAGCGGGATCACCTTGCGCCGGATGCCCATGCCCCGATCGTCCATCAGTCGATAGTCACGCAGGATTCGGACGATCTGGAGATTACGTGGCGCCTGCTGTCCGGCCTTGATCCTGTCGATGGTGATTCCGTTGGGAAGTCCACCCGGGCTCGTCACCTCCATGCGGTCGCCATACACGACGACCCGGGTGTCGTTTTGCCGCGTCCAGTCCCTGTGGGCGAATGCGTTCACGAGCAGTTCACGGATGACTTCGACGGGGTAGTCCCAGAAGCGGCGTCGCGTCATCCCGTCCAGGCGTTCGTGACTGATGTGGGGCTGCAGGTAACTGAGCGCGCGCTCGGGCAACGACTGCTCGATGAATCTGCGCCCCGTTCGCTCACCGAGTCCGACGAACGGCAGGTCGAGCACCTCGTCGAGGCTCGCGTCGTAATCCATGTCCGGGCCGGGGAACACCATCAGCCGCAGTCCAGCCTGTGGGAGACGCCGCCTTGGTTCCATCGCGAACAAGGCGTACGAGGCGTAGCTGCAGCGTAGTTCGCCCGAACTCGTTCGCACGAGGAGGTCGCGGTAGAGCAGCTTGCGCTGCCAATCGTCGGTGTCCTCGTCGCCGAGCATGCGGTTGAAGTACTCGCGGAGGCGTCGTTCGTCCAGGTCATCGGGTCTGCTGCCGTGCACCGGCATCTTCTCCACGGAGACCAGGCCCCCGCTCTCGAACAAGCGCGCCATCTGTTCGCGCGAAGCGAGCTGACACGTATTCCCGAGCCGCAAGTAGTAGTCGAGCCGTTCGCCGCGTTTCACGGCATAGGGCTTGGCGACTCCGGCTGGAACGTCGATTACCGCCACCACGCCATCGGCGGTGGCGACCTCTTCATAGTCGGGAATGAGCGGGGGCACGACGCATCGCCCGATCACCGCGTCCATCACCCAAGCCTGCAGGTCCTGGCGCTGCAACCCGGAGATGGTCCCGTCGTCCTCCACGCCGACGAGAATGCGCCCTCCGTTCATGTTGGCGAAGGACACGATTTGCCGGGCCAGCTGGTCGGGGCGAAGGCCGTCTCGCTTGAAGTCGATCTTCGCGCCTTCGCCGCGCTCGATGATGTCCCGCAGTTCGGCCTTTCGCATCGACTGACCAGCCCTTTGCCGATCCGCCCGAATGATAGCGGGGCCGTGCGGGGAAAGGGGATTCTCACCGAGCCGCGGCTCGAGGGATAACATCGCGCCCATGAAGGCGCGCGGTTTCGTCATGCAGGCGAGCTACCGCATCCGCGGGGACGCCACGCTCGTGCATCTGCACGGCCGCCTGGAGGACGGGCAGACGTTCCTCGTCCGCGACGCGCGGCAGACCCCCTGCTTCTATGTCCGGGCCGCGGACGCGGCGCGTGCCCGGGAGAGCGGCGCCACGCGCCAGCGGGCGACGCGCCGCCGGACGTTCGCCGGCGAGCCGGTCACCTGCATCGAGGTCCGCACGCCTCCCGACGCGCCGCCGCTGCGCGACCGCCTGCAGGACCGGGGGATCGAGACCTTCGAGGCGGACGTGCGCTTCGCGGTGCGTTACCTCATCGACCGGGACGTCAAGGGCGGCGTCGCCATCGACGGCGATCCCAGGCCTGGCGATGCCGCCGGGATCCGCCGCGTCGACTGGGTGTTCGACGATCCGGAACTCGGGCCCGCGGACGTGGACATCGCGCCGCGCGTCCTCTCCTTTGACATCGAGACCGACCCGAAGGCGAGCCGGCTCCTCGCGATCTCCCTGTACGGCTGCGGCGTGGACGAAGTCCACATCGTCGACGCGCAGGGGCGCGCGATGCCGGAGCGCGCGGTCGCGGCGGAAGACGAACACGCGGCGCTCGAAGCCTTCTGTCGCCGGATCGCCGAAACCGACCCGGACATCCTGACGGGCTGGAACGTCGTGGATTTCGACCTGAGCGTCCTCGGCCGCATCGCCGCACGCGTCAAGCATCCGTTCCAGCTCGGCCGCGAACCGGGCGCGCTCCGGGTGCGGGCGGCGCAGGGGTACTTCGGCAGCGGCCAGGCCAGCATTCCCGGCCGCGTGGTGCTCGACGGGATGGACCTCGTACGGGGCGCGTTCGTCCGCATGGACGACTACTCGCTCGACGCGGTGGCGCGGTCGGTACTCGGTGAGGGCAAGGCGGTGGAGGGCGATGTCCGGGATCGTGCCGGGGAGATCATGGAGCGGTACGCGAACGACCTGCCGGGGTTCGCCCGCTACGCCCGCACGGACGCGCGGCTGGCGGTGGAGATCGTGGAGGAACTGAAGCTCGTCCCGCTCGCCCTGGCGCGCAGCCGCCTCACGGGAATGACGCCGGATCGGGTGGCGGCCAGCATCGCCTCGTTCGACTTCGTCTATCTCGCGGAACTCGGCAAGCGTGGCATCGTGGCGCCCTCCGTGCGGTCGAGCGACTCGCGGGTGTCCGCCGCCCAAGCCGGCGGGCATGTCCTCGAACCCGTCACCGGGATGCACGACAACGTCTGGGTGTTCGACTTCAAGAGCCTGTACCCGAGCGTGATGCGCACCTTCAACATGGACCCGCTGGGGTTCGTGGCCGACCCGCGCCCGGGAGACGGGACGATCCGCACGTCGAGCGGCGCGGCGTTCCGGCGCGACGCGGCCATCCTGCCCCGCATGCTCGACCGCCTCGCGGCGGCGCGGGAAGCGGCCAAGCGCGACGGCGACGGGGTGGCGTCGCAGGCCATCAAGATCCTGATGAACTCGTTCTACGGCGTCCTCGGGACGCCGGCGTGCCGGTTCCACAACACGGCGATCGCGAACGCGATCACGGGGCAGGGCAGGTACTTCCTGCTCTGGTGCAAGGCCTGGCTCGAGGAACGGGGGTTCGACGTGCTCTACGGGGATACGGACAGCCTGTTCGTGCGCTCGGGAGAGTCAGACCCGGAGCGCGCGTACGCACGGGGCGAGTCGCTGGCCGCCGAGATCGATGCGGCCGTGGCGGAGCACGTCCGCGCCGAGTGGGGCGTCGAGAGCCGCCTCGAGATGGAGTTCGAGAAGCTGTACACACGCATCTTCCTGCCATCGGTCCGGCACGGCGCGGGCGGGGCGCGCAAGCGGTACGCCGGTGTCATTCGAGGCGCCGCCGCAGTCGAGTTCGTCGGCATGGAGGTCGTGCGGCGGGACTGGACGGAACTGGCGAAAACGGTGCAGCGCGAACTGTATGCACGGCTCTTCCGCGACCAGCCGGTGGATGCCTACCTCTCGGGGGTCGTGCGCGCGGTGCGCGCGGGCGAGATGGACGATGCGCTCGTCTACCGCAAGGGGCTGCGCAAGCGCCTCGCGGAGTACGACCGCAGCAACCCCCCGCACGTCGCCGCCGCCCGCAAGTCCCGCGGCGCGCCGGGAAGGCTCATCTCCTACGTAATCACCCAGGCGGGACCGGAACCGCTCGACAACCTGACCGCGGACCTCGACCGGGAGCACTACGTCGAGAAGCAGGTCCGCCCGGTGGCGGAGCCGGTCCTCGATACGCTGGGGCTCGAGTTCGAGCATGTCATCGGCGACGACACGCAACTCGAGCTCTTCTGACGTCGCGGGGGACGCCGAGGCGATGATGGTCAAACCCGGTACTTGAAACAGGTATAGCGGATACGCTATATGACAGGCATGGGGTGGACGGTCGAAACCGTGTCGGCCGTCGACGCCGAGATCGGAACTCTGCCGGTCGCGTTGCGTGCCCGGCTGGTCCGACTGCTGGAAGCGGTGGAAAACGTCGGGTTGGAGTCGCTACGGGCACCGCATGTCAGGCATCTCGAAGGCAAGCTCTGGGAGTTGCGCGTCCGGGCTGAGGGAGGTATCGCGCGGGGAATCTACATAACGGCAGCGGAACAGCGGGTTGTGGTGCTGCACGTGCCAAGAAGTCGCGCAAGACGCCGCGTCGCGCGTTGGCGACGGCAAAGAGGCGGATGAGGCAGGTGAGACGATGACGAAATTGCAGGAACTGAAGAAGCGTTTCATGGAGGACCCGGAGTTCCGTGAGGAGTACGCTCGGATCGAGGAAGAGTACGCACTCATCGAAGCTCTGGTCCGCGCCCGTACGGCGGCGAAGCTCACGCAGGCGGAACTTGCGCGGCGGCTTGGGACGACCCAGTCTGCGGTAGCGCGGCTGGAAGGCGGGCGAGTGTCGCCGTCGTTCGCGACGCTGCGCCGCTATGCCGAAGCGACCGGCTCGCGGCTCACCGTGGACCTGGTTCGGGGCGGTGGCTAAGAGAGGGCGGTCGCCGGGGCGGCATCGCGACCGTCAGGGAATCCCGTTACGAAGGACACGCCCCGCCCGCGCGCCAGTCAGCTCATCGTCGCGCAGCACGACCGCCCCGTTGCACACCGTGGCGTGATACCCGGCGGCGCGCTGGATGAAGCGCGGCGCGCCGAACGGGAAGTCGTGTACGAGCGTCGGCATCCGTTCCTCGACGGCGTCGACGTCGAACACGTTGATGTCCGCCCGCTTGCCGACGGCGAGCACGCCGCGGTCGTCGAGCCCCAGCACGCCGGCCGGCACGGAAGTCATGCGGCGGACCGCCTCCTGCAGCGAGTAGACGCCGGTGTCCCGGTGCCAGTGCGAGAGGATGAACGTGGACCAGCCTGAGTCGATCATCTGGCTGACGTGGGCGCCCGCGTCGCCGAGCCCGGGCATGGCCCACTCGGTCGTGATGAGCTGCTCGAGGGCTTCGAGGTCGACGTTGAAGCCGCGCATGTGGAATAGCGCCCGGCCGTCGGTCTCGTCGGTGATGCGCAGGAACGTCTCCACCGGATGTTCGCCGGCGGCCTGGGCGAGGTGATGCAGGCTCTCGTTCAGGCCCCGCGTGTAGTGCGGACGCGCTCCGTCCCCGAGGTAGAACCAGCGCCGCGCCTGTTCGGCCGCGTCGCCGAGTCCCTTCACCTCGTCGACGATGCGCTGGCGCGTGTCCGGGTCGCGGATGGCGGCCAGCCGCGCATCCGGGTCGAGATCGCGCACCGCCTGCCAGGCCTGGACCGGTATCCGGGCCGGGAAGAACCGGTCCGTCGACAGGCCGCCGACGCCGCCGCCGCTGCGCGGCACGGTCACCGACGTGACGTTGAGTCCCTCGGCCCGCATCTGCATGACGCGCTCGTTCAGGCGCTCGTGGCCGATCTCGACGGCCGAGCTGAACAGGGCGCCGCGCGCCATGCGCGCTTCGTCCGCGATCAGGTCCAGTTCCGCGTCGAAGTCGCGGAAGTCGGAGACCGTCTGCATGAGGCCGCCGTGTGCGCCCACGGCGCGAGCGACCGCCCGCAGCTCATCGCGTTCCGCGAACGTGCCGGGAATGGAACGTCCGTCGGGCAGCACGTGCTGGGGCAGGCGGTTCGTGGAGAAGCCGACCGCGCCTTCCGCGACGGACTGCCCCGCCAACTCGGCGATCTGGCGAATCTCGTCCTCGGTGGCGGGTTCCTCCACGGCACGCTCGCCCATGACGTAGAAGCGGATCGCGCAGTGGCCGACGAGGCCGGCGATGTTGATGGACGGACCGAGTTCCTCGAGTGCATCGAGGTAGCCCCCGTAGGACTCCCAGTTCCAGGGGAGGCCGTGGAGGATCGCGTTCTTCGGAATGTCCTCGACGGTCTCCATCATGCCGGCGAGGAACTCCCGGTCGGTCGCCTTGCAGGGTGCGAAGGTGACGCCGCAGTTGCCGAGCAGCGCGGTGGTGACGCCGTGCCAGGAGACGGAAGTGACCTGCGGGTCCCAGCCGATCTGGGCGTCGAGATGCGTGTGCAGGTCGATGAAACCGGGCGAGACCGCGAGGCCGCGCGCGGAGATCTCCTCCTTGCCCGACTTCGGGACGTCGCCGACCTGCACGATGCGGTCGCCGTCCACCGCGACATCCGCCTCGAACGGCGGCGCGCCGGTTCCGTCGACGATGGTTCCGCCGCGAATGACGAGATCGTGGGTCATGGTGTTTCCTTCCCGGTGAGGCGCGAGCGTGGAATGATAGCGCCCCGCCGTCAGGGCTTCTCGCGCCGCACCCAGCGGCTCGTGGCGCTGACGTCCTCGACTTCCTGGCCGGCGTCGCGCCAGCCGCCGAAGCCCGCCTCGAGATGGGCCACGTTGCTGAACCCCATGTCGGCGAGCGCCTGTACGGCGAGCGCGGAGCGACCGCCGGCGGCGCAGAACAGCACGGTGCGGCGGTCCTCCTGGAACCAGTCCCGGTAGTAGGGACTCCCCGGGTCGGCCCAGAACTCGAGCATGCCGCGGGGCGCATGCCGCGCGCCCGGGATCGTGCCGAGGTCGACCTGCTCCTGGATCTCGCGAATGTCCAGCAGGAGCACGTCTTCGCCGGCCGCGAGCTCGCTCTTGAGTTCCTCGACGGAGAGGTTCTCGATGTCCTGCTTTACCGCCTCCACGGCGGCGAAGATGCTCTTGATGGCCATGGGCCCTCCGTTGATCGGCGGTGGTAACGGGTTGGATTCTACGGTTTCACCCGTCGAGGCTCACGCTCTTGACCAACGCGTAGACCCGCTGGCCTTCTTCGAGCGCCAGTTCGTCCGCCGCCGCACGGGTGATGCGCGCCCGCAGGTGCTGTCCCGCCACGTCGACGAGCACCTCGGCGAAAGGCGAATCGGGATCGGCGACCAGTTCCACGACGGTGCCTTCGAGGACGTTGCGGATGCTGAGGGCGCCCGGCCGTGCCGTGGCGACCGCCACGTCCCGTGCGCGGACCCGCAGGCGGGCGGTGGCGCCCGTATCAAGGTGCGAAGCCTCCGGCAGCGACAGGGTCTCCCCCCCGACGTCGAGTTGGGTCAGCCGATAGGCCGTGTCATGCCCCGTGACCCGCGCCTCGATCACCACGCTCGCCTCCAGCGGCCCGGCGATGGACTGGACGTCGAGCCGTTCCAGTACCGCCGGAGTCGGTCCGAATGCCCGCACGCGGCCCTCCGTGAGCACGAGCGTGCGGTCGGCGAGCCGGGCGACCTCGTCGATGGCGTGGCTGACGTAGAGGGTCGGGACGTGGAACCGCGATGACAGGGACTCGAGGTACGGCAGGATCTCGGCCTTGCGGTAAAGATCGAGCGCCGCCAGGGGTTCGTCGAGGAGCAGCAGCGCCGGCCGCGTCAACAGCGTCCGCGCCAGGGCGACGCGCTGGCGCTCTCCGCCCGAGAGGGCTTCGACGCGTCGCGGGAGCAGGGGTTCGAGGTCGAAGGCCCCGACCATGTCGTCGAAGGAGATGGCCGGGTCGGCGTCGCCGGCGCGCCGCGCCGCGTAGGCGAGGTTGCCGGCCACGTCCTGATGGGCGAACAGGCGCGCGTCCTGGAACAGGAAGCCGACCCGGCGGCGATAGGGCGGCACCGCGATCCCGCGCCCGGTGTCGAGCCAGGTCTCCCCGGCCACGACGATGCGGCCGCGGGCGGGCTCGAACCCGGCGAGCGCGCGCAGCAGCGTGCTCTTGCCGCTCGCGCTCGGCCCGAACACGCCGGTGATGCCGGCGAACGGGAGACGCTCGGCCACGTCGAGCCGGAAGTCGCCGAGGGCGACGGAAAGGTCGATGTCGAGGTCAGAAGGCACGGACGGGGAACCGCCGGTTCATGCCGTAGACGGCGAGCAGGACGAGAAAGGAGAAGCCGAGCAGCGCCGCGGAGAGCACGTGGGCGTCGGCGTAGCGCAGGGTCTCCACGTGTTCGTAGATGGCGATCGAGACCACGCGGGTCTCTCCGGGGATGTTGCCGCCGATCATCAGCACGACGCCGAACTCGCCCACCGTGTGCGCGAACGTCAGCACGCAGGCGGTGACGAAGCCGCGCACGGAGAGCGGGACGGCCACGGTGAAGAAGGCGTCCAGGGGGCGCGCGCGGAGACTCGCGGCGGCCTCGAGCGGGCCACGCCCGACCGCGGCGAACGCCCCGTGGAGCGGCTGCACCATGAAAGGCAGCGAGTAGATCACCGAACCCACCACGAGCCCCGCGAACGAGAACGTCAGCGTGGTGCCGGTCGCTTCGACCCAGAAGGCGCCGATCGGCGCCGTGGGATTGAGCAGGATCAGGAGGTAGAACCCGAGCACCGTGGGCGGCAGGACCAGCGGCAGGGCGGTCAGGGCTTCCACGGCCGGCCGAAGCACGCTGCGCGTCGTCGCGAGCCACCACGCCAGCGGAGTCCCGAGGAGCAGGAGAACCAGGGTGGTGACGGCTGCCAGGTGCAGCGTCAGCCCCACGGCGCCCGCGTCCATCAGCCCGCTTCCACGCCCTGCGGCGGCGCCGGAGCCGAAGGCGCCCGGTAGCCGGCGGCAACCAGGATGCGGCGTGCGGCCGGCGTCTCCAGGAACTCGAGGAACGCGCGCGCGGCGGCATTGCCGGCGCCGCGCCGCAGCAGCACCAGGTCCTGTCGTATGGGCGCATGCAGCGTCTCGGGGACCGGCCACTGGCTGCCGGTCATCGCGGCTCCGGTCCTGGTGAGCTGGGAGAGCGCCACGAAGCCGAGTTCGGCGTTCCCGGTGGCGACGAGCGCATGCGCCTGCCCGATGTTCTCGCCCATGACGATGCGGTCCCGGAGCGCGTCGTGGAGCCCCAGCGCGCCCAGCGCTTCCCGCGCCGCGGCGCCGTACGGGGCGAGTTCGGGGTTGGCGATGGCGAGCCTGCGGAAGTCTCCCAAGCGAAGGATTTCGACTCCGTCCCCCGCGACGCGGTCCGGCTCGGCGCTCCAGAGCACGAGACGCCCGACGGCGTACGTGCGTCGCGAACCGGGAACGGCGAGGCCGACCGCCTCGAGTCGTTCCGGGCGGACGCGGTCGGCCGCCATCAGGATGTCGTAGGGGGCACCGTGGGTCGCCTGGGCGTAGAGCGTGCCGGTCGCTCCCGCGGACACCCGGAGACGGTGCGCACCGGCGCGCTCGAAAGCGACTTGGAGCTCGGCCATCGCGCCGGCGAAGTTGGCGGCCACGGCGATCAAGGCTTCCGCGGCGGCCGCCGGCGCCGCCAGCAGCGATATCGATACGAACAGGATGCCCGCGCGCGGGATCACGGTTGCGCCGCGGTGGGGGGCGCCTCCCGCAGCTCCTCGGTGAACACGCGCGCCGCCAGCCACATGTGCCAGACGGCCAGCAGCGGCAGCGCTTTCATCAGCACCAGCGCCCAGCGGAGGGACTCGTCCCCGAAGGCCGGGGCCAGGAGGTCGGACAGCGCGCCAACGGCAAACGGCCCGAGCCCGACGCCGATCAGGTTGGAGGAGAACATCAGGATCGCGCCGGCGAGTGCCCGCGCATGCGGCCCGACGAGACCCTGCACCGCCGCCAGCAGCACGCCCGCGAAGACGCCCGCGGCGAGCATCGCGAGCACGGCGGAAGCGAAGGCGAGCTGCCAGGTCGGGGCCAGGTAGAAACCCAGCAGGAAGGGAATGGAGATCAGCGTGCCGAGCAGGGGCACGTACACCTGCCACGCGGCGTTGCGCCTCGACAGCCGGTCGGCGATGACGCCGCCGACCATGACGGCGATCAGGTTCGGGATGCTGAGGAGGCTCAGCAGCAAGCCGACCTCCTTCAGGGAGAGGCCGTGGGACCGCTGCAGGAACGGAGCGTGCCACTGGCCCGCCCCCACGTTGCTGAACCACAGGATGCCCACCGCGATCATGAGGTGGCGGAACGCGCGTCCTTCGAACAGGTGCCGGGTGGCCTGCCACAGGGACCCGCTGCGCAGGGGGGACGCCGCGCTCTCCACGCGCCCGCGCGGCGGGGCTTCCACGACGGTGTACCGCACCAGCAGGGCGAAGGCCACCCCCGGCAACCCGAGCACGATGAAGGCGGTGCGCCACCCGTACTCGTGGCCGATGTAGCCGGCGAGCAGCGTGCCGAGGAAGATGCCGATGTGCGCGCCCGCGACGAACACGGCGATGGCCCGCGCGCGCTGTTCGATGGGGAAGTAGTCGGCCAGCAGCGCCTGGGACGGGGGACTGCCCCCCGCTTCTCCGATGCCGACGCCGATGCGGGCGAGGAGCAGGTGCCAGTAGGCCCCGGCCAAGCCCGACACCGCGGTCATGAGGCTCCAGATCGCCATCGCCCAGGCGATGACGCGCACCCGCAGGCCCCGGTCCGCCAGGCGCGCGATCGGGAATCCGCAGATCGCGTAGAAGATGGCGAACGCGAGGCCGGTGAGGATGCCCATCTCGGTGTCGCTGGCCCCGAGTTCCTCCTTGATGGGCTGGATGAGGACGCCGAGGATCGCCCGGTCCCCGAAGTTGAAGAGGTTCACGCCCATCAGCACGAAGAGGACGTAGGCGCGGTAACGCGGAGAGAATTCGCGCTGGGGAGCGGCGTCCGCTGCGGGTTCGCTCATGGAGGGGTGGCGGCGCGCGGCGGGAGGTCATGGGAGCGGTCGAGGGCGCGGGGCACGTCAGGCCGCCGTGAATTGGTCATGAACTATTGCTGGCCGCCCGACACCATCGCTGCTAGTATGCAACGGATTGACTCCAGCCGCCGTTGGCCTCCTCGGGCTCCTGATCCATAGATACGTCCTTGCCCCGGAACGAAAGCCTGCGTCCTCGCGGGCCTTGAGGGTTTGTGCGTACTGTGAATCGAAGCCGTGGGCGTCGATGAGGTGACGGAGTTGGACTTGGACGGGAGACGAAGCACTTGAGAATCTACATCGGCAACATGCCATACGGCATCACCTCCGAGGACCTGTCGGAGCTGTTTGGCGAATACGGCCATGTGCAGGACGCCACGGTCATCATGGACCGGGAGACCGGGCGTTCGAAGGGGTTCGGTTTCGTCGAGATGCCGAACAACGGGGAAGCGGACCGCGCGATCAAGGAGTTGAACTCGACGCAGCTCCAGGGACGCATGATCACGGTCAACCAGGCGCGTCCCCGCGGCGACCGCATGCGGCGCTAGGCACCCCGCCAGGCCTCCGGGGGCACTCTGCCTTCGGGCCTTCCGGGCCTTTCAGGTAAGGGAACCGGCGCGGCGCCCGCGGTGCCTGTCGCTGCGGATCCCGACTCCTCTACGACCCGCTCCCCCGCCGCCCGCGGGCGGCGGCGCGTGCCGGCCGGCTTGGCCGTCACCAGTGGTAGGTCACCCTCAGGCACCAGGAGCCGCCCTCGAAGTTGGCGGCGGTACGTCGCGCGTACGGCAGGCCGGCGTTCAGCCGGCTCGCGTACGGTGCCCCGGTCACGTCGGGATACTCGTCGAACGCGTTCGTGCCGCCGCGCGCCAGTCGCGTGTGGTCGTTGACGTCGTAGCGGAGTTCGAGGGTCGACCGACTGCTCCTCCTCCAGGGGCGCTCCGCCGGCGGCGAGGGCGGAGGGATGGTCCGGCGGCACCGTGCCCGACTCGATCTGCAGGCCGGTGTCGTTGTCGAAGGTGGTGGTGATCTTCTGCAGGTTGGACTGTCCCGGGGTCGGGGCCCAGGCCGACGTCCGGATTGACGGTGTTGTTCAGGAAGAAGTCCAGGGTGTCCTCGCCATGGCCGACGCTGAAGTCATGGCCCAGGCCACCCGCGTCGCCGCGGATTCCGGTGACGATGCTGTAGTCCCGGTGATCGCCGTCGAAGAACGGCGTGAACCCCTGCGGCAGCCGGTCCTCGATGCCCAGGCCCTCGGTGGAGGCATGGTTGGCGTGGAAGTACGCGTCCGCGGTGTCGGACAGGGGCACGCCTCCGTTCAGGAAGAAACGGTAGTCCTCGGTCGCCGGGCGCCCCCAGGTCTGGACGAACGGCGCGTCGTCGAACGGCGCGTCCGCCCCGACCCCCCGCACGCCGGCGCCGATCAGGGCCGGCGTCTCCTTGCAGCGGCGGGTGCGCCTAAGTGACCATTGCCGGCTGGCGGTAGAGACGAGAGGGCGCGACGAGATGGAAGAACGGGGCTGGCGTGCGGAAGTGGCCGAAATCGAACGGCGCCGTCGCCTGCGCGAGGGGATGGGCGGTCCCGAAGGCGTCGAGCGTCAGCACCGGCACGGCAAGCTGACGGCGCGCGAGCGCATCGCCGGCTTCGTGGACGACGGATCGTTCCGCGAGTTCTACTCGCTGGCGGGCGAGGGGACCTACGAGGACAACAAGCTCAAGTCATTCATCCCGCGCGCCGTCGTCGAGGGCACGGCCCGCGTGGACGGACGGAAGATCGTGGTGACGGCCGGCGACTTCACCATACGGGGGGGTTCCGGCGGCGGCGGGGGCGGCATGGGCTCGGAGCTTGCGCCGAACGAGCGCGCGCGGGAGTGGAAAGTGCCGTTCGTCCGCCTCCTCGACGCCGCCGGCGGGAGCGTAAGGCACTTCGAGGAGATCGGCCGCACGTACCTGCCGGACGGCAGTTCGTGGTGGCTGATCGATGTCGACATGCTGTCGAAGGTACCCGTCGTGGCGGCGGTGATGGGCTCCGTCGCGGGCGGGCCGGCCATCCATGCCTGTCTCGCGCACTTCAACGTGATGGTGAAGGACACGAGCCAGCTCTTCCCGGGCGGACCGCCGGTGGTGAAGGCCGCCCTCGGCTACGACATCTCGAAGGACGACCTCGGCGGCGCGCACATCCACACGCGCGTCAGCGGGAGCGTCGACAACCTGGCCAACACCGAGGAGGAAGCCTTCGAGATGATCCGGACCTTCCTCGGCTACCTGCCGTCGAACGTCTGGGAGATGGCGCCCCGGGGCCCGACCGACGACGACCCGGAGCGGCGCGACGAGGCCCTGGTCGACCTGATGCCGCGTGACCGCCGCAAGATCTACGACATCTACAAGCTCATCCACTCCGTGCTGGACACGGGATCGTTCTTCGAGATCGCGCCCCGCTACGGACGCGCCCGGATTACGGGCCTCGGCCGGCTGAACGGCTATCCGGTGGGCGTGATGGCCAACAACCCGCGTCACCACGGTGGCGCGACCGACGTGGCCGGGGGCAGCAAGGTCATGCGGCTGCTGCAGCTTTGCGACGTCTTCCACCTGCCGGTGGTGAGCCTCTGTGACGAACCGGGATTCATGGTCGGCCTCGAGGCGGAGAAGCAGGGCATCGAGCGCGCCGGGGCGCAGTTGCTCGTGGTGACCTCGCAGACGCGGATGCCCCTCATCACCCTCGCGATCGGCCGCGTGTTCGGCGTGGCCGGCTCGACGCACCACCGGGCGAGCGGCATGTTTCGCCGCTACGCCTGGCCGTCCGCGACCTGGGGCTCCATGCCGATCGCGGGCGGGACTTCGGCGGCCTACCGGCGCGAGATCGACAACGCGCCGGACCCGGAAGCCAAGCGAAGGGAGATCGAGGCGCGGCTGCACGCGGTCGCTTCGCCGTTCCGCACGGCCGAGGCGACGGGCCAGGACATCATCGATCCGCGGGAGACGCGTGCGGTGCTCTGCGAGTTCGCGGAGGAGGCGCAGCGGGTGTTGCGCACGCAGCTCGGCGAGCCGCGGGTGCCTTACCGGCCCTGAAGCAGGAGGCGGGATGGATGGCGCGCCGTGGCATCGGGGTAACGCGCTCGCCCTGTTCGCGTGGCTCTGGGCGGGGCTCCTGCTCGGGGTCAGCTTCGTCGCGACTCCGGTCAAGTTTCTCGCTCCCTCGCTCTCGCAGGCGCACGCCCTCGAGGTTGGCCGCGTCACGTTCACCGCCCTGCAGTGGATAGAGTTCGCGGCCGTGGCCGCGATGGCGGCCCTCTTCGCCCTGCTGCGCCCGGGCCGCGTGCCGGCGGCGATCTTCGGGTTGGTCGTGGCCCTGATCGCGGGTCAGTACTTCGGGCTTCTGCCGATTCTCGACGCGCGTGCGGAGACGATCATCCGGGGGGTGGAAGTGCCGGCGTCCTCGCTGCACTGGCTCTATCCGGTGCTGGAGTTCGTCAAGGTGGGGCTGCTGGTCGCCCTCGGCGCAGCCGCCAGGACGGTCCGCGCATGACGTCCTGACGGGACGCCGCGCAAGGGCGTCTCCTGCGGGTTGTGCGGTTTCCAGGCGCACCGGCGTGTCCGGGCGGGTGTCGGCATCGCGGCGAGCCAGTCGACAAGCTGGCTCGCGAAACGCCGGGCGAAGGTGGTGGGCGCGGCTGGATTCGAACCAGCGACTTCTGCCATGTGAAGACAGCGCTCTAACCAACTGAGCTACGCACCCGCCGATGACGCGCTCGCCGCGCCGCCCCGCAGGGGACGCCAAGTGTTCACGGGAAGGCCGGCGCGGTCAAGGCGCCAGCGTTATCCGACCGCTCGCGCGGCGGCCGCCATCGTCGCCCGGGTCACCGCGAAACGGTCGTCGCCCCAGGGCAACGGCATCAGCACGGGGTATTCGACCCCCGCGTCGACGTAGGTCCGCACGAAGTCCGCGACCGCGCCCTCGTCGCCGATGAAGTCGATGGCCTGGATCATCCGGTCCGACACCGCCGCCAGCGCCCCGTCCCGATCCCGCGCCGCCTGCCGCGCACGTACCTCGTCGACCTCGCCCGCGAAACCGCTGGCCCGGAACATGCGCGCGTAACCGTCCGCCATCGCGTAGTTGAAGAGGTCCCTGCGGGCCGACCCGGCGCGTCGCTCAAAGTCCCCGACGGCGGCGTGCACGTAGGCGAACACCGTCGCGCCGCCGCCGGCGCGGACGTGTTCGATGGAAGGTCCGACGTGGGATGCGGGAATGTAGTTCAGCAGCACGCCGTCGGCGATCTCGCCGGCGAGCCTGAGCATGCGCGGGTTCAGCGCCGCCATCACGACCCTCGGCCGACGTTCTCCGAGCCGCACGCCGAGGCGGAACCGGCGCACCTGCCAGAAGTCGCCCTCGAACGTCACGGACTCCCCGGACAGGCACTCGCGCACAAGGGCGACGTACTCGCGCATCATGGCGAGCGGACGGTCCGCGGGAGGCTGCCCGTGCTGGCGCAGGATCGCGGGCGCCGAGACACCCAATCCCAGCCAAACGTCCGCATCCGGACTCAGCGCTTGCAGCGTCGCGGCGGACATGGCGGCGAGCGCGGGCGTGCGGAGCTGGATGGGGACGATGCCCGTCCCGAGCCCCATGCCGGGAGCCACCGCCGACACCGTCGCCAGCGGGGTGAACGCGTCGGTGCCGGTGGCCTCGGCCGTCCAGAGCGATCCGTAGCCCATCGACTCCGCCAGTCGCGCAATCTCCGCGGTCGCGCGGGGGCCGAGTACGGCGAGGCTCCCGACGGTGACGCCCAACGGTGTTTCAGCCATGCCCGGGGATCTCCTTGTGGTGTCGACGCTTACCATGAAAACTGGACGTTGACCGTCCGGTTTTCAATATAGCGACAAACAAGGGACCGGCTCATGCCCGCCCAAATCTCCGGCCTGGTGCCCATGCTCATCTGCGAGGACGTGCAGGAAGTCCTTGCCTTCTACACCGACGTCCTCGGTTTCGAGGTCCGCGACCGCATGGACGACGTGGGACGTAGCGGCTGGGCGTCCGTGCAGTGCGGCGGGGCGCGCATCATGCTCGCGAGCCCGACCTACATCCCGCTCGCGCCGCGGATCGATGGACGGCACCCGCAGACGCTCTACTACCTCTACGTGGACGACGTGGCCGCGCTGCACCGGTCGGTGACGGAGAGCGGCTGGCCGGCGACGGATCTCGTCGTGCGTTTCTATGGCATGAAGGAGTTCGAGACCACGGACCCGGCCGGGCATGTGCTCGTGTTCGGCCAGGACACCGACGAGGCGCCGACGCCCGCCCCCGATGGCTCGGAGACGCGCGTCGGGTCCTGAAGGTCGGCAAGTTGCGCCGCAGGAGTTTCGCGCAAGCGAAACTCCGAACGCGACCGCCAGGTCGCGCTACCGCCCGAGGCGGTGCGTCACCTCCAGCCGGAAGCGCCGCGGCTCGGCCCAGTACTTCGAGTTCGTGCCGAGGTCGCCGGGCCCCGTCAGGTCGACCGCACCCAGGTAGTACACCCGCCCCAGCAGATTGTTGCCGGTGACGGAGATGCTGGTCTGGCCGTTCGGGAGCGCCCACACGAAACGGGCGTCGAGCAGCCCGTACTTGCCCTGGCGGGAGCTTTGCCGGGTCTCGAGCGTGTTGTAGGTGCGTCCGCGGAAGGCCCAGCCGACCTGCCCGGCCAGCAAGCCGCCGTTCGCGAGGACCTGGGTCTTGCCCAGCGCGAGGCTGTACGTGTACGGCGCGCCCCGGATGGTTTCCGTGTGGGAGAGGTCGCGTTCGACGATGACGGGCGCCTGCCCGAGCAGGCCGAGGTTGTCCAGGACCGTGAACTCGTCGTAGTCGCCGTTCATCCAGCCGAACGTCCCCTGGGTGTACCAGCCGGCCGGCAGTTCGACGCGGAACTCGCCCTCGACGCCGAACAGGGTCGCCTCCTGGGCGTTGATCAGGTCCGCCGTCGGAAAGCCGTTCACGATGCGGCTCACGGTGATCTGCTGGTTCTCGTAGGTGTTGTGGAACGCCGTGAGGTTTAGCAACCGGGTGCCGTCGGCCCAGGTCGACTTCATGCCGCCTTCCCAGTTTCCGGAGATCTCGGGGTCGTACGGCCGGATGTTCACGTCCTGGTTGAAGCCGCCGCTCGAATACCCCTTGCTCCACCCGGCGTACAGCATCACGTTCTCGGCGATGTCCCAGCTCAGGATCGCGCGGGGCGTGACTTCGCTGAAGGAGACATCGTCCATGCAGGTCGTGCCGTTGCGTACCGGCCCGGCACCCGGGCGGCAGGCGTGGCCTGGACGCAGCCCGCCCCCAAAGAACCAATCGGAGCGAGCGAACTCCCGCTTGTCACGGGAGTAGCGCGCGCCGGCGGTCAGGGACCACGCGTCCGCGAACCTCCAGGTGATCTCGCCGAAGACCGCCTGCGAGGCGTTGGTGCCGTCCATTTCCTGGTTGCGGCTGCCGTTTATCTGGAAAGCTCCCTGGACGAGAGCTCCCAGGGGAACTCCGGGAATGCCGCTGGGGAAGCACCAGACGGGCCAGACCGCACAGTCCGGCGCCACCGCCCCGCGCAGGAGGGGCACGTCCAGGTTGATGACGTTGTTCTCCTCGAACGCGTACACGCCGATCACCCAGTCGAGGCGGTCGTTCATCGCGATGCCGGACAGGCGGAACTCCTGCGACCACTGCTCGCCCTCGTCATCCGTCGTGCCGAGCACCTCGATCAGCGAAGCCGTTCCAACGGCGTCGCTCCCCCAGCCCCAGGAACCGTTGTAGCTGGTGAGGTCCCGGAACGAGGTGATGGAGGTGAGGTCCGCGAAGCCGAGGTCGACGGACAGGTCCAGCGTGTAACTGTAGGTCTCGGCGTCGCTGCTGTTGTCCGGATCGTTGTCGTTGGACCGGTAGGGGGACGTGCCGATGCACGCGTTGCGTATCTCATCGTAGACGTTGAAAACCCAGGCCGCCCACATGACGGTGAAGGGTGCCGCGTCGGCGCCGTTCGGCGGCCCGCCCCACTCGCACGATGCGAGCAGGGCGGTCTCGTCGGCCTTGTACGCCTCGATGATCAGGTCGGCGTGGACGCGGTCGTTCGGCGTCCAGCGGAAGGACAGCCTGGCGCTCGTCGAGTTCTCGTCGCCCCAGTCCTCGCCGGCGCCGACGTTCCTGACGTAACCGTCGGCCTCGCGGCTCTGGAACGCGAAACGGGCGGCGAGCACGTCGTTGAGCGGCAGGTTGAGCATCCCCTCGACCCTGCGCGCGTTGTCGTTGCCGATGCCGGCGCCCACCGAGTAGTCGAACTCCTCCGTGGGCCGGTTGCTGATGATGTGCACCAGTCCCGCGGTGGTGTTGCGTCCGAACAGCGTCCCCTGCGGACCCCGCAGCACCTCCACCCGGTCGATGTCCATGAAGTCGAAGACGCCGCCCTGGGGTCGTCCGAGATAGACGCCGTCCACGTACGTCCCGATCTTCGGGTCCTGGGACGGCGCCCAGTTGACCTGACCGATCCCGCGCAGGAAGACGCTCGCGGTGTTCCGGGAAACGCCCGAGACGTTGAAGTTCATGTTCGGCGTGAGCCGGGTCAGGTCCGTCAGGTCGTCCGCGGCCCGGTCCCTGAGCGCCTCGCCGCCCAGCGCGGTCACGGGGATGGGCACCTCCTGGACGGTCTCCTCCCGCCGCCGGGCGGTGACGACCAGTTCCTCGATGACCTGGGCGCCTTCTCCGGCCTCTTGGGCGTGAATCGGCGGCACGATCAGGAACGTGCCGGACAGCAGAACAAACAGGGTTCTCAGTCGCATGGTGTCAAGCTCCCTCCAGCGCTTGCGTCGCCCGATGGTACGGGAGGAAGGGCGGTGGCGCACCCAAAATTACGGCGCGTCTACGAGGACATCCGGGCTCCGAGTTCCACGTCTCGCCTCAACGTCCGTCGGTCCTCGGCTGCGGCGGCTTCAAACCTGCCGCAGCCGGGCTGCCATGGCGGGGTCCACCAGCACCCAGCGCCCGTCTTCCTCCTGCTGGATCAGGTCGTCCCGCTCAAGCGCATCCCGCGCCCGCACACCGGTCGATACCGGTAGCCGCAGCCTTCCCGGAAAGGGGTGTGAAGTGGGATGCGGCACGCCTTCTTCGGCCTCCGCGATACCGCGCAACAGCGTTCGTTGGCTGGGCGCCAGGCGCGCCACGCGGCCGGCGGCAACACCGCCCTCTTCAGCCACCAGCCAAGCGCACTACGCAAAACGCGGAAACGCATACACCGGATACGCATTTGGGCGTATCGCGTTTGTGCGTAATGGACGCCCGCGGTCCGCGTCTGCGCGCTGACCGGCTCGTGGCGTTCAGGAGCCCGGGGACACCGAAACGCCCTTCGGCGCGCGCTGCTTCATGAACCCGAACATGTAGCCCGCGATGCGCCGGATCTGGATCTCTTCCGCGCCTTCCGTGATGCGGTACCGGCGGTGGTGGCGGTAGATGTGCTCGAAGGGCTTGTGGCGCGAGTATCCGAGGCCGCCGTGCACCTGCATCGCCCGGTCCGCGGCCTCGCAGCAGAGCCGGTTGGAGTAGTAGTTGCACATCGAGACCTTGTCGGAGACGGAGAACGCCCCGTAGGTGTCCATCTCCCAGGCGGTCTTGTGGATCAGCGCGCGCAGCATCTCCGCCTGCGTCTGCAGTTCGGCAAGGGGGAACTGGATCGCCTGGTTCTGCGACAGCGGCTTGCCGAAGGGCTTGCGCACCTTGGCGTACTCGACGGACTCGTCGATGCAGTACTGCGCGGCGCCGAGGCTCGACGCGGCCTGGCGGATGCGGTTCTCGTTGAAGAAGTGCTGCACGACCTGCAGCCCGCGCCCCTCTCCCCCGAAGATCGTGTCGTGCGGCACGCGCACGTCCTTGAGCGAGATGCGGCCGTGGTCCGTCGGCATGTTGAAGGTCCAGAGCATCTCCTCGATCCTGAAACCCTCGGAGTCGGTGGGCGTGATGAAGGCGGTGATGCCGTCCCCGTCGCCCGCTTTGCCCGATGTGCGCGCCATGATGAGGTCGTACTTCGCCTTGTGGATGCCCGTGTTCCAGGTCTTGGCGCCGTTGATGATCCACTCGTCGCCGTCGCGCTCGGCATGGGTGTCCATGTGCGTGGCGTCCGAGCCGTGCTCGGGCTCGGTGATGCCGAACGCGAACCCGCGGCGGCCTTCGGCGAGGTCGTCGATCCACTCCGCCTTCTGCTGCTCGGTGCCGTACTCCAGCATGAGCAGCAGGCCGACGTTGTTGCCGACGATCGAGTGCTCGGTCTGCAGGTCGCAGTGGAGCCCGAGGCCCTTGGCGGCCAGGTACTCGCGAATGATCGCCATGCCGAGGTTCGTCCCGTCCTTGCCGCCGTAGGCCTTGGGGAAGGGGTAGCGGTAGTGCCCGGCGGCGTCCGCGCGCCGGCGCGCCTCGGCCATCAGTTCTTCCCACGCCTCGTTCGGCAGGCCCCCGCGTTCCCAGTCCGTGCGGGCGTCCTCCCGGCGGTGGTCGAAGAAGCGGATGTTGTCGTCGGCCTCCTCGAGGGGCTTGATCTCGCGCTCGATGAAGTCGTCGAGTTCGGCGAGGTAGTCTCGGAGGTCGGTGGGGATGTCGAAGTTCATGGCGGGCGTCCGGGAAGTCGTGGCGCGGGGAGATTACGGAACGATGGACCGTGGGTCCATGCCCGGCGTTGCGCCGGACGCGTTCGGCGTCAGAATGTCGGAGAGTTCTCGTGGGGCTGACCGTCGTCGATCCCCTCGTCCGAGGCATCGTTGGAGATTCCGGTGTATAGACCGTCCGCCCGCCTTCCGGCGTTGAGCCTTCCGGTGTTGATCGTCGCGTTGCTCGCCGCGCCCGGTGCCGCGGAGGACGCGGGCCTCGTGCTCCAGTGCGCCCGGGTGATCGACGTCGAGAACCGCGAGGTGCACGATGGAGCCACCGTGCTGGTCCGGGGCAACCGGATCGAGGCCGTGGGAGCGGACCTCGCGGTGCCGGAGGGGACGAGCGTCGTCGACCTCGGCGACCGCAGTTGCGCCCCCGGGTTCATGGACACGCACGTGCACCTGGCCCACGACGGCGGCGTGATCTCGAATGCCGTGACCTACAGCCGTTCCGCCTCCTGGCGCGCCCTGCGCTCGCTCGCGAACGCGAGGGCGATGCTGAAGCGGGGATTCACCACGATCCGCACCCTGGGGTTCGACCGCTATTTCGAGACCATCGACCTCCGCGACGCCATCGCGCGGGGCGAGCACGAGGGGCCGCGCATCTTCGTCGCGCCGCACGGCGTGCAGGGCGAGGGCTCGGCGACGCTGCTCGGCAAGCGGGCGGTGTTTCCGGAAGGTGCGGTGGACGACCCGCGTTTCATACGCATGGGCACCGGGCCCGTCGAGTTGCGCAGGATCGTGGCCCAGGAGATCTCCTACGGCGCCGACTGGATCAAGCTGATCGACGCGTTCGGCACGAGCATGACCGCCGAGGACATGAACGCCGTCGTGGCGGAGGCGCGGCGGCACGGGAAGAAAGTCAGCCAGCACGTGACGCTCGACCCGGAGCACCGGGCGGCGAAGCTCGCGGTCGCGGCGGGCGTCGATTCCATCGAGCACGCCTTCATCACCGACCCGGAAGTCCTCGAGGAGATGGCGCGGAAGGACATCCACTACGTCCCGACCATCTGGATCATCGACTACATCGCGCGCCAGCCCGCGGGAACCGTGCTGAGCGAAGGCTTCGTGCTCGACGAGGCGATGCTGGTATCCATGGCGCCGATGCCGTGGAGGAGTTCCGCCTGCTTGCCGAGGCCACCGGCGACAACTGGACGGCCCTGCGCGCCGGTACCATCGTCGCCGCCGAGATGCTCGAACGCGACGGGGACCTCGGGAGCATCGCCCCGGGCAAGCTCGCCGACATCGTCGCCATGCCTGGCAACCCGGTCGAGGAGATCAGCGCGACCGAGCGGGTTGACTTCGTCATGAAAGGCGGTGCGATCATTCGTCGCTAGCGAGGACAAGAGGAGCGCGAGGCATGGAACAGTCAACCGAGCCGGGACGCTGGGACTTCGGTCTGAGTGAGGAACAGGAAGCCCGCGCGGCGCGCCTCCACGAGGAGTGCCTGGTCGCGGATCTCATGAACCAGCACCCCGGCGGCGCGAACATCTTCAGGACCTACGATCCAAGGCAGCTCAAGCAGGCGCTCGGCGACATCGACGAGGGGCTCTCGGGCGTCGGCCAGGCGATCGCGGCGCCCTATCGCCTGGCGGCGACCGGGCAGTCGGACGAGATCCACCGCTGGTGGCGGCAGAGCGGGGTGGACCTCGGCGTCTTCGGTGTGCGCATGGGCCCGCCCCACGTGGTCGAGGCGATGGGCGGGTACCGGGAGATGGTCGAACTGCTGTGGAGCCTCGGCTGGCTCCGCAAGTGCACGACCGCGGCCGAGATTCGCGCCGCCAAAGCGGAGGGCGCGGTCGCCATGTACGGCTACTGCCAGCCGGTGTACGGCCTCTCCCAGGACATCGACGACGTGAACCGGGCGTACGACGACGGCCTGCGCGTGCTCATGCTCACCTACAACCGGCAGGACTATGTCGGCGCGGGTTGCACCGAGCCCACCGACGCCGGCCTGTCCCGCTACGGGCGCCAGGTGATCGAGCGGTGCAACGAACTCGGGATCGTCGTGGACACGTCCCACTGCGGGATGCAGACGACCCTGGACGCCTGCCGCCTGTCGGCTACGCCGGTGCTGGCCAACCATAGCTGCGCCCAGGGGGTATACGGCCACGCCCGGGGCAAGAGCGACGGGGAACTCGACGCGGAGACCGGCGGCCTGGTCGGCCTGGTCGCCGTGCCGTTCTTCCTCTCGCCGGACCCGGAAGCAACGGTGGACGTGGTGCTCGACCACATCGACTACATCAACGAACGGATCGGCTGGCGGCACATCGGCATCGGCACCGACTGGCCCATGCAGGCGCCGGAGGACATCATCGAGGCGACGCTCGGGACCATCGTCGACGAGATCGGCTTCCGCCCGGAGGACAACATCTCGACCACCCACACGCTGCGCGGCTTCGGGGACTACCGGGACATGCCCAACATCACCCGGGGCCTGGTCGCCCGGGGCTACGACGACGAGCAGATCGCCGGCATCCTCGGCGAGAACTTCATGCGGGTGTTCGAGGCGGTGTGCGGCTGATCACGATACCCGGTCCCCCTGCGCCGTCCGCGCCGCGATCATGAAGTGCACCCAGGACCACCCGAACAGCACCAGCGAGAACACCAGCGCCCAGCGTAGCCCGTCGCTGCCGAGCGAGGGCGTCAGGATGTCCGAGGTGATGCCGATGGCCGTGGGCCCGAGCCCCTGGCCGAGGATGGCGGAACAGAACATCACGATGGCCACGGCGGTGGCGCGCTGGTGCGGTTCGGCGACCGACTGCACGCTCGCCATCCCGGGGGCGATGCTCGTTCCGGCGATCACGGAAGCCACGAACACGAGCGCAAAGGCAGTGAGCACGTCGCCGGCCAGGAAGGCGATGGCGTACGTGGGAATGCAGGCGAGGAACGCCCAGGCGGGCCACCACACCTCCCAGCGCCGGTCCCGGGCGATGTAACGGGGCGCGAGCACCGCACCGATGAAGGTACCGATCACGCCGCCCAGTCCACTGGCAATGCCGACGCCCCAGCCCACTTCGGTAAGCGTCATCTCGTGTACCCGGATGAAGAAGGCCGGCGTCCACTGGGCGATGCCGTAGACGCCGAACAGTCCCAGGGAATAGGCGATGACGATCTGGCGGAAGGTCCTGCGGCGCACCAGGCTGGCAACGGCCACGCCGAACGACTGCGCCTCGGGTTCCGGCGCGTCGGAGAAGTTGCCCCGGGGCGGGTCCTTGACCGTGAGCTTCGCGACGACCGCGAGCACGACGCCGGGGATGCCGACAATAAAGAAAGTGGCACGCCATCCGTACGCGTCCGCGAGCCAGCCCGCCAGGATCAGTCCCACCATGATGCCGACGGCGCCGCCCGTCTGGAATATGCCGAGCGCGAGCGCCCGCTTCTCCACCGGCACGTAGTCCGTCAGCAGGCTGTGGCTCGACGGTACGCAGCCGGCTTCGCCGACGCCCACGCCGACGCGCGCCAGCAGCATGTGCACGAAGTTCTGCGCCAGTCCGCAGGCGGCGGTCATCGCGCTCCACAGGGCCATGCAGACCGAGAGGATCGTGACCCGCGAGCGGGTGTCGGCGAGCCGGGCGATGGGAATGCCGAACGTGGCGTAGAAGAGCGCGAAGGCGAAGCCGGTCAGGAGCCCCAGTTGGGTGTCGCTGAAGCCGAGGTCGGCCTTGATGGGCTCCACCAGCATCGACAGCACCATGCGGTCGAGGTAGTTGAAGAAGGCCACGACGGCCAGCATGAACAGGACGTAGTTCAGGTATCCGTCGGATACCGCCATCTTCGGCTGGACGGCGGGGGGAGAGGTGGTTGCTTCGGCCATGGACCCCTCGACGCATGGGCGGGGGCCTGTCCTCAGTCCGCGGATTGGGGTTCGTCCGCCGCCGGTGCGTCCACCCGTTCTGATGCGCGCCTCTGATGCGTGCCCGTACCCGACGCCGGCTGGAGAAACGATGAAGGAAACACTGCGACGCCATGTGGCCCCGGCCCTGGCGATGCTGGGCGCGCTGCTCCTGTGGGGCTGTGCGGAGCAGGGCGATGCGCCGGACGCGGAGGCGCCGGCTGCCGCGTCGGATCCCGCGATGGACGGGTCGTCCGCCCTGCTGGCGCTCGCGGACCGGACCATGGCGGACCTGACCGATGCCTCGGCCTCGCTGCAGATGCTCGAGGGGCGGCGCGTCGCGGCGATGGACGACAACAGCTTCGCCCACGTCGAGCGGCAGGCGGCGAATGCCGCGGCCGCCCTCGAGGAACTGCGCGCGATCGACGTGTCGCTGTTGAGCGACGACGACCGGATTACCCACGCGATTCTCCTAAGCGTGCTGCAGGCCGCCAGCGAGGCCCCGGCGCACTTCTGGCACAAGTTCAATGTCACGCCCTACGCGGGGGGCTTCATCTTCAGTTCGATGCTGCCCCGGGCGCTGGCCGGCTACACCTTCGAGACCGAAGAGGACGCCGCGGCCTACCTCGGCCTGCTGGCCGATCTCGGGCGTTACGTCACGGACGACCTGACGCGGCTGCAGGGCCAGGAGGAGCGGGGCATCCTGCTGCCGAAGCCCGCCATCCCCGGGGCCAGGACGGTGTTCGAAGCGCTGCGCGCCGGCATTGGCCCCCTGGCGGCGGTGGCTCCCGAGCGTGCCTCGGCCCTCTCGGAGGAGGAGCGCGCCGCCTTGAACGCGGGCATCGAAACGGCCGTCTCCGAACGGATCCTCCCCGCCATCGACGCCCTGCTCGCCTACCTGGGCGACGACTACATGGCGCGGGCGCCCGAGGCGGTGGGCCTCGGCCAGTACCCGGGCGGCGAGGCGGCCTACCGGTTCGCCATCCTCCAGCAGACCACCCTGGACCTCGATCCCGCGGAGATCCACGAGCGCGGCCTCGCCTACATGGCGGACATCCAGCAGCAGATGCAGGCCATCCGGGACGAGCTGGGGTTCGAGGGCACGGCGGAGGAGTTTCACGAGCAGATGCGTGCCGATCCCCGCTTCTTCGCGCAGACCCCCGAGGAGGTCGCGGAACGTTACATGGCCTACATCCGCGAGGTGGAACCGCACATCCCGGACTACTTCTCGGTGCTGCCGGAGGCCCCCTACGGCGTCCGGCGGCTGGACCCGGCGGCGGAACCGGGCATGACCTTCGGTTACTACCAGACGCCGACCCCGGCGAATCCGCGCGGCGAGTACCGCTTCAACGGCTCGAAGCTCGAGAGCCGGCCGATGGTCTGGACCGGGCCGCTCATCTTCCATGAACTGGTGCCGGGCCACCACTTCCACATCGCCCTGCAACTGGAGACCGAGGCGAGCACCAGGCTCCGGCAGCTCTCGAGCCTCTTCTATGCGGCCTACACCGAGGGTTGGGCCAACTATGCCGCGAGCCTCACCCTGGGGATGGGCATCCTGGACGAGCCCTACGAGCGTTACGGCTGGCTGCTCTTCGATGCTTTCATCGCCAACCGGCTGGTGGTGGACACCGGCATGAATCACCTCGGCTGGTCGCGGGCACGGGCGATGGCGTACATGCGGGCGAACACCTTCTCCAGCGAGGAGGAGATCGCCACGGAGACCCTGCGCTACTCCACCGACATGCCGGCCCAGGCGCTGGCCTACAAGCTCGGCCTCGAGAAGATCCGGGAGATCCGCGCTGCACAGGAAGCGAAGCTCGGCGAAGCGTTCGACGTCCGCACCTTCCACGCCGCGGTCCTCGGCAGCGGCGCCATGCCCCTGCCGGTGCTGGAGGCGCACGTCGACCGGTACATGAGCCGGGATTGAGCCGTCGGGAGAGGAACGGCATGCTCCGAACGACCCTCGCGCTCCGCATCTTTGCCGTCGCGTTTGCCGTGGCGGCGCATGCGGCGCAGCCGCTGGACGTGATGGACGTCTTCGAACTGGAGTACGCCACCGACGCGCAGATCTCCCCGAACGGCGAGCAGGTGGTCTACGTCCGCCACTTCAACGACGTGATGACCGACCGCCGCTACCAGAACCTCTGGATGATCGATGCGGACGGAACGAATCACCGGCCGCTGAACGCGGGGAAGCACACGGCCAACTCGCCCCGCTGGTCGCCGGACGGGCGCCGGCTGGCGTACCGGTCGGACGAGAGCGGCAGCGCGCAGATTCACGTGCGCTGGATGGACACGGGCGATACCGCGGCCATCACGAGCCATGCCGTGCCGCCCGGCGGTTTCGCCTGGTCGCCGGACGGCGGCCGCATCGCGTTCGCGCGCCTCGTCCCGGAACCGGCGCTGGTCATCGGCGAAATGCCGCTGGCGCCCGAGGGCGCGGAGTGGGCGCCGCCGCCGAAGTACACGGACCGGCTGGCGTTCCGCTTCGACCAGGTCGGCGAAGTCCCGCCCGGCTACATGCACCTCTTCGTCGTGGCGGCCGATGGCGGTACCCCGCGCCAGGTGACGCACGGGGAACGGCAGTTCGGCGCCGGCAGCTTCGCCTGGGCGCCCGAAGGCGAGTCGCTGATCGTCGCGGCGGACCTGGCGGAGGGCGCCGAGGTCTACGCGGTCGGGAATCCGGATGTCCACGAGGTCGCGCTGGCCGACGGCTCGCCCCGCCGGCTCATCGACCGCGAGGGACCCGACGTGGCCGCGACGGTATCGCCGGACGGCAGGCACATCGCCTACGTGGGTTACGACGACGCCCGCCAGGGGCATCAGCAGAACGACCTGTACGTGGCGGACCGCGACGGCTCCAACGTCAGGAACCTGACCGGAGACTATGACCGCCATGTCCAGGACTCCGCGCGCCGCGGCGGGGGCGGGCCGCAATGGGCGCCGGACGGCAGCGGCATCTACGCCGTCGTGCACGACGAGGGCAACGCCCGGCTCGTGCTGTTCTCCCTGGACGGCAGCCGCCGCGTCGCGGCGGGGGACATCGGCAGTGGCGAGACGGGCTACATCAGCCACAACACCCTCTGGTCGATCGGCGACGGAGGCCGGCTGGCGTACACGGTGCCGGGTCCCGCCGTGCCGGGCGATGTCGCCGTCGCCGACCCGGGCGAGTCCGGACGCCTGCTGACCGACCTGAACGCGGACCTGTTCGGCGAGCGGGAACTCGGCGCCGTGGAGGAGTTGCGGTGGAACTCATCGAAGGACGGCCGCCCGGTGCAGGGCTGGATCATCAAGCCGCCCGCGTTCGACGCCTCGCGAAAGTACCCGCTGATCCTGGAGATACACGGCGGCCCATTCGCGGACTACGGCGACGTCTTCGACACTGAGAAGCAGCTCATGGCCGCCGCCGGCTACGTCGTGCTATACACCAACCCCCGCGGCAGCATCAGCTACGGCGAGGAGTTCGGGAACCTCATCCACCACGCCTACCCGGGAGACGACTTCCACGACCTGAACTCGGCGGTGGACCACGTCATCGGCATGGGTTTCGTCGACGAGGAGCGGCTGTACGTGACCGGCGGCAGCGGCGGCGGCGTGCTGACGGCCTGGATGATCGGCAACACCGACCGCTTCCGCGCGGCGGTTGCGTTCTACCCGGTGATCAACTGGGAGAGCTTCGTCTTCACGGCGGACCTGTCCGGCATGTTCCTCGACTACTGGGTGCCGGGACTGCCCTGGCGCCACCGGGACAACTACGAGGCGCGGTCCCTGCTCCGGGTGTCGGAGAACGTGAAGACGCCGACGCTCATCATGACCGGCGAGGAAGACTGGCGCACGCCGATGTCCGAGTCCGAGCAGTACTACAAGGCGCTCAAGCTGCAGGGCGTGGAAACCGTCCTGGTGCGCGTTCCGGGCGAGGCGCACGGCATCGTGGCGCGGCCGAGCCACGCGATGTCGAAGATGACGACGCTGCTCGGGTGGTTCGGGAAGCACGCGCCGGAAGCGGGGGACTGAGGGGCTCTGCGCCGTTTGCCCTTCACAAGCACGGGATCGGCGCAGGAAGGGTTCGTACGCGAGCAGGAGACCGAGCCGCGGCGGTTCTCGCAGCACCGCCTCGCGCACTACTGCCTGGACATCGCGCAGTTGTACGAGACGGACCGCGTGGTGCCGGTGACGATCTTCCTGCGCGGGGGCGCCGGGGACGCGCCCGCGCCGCTCGTCCTCGGCACGGAGCGGCGCCCCTACCTGACGTTCGACCACCTCGCCTTCCGGCTTGCCGCGACGCCCTACGAGCGCTGGCGCGAGAGCCGCAACGTGGCCGCGCTGGTGAACCTTCCGAACATGCGCGTCCCGGCGGAACGCCGGGTCGACGCCTACGCGGCTGCGGTGCGGGGGCTGGAGGCGGTGGAACCGGACCCGGACAGGAGGGCAAAATACATGACGTTCATCGACGTCTACGCCGAACTCGACGAGGACGAGTACCGGCGCTACGAGAGCGGCTACGCGGAGGAGAGCAGGGTCATGGCAGGAGTCATCGAGAG
>JAJDVW010000077.1 GCA_022825925.1 Pseudomonadales bacterium | reverse complement strand
GTGGCGGGCCCGCCGGACGGCGGCGGGCGGGCGGGAACGAGGCGGGCCCGCCCGGGCGTCGCGCCCGGGCGGGACCGGGAAGGCGGGTCAGTTGGTCAACGTGTAGGTGAGACCGACCTTGATCATGCGTCCGAACGGATTGTGCGTGAACGCGTCGTAGTTCATCTCGATCCCGGTGAACGGCGGGTCCTCGTCCGTGAGGTTGATGACCGACGCCGACAGCGTCAGGCGCTCGGACAGGAAGCGGTACGTCGCGTGCAGGTCGTGCGTGAGGGCGTCCTCGACCGTGATGTCCGCGGTGTCGCGCTCGTACTCGTCCACGTAGTTCGCGTTGTAGCGAACGTTCAGCGGACCGACCATGTAGTTGAGGATCGCGCGGCCCTTCCACTCCACGAGCGTTCGTGCAAGCGACGTTCCGTAGTTCATGCTGCCGAGCGCGTCGTACGCGTCGCCGAGCACCCACGAGTCGATGTCGTAGCCGAGGATGCGCGTCCCGGTCAGGCCTACGGTGGCGATGCCCGGACCGAGCGCGAACTCGTACCGCGCCGTGAAGTCCACGCCGTCCGTCTCGATGTCGGGACCGTTGACGATGTTGATGTCGATGATCTCGAGGTTCGTCGCCGCGGGCGGACCGCCGAAGGTCAGCCGATCGAAGTACGGACTCGACGGATCGCAGTCCGGTGCGCAGGCCGCGGCGAGGACGGCGCCGAAGGGCTCCGTGACCAGCGGCTTCTTGAAGTCGTACGACCAGTAGTCGACGGTCACGAACAGGTTGTCGTCCTGGGCGATCAGACCGTCGTGGTCCACGAGGAGCCCGACGTTGACGGTCGTCGCCTCTTCCGGCTCGAGGTCCGGGTTGCCCTTGGTGTCGACGCGCTTGAAGGCGCCGGTCGCCGCCACGTACTGCAGGCTGTTGGACGAGTCGTCGGCCACGGTCTGGTTCAGCGTCGGTCCGCGGAACGTGGTGCCGACGGACGCCCGGAAGCCGATGCTCGGCGTCGCCTGCCACCGGATGGCGGCCTTGGGATCGACGCTCGCCCCGGTGGCGCTGCCGTAGTCCTCGTAACGCAGCGAGAGCTGCCCCTCCACCGTATCCGAGAGCGGTAGCTGCAGTTCGCCGAACACCGCGTAGATGTCACGGTCCTGGTCGATGGTCGTGCTCGGCGGCAGGAATCCGAACAGGCCGTTGCGGTTGGTCGTGCAGTCCTTGATCTCGGGGCCCGCGGCGCACGGGAAGAGGTCGAAGTTGTTGATGTCGAACGGACCGCTCTCGTAGGTTTCGCTGCGCCAGTGGGCGCCCGCGGCGAAGCTCACGTCGCCGCCGGCCAGCGTCCAGGGCAGCGGGCCGCCGAATACGCCTTCCAGCACGAAGAGAGACGTCTCGCCGGTGCCGCCGAGCTCCGTCACCATGTAGTCGAGGAGCGCCTGGTTGTTGAGCGCCGGGTTGAAGTCCGGGTTGCTCGCCACGCCGTCGCGCACCTGCGGATGCGATCCGGGCATCGAGTTCGAGAACGGGATCCAGTAGCGGCACGGGCCCTGACCGGCGTTGGCCATCACCGTCTCCAGGGAGAAGGCGAGGTTGCCGTGCTCGTCGTACTCGTTCGGGACCATGGCTTCGCACTCGTGGCCGCCAAGGCCCTGCCGGGCGCGCGCGTCGCGGTAGACCATGGTGTCGCCGCCGAGGGAGAGGCGTTCGGACTGTGAGTAGACGGCGGAGACCTGCCAGTCGTACTCGCCCCGGCTGCCGTCGAGGGCCACTTCCAGGCGCTGCAGGTCGTTCTCCCGCGCGTGGTCCCGCAGCGGTCCGTCCTGGCCGTAGTAGCGGCCGTAGAACCAGGCGACCTCCTGCCAGGCCGTCGGGATGCCTGCGGCGTCCTGGGCCGGGTCTCCGGCGTAGCCGCAGTAGCTTTCGGCGCAGTGGGCATAGGCGCCGTAGAGTTCGGGGTACTTGCTCGCCATGTCGATGAGGCCGGGGTTGTTCGCCCGGATGGTGCGGTTCTCGTCGACGAGGCGGTTCGGCGGGTAGGAGGGCGACGTGTTCCACCCCGGGACGTCGCTGTCCGTCATCAGGAAGCTGGCGCTCAGGGTGGTCGTGTCGTTGATCTCCCAGGTGCCTTCCGTGAGCCACTGCCAACGTTCGGCTTCCTCGGCCAGGTTGTCGAAGGCCGTGTACTGGAAGCGGCAGAAGCCGCCGAGCGGGTTCGACCCGAGCACGGTGGTGCGCGCGCCGCCGAGGGTCTCGCAGTTCGGGTCGACGATGCCGGCGAGCAGCAGCCCGGTGAAGCCGCCCGCGGGGGCCGCGTTCCAGCGGTCCAGGGGCACGACGACGGAGGGCCGTCCCACCGACGACCAGCCGCCCGTGGGGCTGTCGGCGTAGGGGAGAACCGCCCAGTCGCGGTCGGAAAGGGTCAGTTCGCCGCGTTCGATGTAGCTGAAGGAACTCACCAGGTGGCCGCGGCCCTCGGCGAGCTCGGTCCCCCAGATCAGCCCGGCTTCGGTGTCGCCGTCGGAGTCTTCGATCGTCTTGTGGTTTGCCGTGGCTTCGAAGCCGACGAAGTCCCGGCGGGTGATGAAGTTCATCACGCCGGCGATGGCGTCGGAACCGTAGGTCGCCGCGGCGCCGTCGCGCAGGATCTCGATGCGCTCGATGGCCACGGACGGGATGACGTTCACGTCCACCAGCAATTGCGCCTGCGCGCCGATGGCGTGCGGCGACCAGGTGGTGCGGCGGCCGTTGACCAGCACGAGCGACCGGCTCGGGCCGAGGCCGCGGATGTTGACCGTCGCGCGGTCGGCGCCGGCGCCGGCCTGGAACTGGTCCGTTTCGCCGTCCGCGCCCTGGCTGAAGGACAGGCCGTAACTACTCGCCCCCCCTGCGCCTGATCGGGCGTGGCGTCGTGGGGCGG
>JAJDVW010000161.1 GCA_022825925.1 Pseudomonadales bacterium | reverse complement strand
GCGGGCTGCCCCGGTTTGTGGCCTCGCCAAACCTGACGCCGTCAAGGATGACCCTAGTCTGCCCGAAATCCCGCGGGCGACCAATGCACTCATTTCATGCTTCGGGGTGGGCCGCAGAACGCGGCCCATGAGCGTTTGGGGGAAGCGATGCCGAGCGAACCGAGCTGGATTGGCGGCGCGGGTCTCCGCTACGCGGTCGCTTGCGCCGGCACCACGTCGAAACCGAGCGCGAGCGAGTTACCGCGCACCCGGTCATCGAGCGAGAGAACGCACGCGTCCGGAGCCATGCTGCGGACGGCGAGCGCGGTGGCCAAATGGATCGCATCCAGCGAGCGCACCGGTTCTTGAGGAAAACGGCGGCGTGCGGCCTCGACGACCTCGACATCGATGGCGCACAGCGTCCAATAGGCAGATGCCGTTGCAGCGGCGGTTCTGATCTCGCTAGCAGCGGCTGCGTCCAGCCGGCCCGTCGCTGCGGCTCGGTGCAGCACCCGGTCGCATTCGATCAGGGTCAGGTCGGAGGTGAACACCCGATCCGCCCGGGCGAGCGCTTGCCTGGCTTCGTTGCCGCGGCCCTCTTCGAGCAGCCACGACAACACGGCGCTGGTTTCTGCATACAGGTTCAATACTCGCCCCGCGATTCATGTAGCAAGCTCTGGACGGTCTCCGCCGGCATTCGTGCCGGGGTGTCCACGTAGACCTCCGGGCGGTTGCGTGCGCCAAGGCGCACCTTGCCCGCTTGCGCGCGACGCCTGAGTTCGCTGTCGATCCGTTCGTCCGCATGGTGCGTCGGCGGACGAATCTCCGCCACGGTTTCGCCGCGGTGCGTGACATAGACTTCGTGCCCTTCGCGGACCATGCGGATGCACTCGCTCAACCGGGACTTCAACGCCCTGACGCCAATGGTGACCATCTGCGGAATGTACCCGCATGAGGCCTCAAGCGCCATGGTGTTCATGGTGCCCGGAGAATCATGGTGCCGTTGGGGCCGGTCACTTGACGACTGCAACCCCCCCGGCCATGCCGTATCCCATGCCGTGCAACGCCTTGCGGAAGGCGTTCACGGATCTCTCCGGCACGGTCAGGTGGCGCTCGCCCGCCGGCATGGCGAGGCGCCCGACCGCCTTGTCCGCAACGAGGCGTTCCCGGGTCTCGGCATCGACGCACTCGAACAGCGCCGCCGAATCCCGGGGCCGCAGCGCCCGCGCGTTGCGCGCGGTCTGTTGCAGGAGACTCTCGACCCGTTGGGGCAGTTCCTGATCGTCGCGCTCGGCGATGAAGCTCCGCAGTTCGTCGAGGTCGCGGCCGTCCTCGATGGCGAGCAGGATCCTCGCGCGGTTCAAGCGCCAGACGCCGGCGGCTTCGCGGTCCGCGTAGGTCTCGAGCAGCAGGATCTCGTCGTGACCGAGCGAGCCCGGCGCGGATCGAACACGGCCGTCGGAATGGACGGACACGCGACCCCGCGCCTCCGGCCGACTGGGCGTGTACGACGGCGCCAGGTCCAGGCAATACGCGCCCAGCGGATTCAGCCGGAAGTACCGCAAGCCGTCGTAGCGGCTGAGGTAGGCCAACTCGCCGGCGCCCGACAGGTTGTCGAAATCGAGGCGCGCGTGCTCCGGTGCCGTGTAGGCGATGTCGATCAGCCCCAGGGTGGCGGCGTACTCGAACAATACGCAAAGCACGTAGCGACCCTGGAGCACGCCCCAGTCGTGATGGCCCGAGAAGCCGAGGTTGCCGTAGCGGGGTTCGGTCACGTATAGCGTCCAGGGGTCCGTAGTGACCGAGAAGTCGAACGCGCCGGCGCGCATGAAGCGGGCGAAGTCGTCGAACGAAACCCATTCGCCGACCGGGCACTCAGCGAGCGCTTCCGCGACGATGTCCCGTCTCTCCGCCGCCGGCGTCAACCGCTGCTTGCCGCGGCCGCGAGTCTGGCCCTTGATGTCGTCGATGCGGCTGAACTCGTCGAACAGCGGGTTGGTGATCCAGCGGTCCCAAAGGTATCGCAGGCTGTTGGCGGCGGGCGCGGTCAAGGCTGCGTGGCCGGCCTGCGTCAGGGTGAGCCTGGAACCGTTCAACGCGGCGAGCTTGCCGGCCTGGAGCACCAGCGGCCAGGCGAGCGCCCGGATCGGCCCGGGCATCTGATTCCACTTGTTGACCCGTTTCGCGTTCGGGTCGAAGAAGTCGCCGCCTTCCAGCACGTCGGCGATGCGCCGCACGGATGGCGCCGTCGGCCGCCGCGTGGCCTTGCTGACGGCGACCGCGTTCGTCTGCACGAGGCGCAGCAGGGTCGGCAGCTCGCGCAATGCCACCTGCTCGGCATCGTGCCGCCGCAGCTCGACGACATCCACGGTCGCGTTCGCGCCACGCATGGCGTAGCGGTGCCTCGGCTGACGTACTTCGGCGGGCAGTTCCGGGGTCACGCGGACCTCGAGGCCGGGCGGCTCCGCGACGAACGCGCGCAGGCGTTCCGCGAGGTCCACCGGAACGACGGCGAGCGTGTCGCCGAACCGCTCCAACGGATAGAGGAACAGGCTCAACAGCGTCGACGCCCGGTAGTCGCCATCCTTGAGCCCGACCGGCAGCTTGCCGTACTTCGCCCGGAACCGGTCGTGCCGGAAACGGCGGTCTGGGTCGTAGAGCGATTCGGCCACCGCCTGCCGCTGGGTCTGGTCGAGACCGTCCCAGGCGTCGCGCAGCCGTTCGCCCGCGAGATGTTCCATGATCGCCGCGGCGATGTCGGTCTTGCGCGTGGGGTAGGGCTTGCCGGTCAGGAGCTTGAGCGTCGCCAGCAGGTCTTCGCTGCGCCGCGCCAGGAGCAGCTTCTTCAGTCCCGCATGCTCGAGATCGATGTAGAGTTCCACTGGAGCAAACGCCTGATGCCGACCTTGGACATGCTAATCGGGAAACGGACGCACCGGCTACCGGTCCCCGCCCTCGGCGACCGGTGCATCGACACCCCTGCCGAACACCCGGCAGAGAGGGTTGGGCGGCCGGGCCGCTGCTACACTGCTTAAGGGCCTCAAACATCGGGGAAGGTCATGGACATCTGCGCCGGAACCAGCAAGGGCGTGTTCGCGCTCGACAACGGCACGACGACCCAGGTACTCGAAAGTCGCGGCGTTCGCGAACTGGTCGGCATCCGCGGACGGTGCTTCGCGGGGACCGGCGATGGGCTGTTCGTGTCGGACGACTGCGGGCGTAGCTGGCGTGCGTCGGGTCTCGAAGGCAGGGAGGTCTGGCAGGTCCGCGACGATGGCGAGGGAGCGCTCTATGCGGGGACTGCGCCGACGGCGCTCTACTGCAGCGAGGACCACGGCGACACCTGGACGGAGCTTGCCGGACTAGCCGAACTGGCCGACGCGGGCGGCTGGGGCATTCCCCTCGATCCCCCGATCAAGGGGCGGACCCGGGCGCTGGTGGTCTGCGGGCCCCACATCTGGGCGGGCGTGGAGGTGGGCGGCATCGCGGTCTCGGGGGACTGGGGCGAGAGCTGGTCCGTGGTTCTGCCCGGCGGCAACCCCGACCTGCACATGCTGTTCGCCCACCCGGAGGATCCGGACACGCTGTACGCGTCTACCGGCTACGGCCGCCTCGATGGCGTGGCGGAGATGGTCGAAGGCAACGCCGGGGTATTTCGCTCGGAAGACGCCGGCGGTAGCTGGACCTATGCCTGGAAGGGCATCACGCCCCGCTACTCTCGCCCGATGTGCATCGATCACCGGGCGCCGTACGGACTCACCGTGGCGAGCGCCCCGACGGCTTTCTCCAGCTACCGCGAGAAGAACGGCGCCCAGGCGATGCTGTTCCGTTCGGAGGACGGCGGCGAATCCTGGCGCTCGCTCTGTGACGCGGACCACTCGCCGAGCGCGGCGAACTTCCACGGGCTGACGGTAGACCCGGAGGTGCCGGGCGGGGTGCTCGTGGGGACGGATACCGGTGAGGTGTGGCGCGTCGGTGACGGTGCGGAGTGGGAATTGTGCGGGAAGGGGATGCCGGCGGTTTTGTCCTTGGCGGCGATGGGGTGAGCCGCCCGGTTGGGACGAGAGGAACAGATGAAACCCGACTTTGGTGACTGGCTGCGCGCCGCCGGATTAAGCGAGCGGGCAGTCTCCAATTGCAAGTCTCACGTCAGGCGTGTGCAACGGCGCTACGGCGACTTGGACGATCTGTTCGACAAAGACGGGCTCGCTGGCGTGCGGCAAGCGCTGCAGGATGCCCAGAACGAGGCAAAGCTCGGACGTGCAAACCGATCGGGAATCGAGGTCGACGGCGACTTGGGTAACGTGCTTTCGTCACTCAAGACAGCCGTGTCCAAATATGCCAAGTTCAGAGAATCACGCGGCCAAACACGCGGCGCACCCGAATGTTGGGACGACTATCTCGGGGAGGCCAAGCGGAAGCTCGATAGCCACAAACTCGATCAGGAAGAGGGCTACAAGTACGATCTTGCGCGCGCGGTTTCCGAGGCCCGCGAAGCCATGTTGTCCGGCTCCGACAACTGGAGCGAGTTGCTGAAGGGCGCCCTGAGACACCCAAGGAACAATCTGGTGTTTTGGCGCAATCAAAACAAGGTCGTGGAGTGGATTGACGCGAGTACTGAGCATGTGCCCGCGATGATCGCCGAGTTTTGGGCCGTGGACGAAGACGGGGTGACGCCGGGCGATCGTATCCGTGCGTTCGACCGCAAGCTGCCAACTGACCTGTTGGGCAAGGGAGCCAGCACGCGACTGGACCCGATCTCCTACCTCATGATGGGCCTGGATGGAGACCTGTATCCGCCGATTCGGCTCACCCGGTTCCAGAAGACATACAAACGACTGGGCTATCCGCAACCATCGACTGACGACTTGGGTGCCCACTACGAGCACGCTCTTGCATTCCTCGACGACCTGCAGGCCGAAGCGAAACGGAGGGGGATGGATCGACCAGCCACGCGCCTCGAAGCCCAGTCTGTAGTGTGGTCGCTGAGCGATGACTCGACGGAGGTGAACGACTCCGCCGAGCCGTATCTGCCGACTGACTCTCCGCATGGCCTGAACACGATCCTTTACGGGCCGCCGGGCACGGGCAAGACTTTCGCGACCACTGAGCGATGCGTCCGGATCTGCGACGGGATGGCGTCGGATACCCCTGAGGATCCTCGCGCCAGGTACGATGAGCTCACGCAGAAAGGCCGCGTCGAGTTCGTGACCTTCCATCAGTCCTATGGCTACGAGGAGTTCGTTGAAGGCCTGCGCCCGGCACCGGGCACCGCCGGCATCGGGCTTATGGTCGAGACGGGTGTCCTCAGACGAATTGCGGAACAGGCGCGTATGGACCGAGCGAATCCGTATGTCCTGGTCATCGACGAAATCAACCGCGCGAGCGTCTCGAAGGTGCTCGGCGAGCTCATCACGCTGCTTGAGGAGGACAAGCGCGAGGGTGCCGAGAACGAAGTCAAAGTCACGCTCCCGTACTCGAAGGAGTCCTTCACGCTCCCCGCCAACCTCCACATCCTCGGCACGATGAACACCGCCGACCGGTCCATCGCCCTGCTCGACACCGCGCTGCGGCGGCGCTTCGAGTTCGAGGAGATGTCCCCGGACCCGGATTTGCTCAAGGAGGAGGTCGAGCGCACGGGCGTGGACCTTCCGGGGGTTCTGCGCGCGATGAACCAGCGTCTCGAGTACCTGGTGGATCGCGACCACCTCATCGGGCACGCGTGGTTCATGAACGCCCGGAGCCGCGAGGATGTGGATGGGGCCATGCGGCGCAAGATCATCCCGTTGATCGCCGAGTACTTCTACGACGATTGGAGCAAGGTCAACGCGGTCCTCGGGGGAACGGAACACTTCGTGGAGCGGCGACGGCTCGCCCGCCCGCCGGGTCTGGATGGCGATTTCGATGAAGAGCGATACCAGTGGACGGTGCGCGAGCCGTTTCCCGAGGACGCGTACGAGGCGTTGCTGAACGGTTCCGCCGCGGCCGACCAGGGAGAGTGAGCGCCGCCGGCGCAACGCACACCATTCCCGAGTGGGGAAACCTCCCCATCGGGGACAAGGGGGTGTCTCGCGATCGTGCGTTGCGGCTCCATGCCCTGGCCGAGCGGGAAAAAAGCCGGCTGCCGGTACCTCAGCCGATCCTCTCGTGCTCGTGGACGGCCAAGCCAAGCCTCCAGGCTGGGCAGGTCGTGGGCGTGCTCTCGGTTCCCGGTGCCACGCTGGAGATCTTGCCCAAGATCGCCGGTGCGGAAGACGCGGGCGTTCGACAAGCGCTCACGCGGATGCTGGCGGTCGCTTGGGGCCTGCCGATCGCGGACAGCGAGCGAACGCTGCTGGCGACGCAGCGCGACAATCTGCTCGAAGTGCTCATCCGACTGTTCGCCGACGGATTGCTGGTCGCCGTTCGGCGGGGGTTGCCCCACCGATATCGCCCGGTGGAGGAGGATCTCGCGTTCCTGCGCGGCAAGCTCGACATCCATCGCCAATGCACCCGACACGCCGTCCGTCCCGATCGGCTCGCGTGCCGGTTCGAGGAACTCTCCGTCGATACCCCGTTGAACCGCGTGCTGAAGGCGGCGGTGCGGCGGCTGACGTTCGCCGCGAGGTCCAGCGCGAACGTACGCCTGCTGGCGGAACTCCGCGCCCGCTTCGAGTTCGTGGGCGACAGTCGCGATCCAAGCGCCGAGCCGGTACGTCTGGACCGCACGAACACGGCGTTCCATCGGCTATACGGGTGGGCGCGCCTGTTGCTCGCCGGCGATTGGCAGGGTACGACGATGGGCGGCGCGGAGGGCTTCGCGCTGCTGTTCCCGATGAATGACCTGTTCGAGGAGTTCGTGGGGCGGACCCTGAAGTCGGCGCTGGCCCCAGGGAGGGTGTACCTCCAGGCCACCGGCAGGCATGCCCTGGCGCACGGGGGCAAGGGCCTGTTCTCCCTGCAACCCGACATCGTGGTCGATGGGGACCTCGTGATCGACACGAAGTGGAAGCACCTCGAGGCACAAGACGGGAAACTCGGGGTGAAGCAGGCCGATGTCTACCAGATGCTGGCCTACGCGCGTGCGTACAACGCCCGGCGGCTGGTGCTCCTCTATCCGTGGGATCGGCACTTGCCCACGGGGGCCATTCTGCGTCGTTGGACGGTCGCCGGGACGGACACGGTGTTCGACATCGCTGCCGTAAACGTAGGCGAGTCTCGGCAATCGGTGGCGAACACGTTGCGCCAGGTGGTCGACGGACGTGCCTGACGCGCGCCTCGAGCGCAAGGTCGGTCTGGGCGGGGCGGTGTTCCTGCTCGTCGGGCTGGTCATCGGCGCGTCGATCTTCATCCTCCCGGGGCAGCTGGCGGCCACCGCCGGCCCGGCCGTCGTCTTCGCGTACTTCATCGCCGGCGGCCTCGCCATCGTCAACTGCCTGATCGCGGCGCAGGTCGGCACGATCCTTCCGGTGAGCGCCGGCGACTACGTCTTCACGAGCATCGTGCTGCACCCGACCGTCGGCTTCCTCGGGGTCTGGGCGGGGATGATCGGCATTGCGGTGGGGGTGCCGATCCTGGCGTTCGGCTTCGCCGACTACCTGCGGTTCTTCGTGCCCGCATGGGATCGCCTGACCATCGCGGTCGGCATCATGCTGGTGCTCCTGGCGCTCAACCTGCTGGGTCTCCGCACGAGCGTGCGCACGCAGATGATCATGGTGTCCGTCTTCGTGAGCTCGCTGCTGGTGTTCGGGATCGGGGGCGTGTTCTACATCGATCCGGCGAACCTCACGCCGATGGCGCCGAACGGTGTCGACGCCGTGTTGAGCGCGGCGGTGCCGGCGTTCTTCTCGTACTCCGGCTTCCTCACGGTGGTCGTCGTGGGCGAGGAGATCCGCAACCCGGGACGGAACATCCCGCTCGCGCTGCTGCTCGCGTTCCTCGTCGTCGCCGTCATTTACACCCTCGTGACGATAGTGCTTCCCGGGCTGGTGCCCTGGCGGGAACTGGGGACCATCGTCGCGCCGATGAGCCACGCGTCCGCGCTGTTCCTGCCCGACTGGTTCGCCGTGGCGATCACGGTCAGCGCGCTGCTGGCCGCGGCGACCTCCATCAACGTCGCCCTCCTGGCGATGTCACGCAGCTTCTTCGCGCTGGCGCGCAGCCGCATCTACCCGCGCGCGCTCGCCCGTGTCAGCAAGCGCGCCGGCGAACCCGATGTCGCCATGATCTTCGTGGTGCTGTGGGTGCTCGCGGGGATCGCCGCGCAGGGCACGGCCGTCCAGTACGCGTCGGTCACGGTGATCGGCGCCATGATCTTCGGGGTCATCTGGGCTGTCGCGCTGCTCCGCCTGCCGGCGCTCATGCCGGACCACTACGCCGGCGCCGCCTTCAGGCTGAACGGCACCGCGCTGCGGACGGTGGCTGCCATCAAGATCGCCGTATCGGTAACGTTCGTCTACATCGGCCTGCGGGACAACCTGCTGCCGGGGCTCTTCTACATCGGCCTCATCGCGCTTGGCGTCGTGTATTACTACTTTCGCCAGCGTCATCTGGCGCGCGTCGGCGTCTCGTTGCGCGACCTGCTGCGGACCGAGGCGACGGAAGCGGCTCTCGCGACGCGGGCGCCGTAGGGGAGGGGTTGTCTTGCGCCAGACGTCGGGGACGATCACTCAAGCCGCGCGGTCGTGCGGTTGCTCCGTGAAGCGGTCCACTTCCAGTTCGTCCACCAACTGGTTGAGCTTCAGCGGATCGATGCCCGGCAGAAACCCGCGCGCCGCCGACTCGACCCGGAACGGCTCTCTCTGGGAAAGCGGCTTCTCGCCCGTCAGCAGGCCGTGGCGCATCACGTCGTTGACCACCGCCTTGAAAGACCTGCCGGTGTCCCGGGCAAGTGTCTTCAGGGATGCCGCGACATCGTCGTCCATGGTGAGCGTCGTTCGCATGCGAGCATCAAAGTGTTCGTCATCGAGGCCATCAAGATGTCTCTCCGCGTACTGCACCAAGTCGCCGGCAAGCGTTTACGCGCCCCGCTCCCCCGGTCCATCGTCAGGACTTCGCCGAGGGCGGCGCGCTGCCTGCGATACGGGTCCCGCAGCAGCGAGAACTCGTCGTTCAGCGAGGCGGTCAGCCAAGTTCCCCGGACAGCGGCAACCCGAAGCAAGGCACGCGCAATGGCACGGGTCATGTCGCGCTCCCGGTGCCCGGACGCCCCGGCACGTCCAGCTTCGAGTAGTCCGGCTCCGGGGTGTCCAGGTCCGGCGTGCCCTCAAGGCTCTGCTCGAGCAGGTCCAGGTATCGATGCCAGCCGCCGAGTACCGCGTTGGCGACCTCCACGTCGGACCGCCCGTCCTGGAACTGGAGCACGTCGGAGAAGGTGAGTCGGCAGCGGTCGTCCGCCGCGTCGAGTTCCCAGCGAATCGTGCCGCACTGCAGCAGGCGGGGCGGGTCGCATTCGACCACCGGTCCCTCAACGTCCGCCGGCCCCGCGCAGTCCCCGCTGAAGTGGATCGTGTAACGCCCGCCCCGCTTCGGATCGAAAGCGAATCCGGGGAACCACGAAGCCAGCAGGTCCGGCTCGGTGATCGCCCGCCACACGCCGTCGGCCGGGTGGCGGAGCCGGCGCTCGAAGCGGACGAACGTCCTGCCGTCGTCGAGTCTCCCGACCGCGCCGAGACGGTCCGGGGCGATGCGCGTGGGTTCGGCGGTCACGCGGTCTCCGCCCCTTCCTCCTGCGCCCGCTGCGCGCGCTGGAAGCCGTCGCGCGCCTTCATGCGCTCGAGATAGTCGCGCGTCTGCGGCTGGTAGTCGTGGTGGATGTCGAGGCTTTCGCCCAGGAAGAGCGCATAGGCGATGGCGATATCCGCGATGGTGAAGCGGTCCGCGCAGAGGAACTCCCTCTCCGCCAGGTGCCTGTCCGCCAACCGCAGCCGTGCGAGGTACCACTTGCGGTAGTCCGCGGCGACCGTCGGTTGCCGGCGTTCTTCCGGTTCGAGACGCGTGTACCGCAGCACGAGGGTCTGGGGGAACGTGAGGGTCGCGTCGCTGTGAAAGAGCCAGTTGAGGTAGGCGCCGTACTCCGGGTGGTCCGGGCGCAGCCCGAAGTCGTAGCGCTCGTACCTCTCGACCAGGTAGTGGCAGATGCCGCTCGACTCCGTCATGTGGGTCTCCCCGTCGACGAAGTAAGGCACCGTGCCGAGCACGTTGGTGCCGAGGTACGTCTTCTGGAACACCCGGGGTGGGAAGGGCAGCACCTCCAGTTCGTAGTCGAGCCCCATCTCCTCGAGCGCCCAGAGCGGGCGCAGCGAGCGGGCGTTGTGGCAGTGCCAGAGCTTCATGGGGAGGCTCTCCCGAGTCAAAGCGAGTCAGTGTCCGGCCAATTCCGCCGCCATGCAAGCGCGGACCCTGCGCGTCCTTGAGTCGTCTGCGCGGCGGCCCGCGCTTCTCCCTTCCACCTGAACGCCAGTGCGAAGCCCACGGTGGCGCAGAGCTGGATGCCCACGTTGATGTAGAAGCCGGGGTCTCCATCGTGAGCACGGGCTTGAACTGGCCGAGGATCATCTTGCCGACGTATCCCCACAGGACCGAAACAACATCAGCGGGATCAGCGCCCGGTAGCGCAGCAGCACCGGGACGTACAGCACCGCCCACGTTCCCCGCAGCAAGCCCCACTGTCCGATGAACGCGACGACCGTGTGCGCGCCGCCGACCGTAAAACGAGTCGGGGGGACGGTGCCCACCGCCTGGCCCCCGCGAGAGCATGGGGTCCACCGGGCAAGACGGCGCACGCGGAATGCCGGTGTGGCGGGACACCCGAGCAATTGATAAAAAGGGCGGTTCAGAAACGGAGAGGATGGACATGGACAACCTGCCGAAGTCGGTCGTCATCACCGACGACACCATGCGCGAGGGCCTGCAGATCGAGCGCGCCGACATCCCGGTCGACGACAAGCTCCGGCTGCTCGACGCCCTCGGCGAGACCGGCGCGAAGGTCATTTCCATCGGCTCGTTCGCCCATCCGAAGTGGACTCCCCAGATGGCGTGCATCGACGAAATCGCCGAGCGCTTCGTCCCGAAACCCGGCGTCCGCTACACCGCCGCGGTGTTCAACAAGCTCGGCTACGACCGGGCCGACGCCTACTACCCGAAGATCGACGTGCGCAAGCGCAGCTTCGGCACGCTCGTCGAGATGTGCGACACCTTCGCGCGGCGCAACTACAACCGCACGCAGGGCGAGCAGATCGCGGCGCTCGACGCCTCCATCGAGGCCGCGAAGCAGGCCGGCGCCGAGGCCGGCTCCGTCGCCATCGGCAACCCCTTCGGCTCGAACTTCGAGGGGCCGTTCTCGATGGAGCAGCGGCTCGCGCACCTCGAGCTCATGATCGACAAGTGGCACGCCGCCGGCATCCCGGTGTCGCGCTGCTCCTTCCTGGAAGCGATGGGCTGGAACACGCCGGACCAGGTGCGCGACACCCTGATCGAGATCAAGGAGCGCTGGCCCGAGATCACCGACTTCCACATGCACCTGCACAACACGCGGGGGCTCACGATCGCGAGCTACTACGAGGCGCTGAAGCTCGGGGTGCGCGAGTACGACACGTCCATCGGCGGCATGGGCGGCTGCCCCTACTGCGGCAACGGACGCGCCGCCGGGCACGTGCCGACGGAGGACTTCGTGGACTTCTGCCATGAGCTGGGGATCGAGACCGGCTACAACCTCGACAAGCTGATCGAGGCGGCGGCCATCGCGGAAGAGGTGGTCGGCCACCCCCTCTGGGGTCACATCTCGAAGGCGGGAGCGCGCCCGCGGGGCGAGTGCCTGTATCCGCGCGAGATGCCGTTCGTGGAGACGCTCGACGAAGCGGCGCACTTCCGTCTCGGCCCCGAGGTCTACGACGGGCAGATCGCGCCCTGGCAGGACAACGAGCGGGCGGCCCTGCGCCGCTAGCACTACTGGATCGCGCCGGTCTGGCCGGGCGCGCTCGGGCGCGGGCCGGCCGGCGTCGTTGACGAGGTTTCGGGAGAACCTGAATGGCTGTACTGGAATCGCAACTCGACGTCCGTTCTGACGGCTACGGCGAGAACCGCACGGGCATGCTGGACATGCTCGCCCAGCTCGACGAGCTCTACGAGGAAGCCGCGCGGGGCGGCGGGGCGGAGGCCATGGCCCGCCTGCGCTCGCGGGACAAGATGCCGCTGCGCGAGCGCATCTCCCTGGTCCTGGACCGGGACTCGCCGTTCCTCGAGATCAGCCCCCTGGCCGCCTGGCGCTCGAACTACAACGTCGGCTCCGGCTTCATCGTCGGCATCGGGGTGATCGAGGGGACGGAGTGCCTGATCCTCGGACACGACCCCTCGGTCCGCGCGGGGGCGTTCAACCAGTTCAACAGCAAGAAGCTGATGCGCGGCCTCGAGATCGCGCGGGACAACCGCATCCCGTACGTCCAGTTCGTCGAGTCCGCCGGGGCGGACCTGCGCGGCGAGGGCGGCGGGGGCGACCCGGAGGCTTCCATCCGCCGGGAAGGCGGCCATTTCGCGGAGTCGGGACGGCTCTTCTACGAGATCACCGAACTCTCGAAGATGCGCATCCCGACCATCTCCCTGGTGTTCGGCGCGTCGACGGCGGGCGGGGCCTACCAGCCCGGCATGAGCGACTACAACATCTTCATCAAGAACCAGTCCCAGGTCGCCCTCGGCGGCCCGCCGCTCGTGAAGATGGCGACCGGCGAGGACGCCGACTACGAGCAGCTCGCGGGCGCCGACATGCACACGCGGATCTCGGGGCTTGGCGACTACCTGGCCCAGGACGAACTCGACGGCATCCGCATGTGCCGCGAGGTCGTCCGGCATCTCAACTGGCGGAAGCTCGGGCCCGGACCCAGCCTGCCGGCGGACCCCCCGCGATTCGACCCCGAGGAACTGCTCGGGATCGTGAACGAGGATCTGCGGGTGCCCTTCGACATGCGCGACGTCATCGCGCGGATCGTCGACGGCTCCCGCTTCGAGGAGTTCAAGCCCCTGTACGGCCCGACCCTCGTCACGGGCTGGTCGTCCGTCCACGGCTATCCGATCGGCATCCTCGGCAACAACGGCCCGCTCCTCTCGGAGTCCGCCGAGAAGGCGTCGCAGTTCATCCAGCTCTGCAACCAGATCGACGTGCCGCTGCTGTTCCTGCACAACATCACCGGCTACATCGTGGGCACGGACTTCGAGCAGCGCGGCATCACGAAGAACGGCTCGAAGATGATCAACGCGGTATCCAACTCGACGGTGCCGCACATCACGGTCATCGTCGGCGCCTCCTACGGCGCCGGGAACTACGGCATGAGCGGGCGCGCCTACAACACGCGCTTCACCTATCTCTGGCCCACCGCGAAGATCGCCGTGATGGGGCCGAAGCAGATGGCCGGCGTCATGACGATCGTGCAGCGCGCCGCCGCCGAGCGCCGCGGGCTCGAGTTCGACGAGGAGGCGAACGAGCGCCGCGTCGAGGTCGCGGAGCACTGGGCGGAAGAACGCTCCAAGGGCCTCTACGCCACCTCGCGCGTGTCCGACGACGGCATGATCGATCCGCGCGACACCCGGCTGGTCATCGCGATGTCGCTCTCCGCGTGCCACAACAACAAGGTCCAGGGAACGAAGGAGTTCGGCACATGGCGGATGTGACCATTCGGCCCATCACGCGGCTGCTCGTCGCCAACCGGGGCGAGATCGCGCGGCGCATCATCCGCAGCGCCCACGACATGGGCATCGCCACCGTGGCCGTCTACGCGGACGGAGACGCGGGCGCCCCGTTCGTGCGCGACGCGGACGTCGCCATCGCCCTGCACGGAACGAGCTCCGCGGAGACGTACCTCGACGCGGCCAAGGTGCTCGAGGCCTGCAAGCGGTCCGGCGCGGACGCGGTGCACCCGGGCTACGGCTTCCTCTCCGAGAACGCGGACTTCGCGCGCGCGGTCGAACGCGCCGGCATGCGCTGGGTCGGACCGTCGGCGGACGCCATCGCCGCGATGGGCGACAAGCTCGCCGCCAAGGCGCTGATGCAGGAAGCGGGGGTACCGACCCTGCCGGCCATCGAACTCGAGCCCCACACGGATTTCGCGGCCGCCGCGGGGGAGATCGGCTATCCGGTCCTCGTCAAGGCCGCGGCGGGCGGCGGCGGGCGCGGCATGCGCATCGTCGAGGCGGAAGGGGAACTCGCCGAAGCGGTCGAGGGCGCCCGCCGGGAGGCGAAGGCGTCCTTCGGCGACGACACCGTGTTCCTGGAACGCTGGCTGACGGCGCCCCGGCACGTCGAACTCCAGATCCTGGGGGACCTGCACGGCAACCTCGTGCACCTCTTCGAGCGCGAATGCTCCATCCAGCGCCGCCACCAGAAGATCATCGAGGAGGCGCCGTCGCCCGCGGTCGATCCGGACCTGCGCGCCCGCATGGGCGAAGCGGCGGTGTCCGCGGCGCAGAAGATCGGCTATGCCTCGGCGGGGACCGTCGAGTTCCTGCTCGACGGGGGCGAGTTCTGGTTCCTCGAGGTGAACACCCGGCTCCAGGTCGAGCATCCCGTCACCGAGGAGATCACGGGCCTCGACCTCGTCCGCGAGCAGCTTCGCATCGCGGAAGGGGAAGCCCTTGGCTACGGGCAGGACGATCTCGCCATCGATGGCCACGCCATCGAGGCCCGCGTCTACGCGGAAGACCCGGCGAACGACTTCCTCCCGACGGGCGGCACGGTCCTCGCCTGGGAAGAGGCGGACGGCGGACGTTTCGACACCGGTATCGAGACCGGCAGCGCGGTCAGCATCGAGTTCGACCCGATGATCGCCAAGGCCATCGTGCATGCCCCGACGCGCCGCGAGGCCGCCGGGCGCCTGGCAAGGGTGCTCGAGAAGACCCGCCTGCAGGGCGTGACGAACAACCGCGACTTCCTCGTGGCCACGCTGCGCGAGCCGGCGTTCCTGGCCGGCGACACCACCACGGACTTCATCGAACGGGTGCAGCCGTCGCGGACGCGCGGACTGTCCGCCGACGAACTGCACCACGCGTGTATCGCGACCGCCCTCGTCGGGCAGGCGCGGCGCAGGGCCGCCGCCACGGTGCTGGCCGACATCCCGAGCGGCTGGCGCAACTCGCTGATGCCGCCGCAGCGCACGAGGTTCCGGCACGACGGGGAAGACGTGCTCGTGGAGTACCGGGCCGGGCGCAACGACACCTTCGCCGTGACGATCGGCGAGTCCGACTACGCGGTCGTGGTGTACGAGGTGGACGGCACCGGAATCGATCTCGAGATCGACGGGCGCCGGACGGAGGCGTCCGTCTCGGCGCGCGACAATCTGTGGCTCGTCCACGGCTCCGCCGGCGATGTCGAACTCGAGGAACTGTCGCGCTTTCCGTCCAGCGAACGCGCCACGGTCCCGGGCGGCCTCGTCGCGCCCATGCCGGGCAACGTCACCGCGGTGCACGTCGCCCAGGGGGACACCGTCGAGGACGGTCAGCTCCTGCTGATTCTGGAGGCCATGAAGATGGAGCACCGCATCACCGCCCCGATGTCGGGCTCGGTGAAGCAGTTGCTGGTGGACCCGGGCGACCAAGTCGACAACGGCGCGCTGCTGGTGGTGCTCGAAGAATGAGGAAGGCTAAGCACATGCCGACAACCGAAGCGACCCTGTACGAGATCAGGAACGGCGCCGCCTGGATCACGCTGAACCGGCCGGAGAACCGCAACGCGCTCTCGTCGGTGCTGGTCAGCGAGCTGTACGAACACCTCCTGGCCTCGAACGAGGATCCCGAGGTTCGCTGCATCGTCATCACCGGCGCCGATCCCGCGTTCTGTTCCGGCGCGGACCTCAAGAGCCCGCCCGGCGCGGCCATCGAAGGGCGCCGCTCGGTACCCTACCCCCAGGTCCTCACCACCATCATGGAGAGCGACAAGCCCGTCATCGCGGCCGTCAACGGCGCCGCGTTCGCAGGAGGGCTCGGGCTCGTCGGCGCCTCCGACATCGTCGTGGCGGTGGAGGACGCGCGCATGTCCTTCAGCGAGGTCCGCATCGGCGTGATCCCGGCGGTGATCTCCGTGGTGTGCATCCCGAAACTGGGCACCCATCACGCGATGAAGCTCTTCATCACCGGAGAACGGTTCAGCGGCGCCGACGCCGTCTCGATGGGCTTCGCCCACCGGGCCGTCCCGAAGGATGGGCTCGTGGCCGCCGTCGAGGAGGAGATCGACATGATCAACCTCGGCGGTCCGAACGCGGTGGTCCAGTGCAAGAAGCTCGTACGGCGCGTGCCGACGCTCTCGATCGAGGAAGGCTTCGAGGTGACGGCGGAGTGGAGCGGCCGGATGTTCCGTTCCGACGAGGCCGCCGAGGGCATGGCGGCGTTCCGCGAGAAGCGCAAGGCCGCCTGGATCGACGAGGCCGGCTGAAGGCGGCATGGCTGACGGCGCCATGGTCCACGCGCGCACACCCGTCCTGGTCGGCGTCGGGCAGATCCTGAACCGGGTCCAGTCCCTCGACCAGGCGATCGAGCCCCTCGAGATGATGCTCGAGGCGTGTGCACGGGCGGAGCGCGACACCGGCGTGGGCGGGTTCCTGTCCCAGGTCCAGTCGGTCCGGGTCATCAAGGGCGTGTGGGACTACCAGAACCCCGCCGCGCTCATCGCCGAGCGGATCGGCGCGTTGGGGGCGCACACCGTCGGAACGCTCTTCGGGGGCAACCAGAACCAGGCCATCGTGAACATGACGGCGGGGGAGATCCTGCGGGGCGAGTTCGACCTCGTGCTGATCACGGGCGCGGAGAACGGCTACAGCACCAACAAGGCCCGCAAGGCCGGCGTGACGCTCCCGCAGACCGAGGCGCCCGGGACCTACGACGTGCTGGTCGGCAAGCAGAAGCCCGAGCACCACGAGTACGAGGTCGCCAAGGGCATCCGCCGCGCGATCCAGGTCTACCCGATGTACGACAACGCCATCCGCCACCGGCGCGGCGAGTCGATCCCGGGACACCTCGAGCGTGTCTCCGGCCTCTGGTCCCGGTTCAACGACGTTGCCCAGGGCAACCCCAACGCCTGGGTGCAATACGACATGACGGCGGAGGAGATCCGCACGCCCTCGGCACGGAACCGGGCCATCAGCTTCCCCTACACCAAGTTCATGAACGCCAACATGATGGTGGACATGGGCGCGGCCCTGATCCTCTGTTCCGCCGGCAAGGCTCGGCAGCTCGGGATCGACAAGTCGCGCTGGGTCTATCCCGTCTCCGGAGCGCAGGGGTACGACCATTTCTCCGCCTCCGTACGGGACAATTTCTACACCTCCCCCGGGGTCCGCATCACCGGGGGCCGGGCGCTCGAGATGGCCGGCATCGAGGCGTCCGATCTCGAGTTCTTGGACCTCTACAGCTGCTTCCCGTCCGCGGTGCAGGTGGCCGCCGACGAACTCGGGCTGTCGCACGAACGCCCGCTCACGGTGACGGGCGGCCTCACCTTCGGCGGCGGCCCGCTCAACAACTACGTCATGCACAGCATCGCGCGCACCGCCGAACTGCTGCGCGAGACGCCGGACGCCCACGGACTCGTGACCGGCAACGGCGGCAACCTCTACAAGCACGTGCACGGCGTCTACTCGAGCGCCCCGCCGGAGCGCGACTTCCAGTTCGCCAACGTCCAGGCGGAGATCGACGCGCTGCCGTCCCGGGAGTGCCTGCCCGAGTACCGCGGAGATGCCGAGATCGAGTCCTACACGGTCATGTACGCCGGCGACGACCCGGCCATCGCGCACTTGGCGCTACGGACCCCGCGAGGCGAGCGCGTCTGGGCGAACTCCGAGGATCCCGCGCTCATGCAGTCGATGGTGCGCGAGGAATTCTGCGGCCGCCCGGCGCGCATCGACGGGAACGGCCGGGTCGCCGTGACGGGATAAGCGGATCGAGTCTGCGCAAGCATTCCGGACGGAGGGGCCGAAGTGACGCTTCCCAAGTGGCTGCTCTGGACGGCGATACGATCCTCCGGAGCCGCCGGTCGATTTGACCTGTGGAAAAACGGGGTAGACACTTGGTGTGGGGTCGACTCTCGCCGTAATGGCGGCGGTCGGGTTCTTGTCCGGCGGCACGGCCGCCATCGAGAGGAGCGGAGGAGATATGTCAGACATCACTGGCGATTATGTCCAGATGGACGCGGTCGACTGGGTGCAGTTCCCGGAGGGCCTGTGCCAGGGCGACATCAAGTGGAAGCTGTTGCACGTCTCGCCCGAGGCGGGCGCCTGGACGGCCATCTTCGACTGCAAGGCGGGCTCGTCGTTCGCCAAGCACATCCACATGGGTCCGGGCGAGTACTTCCTGACCAAGGGGAAGATGCACGTGCGCGGCGGCGACGCCGAGGGCGGCGCGACGGCCACCGCGCCGGGATACGGCTACGAGGCCTGCAACGCGCAGCACGACCACACCGAGTTCGACGAGGACAGCGAGTTCTACATGACGTTCCTAGGGCCGCTCAACTTCATCGACGACGATGGCAACACCATAGCCCTCGTCGGGTGCGAGCAGGTTGCGGCGGCCTGGAACGCGAGTCAGGAGTAGGGTCGGAGGACCGTCGCGCCGCGCGGTCGTGACTTAGTCCGCAACGAAAAGGGGTCCGCAACGAAAAGGGACCCGCAAGGAAAAAGGGGTCGCGCCGCCACGCGGTGCGACCCCTTCTATCTCGGGCCCGCCCCCCAAGGCGCGGGGATCAACGATAGGCGGCTTCACGATGCCTGACAGCGATGATGTCCACTCGGCGATTCGACGTCCGAGACATCGTAGACGACTCGATGGTCGCCCACTCTCACCCTCCAGAGGGTGTCCTGGCCCCTGAGTTTGCGGCTCCCGCGCGGACGCGGTTCGGATGCGAGGCGCTCGATGCGTGACAGGATTCGAGCGGCGGTCTGTCCGGGGAGGCTTGCAAGTTCCCGGCGAGCAGACCGGACAAACGCGACCTCGTAGGACAACAGTCAGGATCCGAGGATCTTGCGCCGGACCTCCTCCAGGGACTCGCGCGGTTCGTCCTTCCGGGCCTCCGCGAGGGCCAAGTCGTAGAAGTCTTCCCACAGTTCCCCATGGACGCTAAGGTCGATGAGGATCGCCTTGCGCTCGCCTTCGTCGTCAATGAGGAACTGAACACCCTGCATGCCGCAAGCCCCCCTGCTCCGGGTCGCCCGAGGAAACGGGCCAGAGATCTTGTTCGCCGAATCAAGGGTCTAACCTGACCCGCATCCCATACAGGTCGGGGTGCCTGGCTATGACCGGGCAGACCCGCGTCTGTGGACTTGCGCCGAACTCCCTCTAGATTCCTTGAGCAGAGTTGTAGTTTACAGTCAGGTTGCGAGTCAGGCGGCGAGTTGGCGGCCCTCCCAGAGCCGATTGATCTCGTGATCGAAGGCGTCGAGCACGCGGCGGAGGCGGGCCGGACGCGCCGCGGGGTCGAAGCTGACGGCGATGGCCGGTCTCATGACGCGCGCGTGGGTGCGGTGGTAGCACAGGGCGGTGCGCAGGCCGTCCTCGGTGACGCGGTAGCGCCGGGTACGCGGGATA
>JAJDVW010000168.1 GCA_022825925.1 Pseudomonadales bacterium | reverse complement strand
TATCCCGCGTACCCGGCGCTACCGCGTCACCGAGGACGGCCTGCGCACCGCCCTGTGCTACCACCGCACCCACGCGCGCGTCATGAGACCGGCCATCGCCGTCAGCTTCGACCCCGCGGCGCGTCCGGCCCGCCTCCGCCGTGTGCTCGACGCCTTCGATCACGAGATCAATCGGCTCTGGGAGGGCCGCCAACTCGCCGCCTGACTCGCAACCTGACTGTAAACTACAACTCTGCTCAAGGAATCTAGTGGCGCCAATGTGACGGAGACGGGTCGTAACGCCCGCACCCCTTAACTGGAAGCGCAGCTAAGCAGCGATCCTGGGCCCGGACATCGAGATGGCCAAGGACCGTAAGGGGCGACGCTTACCTTGCCCGTGCCGGAGTCGTTCGAGCGCAAGCGGCCGGACAAGGCCGGTTCGAGTCATGGCTGAATTCGAGATGGGACGGGAAAGCCCGTCCCCTACAAGGCTGCCAGGGAGCCCACGTGACCTCACAACGACAGAACAAGAGCCGCCGCACCGTGGTCGCCGTAGCGATCGCGAGCGCCTTGGTCATCGGCATCTTGCTGATGCTGACCAACACGTCTCTCGGCGCATACATCTTCCTCGACTATCTCGCCGATGACGACAGCGGCCTCGTCGCGGATCCCCGGGCCGGACCGCTCCAGCTTTCGGAGTTCGTCACCGCCGCGGAGGCGGTCCCCGCGATGCCGCCGGAGATCGACCAGCCCTCCGGCATCACCTACCTCGAAGCCGACCGCGCCTTTGCCATCGTCACCGACCAGGCCGAGCTCTTCGTGGTGAGCGACGACTTCACGACGGTCCGCTCCGAGACGGCGGTGCTGGACGGGCTGCTGGTGACGCGCCAGGGGCGCATGGAGGCCGTCGTAGGCATCGACGGGCAGCGGATCGCGGTGACCGGCGAGATCGGGGATCGCATCGACATCTGGCGCAAGGGCGCCGAGCCGGGGTTCTCGCTGGAGGCGTCGATCGATCTGTCCAGCTTGGCCGGCGGGGGCGATGTCGAGGTCGAGGGGATCGCGCACAACCCGCAGACCGGGGAGCTCTACCTCAGCTCCGACGAGACGCTGGCGATCGCTGTCATCGATGCGAGCGGGCGGCTGCTGCGGGAACTGACGTTCGAGGACGAGTTGAGGGGACGGCTCAAGCCCGGCCGTTCATTGTCCGAATACCAGCTGTCGGGCCTGGACTACGCGGACGGACTGCTATATGCGGTCAGCGAGCCCTACAACACGCTGTTCGTCATCGACCCCGAGCAGGGCCTGGTGCGCGCGCTGGGCATCGAGAACGGCGGACCGATCTCGGCCATCGCCGTGCGGGACGGCACCGCGTACCTGCCGCTCGATCACAACTGGGTCGACCCGCGTCCGCCGCTGCTGGCCGTGACGTTGGATTGACCGGTGCCGACTCGCCTGCGCGGGAGTTCGCGTTCTCGGGGGTGTGGTGCGTGATACGGGGACGGGACGCCACGAGGGCGTCTCCTACGGTCCGTCAGCGGCCCCGGATCGGGACGGCCAGAGCCTCTTCGTGATACCTGATCGTCGCGTAGATCTCCTCGGTATGGAAGCCGAGGCCGATAAACCGATCCAGCAGCTCGCCTGACGTCCTGGCCATGGGGGTCTCGACGCCCAGCTCGTCCGCCAGGTCCAGCGCAAGCTGCAGGTCCTTCTTGACGAGCTGCAGGTCGAACGTCGGCGTGAGCCGGTCCTTGAGGATCGCCGCGGTGCCGCTTCGCCAGACTGCCGTGTTGCCGCTCGAGTTGCTGACGACATCGCGCAGCAGGTTGGGATCGACACCCGCCTTCGTGCCGAGCGCCAGGCCTTCGACCAGGGACCACATGCTGGTGAACGCCATCATGTTGTTGACGAGCTTGGCGGTCTGTCCGGAGCCCGCCTCGCCCATGTGATAGACGTTGGTGCCGATGTCGTCGAACAGGCTTCGCACGCGTTCGAACACAGCGGGTTCGCCCCCGACGATCACCGAGAGCGTACCGTCCCGGGCCCCGCGTTGACCGCCGCTGACCGGCGCGTCCAGGAAGGCGAGGTCCCGTTCCGCGGCTTGCCCGGCGAGCGTGCGCGCCAGCGACGGCGGGCTGGTCGAGAGGTCGATCAGCACGCTGCCCCGTGGCATCGCGAACAACGCTTCCGCGGCCACCGTCTCCACGGCTGCGGCGTTGGGCAGGGACATCATCACGACGTCGGCGCGGTTGGCAGCCGCGGTCACGGACTCCGCGGCGACGGCGCCGGCGTCCGCGAGCGGCGCGACGCGGGTCGCGTCGATGTCGAAGACAGAGAGCGGGTGGCCGGCTGCGAGCAGGTTGGCGGCCATGCCCCCGCCCATTATTCCAGTGCCGATGAACCCGATTTGCATTGCGAAGCCTCCGTCACAGATCACGTTTGGTCAGGCTTCCGGCCAGTATGAGGCCTTGAGGGTCGGCCGTCCCTGGCGGCTGGCCGTCGGCGACAAGTCGGACCGGAGCAAGCGCTTGGCGTAACGTACCCCATTGGGTTACGGTGGTTCGCGCTTGATGCAGACACTGAAGCCCTCGCCGGTGACGGGCTTCCCGGCACAGGAGACATGATGAGTCCTATCGGAAAGGAACTGGTCGAGTCGCTCGGGGAAGCCTTGGCCCATGCAAAGGGCGAAGGCCCCGCGATCGTACATGCCCCCGTGACACCGCGGGAGGTCCGCCTGCAAGCCAAACTGACGCAGGCGCAGATGGCGCCCCTGATGGGGATGAGCCTGTCGGGCTATCGCAAGTGGGAGCAAGGCGCCCGCAACGTCAGCGGCCCGGCGGAGACGCTGCTCCGGGTGATCCAGAAAGAGCCCGAGGCGGTCCGGCGCGCGCTCCTGTCGGGGTAGACCGAGGGCCCGCGGGCTTCCCGCCCCGCGCCGGGACGTGTGCGCATTCGAGACGGGACGGGACGAGCCCACCCCCGCAGGGTAGTCTTGGGGGGGGGGTCAGGACGATGCCGAAAGTCCCTTATTGCTTTGGTGAACAATAACTTATTGCGGCATCGCATGTCTGAAAGGCACACTGCTTCTCAACGCTCCTTTGTAACCGTGCAAGGAACGGGAAGTGAACAATCGACCCCTCATGCTGTCCGCCACCTTCGTCAGAAACGTCAACCTGCCCGGTCGCTACGGCGATGGCCGCGACGGTCTCGGGCTTGGCCTCCTGGTCAGGCCCGCGCTCCGCGGCGGCCTCAACAAGTCCTGGACGCAGAGCGTCCGCATCGACGGCAGGCCCACCAGCCTCGGCCTCGGCCGCTACCCCGTCGTCACCCTCGCCATGGCCCGGGAGCGGGCGCTTGGCAACGCGCGCACCATCGCTCAGGGCCGCGACCCGCGGCGTTCGACGAAGGCCGTGCCCACTTTCGCACAGGCGCTCGAGACTGTCATCGCGATCCACGCCCCGGGCTGGAAGGACCGCGCCGGGTCCGTACGCCAGTGGCGCAGTAGCCTCGCCCGCTACGCCCTGCCGCGCATCGGCGCGAAGGGCGTCGACGCGGTGACCGCCGCCGACGTCATGGACGTGCTGCTGCCCATCTGGTCCACGAAGCGAGTTACCGCTTCGCGCGTGCGCCAGCGCATCGGCGCGGTGATGAAGTGGGCCATCGCTCAGGGACTGCGCGACGACAACCCCGCCGGCGAGGCGATCGCCGCCGCGTTGCCGAAGACGGCCGCCGTGCAACGCCACCAGCGGGCGCTGCCGCACGCCGAGGTCCGCGCGGCACTGGATCAGGTGCGGCGTAGCGACGCCTACCTTGGCGTCCGGCTGGCGTTCGAGTTCCTGGTGCTGACCGCGGGGCGCTCGGGGGAGGTGCGCAACGCGCGCTGGGACGAGATCGACCGCGACGGCGCGGTCTGGACCGTTCCCGCCGACCGCATGAAGAACGGCCGCGAGCACCGCGTGCCGCTGTCGGACCGCGCCCTCGAAGTGCTCGACGAGGCGCGTGAGCTGCCCGCCTCCGACGACCTGCTGTTCCCGTCGCCGACCGGCCGCGTGCTGCCCCAGAAGACCCTCTCCGAGTTCATGCGGGCGCTGCAGGTGGACGCGGTGCCGCACGGCTTCCGATCGAGCTTCCGCGATTGGGCGGCGGAGTGCACGGACGCGCCGCGCGAGGTGTGCGAGCTCGCCCTGGCGCACGTCAACGGCGATCGCGTTGAGGCCGCCTACCGGCGCAGCGACCTGTTCGACCGGCGGCGCGTCCTGATGGCCGACTGGGCCGCCTACGTCGCCTGAACAGGACCGCCGCAGCCGGGGCAGGGACCGGCAGGACGTCCGGCTGCGCCGGTCGCGCCCCTGACCCGGCGGGCGCGGATCATACGCTCTTCCAACCGGGAGATCCGGGAGGTCCGCTGCCCCCGTCTACGGTTTCCGCGAACGCCCCAGCCACCCTGGCCAAGTTCGCCCCGCCGGCCGGGCGTCGGCCGCTTTGCGCCGATCACGGGCCAGGCGCACCAGCAGCGCCGCCGGGTGTGCCGACTCGACCCGCCAGCCCGCGGTCCGCAACGTGCGCGACGGCGGCCATGCGTCCCAGCCGGCCGGGTCCGTCCACCACGCCTCCGAGGTGGCCTCCTCCGGCAGAGGCTGCCCGGTCAGCTCCCGCAGCCGATCGAACGGCAGCGTGCACGAGCCCGAAACGCCGTCCAGGTACGCCCGCAGCTTGCCGAACTCCTGATCGTCCATCGTCCCCCTCCGCCCCGACATGATCCGCTGATCCCGACCCCCGTTTCAACGAATCCATCCCGCTCCCGCAGTACCCCGCGTCTCCCGCCGCCAGCCCGCAACTTCGTCCCGTCCGTCGGGACCGCCCATGGTGGCGTGCGTGCTCGGCCGGCCAACCCGTTCGGGTTCTCCGCTGGCGCTCCGACCTCGCCGGGGCGAGGTGACCGGCCGGCGCGCGCACGCCGCGGTCCGCGGACCGACGGACTTGCGCGTCGCCATAACGGAGAACACCGTGGACCTCGATACCCTCATCGCCCATTGGAGTGGGACACTGCCGCCGGGATTCGTCCGGCCCGCCATCCCCGAGGCCGATCTCGCCACCTGCGTGCACCGCCGCTGCAAGCGCAAGGTGGCGATCAAGAAAGACGGCACCCCGGCGAAGTCCTGCCAACGGTGCCTGGATCGCCGAGCCGCGAGTTGCCGACGAAGGCGTGCGGCACTGGCGGCCGAAGGCGGCTGCCGCAGGTGCGCGTACCGCCAGCGAATCCCGGGCGACTTCCTCTGCCAGCGATGCCGCGACGAGCGCGACGTCGAACGCGCGCAGAAACGCCAGGACGCCCTCGACGCGGCGGCCATCGACGCGTTCGCGGCCCAGCCCGAGCGCGTCCACAAGACCAGCAACCTCGACCTCGGCGTCTCGCCGTGGAACGCCCGGGAGCAGCCTCAGGCGACCGCAGCCTATTGGTCGCCGCTGCCGGATCCCGAGCCGGTCGCGGAACAGGACTGGCGCTGGTCGCCCATGAACGCCAAGCTGCACCACCGGTACTGATCCCGCCCCTCGCGGTCGAGGCGCGGCGGCTCCGGTCGTCGCGCCTGCGACCGCAGATCACGTCGATCCCACCTGCCGCGCTCGCCCTGGAGCACGTCAACCGCGACCGCGTCGAGGCCGCCTACATGCGCAGCGACCTGTTCGAGCGCCGCCGCGTCCTCATGCAGCAGTGGGCCGACTACGTTGCCGGCGCTGTCCAGACCGCTGCCCGCATCTCGTCGCGCCCCGACGCTGTGGGAGGGGCTTTAAAGCCGCGTCCCACAGCGTCGGGGCAGGGTTTCCGCCGAACCGCGCAGGATTCGGCGCGCAGCTCCTCCACGCACCTGTGGCGTCCGTGTCTCGAACCGCCCCTCGTCGAAGGCCGCCGCACGCCCACGCCGGCGCCGTCGCGCATCGTGTCCGCATGTGCGTCCGGACCCTTGCCCGCGTCTCATCGCGCCCCCACGCTGGGAGACGGTCTTGACAGACGCGTCTCCCAGCGTGGGGGCTGGCGTTCGCTGCTAACCGCGCACAGACTGACGCGCACACGCTCCATGCACGCCAGGGTGTTGCTCAAAACGAGGGCTTGCGGCCCGCCGCGGCCCTCTGTACGGTGCGCGCCAGTTACCCGGTACCCCTAGCGGTACCAGGCAGGGCGAAAGCCCTGCATTGCAGGGCGATGACCCTGCTTGGATGGTTCCCCCGCCATCTCAAACAATGGGGAGATGCCGCCAGCGGCGGCAACCAGCATCCCCGGCTGTGACGGGAGAACGATCGGGCAGACCGCGGGAAACCCAGCGGAACGCCTCGATTCGCAGCCGATCCCGGCTGACCAATACGGGACACCGCCGCCAGGCGGGCCAGACGTTCCACTGGGCCAAAGGAACACCGCGCGAACAGTGCCGGCGGGGTCCGCAAGGACACAACGGGTGCGAAGAGGATGACCGGACTACCTCACCGCGATTCCGCTCAGCGCCGATCGAACGACAAGCCTCGGTCGGATGCGAGATCTTTCTTACACTCATCGCTGTCCGCTTGTCCCCAGCAGCCCGGCCGCCTTGCCGTGCCCGATCCTGCCCGTACTGCGCCCCGGCCGCCGCCGCGGCCACTCCGCCGGTTGCTCGAAAACGGCCGCCTCGAGGCCCGATCCGGGCCGGACCGCCGCCGCAACGCGCTCGAGAGTGCCCTCGTTTCGGAAAACACGGGCCAGGTATCGAACGAGGCCACTCTCGCGACCGCCACCGCGCGCTGCATCGCCCGCCGGGGCTACCAGGTCGCCCCCAGCGGGGCCGTCTTCCTCAACGACGCGCAGCTCCTCGACGACGGCATGCGCCCCGTCCGCGGCGTCCTGGCCGCATTCCCGCCCGCTGCCGGGCCAGCGATGGCCGGAAGCCCGCTTCCGGCCGTCGTCAACCCTCCCGCCGCCGACGGCGCCGTGTCACCCGCGAGGGCCGCAGCGCCAGCGGAGGACCCGCGCAGCGGGTTGACGCGGGGACGCCGGTGGCGTTCCCGGCCCATCCCGGACCCGCCGCTGCTACACTCGATCCGGACACTCACGCCGATCCGAACCATTGGACGACCACATCCCCGACCCCGGCTGCGGCGATCTCCTCCATCCGCAGGCCGACCCCCTCGTGCCGGACAATGCGGACCTGGACCAGCTCCACGCCTGGTGGGAGATCATGGAGCGCGTCAACGATCATTACGATCCAGACGGCGCGCTGTACCCGACGCCGGCGGACCACATCCTCCACCATGCCCGCGGGCGCGGGGTTGCCGACATCCCGCCGGCGGACAGTCCCGGCTACGAGGCGCGCCGCTGGACACCGGCCGAATGCCGCGCCGCCGCCGCGTACTGCACCTCGTACCTGGCCGACAATCCCGACGGCTTCCCGCCGGTCGTTCCGCCCCGGCCCGAGCGCCCGTACGGCTATCTGCTCCCCTGGAGCAAGATCGCGGCATTCCACGACGCCTGCGAGCGGCTGGACATTCCGCCGCTCGCCGCTGCCGCGCTGGCCCTCGACGCGGCGTTCGCCCAGCCGCTGGTCAATCCCGACGAGTTCGCCGACATGCTTCTCTCCATGGTGGACGACCTGCACAGCCACGGCCGCCTCGGCCAGGTGATCGAACTCGATGTCGTCCGCCCCGACGATCCGGACGCCAACTGACCGCCAACCCTGGCCGCGGTCGGTTGGCGGCATGTCCATGGAAGCAGCGAGGACCCGGCACCGCCGTAATCCGGCATCGGTGACGACGAGTTACCCGACCGCGAAACGCACGTGGCGTGACCCGCCGCACGGTGGGCTACGGAACCCGGCTGCAGGGGGTCGTGGAATGGGGCACGACTCGCGCCGGAAAGCCGCGTCCCCCAGCCGCGCCGCGCGGCCGGGGGAACGGCTCGATGAGCTTATGTATGCTGCCCAACAGTGAGTGTGATTCGAGGCGGTCAAACGATCCACTTCCGCAGCACTTGTACAAGACTGGCAGCGGTAGTAGCTGTCCCGCTGATCGTCGGGGCGCTGACAGCATGCGAGAAGACGATTCCCGTCGAACCGGATGCCAAGCTCAGCGGATTCGCAAAGGCGACAGCGAACAACGTCGCGAAGTATCTCTACCTCGCGGGTTGGCCTTGCGACTCCGTTTCATACCTGAACATGCGCATGATTCGGGAAGATGGACCACGAGACCTCGACGCAGCGTGGACGGTCAGCTGCAACAACGGGCAGCACGCCTACATCGTCGTGGAGCACGTCAAAGGCGCGACGATCTCCTTAGACATTCAAGCTACGACGGACGGGACGACGCGCGGCGACGACAGAACGCCCGGGCTGCTCGAGCAAGGGCTCAAGCTCCTTTGGGTTGGCCTGACAGAGGATCATTGGCTCTTGGGCCCCTTCCTGTTGGCCATCGCAGTCCCGTGCGCTCTGGGCTCCATCCTTTTCTCGCGGATCTCTCGAAGAAGGCGAAATCGCTCGCCTTAACGCCGATCAGCCGACTCTCCATACGGTGGCCACAGCTCGCGGATGTCCGCTGGCGACCTCCCCAGCGGGAGGGCTCTCCCATGCTTACAGGAGCGTGGCGGTCACGTAGCCGGCGACAACCGTCACGGCCAGGGCGACGCCCAGCTTCGTGGCGAACCACCGCTGCCGAGCGGCTTCCGGATCGCTCCGCGGATGCTCACGTCGTTCCAGCATGATCTCCTCCTAAAGCCAACCCAGACTCTCGGCCGCCTTCACGCCCGCGACGATCGCGGCGTACACGGCGACCAGCAGCTTCACGACATCGAGCGTCGTATTGTTGTCGAGTCGGCGCGCCTCGGCCATCAGTTTCGCCCTCTCGGCCTCCAGCTTGCCGGTCTCGGCACGGAGCCTTTCCAGCTCCGCAACCGATGCGTCCCGATCCGGTTCCATCGGCTGCCTCGGACTACCACCTGCGGCCGACGGGCCACACGCCGACGACCTTCCTCCCGCGCCGCCGCAACATGTCCACGGCGGGGAACAACGCGGCGTCCGCCGCCACGATCACGTAGACGCCCACCTGCGGCGCCGAGTGCATCAGCCCCACCGCGTCGACCGCCATCCTGATGCACACGCCGTGCGCCCGGTCCGACCGAACCGGCACCTGCACCGGCTCGACGCCAGCACCGCGCAGCGGCGCCTCGTAGCCGCTCACCTCCGCTGCGCCCCCAGTCGGCGTAGGCGTTGGCGGTCGCCACCCTGCCGTACTCCCCGGCGAACCGGAACAGCCCCTCGCAGTCGACGTCCGGCTCGACGCCCTGCGCCAGGTTCCAGAAGTCGATCAGGAGCGCCACATCACCGTCCGCCCCCGCACAAAGCCGCTCACCTGCCACAGTACACCTCCACAATGGAAATTCTCGAATGACCCATCTCCCGCGAGATCGTCTCCCGCGCCTGCCGGTCGATCCGTTGCCGCGCACCCCTGAGGCTCCGCATCGGCGGGCCGCCCGCCGCCGGCGCCTTCCAGCCCGTGATCGCCGCATAGCGCCGCATTGCATAGCCGTGGCGCAGGCCGTGCATGCGCTCCAGCCCGGCAGCCGCCGTCTGCTGCTCGTACACCGCGAGCTGCTGCACGTAGTTGCGGTGGCCGGGGATCATCGCCCCACCGCCGGCGAACGCCCGCGCCTCGTCGAGCACCCGGCGTTGCGCCTCCTCGAGTACCGGGATCTCGCGCGACCGGCCGCCCTTCGTCCACGACGCCTTCAGCACGACCGTCGAGCCGCGGTCCGCATACGACGGGGAGAACTTGATCGCCTCCTCGCGCCGCAGACCGAACGCGTCCTGCAGCCGCAGCGCCATCCTGACGTGTGCGTCCCGCACCAGCGCCAGCCGGTCGTCGGGCAGGTCGCGGCTGCGGTCCTCGTTGGTCACGCGTTGCCGCTCCCCGATCCCGTAGCTTGCGTTGTCGGCGCGCACCACGTTCGGCTTGCCGATCCGCTGCGCCCACCAGCGCAGGTGGCTCATCCGGTTCTTCATGGTCCCGACCGACAGCCCCCGGCGCTGCCACTCGCGCACCAGCGCCTCGACGTGCTTGCCCTTCAGCCCCGTCGCCCGCAGGCGCCGGTAGCCGAGTTCGTGGAGGGTGTTCGCCATCTGGGCGAGGTTGAAGGAGCGGCCGCTGCGGGCGCCGAACGCGCCGTCTCTGGCGCCCTCCTGCAGGCGCTTCAGGTCGTAGTTGAGCTGCCGCATGCGCCGAACCTATGCACCATAGCCGCTGCCGTCAACGACCGCGTGTTGCGCTCCACGCTAAGTTTTTCTCCCGGCGTTTCAGTACGTTGCGGAAGGTCCGGGCGCTACTGGCCGGACAACGGCGCGAAGGCCGCCGCCCTGTTCGGGGAGATCGCGGGAGGCTCCGCCCGCGGCCGCCGGAACGGCGGCCGGGGAGGGTGGTATCGGTGAGTTTTGATGGGCGATCCAGCGTCTCTCACGACACGTAGGAGCCGCAGCCTGGCTGCGCGTTGCCCGTCAATGCATCTGTTGTGGTTGCCGTCCAAGGCGGCGGCTGCGGCTTGCCTTCCGGCAGCGACCGCGAGCCTCTGCGGCGCGACTCGTTCTTCGCAGCTTACGTCCTACCGCTGGACCGTCTGCTTCGGTCCGGCGATCGGGCATGGCAGGGAGACGTTGCCCCGAGCCGCCACGATGCCTCGCGCCACGACAGTCCGGATCTCCCCCGGCTGTTGCCAGGTCGTCCGCGAACGTATCGGAAGGTTCGCGGAGACCGTCTGCCGTCCCGGGTAGCGCCCCCATCGCTGCGGAATCAGCGACATGGCGTACCGTGCCTTGCGCGGTGCATCTCCCCGCCCGCCGCGATACGATCGCGGCGTGGCACGTCGGTCGCGGTATGCCGCGCCCGGGTCGGGTTTCCCCGACGGACGCCAGGGTTGCCCCTTGGCGCATCCGGCTTCCCGGACTACGGGTTTCCCCGATAATGACCGCAGCGCTGCGGCGGACGCCGAGTTACTTCGACGCGCCCAGGACATGCCCTGGACGTTCCGGGTGGCCCCGGCGAGGCCGTCTAGGACGGCACCAAAGCGCGACGCACTGTACACGCATCATCAGCGCGTAACTATTCCTATTTTGCTAAACGCCCCGGCGCCACAGGGTCCGCGCCGCGTTTGGCGCCCCGTCACTACCGGAACACCGCGTGGCGCAGCAACGTGTTTTTCCTATCCGCGATGCATCCCGCGACAGATCCCGTAGTGACGGGGCTAGAGCAACGGATCGCTCCGCTTATGCGACTGCGGCGCGAATCTCCCACCGATCTCCTTGCGCGGAACCGGTGGTGTCGCCGGATCACCGGAGCGCTTCTTGCAGGTTCCCGACAGACGACTGCCACGCCGTCCAGAGAGACAACGCATCAACGTTCTCCCCAGCGGTCCAAGCACTCCCCAAGGCGTACTCGACCGGAACGTCCCGCCGGCGTAGTTCCTCCAGAATCGTCTCAATGAATTCGCACTGTGTTGTCACGGCGTTGTCAGCAAAAGACGCCTCCGCGACAAGGATCAGGACCACCAAGTGGGCGATACCTTCAATCCGCCCCCTCTGCCCTAGATCGGTTAGCGCCGAACCTGTTCGGGCCTTCGTGCTCTCTGGCCGTTTTGCCATCGCGCGCCCGTACCGAGCCATGATCATCGTGCCACCCACTCGATCCAACTCGACGTCGGGCATCTGGCTCGCGCAATAGCGGTACATCTTCGCCGCCCATCTCGCTGTGCCACCCACAGCGCCAGAGCGCGCTACGGATTTCAAGAATCCCATGCTGGCTCCAATTCGGACAGGACCCCACCCTCCAACACGGAAGAGCTTTCCGCAGTCTCGGTGCACGAATCACCGTAGCCGAGATCTAATGGGACAACAACACCGGCCCGATGTCGGACTGATGCACTGTCGAAGTTCCCGCCGACATGCCGGCATTGCCGCAGGATTTGATGGAGCGGTACGCTGAGGCGCTCCGACTCTAGCGCCGTATGTGGTGTCCGGACGAGGATGCTGAGCCGGCGGCAAGTGCCTGCGTCAGCGGGGGGGACGACGACGCGTAGCAGTTTCTTACCCTACGGGGCGACCCGGTTTGAACAGGTCGTTTTGCATCGAGTTTTCGGCAATCTCATGGACGTGATTGCCCGTGTCCATAGCAACTGCGTACAGCACCAGTGGGTCTGTCACACGTGCTAGGTTCGTGAACGCCCCAGCGAGCTCGGCAAAGGGAAGCTTGTCGTCGTCAGCTTGCTGACTGCCGAAGTACTCGGTGACGACGCCGTCGTACGTTCCCCATCGGTCTTCGATGAGGCTAATGAAGTCGTTGCCTAACTCCTCCTCGACCGACACGCCATGCTTCAATTTGAATATCCCCAGGCCCAAGTGATGACATGCGTTGACGGTCTCGGAAATCAGCGCATCGTGGGCACGTTGGTCGGCAGCCATCCGATAGGCGAATTGGGCTGTCCACGCACGATATAGGAACAGTTCGGCCAGAATCCTGTTCGAGAGTGGTGTACCGGTTTCGTCGAAGGACGAACCGTAGTGTTCTCGGTAGTCCATCAGGTAGGTGGTCTCACCGATGATGTGGCCTTCGGTGTTGACCTCGTCTGACGTGACTCGCGAGCCCGTTTCTCGGCGCTTGCGCCTACGTGGCCAGAGTCTCATTCGGCGTCGAGTCTCCGCGCTGGGGATCGGGGCGGATCATAGCAAAGGGCACCCAAGACTCAACCGTGCCAGATGGAAGCGGAACCTCGCGAGGTTGCGGCCAGGTTGGTCGGCGCATCGCTGCATGAGCGTCCTGCGACGGTCGAAAGTTCGCGGCGGACCCGAGGAAAAGCAAGTACCGTGCTCCTGCACCATGAGGTAGAGTCCGTGGCCGTCGCCGTGACGGCGCGCGGGCAGGTTGGAGATGCCCTTGGCGTTGAGCTTCAAATGTCGTCTCCAGTCGTCGAAAGCGCACCGCCGGCCAAGGCGCGCGCCTCGTAGAACAGCCGGGCGCGCCGATTCCTCGGGTACCGGGAACCCCCGCGACTGGCCACCCTTCCTCCACCACGCCTTCAGTACGATCTGCCATCTGCGGTTCGCATACGACGGCGAGAATTTACCTGGACCACGCTCCCGGCCAACATCGGGACTCGCCACCCGTTGCTCGCAAACCGCGCCCCCGGTGCTAGGTTTCCGCGGCCCACACCTGCTACTGACGGGCTTCTTCCGGTGGCATACTCGCGACCCCATGAAGGTTGCCGGAGTGTTAGGGGTAGCGTGCGTGATCGCGCTTTCGGGCTGCGCCACGCCGGTCCCCGTGTTGACCGACTTCTCCGAGATAAAGGCTGAGGTTCGCGTGCCCTACGATGCGATCGCCGGCCCCTCATTCGACGATGCCCGCCAGTCGGCTAGTCCGGTCGCCGCCGAACATTGCAGGAGCCTGGGGAAGATATCCGTCTACGTCTCTGGGCGGGGCGAGAGTGAGTATGCAGGCTCGGTCATCTCCGACGGAAGCAGCTACGGCGGCGGCGTCACCTCGACCAACATCTACACGAGCGAGTACGTCTTTCTGTACAGGTGTGAAGCCGCGGCGCCCGCGACTCGCGGCCGTCGGCCGTAAACGGCACACGGCAGAACCTTCCCCTGCGGCGACATAGCCTCGCCTGACAACAGGTCCCTTCGGATCGTCAAACCAGCAACCGATCGTGTAATCCGCAGTAGACAACCATGCCCAAATACTGTTAAATCAAACAGTTGAGAGCAGTCCGCTGCGGACGAGCCCGTCCCCTACAGGCTCCCCGCAAACCCCACAATCGACCGAACCGTCTCCCGGTGCACCTCGGGGATGATGTCCGGCATCCCGATGTCGCCGCCGTGGGTCGTGCCGTGCACGGTGCGCGCGACCGCGGAGACGCCTGCCGCAAGCAGCTTGCGATAGTACGCCAGGCCTTCATCGCGCAGCGGATCGAGTTCGTTGACGGAAATGACGTGCGGCGGCAGCCCTTCGAGGTCCGACGCTTCTGCCGCGAGCGGCCATGCAAGCGGGTTGGCGTCGTGCGTGCGTTCGGGATCGTAGGCGGTCATCAGGCGGTCCATCTGCTGACATCCCAGGATGTACGTGTCGTTCTCGACGAGAGACGGGAGTTCGCTCGGCGGGTTCGCATAGGCGCCCGAGATGTAGGGGCACAGGGCGTAGATCCCGTCGATTTCGTCCACCCAGCCTTCCTGCCTGGCCTTCAGTCCGGTCGCGAGGCACAGGTTCCCGCCGCCGCTTTCCCCGGAGACCGTGATGCTCGTGATGCCGAGCGCGTCCCGGTTCGCGTGTGTCCATCGCGCGCCCGCCGCGCAGTCGTTCAGCCCCGCGGGGAAGGGATGCGGGCCCAGCTTGCCGCCGCCGTTCCGGAACTCCACGCCGACCACGACGAGGCCCTCGGCGGCGAGCGTGTTCCGCCAGCGCGTGGTGTCGGGGTCGGCCGCCGTCAGGATGACCATCCCGCCGCCGTGCAGGTTCACGAGACCGGGTAGCGGGCCATCCACCCCCTTCGGCCGGTGGATGTAGAGGGTGATGTCGTTGCCGTCCGGCCCCTGGATCGTCTCGGTCGACTGCTCGACGTGATCGAAGTTCGGCATCACTTCGAGCTGCAGTGGGTGAGTCTCGTCCACCGCGTCCTCGAGGCCCGCGCAGTAAGCGAGACAGTCCTCGTACGAGGCGTCGGCGGGAGGCACCGCAACTTCAGGCGCGTACTCCTGCATCGACACGGCCACGATACGCGGATCGCAGCGTCCGTCGGTTTCGACCGTGGCGTCCGGGTTGCCGAGTCGCCCCGGTAGGTGGAGGTCTGTGGACATGGTTTGCTCCCAGGTGGTGGATGTGGCGCCGCAGGTTTCTACGGCGCTCCGGGGGTGAACTCCGGGTAGGGCTTCACCCAGTAGCCGGCGGAACCCTCGGCGTTCAGGCCTGCCCGCTGGTGTACTTGTGCTGCCACGCGGTCCTTTGCCGTGAACATCACCTCGAAGACGTCCACCGAGGGATAGAACACGAAGGCGTACACGTCGTAGTTTCGAATCCGGGGCCCGACGACGACGCGATCCACCGCGCCCAGCACGGAGATCTGGCCTCCCAGCTTGCCGAGGACCCGGGTCGCTATCTCGGCGTATCGATCATACAGCTCCTCGGCGGTCGCATCGCTGTCCGGACCGCCGGTGGGGTCTTGCGGATCGTCCTCGCGCGAAAGGAGATTGAGCATGACGATCCCGTCGCGGTAGGCGCCGTCGAACAGGTTCAGCCATTGCGCCATGTACCTGGTGTCAGCCACCGCGGCTTCGATCGGCACCTTGCCCCCAGGGTCGATCGACGCGTCGTCGCGAAAGCCGCGCAGGCGCCAGTTCGTGAAGTGCAGAAGCTCGGGCGGCTGGGGCGCCACCTCCATGAGGTGGTATCGGGCTATGCCTTCTTCAGCGGCAATCCTGCGCACGAACTCTTCGTAGTCGGCCGTGCGGTCGAAGTTCACGATCACCACTTCGTCCCACGCACCCAGGTCTTCACCCGCCAGTTGGATGGGCTCGAACCCGGCGAACTCGATCTGGCCGTTCTCGAAGAGGGGGCTCTCCGGAGCGGGCTGCCATGCGCCCTCGGCATACTGGACGAACACGGCGGCCGACTGGGCCGGCAGCAGCGTGCTGCGGATGGCGTAGCCTGCGAGCAGCACGACCAGCAGGCCCAGGGCGAGGCGAAGCGTCCAGCGTTTCACGGTGACGGGATTGCGGTGGGATCGAGAATGGGCGATTCCATGGCTGGCGCCTCCTGATCGATGGTACGTGTCCGCCGTCGAGGCAGTCCAGTTCCTGGGATTTCGCGCGAACCGGCCAAGGACCCCTACCCGAGTGAATACCAGGTCCCTCGCCCCGCCCCGTGCCGCCGGAGGTGCCCCGCCGCCACGAGCGCCTGGACGTGTCCCTTGATGGTGTTGCGGCTTGCCGCGGTGACGCGGACGGCGTCGGCCACGCTCACGCGGCCCGTGTCCCGGGCGATGTCGAGGATCCGGATCGAAAGTTCGGGGAGGTCTCCCAGGACAATCCGCTCCCGGTCGATCCGTCGCCGGAGGCGGTCCTTCTGCTGGCGCAGCGCGGTGAGAAAGTAGTCGAGCTAGGGCCCCCAGTCCGGGGCGTCGGTCCCGATCGTTGCCTGCGCCCGCCGCAGTGCGAGGTAGTACGCGTCCCTGGTGTTCTCGATGACGCCTTCGAGCGAGCTGTACGGCACGTACTCGTAACCCGCGCGCAGGAGCAGCAGCGTGGTGAGCGCTCTGGAGAGGCGGCCGTTGCCGTCCTGGAAGGGGTGAATCGCGAGGAACGTCGCGACGAATACGCCGATTGCGAGGAGCGCGTGCAGTGCGTTGCCGTCGAGGCGGGCCCGCGTCCAGTCGACCAGTTCCGCCATCCGGAAGGGCGTCTCGAACGGGGTGGCGGTCTCGAACACCGCGTCGATGCGCCGTCCCTCGGAGTCGAACGCCTCCACGTGATTGGGCAGGGTCTTGTAGTTGCCGCGATGGCGCGCGTCCTTCTCCGAGTGCTCCAGGAGCTCGAGGTGGAGTTGGCGGATGTGGTTCTCGGTGAGATCGATGGCCTGCCAGTTCGCGAACACGGTCTCCATCGCGGCGGCGTACCCGGCGACCTCCTGTTCGTCCCGGGTCGCGAAGGACTGGACGTCGACGTTGGCCGCATCCGATTGTCCATCCGTTTGCATCCGATTGTCGCGGCGATGCTGATAGCCAATCTCGCACGCGCCTCCAGGACGCAGGCGCACGCCACCGGGAGAGATCGCCGATTCTCCGCGGCAGGTCGCCGGACTTATCTTCGTCCCATGGCGATGCGCCACGACGAGGCGTTCAAGTTCCTGTTCGACCTGTCCGAAGTATGCGCGGACACGTTGCGCGTGGCGGCGCCGGCGCTCTGGCCGCACCTGGATCCGGCCTCGGTGCGCATCCTGCGCACTGGGGACAGCGTGGCGGCGGATCTGAGCAAGCGCCAGGGCGACGCGCTGTTCGCCGTCGACCTGCGCGAGGGGGCGTTGGCGGACGGACGTCGTCCGTACCTGGTGGCGCCTACCGAGTTTCAGTCGAGCGACGACGCCGGCATGCCGGACCGCGTGCGCGAGTACGCGCTGCGGCAGTTGGATACGCTGCGGCGTCAGGGGGTGATTCCACCAGGGGACACGCCGCCGGTACTGCCGCTGGTGGTGTACGACGGCGCGGCCCCGTGGAAGGCGGCGGACGGACTGGAGCCGCTGCGAGACCTGCCGCGGGAGGCGGCAGTGCTCCTGGGACCGTACCAGCCACAGGCGTATGTGCTGCTTGACCTCGTGCGTTCGCGGACGGACGATTGGGGAGAATACAACCGCCTGGGGGCGGTGGCGCGACTGCTGCGGACGCGGTCCCCCGAGGAGTTGTCGGCGGCGTTGGCGGAAGAGTTCGCCCGCTTCGCGGGCTCGCAGCACCGACCGTTCCGTGAGGCGCTGCACGCGTGGGCGGGCGAATTGTGGACCAGGCCGGCGGACGGGGGCGAGTTGCCGACGTTCGCGGCGCTGGAGGGACTGGAGGCGTCGGACATGACGAGCATGATCGAGGTGCGGTTCGCCGCGTGGAAGGAGGAGCACTTCGGACGTGCGCGTGCGGAGGGCGTTGCGCAAGGTCGTGCGGAGGGCGTGGCGGAAGGCGAGCGCACGATGTTGTCGCGGCAGGCCGCTCGGCGCTTCGGAGCCGCGGCCGGTCGCGCGGTGGCGGAGGCGGCCGCGGAGGTCGAAGAAACGGAGGACCTTGAGCGGATCGGGGATCTGATCGTGGACTGTCCGACCGAGGAACGTTTCCTGCTCGCCTTGGCCGGCGTGAGCGGCCGCCAGGAGTTTGTGCCGTAGCGGTTTCGCGCCAGCGAAGAGTCGGACCGCGGTGAGTTGCCGACGTCCGTAGCGCTGGAGGGACTGGAGGCGTTGGACATGACGAGCATGATCGAGGTGCGGATCGCCGCGTGGAAGGAGGAGCACTTCGGACGTGCGCGTGCGGAGGGCGTTGCGCAAGGTCGTGCGGAAGGCGTGGCGGAGAGCGTGAGCCGCCTGCGCACGATGTTGTCGCGCCTGGCCGCTCGGCGCTTCGGAGTCGCGGCCGGCCGTGCGGTGGCAGAGGCGGTCGCGGAAGTGGACGATGCGGCGGACCTCGAGCGGGTCGGGGACCTGATCGTGGACTGCTCGACCGAGGAAGGTTTCCTGCTTGCGCTGGCCGACGTGCCCAGCCGCCAGGAACCCGTGACTTAAGAGCTTCAGGCCGGCGAAAGCTCAGATCGCCTGCTGCGGCATGGCGATCAGCCTGGCCGGGGGAGAAGACCAGATGCCCATACCTCAGTTTTCCGCCGGCGCGTCTTCCGGCGATGTCGCCCAGGCGTTGGGTGAAGCGGGATGTGCCGTGGTTACCGGAGTCATGGACGCCGAGCTACGCCAATCCATTGCGGACGAGTTGGCGCCGCACATGGCGAAGGCGCGCTTGATCGAGGAGGATGACCCGACGAAGTTCTACCCCGGCCACACGCGGCGCGTCTCTGCCTTGGTCGCGCGCTCTCCCAGCATCACCGACCGGCTCGTGCCGCACCCGTTGAGCCGGCAGGTCTGCGACACCCACCTGCGGCCCAACTGCGAGCACGGCTACCAGTTGCATGTCTCCGCTGCCGTCGAGATAGGCCCCGGGGCGCGCGAGCAGGTGCTGCATCGGGAGGAGAGCTCGTTCACGTTCTTTCCCTTGCCGCGCCCCAACATCATCGTGGCCAGCATGTGGGCCATGACCGAGTTCCGCGCGGACAACGGCGGCACGTTGCTGGTGCCGGGCAGCCACAAATGGCCCGCAGATAGAAAGGCCGGGCCCGACGAGATCCTGAGCGCGGAGATGCCGGCCGGCGCGGTGCTGTTCTGGATGGGCGGCACGCTGCACGGCGCGGGGGCGAACACCTCGCGGGACTGGCGCTACGGAGTGATCCTGACCTATTCCCTCGGCTGGGTGCGGCAGGAAGAAAACCAGTACCTGAACGTGCCGCGGGAACGCATGGCGGAACTGTCGCCGGAACTCAGGCGGCTTCTTGGATTCGACATGTACGCCGCACTGGGATTCTACGACCCGAGGGTGGCCTGACCGGAAACGTCCGCGGGGTCGGCCGACCGCGCAACAGTCTGCTGAGCCGGTCTCGCACGCGCCGTCGGGACATCGGCGCACACTTCCGGGAGAGATTGCCGATTCCCCGCGGCGGGCCGCCGGACTTATCGTCGTCCCATGGCGATGCGCCACGACGAGGCGTTCAAGTTCCTGTTCGACCTGCCCGAGGTGTGTGCGGACGCGCTGCGCGTGGCGGCGCCGGCGCTCTGGCCACACCTGGATCCGGCCTCCGTGCGGATCCTGCGCACCGGGGACAGCGTGGCGCCGGACCTGAGCAAGCGCCAGGGCGACGCGCTGTTCGCCGTCGACCTGCGCGAGGGCGCGTTGGCCGACGGGCGTCGTGCGTACCTGGTGGCGCCTACCGAGTTTCAGTCGAGCGACGACATGGGCATGCCGGACCGCGTGCGGGAGTATGCGCTGCGGCAGCTGGACACGCTGCGGCGTCAGGGGGTGATTCCAGCAGGGGACACGCCGCCAGTGCTGGCGCTGGTGGTGTACGACGGCGCGGCCCCGTGGAAGGCGGCGGACGGACTGGAGCCGCTGCGACACCTGCCGCCGGCAGCGGCGCTGCACCTGGGACCGTATCAGCCACAGGCGTATGTGCTGCTTGACCTCGTGCGTTCGCGGACGGACGATTGGGGGGAATACAACCGCCTGGGGGCCGTGGCGCGGTTGCTGCGGGCACGGTCACTGGACCGTCTGTTGGCGACGTTGGTGGAGGAGTTCACGCGCTTCGCGGGCTCGCAGCACCGACCGTTCCGAGAGGCGCTGCACGCGTGGGCGGGTGAGTTGTGGACCAGGCTGGCGGACGGGGGCGAGCTGCCGACGTTCGCGGCGCTGGAGGGACTGGAGGCGTCGGACATGACGAGCATGATCGAGGCGCGGATCGCCGCGTGGAAGGAGGAGCATTTCGGACGTGCGCGTGCGGAGGGCGTGGCGGAGGGCGTTGCGCAAGGTCGTGCGGAGGGCGTTGCACAAGGTCGTGCGGAGGGCGTGGCGGAGGGCTTGAGCCACGAGCGCACGATGTTGTCGCGCCTGGCCGCTCGGCGCTTCGGAGCCGCAGCCGGCCGGGCGGTGGCGGAGGCGGTCGCCGAGGTGGGCGATGCGGCGGATCTCGAGCGGATCGGGGACCTGATCGTGGACTGCCCGACCGAGGACCGTTTGCTGCTTGCCCTGGCCGATGTGGCCGGCCGCCGCGAGCCTGTGGCGTAGGAGCTTTTCGCGCCGGGACGGGACACGCCCGTCCCCCACGATCACCGGGGCTTCATGCCCGCGAGTTCAGTCCACCCGTTCCAGCGGCGGCAGGTTCAGAGCCTCGCGGAAGGTGTTGTGGTAGTGATGCAGCGCCGGCTCGTTGCGGCCGAAGAGCAGGTGCGTCAGCGTGCCGTTCTCGGCGACCTGCTGCGCCCGCTCGCCCATGGCGTAGTCCTCCTGCTCAATGGTGCTGTCGAACACCTCGCGCGTGGCTTCGAGCCCCAGGATCGTTGCTTCGTCCCGGGCGTCCACGTCATAGGCGTCCTCCGCGCCGATGACGCGGGCGCCGCTGGCCTCGGCCGCGGCCATGGCGGCGGCCGCCTCCGGGCTGTAGTAGTAGCCGATGCGGGTCAGTGACCGCCCTGGCGTGCCCTTCTTCGGGTAGATCTTGATGACCAGGATCTGGCCGCGGGACACGTTGAACTGGATGTTCGGGAACAGGTAGTAGAGGACGTTGGCGGCGTTGTCCGTGGACCATTCCGACTCGGGCAGGTCGCGCAGTTCGTCGATGGAGCGGGCGGGGAACACGAAGCGGTGATTGCGGCCGAAGGTCTGGTAGGCGAGGGCGTCGCCGTAGAAGAGCTGGCCGAGGGTTTCCTTGTGCAGCCGCTGGAAGTGGTAGGTCTCGCCGAACGTGTCGTTGGCGAGCTTCCAGTTGAGGTCCCCCTCGATCACGGTCTCGCCGAGGCGGACGAAGCTGCCGGAGTTCCAGTTCGCAAGCTCCTCCTCGAGATCGCCCAGGAGCGCCGCCGGGTCGAGTTCGCCGTCCGGCTTCGGATGCACCCAGAGCATGCCGTGGTGCTCGACGGCGGGAAGCTCGATCAGGCCCGTACAGGACTTGTCCACCGGGCCGAAGTCCCGCTCCCTGGGGATACCCACCAGGGCGCCGTCGTTGGCGTAGGTCCAGTTGTGGAACGGGCACATGAAGCGCCGGCTCTCGCCCCGGGGTTCGCTGACGACGCGCACGCCGCGGTGCCGGCACGCGTTCAGGAAGGCGCGGAAGCGGCCGCTGTCATCGCGGGTGGCGAGCACCGGGGTGCCGAAGTCGTCCGTGGTGAAGTACCGGCCCGGCTCTTCGAGGTCGCCCGACAGGCCGATGAGCTGCGGGTGGTCCTGGAAGAAGCTCGACCACTCCTGCTCGGCGAGTTCTGGGCAGACATACGCATCCGTCGGCACGCGGTAGCGCACGCCGGCGTCCACGTTGCGGCCCTCGTCGAGTTGGCGGAGCAGTTCCTTCAGGACGACGACTTCCGTCTCTTGCTTCATCTTCTCTCCCTTGACCGGTTGGCGGCCCGACGGCAGCGCGTCAACATAGCGGATTGCATGGAAATGTGAAGGGGCGACGCGGATGTTCGACCTGGACGGGCTCGAGGACGCGCGCCGCACAGTGGCCAGGGCGATGCCGCCCACGCCGCAGTACCGCTGGCCGTCGCTGTGCGAGCGCGTGGGCTGCGAGGTGTGGGTGAAGCACGAGAACCACGCGCCCATCGGCGCGTTCAAGGTGCGCGGCGGCGTGGTGCTCCTCGAGGAACTCCACCGCGAGGGGCGCCTGCCGCGCCGCATGGTGACGGCGACGCGCGGCAACCATGGCCAGAGCATCCCGTTCGCGGCGCGCCGCTTCGGGATACCGGTGACGGTGTTCGTCCCGCGCGGCAACAGTGTCGAGAAGAACGAGGCGATGGTCGGCTGGGGCGCCGAGGTCGTCACGTTCGGCGACGATTTCGACGAGGCCCGGGTCGAGGCAGAGCGCCGCGCGGCCGTCGAGGAGGCGTTCGTGGTCCCGTCCTTCCACCCGGCCCTGGTTCGCGGCGTGGCGACGTACGCCCGCGAACTCTTCGAGGCGGTCACCGACCTCGATACGGTTTACGTGCCGATCGGCATGGGCTCCGGGATCTGCGGCGTCATCCGCACCCGCGACCTGATGGGGCTGCGCACCGAGGTGGTCGGGGTCGTCGCCGCCCGCGCCCCGGCGATGGCGCGCAGCGTCACGGCGGGACGGGTCGTGTCGACGGACTCCGCGCGCACGTTCGCCGACGGCATGGCCTGCCGCGTCCCGAACGAACAGGCGCTCGAGGTCGTGCGCCGGGGCGCCGCGCGGATCGTCGAGGTCAGCGATGCGGAGATCGCCGAGGCGATGCTTACGCTCTATCGCTGCACCCACAACGTCGCCGAGGGCGCCGGCGCCGCCGCGTTCGCCGCGCTGTGCCAGGAGGCGTCGCGGCAGGCGGGCCGGCGCGTTGCCGTGGTGCTGTCGGGAGGCAACGTCGATGCGGAGGTGTTCCGCTCGGTACTCGCCGGCGAGGTGCCGTAGTGCTTCGGTTGCCTCAGACGCGCTTCCGAGCCAACACCCGAACGCGACGCACGTAGAAGATCGTTGTAGCCAAGGCGACCGGGAACCCCAGCCACATCAGCCCGGCCCCGCACGCGAAGGCGAGGCGCTCCGTGACGGGAGCCCCTTCGCGGGCTGGGAGCGTCGGTTCGAAGAAGGGTCCGCTGTAGAGGTTCCGGTGGCCCGAGAACCGCTGCTGCATGCGGCCGATCCAGCCGCGCAGGCGCTCGAGGGACGGGTCCTCGCGGACGGCGTCGAGCGGCGGCCCCGGGATGCTCGCGAGCATCTGGACGATGCCGAAGAGCTGGAAGTCGACGATGTCGGGCCGCGCGCCGCCGAAGAAGTCGGCATCCGGCGCGAGCCGTTCCTGGAGCGTCGCGTAGTCGGCTACGGTCTTCTCGGCCGTGGGCCGACCGCGTACGCGCCGCGCGACGGTGAGTACGGAGAAGAAGTAGAAGGCGGCGAACGCCCGCCAGAAGGCGTTCCAGTGGCGCCGCGGCCAGGACGGATGCTCTTCCCTGACCAGGCCGAAGCGGTTCAGGAAGTCCCAACGGCCGTTGCGCCGATGCATGGCGCTGCCGCCCTGGGCGATTCGCAGGGCGAGGCGATCGTCGTCCGAGACCTCCGGGAACCCCAGGGCGACGAGGATGTTCTCGGAATCGACCATCCAGGGTCCGCCGTCGATCCGGGCCGCCGGCATCAGGATCCCGGAGCGCCGGAACACCCGGACCGGGGGAACCGACACGAGCGTGTGTTCGATGCCCCGTTCGCGCAACCCGAGCAGCACGGCCTGCACCCAGGGCGAATGATCCACCCCGTACACCTCCACCAGGCGGGCTACGGGGGTCTGTCCATCGCTCGCGGGCATCCTCGTCAGATGATCAGGTCCAGTTGGTTGTAGTCCTTCAGAACCGTCTCGCGCGTGCGTAGGGACCAGCGCAGCGAATCCGCTTCTTCCGCCAATGGTTGGTATACGTAAGGCGTTTCGTCCGGATAGCTCTGCTGCCGCGCGTCGATCGCGAGCTGGATGATCCGGGAGCGGCCGTGAATGCGTTCGTGGTCGTAGACGATGGGTTCCTTGGCGCGGAAGTCCAATCCCCTCACCCCTTCGACCGAGGCGCGTCGATGAAAGCCGAAGACATAGGTCACGCGCGGGTGCGCTGACCTGTTCGGAAAAGAACAGTGCAGCATCTGTCGGCTGCAGACGGCCACGTCACCGGCGGCACACAGCAGCGGGACTGCCCCCGGCAGCAGGTCCGAGCCGCCGTTCTCCGCGATCAGCCGCTTGATGTCGGCCTTGCCGACATCGTGGCTCTCCGGGACGATCCAGAGGGCGTTCATCGGGTTGGTGGGATACAACTGCGCCATGAAGTTGAAGCCGTGCGTTCCGGCGTCGAGGCCCGGATTGTCCCAGTGGGTCATCCCATCCTGGTGCCAGGACACGGCGGCGCCGTAGCGGGCGGGCTTGACCCAGACCGCGTCGGTAAAGGGGACGAAATCGGGTCCGTTGATGGCCTCGGCGACCCGCAGCAGGCCCGGGTGTCCATACAGCGTGAGATTGGCGTCCATCATCTGCAGACTGCCGCTGATCTGCAGGACCACCTGTTCCGGCGCGTTTGGAGGCGCTTCGAACTCGGTCATCTTGACGGGGTAGCGGCCGCCGGCGGTGTCCGTGGCCCCCATGGGGTCGCTCAAGGGCCTGGCAAACTGGAACGTGGCGCGCTCGAACTCCTGGTCGATGGCCGGCCTGCCCTGCGCGTCCAGCTCGGCGCCCTCGTGCGTGGGGGCGCGGGCCATGGCGCTCTCGAAATCCGCCAGCAGGCGTTCGACTTCCCGGGTATCGACGACCCCTTCGAGCACGTAGAACCCATAGCGCCAATAGGCGTCCAGGATGTCGGGATGCACGTCCCCGCCCTCGGTGAATTCCAGCGGGCCGCGATTGGGTAGCGCGTACGCGTGGGCCTCACCGTTGCTGAAGTAGTCGCCCATGTGTTTGTTCCTCACGCCGACGGGATGTCGGTGCGTGCGAAGTCGTTGCCCTTGAAGAGCAGCGGTTCGCCCGCTGCTTCCGCGAGAGCGTAGGCGAAGCAGTCGCCGAAGTTGAGCGCAGCAGGATGGTTGCCTTTCCCGAACCGTTGCCAGGCACGCCGGGCCGCCCCGAAGTGTTCGGCGGTGACCGGCGCCAACTCCACGCCGGCGGTTTCGAGAAACGCGTCCAGCTCGCTTCCGGCTGCGGCGCCACCGCGTCCCTCGACCACGATGGCCGCCTCCAGGGCGTTCGCCACGGACATGCGGCACCTCGGTGTGGTCGCGATCAGATGCTCGAACCGCGCCGCCTCGGGTTCTCGAAAGAGTATCGCCAGCAAGGCCGAGCTATCGACGATCAACGCGGCAAGCCTCGTTCGTCATAGAGCACGTCGCCATGCTGGACGGCGGATGGGCCTGGCCCCAGCAGACGGGCGCAGCGGTCGGCGATTGCCTGCATTTCCTGGAGCCGCCTCTCCGCTCCGCGGACGCGGCGCTCTCTTTCGAGCCGTTCGCGCAGTGCGATGGTGATGGCGCCCGTCATCGTGTCGCCGGTCAGGCGCGCCAGCTCGCCGGCGAGCCGGCAGGTTTCGTCGTTCTTGATGTTGAGTCCCATGGCAGTGTCGTCCGGGTAGACGGTCGAGCGGGCGTCTACCCTATGACTTGGTCCGCCTCAGTGCAAATCGCGTCCCGGAACGGCGGAAGCAAGGCGCCTCCGTTGCGGCTTCGCTGTCGAAACTGGTAGTACCATCCGCCCGCGACACCGGAAAACTCCGCGGCCGACTCCCGCAGGCAAACCATGGCGAACGCAGAATTCTGGCTGGCGCGTCCCACGCATTACTGGCAGCAGCCGGCCGAGAACATGGACGGGACGTTCTCCTTCGCCCGCCGCTACGAGGACGCGGGTTTCGACGGCCTGCTCTTCTTCGACACCCAGAACCTGGCGCCCGAAGCCCTCGTGAGCCTCACCGCTGCCGCGAAGGAGACCACCCGCCTCGGATTGGGAACCGGCGTGACCAACTCCATGACGCGGCACGCCGCGGTCACGGCGTCGGCTTTCTCGACGCTGCAGGTCGTCAGCAACGGCCGCGCCTATCTCGGCATCGGCCGCGGCGACTCGGCGCTTGCCCACCTCGGCTACGCGCCGACGCCGGCGGGAGCGTTCGAGCGATACCTCTCGGATCTCGTCTCCTACCTGCGTGGCGAAGCGGTCGAGTTCGCGCCGGACGCGGATGTGCACAGGCTCCACCTGGCGGACACGCCGGAGGCGAGTCGGATTCAGTGGTTGCGGGACTTCCCGAGGGTGCCGGTGGGCGTGGCGGCCACCGGCCCCCGGGTCATCTCGATCGCGGCGCGGCACGCGGACAGGATCGACCTGATGCTGGGCGCGAGCGCGAAACGGGTCGCGTGGGGCATGGACGTCGCGCGGGAGGCGCGGCGCAAGGCGGGCATGGCGGGCGACATTCCCTGTTCCGCGTACGTCAACCTGGTCGTCCACGATGACGGCGAGCTGGCCTGGAAGATGGCGGCCCCTGCGATTACGAGCCAGGGGCGGTTCGCGGCCATGCACGGCAAGGTCGTGGGCTCGGTCTCGGACGAGGCCCGGGAGATCCTCGAGCAGATCCACTCGTCCTACGACATGAAGCGGCACGGCGCGCACGGGGGCGACTTCATCACCAGCGACTTCGCCCACGAGTTCGGCATCTACGGGCCGCCCTCCTACTGCGTCGACCGCCTCTCGCAACTCGCGGAACTCGGCGTGGACCGGTTTATCCTCGCGGGAGGTCCGGACCTCGCCATGCCCATGCCCGAGATCGCGGCACTGGCGGAGCGGTTCGTGGCGGAGGTGCTTCCGGCGTTCAAGCAGGGATTCGTTCATGTATACGCACTACGGCCCGATGGTCTCCTACTACTCGGCGAAGACGCGCGCCTGCCTGGGCTACAAGCGCATCCCCTTCGTCGAGGTCTACGAGCCCGCGACCTACCGGGAGCGGATCGCTCCGGCGGTGGGGCGGACCGTCTTCCCGGTGCTGGAAAGCGACCGCGGCGAGATTCTCCAGGACACGACGGTCATCGTCGACGCGCTCGAGGAGCGGCATCCCGAGCGGCCGGTCTTTCCGGAGGATCCGGTGCTGATGCTGGTCACGAGGATCGTGGAGTTCTTCGTCGACGAACTCTGGGTCGTGACCGCGATGCACACGCGGTGGAACGACCCCGACGCCAGGGGCTTCGTCATTGCGGAGTTCAACCGGTTCTTCGGTCAGGGCGACGGAGACGACATCTGGGCCGACGGCGATGCGGTCGCGGAGCGCATGCAGAGCTACCTCCCTGCGCTGGGCCTGGACAAGGAGCCGGGGCAACGCGCCATTCAGCGGCTCTTCGAGGAAGCGACGGAACTGCTGGACCGGGCGGTCGGCCCGCGACAGTTCGCGTTCGGGCCGCACCCGAGCCTGGCGGACTGCTGTCTCTACGCGGCCTACTACCCGCACCAGTACAGGGATCACGGGTCCGCGCAGGCCCACCTGAAGACGAGGGCGGCCAACCTCAGCTACTTCCTGGACAACATGCACGCGGCGTACGGGATGCCGGCGGATGGAGAGCTCGGCCTGACGGAGCCGTTTCTCGCGTACCTGCGCTACATTGGGCCGGTCGGCGCTGCGTATGCGACGAGCGTCGAGCAGCTCGCGCAGCCCGTGCTGGCGGCGGCCGCGCCGGGGGAAGAGATGGACCAAGGGCTGACGCCGGAGATCGAGCTGTTCGGGGAGCCGTACAGGCGCTTCTGCACGACGTTCTCGGCCTGGAAGGCGCAGCGGGTACGGGAGGCTTACGAGTGCCTGCCCGGGGAGGACAGGGGGCGGGGCGATGCGCTGATGGCCGACATCGGTTGGGAGGAGTTCTTGGGATCCTCGGCCGATGCCAGGATGGAGCGGGTTGGGTTTGCGCTGTGTCGGACCGGCTGATGTCGACGCAGAAGGTGTTTGGAAGATGACGCCGTTGGAAGAGGGCCAGGAACCTCGAGCCTGAGCAGAACCCTACATGCCGGGGAAGCGCTGGAACAGCGATAGAGCGCTGGGACGGCAGATGTTTGAGGCGGTCGGGTCTGAGGCGGCGTGAGACGTTCTGCTGGGTGCCGGACGGGACCGCGTCGGCCGACTACTCGGGGGCGTTGCTAGGCGGTTGGGCCGGCCTCGGCGGCCAACAAGCCCAATCAGACGGTATCGGGCATGACCTCCTTTCCTTCGGGTGATGAAGTTCTTGGTCGGCTATGCGGATCGGGTCGGAGTCGGTATGGTTGGTCGGGTGATATCTCGTTGCACAGAGTCTCGCCCGGGGGAGCCGGTGTGGACCGGTTCCATCCCGCGTGAATCGGCAGCGTAGACGATGGCACGCACCACCAAGCGCGATCCCGGCGAGTGGCTGCGCGAACGGTTGCTGCTCCGGGTGCTCGAAGGTGGAACGCTGACGATGTGGGGCATCGGGTGGCTTTTGGGCGGAACTCGGGGGAGAAGTCGATGACCTCGATCTCGTAGGGCAGCCCGCGCTCCTCGCAGAACCAGATGGGGCGGATTCCGCGGGTGCCTTTGACGTGGTAGATCTTCGGCATGGGGTGCTCTTCTGTGTCCGCACGAGCGATGCGTGGAGGAGGCTACCAGCCGGACGACTCGACCCGAGCTGCTCTGCGAGGACCGGCGCCCGTTGGAGTCGAGTCACGCTTCGTAAGGGCCTCCGGTCGCGATCTGTCGTGAGTTCTCGACCGAGGCGGCAGACTCTCACCCCGACTGGTGCTGCACGGCACGCGATGCCTCGGCCCGCAGCTTCAGCCCAAGCGCGCCGACCACCCTGAGAACGGTGTCCAATCTTGGCACGCGCTCGCCCGAGAGCGCCTTGTAGAGGCTCTCGCGGGACAGGCCGGTGTCGCTCGCCACCTGCGCCATACCCCGTGCGCGGACGATGTCGCCGAGCGCCTTGGCCACGAACGCGGCGTCACCGTCCGCCTCCTCGATGGACGCGTCCAGGTACGCCGCCATGTCCTCGGACGTGCGCAGGTGCTCGGCAACGTCGTAGCGTGATGTAGCGGTCTTGGCCATGATCTGCACCGACAGGTTTCACGCGAGGCGCAGGGCCGCTACGTTTCGAGTGAACCGGGGGTCGCATTCCCGGGTGCCGGGTCGGGAGGGAGATAGGTGTCGCCGACCGTCCGTCCGCCGTTGCCGTTCGGGCGATTCAGGTTGCCTGCAACGATCTCCTCCGCCAGGTCGGCGGCCGCCGTCAGCGTTGCCAGGCCCAGCGCGCCGAGGTAGTCCGAGAAGGACTTGAGGTTCCCCGCGTCCGCCCGTTCGAGTGCCGCGATGTAGTCCGGCTTG
>JAJDVW010000165.1 GCA_022825925.1 Pseudomonadales bacterium | reverse complement strand
GCGATGGCTTCGTCGTAGGTCGCGTGGCGCCAGTTCTGGTACGGGGCGAACATGCTCGCGCTGAACGTGGCGTAGTGCTCGTCGAGGGTGTCGATGAAGAGGTACTCGCGCTCGCGGATCTGGCGGACGCGGCCGAGCATGGGGTCGTTCTCGGCGGGCAGTCGTTCGATCGTCACTTGCCCCCTGCGCGTGGCGCCCACGTACTCCGCGAAGGCGTCCGGCGCGAAATCCCGCGCGAACTGCAACTCGGCGGTGGTCCGGATCGCGCGAATGTCCTCCTGCGAGAGGGTCTTGAGGTGCGCGAGCAGGTCGTCCGCCAGGGTGCGGTAGGCGGTCTGGAAGGGGTCGATGTCGCGCGGGACGGTGTCCTCGTAGGCGTACGAGCTGGCGAGCGCCTTGTAGTCGCGCTCGAACCACTCCTCGCCGCGCGCGTCCACGGCGCGGGCGCGGAGCTTCAGGCTCTCGCCGTCGGAGTGCTCGATCGTCGCGGTCACGGTGACGTCGACCGCGTGCGTCGGGCGCGGCACCACCCGCACGGCGCCCCAGTTGCCGGTGGACTGGAGGAGGTTCTTGAAGAAGAAGGCCATGTAGTTGCCTTCGGCGCGCCGCACCTCGGGCTGGATGTTGAGGGAGACCTGCTCGTCGTACTCGTCGGGCACGTTGGCGTCGAACACCGCGATGCCGACGTCGAGCAGCAGTTCCTCCGGTACGTCCCAGGCGAGTTGCTCGGGCGGCGTCATGTCGACGATCCGCACCGTTTCGCTGACGCAGCCGGCAAGCACCGCGCCGAGCAGGAACGGGGCGTGGCGCGTCAGTTGCCTCACGTGTCGCATGCCCGGAGTCTGTCGGATTTGCGGCGGCGATGCCACCGTGCGCGGCGTCGTGCGGGGCGCGGCGGTCAGCCGCCGCGGCAGCGCCGGTACTCGTCCCACAACGCCTCGCGCAACGTGTCGTCCGTCTCCGCCATCGCGGCTTCGCGCAGCTGGCGGCAGACCACGTCGTCGTCGCGCGCATCGGCGACGTCGGCGGGCACGGGCGCCGCGGGCGCCGGTACCGCGCGCGGGGTGGGTCGCGGCGGCTGGCGGCCGCCGTGCTCGGGCATGGCGCCCGGCGAAGGCGGCCCCGGGGTGCCCTTCGTCTGTTCGGACTGCTCCCGTTCCGACTCGCCGCCCGGCGGGGCCGCACGCCCGGTCTGTCCCGCCGTCTCGTTCCGGCGCGCGTAGACGTCGGCCCGCTCGGCCAGGATCTGACCGTCCAGGACGCCGATCGCCTCGTCGAATTCCCCCTGTGCCCCCGGGCGGCCGCCGGGCGCGCGCTGCCCCTCTTCGTCGCCGTCGTCCGCGCCGCCCGGCTGGCGAGTACCGTCGGCGGGGCGTCCGTCCCCCGGATCCTCGTTGCTCGACTCCCATCCGTCGTCGCCGGGGAGCCCGGGGAGGCCGGGCAAGCCGCCGGCGCGGGGATCGGACGGGTCTCCGCTCGACGGCTGACCGCCTGCCGGCCTCCCGGGTTCGGTGCCCGACGGCTGACCGCCTGCCGGCCTCCCGGGTTCGGTGCCCGACGGGTCGCCTGGGCGTCCACCGCCCGGGTCCGCCTGGGCGCCCTGCTCGCCGGGCGTGGGGATGCCGCCATCCTGGTTCCGGTCGCCGGCCTGGCCCGCGTCGGAGCCTTCCTGTCCCGGCAGCGACGGGTCCGATCCGGACTGTTCGGCGCCGGGCCGCGACGGATCGGAACCCTGCCGGTCCGACGACTGCGACGGTGTGGGGATCGACGGGTTCGAGGAATCGGAGCTCGACGGGGGGTCGGACGACGGGCTCGGAGGACGCGGCATCGACGGTTGCGAGGGCCTCGGGATCGACGGGCTCGAGGGGCTCGGCATGGATGGCTGCGACCGGCTCGACGGGCTCGGCATCGACGGACTGGGCATCGATGGCGAGGGCGTCGACGGAGACGGCATCGACGGGGACGGCCGGGACGGTGACGGCATCGAAGGAGACGGCGTCGAGGGCGAAGGCCGTGATGGAGACGGCATCGACGGTGACGGCATCGATGGCGACGACGGGCTAGGCGGGCGGGGCGGTGGCGGCATGCTCACCGGCGACGAACACGCCGCGACGCAGAGCAGCGCCGACCAGCCGACGCACTTCCACCCGACGACCCGGGCGCGGGCCGCCGGACGGGTGGCGCGGACCCCGTGAATGCGCTTCATGGTCAGGGTCTCGTGTCTGCGTCGGCCGTTATGATACGGAACGCCCCGCGTCGTGGGAATGGCCCCTCTGGATCGACATGAGCCGACATGACGCGAGCGTACGCCCCGGGGGCTGAACGGTTCCTGAACCCGGGGCCGGCGGTGGTTCCGCCAGCGCGGTTGCGCGGTCAGGTCTCGTCGGCTTCCTCGGGGACGTACACGAACCGGTACTCCACCGGAACGTCGGCGGCGGCCACCGGTTCGGCGTCGACGAACGCCGGCCGGTACCTGGCCCGGCGCACGAGTTTGCGCAACCGGAAGTCCATCAGGCCGGCCGGCTCGGAGCGGACCGTGTCGAGTTCCTCCACCTTGCCGCGGTCGCTCACGGCGAGCGCGAGTTCCACGATGCCGGTCTGCGGCTCGAGGCGGACATCGTCCGGCAGCTTGGGGTTCGGCGGGAACGGCAGGTAGAGGGCGGTCGGCGCCCCGAAGGTCGCGTCGCGTCTCGCGGTGTCCTCCTCGAGGAGTTGCCACACGCGCTCGTAGAGCGCGAAGGCGCGGTCGTACTTCTCGAACAGCAGGTACCAGTCCGCGAGTTCCAGCATCCCGTCGGCGATGTCTACGTCCGTGGAGTCGGGATTCTCCTGGTGGAGATTGATCACGGTGATGAGCGCGCGTTCGCCCGGTGCGAAGTTGTTGACGTCGACGGCCCGGTTGCGGTTGGTGTCGCGGTACGACGACATGGCCGCCCGGTTGCGCGTGGCGCTCACGTTGCGCGGAAAGCGCTCGTCACGGAACGTTGCCGCCACGCCGCGCAACGCCCGGATCATGCGCGGGTCGCCGGGCGGAAGCTGGCTCGCGGCGATGGTGACCACGCGGTCGAAGAGACGGCGGGCGGAGAACACGCGGTGGTTCTCCTGGTGCCACTCGGCCAGGGTGAACAGCCCCGGTACGAGCCTGGCGTCCTCGCGGCCGTACGCGCGCAACAACACGCTGAAGGCGTAGCTGTGACGGGCGTCCGCCGCCACGCGGTCGCCCATCGTCGCGTGCACCACCGCCTCCCGGTAGACGACGTCGACCTGGTCCGGGTCGAACAGGCCCCGATTGACCCGCGCGACGTGCAGGGCGCGTTCGTAGGCGGTCAGGGCGCCCGGGCCGTCGCCCATGCCGAGCAGCGCGTCGCCGAGCAGGGTCAGCGGACGCTTGAGCGCGAGACCGTAGCGTCCGGACACCTCCTCGACATCTTCCACCAACGCCTCCGCGGCGGTGGCGGCGTCCGCGAACTCACCGGCGGTGAGCTGGACCTCGATGCGGCTTGCCGGATCCTCGGGTTCGAGCGCTTCCTGGATCGTCTCGTCGGTCGCCGACGCGGCCATGGCGAGGCACGCTACCAACGTAGCGGCGCGGCAATTCATCGCGAGTGCTTGACCTCCACCATGGCGCGAGCCCTGGCTGCCCGGATGGTTTCGCGGAGTGTCCTGCCCGCCGCCGGGAGAGTCAAGGCGACGGACCGCGCCGGTTCCACGACCGGGGGTTTGGCTATCATCACGGCCGAGGATAGCCAGGGCCGGCCCGCGGACCATGTCGGACGACGTCCAGTACGAAATCGATGCCACCGGACTCATCTGTCCGGAACCGCTCATGATCGTCCGGAACCGCGTACGCGAGATGCGCCCGGGGGAGCGGGTCCACGTGGTGGCCACCGATCCCTCCACGACGCGGGACTTCCGGAACTTCTGCCGTTTCCTCGGACACACGCTCGAGGAACTCGGCGCGACGGGGGAGCGCCTGGAGTTCGTCATAGAGAAGGGTCGGTAGCCTTTGCCTGAACGCTGCGACGCCGTGGTGATCGGGGCCGGAGTGGTGGGACTCGCGGTCGCGCGCGAGCTGGCCCTGGCGGGCCGGGAAGTGCTGGTCCTCGAGCGGCACGAACTGATCGGTTCGGAGACCAGCAGCCGGCACTCGGAGGTGATCCACGCGGGCATCTACTATCCCACCGGCTCGGTCAAGGCCGAGACCTGCGTGCGGGGCAAGGCGTTGCTGTACGACTACTGCAGGAGCCACGCCGTGCCCCATGCGCGGATCGGCAAGATCATCGTGGCGACCCGGGAGAACCATTTCGAGACCCTGCGGGGCTATCGCGCGCAGGCGCGGGAGAACGGCGTGGGCGAGCTACCGTGGCTCGATGCCGACGAGGTGTCGGAGCTCGAGCCCGCCGTGCGCTGCCTGGGCGGGATCTACTCGGAAAGCACGGGGATCGTCGACAGCCACGCCCTCATGCTGAGCCTGCAGGGCGACCTCGAGGCGCGCGGCGGCGTGGTCTCGCTGTGTACGGAGGTGACCGGGCTGCGCCGCCACGGCGACCGCGTGGGCGTCGCCTGCGGCGACTACGAACTGTCGGTGGACACGGCCGTCAACGCCGCCGGACTCTCCGCGCCGGCCCTCGCCGGGGCGTTCCGTCCCGGGTACCGGGGCTTTTTCGCCAAGGGCCACTACTACGCGCTCTCGGGGGCGAGCCCGTTCAAGCATCTGGTCTATCCGGTGGCGGAGTCCGGCGGGCTCGGCGTCCACGTCACCCTGGACCTCGCCGGGCAGGCCCGGTTCGGGCCCGACGTGGTGTGGATCGACGGTGCGGACTACGATTTCGACGCGGCCGGCCGGGACCGCTTCGTCGCGGCCATCCGCCGCTACTACCCCGGGCTCGACGAGGAGCGCCTGCACCCGGGATACACGGGCATCCGCCCGAAGATCGTGCCCGCCGGCGCCCCGGCCGGGGACTTCGTCATCGAGGGGCCGGCGCAACATGGCGTGAGCGGCCTGGTCAACCTGCTCGGCATCGAGTCGCCCGGCATGACCGCGGCGCTCGCGATCGCCGAGCGCGTCGGGACGCTCGCGGCCTCGTGAGGCGCAGGGACGAGGAGCTTGCGCCTCCACTTCCAGCGGGTACGGGGCGCGCGGGGTGTCGGCGGGTTCCGCCACTATCGATCGGCGCGTTCCGCGGTCATGGACGCTTCGGCCCGGCGCATGAGTTCCCGGCGGTCGACCTTGGTGGTGCTCGCCAGGGGCAGGGCGTCCAGGAACCAGACCCGCCGGGGATACAGGTAGGGCGCGATCCGCGTCCTGACGTGGTCCTGGATCTCCCGCGCGTCGACGGGGTCCGCCGCCGGCACGACGAAGGCCACCGGCATCTGGCCGCGCTGCGCGTCCGCCACGGGCACCACCGCCGCCTGCAGGACGCCCGGGTGCGACTCGACCGCCTGCTCCACCTCGCCCGGGTACACGTTCTCGCCCGAGCACACGAACATGTCGTCGGCGCGGCCCCGGAAGAAGTAGAAGCCGTCGGCGTCCCGTTCGAACAGGTCCCCCGTGTCGTACCAGCCGTCGTGCAGCCGGCGCGCGGTCAGTTCCGGCAGGTTGAGGTAGCCGGTCATCATGCTCGGCGCCTTCACGAGCAGCGCGCCGTCCTCGTCGAGGCGCAGGCCGACCCGCGGCGTCGGGTAGCCGACCGAGATGGCCGGCCTCGGGAGCCCGTCGGGGTGCGGCCCGAACAGCCCGCCCCCCGTCTCGGTGGTGCCGTAGGAGTTCAGGACCCTCGCGTTCGGCATCATCTCCCGCGACTGGGCGACGATCGCCTCGGTGACGGGGGCCGAGCCGATGTACACGGTGTGGACGCTGCCGAGGTCCGGCCGCCCGAGGTCCCGCCACGCGGAGTGCAGCAGCGCGATCATGGTCGGCACGCCGGTCAGCACGTGCACGCCGTAGGTCGCGATGGCCTCGGCGAACACCGCGGCATCGAACCGCGACATCAGCACGACGGAGCCTCCGCCGGTCAGGAACGACGCGATGAACACCTGGGCGTTCATGTGGAACATCGGCGCCGCCACGATGCCCCGCTGCCCGTCGAAGAGCCGGCTGTCCGGGCCGGCGGTCACCGCGTCGGTCATCGCAAGCTGGCTCCGGTGGGACAGGACGACTCCCTTGGGACGGCCGGTCGACCCCGACGTATACAGGATCAGGGCTGTGGAGCGCCCCCCGGCCGCCGGGAACGCGCCCGCCGGTCCGGGCGCACGAGCGGGGACGGGCGCCAGTCCGGCGTGGGCGACGCCCTCGGGCACCAGGGCCGCGCCGGCCTCGTCGGCGAAGGCGAACTGCATCCCCGCGTCTTCGCAGACGAAGCGGACGATCGCGGGCGGCTGGCGGATGTTCACGGGGACGCACACGTACCCGGCACGCAGGACGCCCAGGTAGGCCATCAGGTTGGGTACCGAGTTCTGCGCGAAGATGCCGACCGCGGCGCCCGGCTCCAGGCCGCGCCGGCGCACCGCCTCGCCGTAGGCGAGCGAACCCTGCTCGATCTCGCGGGCGCGCCACTCGCGTGCGCGCCACTCGCGGGCGAGGCCGTCGGCGGCGAGGCTGACGATCGCGACCTCGTCCGAGTCCCGGCGTACGCCGAGGATGTCGCCGAGATTGCGGGGACGGTCGGTCACCCGGCGCGCGACCCGAACGTGGCGCGGCCCGTCGCGACGAGCCAGTCCCGGTCGTCGAACAGGTCCACGTCCGCCACTGCGACGGTGCGTCCGGCGCGCCGCACGACGGCGACGGCCCTGAGGTCCGTGTCGATGACTGGGCGGAGGTAGTCGGTGCGGAAGTTGATCGTGGGCACGCCGTGGCCGAGCACCAGCATGGTCGCGTAGCAGCCCGCGGTGTCGATCAGGCACGCGATGGGGCCGCCGTGCATCTGGCCCGAACCCGCCAGGCGCTCCAGCTCGGGCCGCATGGGCATGCACAGGACGAGCCGGCCCGCGGACTTGTCGACATCTTCCACGCGGAGACCGCAGAACGCGGCGAACGGCGATTCGTCCAGGCTGGCCTGGATCTGCTCCCGGGTGTCGAAATCGCCCACGCCCGTACCGTCCCTGCTACGGCGTGACGACGACCTTGCCGAAGACCTCGCGGTCCTCGAGCAGCCGCTCCGCTTCGTGGATATCGTCGAGGGGGAACACGCGGTCGATGACGGGTTCGAGCCGGCCGGACTCGACCATGCCGAGCAGCGCGAGGACGTCGTCCCGGGTCCAGCCGTTGGAGCCGACGATGGACTGCTCGAAGGTCCAGACGTAGCGGCAGTCCACTTCCTCGTCGAACCCGGCGGTGGCGCCGCACGTGACCATGCGGCCGCCGTTGCCGACGCAGCGCATGGTGTCGTTCCACGTCTTGCCGCCGGTGTAGTTGACGGCCAGGTCGACGCCTCCAGTGCCCGCGACGCGGGGCCGGCCGACGATCTCGTGCACCGCCTTGCGCATGTCCACCCGCGTGTAGTCGATCAGGTGGTCCGCCCCGATGGCGGCGAGCCGCTCGAGCTTCCCGGCGGACGACGCGCAGGCGAGGACCGTTGCGCCGGCCATCTTGGCGAGGAGGACGCAGCAGGTCCCGACGCCGCCGCTCGCGCCGAGCACGAGGACGGTCTCGCCCGCCTTCAGGTGGCCGCGCGTGAACATCATCCGGTGGGCGGTGGCATAGGCCAGCGGCAGGGTGGAGGCCACCTCGAAGCTCACCGTGTCCGGCAGGGCGACGAGCTGGTCCACGAGCACCGCGCAGAACTCGGCGCGCCCGCCGTCGAGCTGCTCGCCGAGGAACTTCCCGCCGCTCGCCTCGCTCGGGTGCGGATCGACCAGGACCCGGTCGCCGGCGGACCAGCCGGTCACGCCGAGGCCGGTCTCGACGATCTCGCCGGCGAGGTCCGATCCCACGATCAACGGGAACGGAATGCGGATTCCGGGCATGCCGCGCCGCGTGAAGATGTCGTGGAAGTTGATGGACGTCGCCCCGACGCGGAGCACGACCCAGCCGGGCTCCGCGGTCGGAGTCGGGTAGTCGTTCACCAGGCGAATGACGTCGCGGTCTCCGTGTTCGTGGATGACGGCTGCGCGCATGGCTATGCCTCCTCCGTGGCGGGCACGAACTCGATCACGGCGCCGTGCGCCCGTTCCGGCGGCACCAGCAGGGCGCCCTCGTGCATGGTGCAGTCCGTCCCGCCGTCGGCGAGTGCCGCGCGGCAGCGGTCGAGCGCCCGCACGGAGATGGTCAGTCCGATCGGCACCCGAGGCGCTCGAAGGCGGCGCCGGCCGCGTCCACGTCGTGAATCTGCAGGACGTAGTGGTCGAGCGCCCGGGCGTCGCCGGACGGCGGTCCCTGGTCAGCGGTCACGCGTTTCCTCCCCGTTGTGCGCAGCCGGAAGTGTACGCCGGCATCGAGACGGCCCGAACGGTACCATCGAACCCGCGGCACGCGAAGGGGAGAACCCATGTATCGCGCAGCGAGAACCGGCGTGGGGACGGCGTGTGTCCTGCTCGCGCTCTGGACCGTCGGGCCGGCGGCCGCGGCGGAATCGGCCACGTACGCGTTCGTGGACGTCAACGTCATCTCGATGGACACGCCGGACGCCGCTCCGCATCGGACGGTGCTCGTGGAGGGCGACCGGATCGCGGCCGTCGGTCCCGCGGACGCGGTGACGGTCCCGGCCGGGGCGACGGTCGTCGACGGCCGGGGGAAGTTCGTGCTGCCCGGGCTTGCGGACATGCACGCCCACATAGGGGCCGACTACCGGCCGGGTCAGACGGCACAGCGCGCCGACCTGCTCCTGTACCTGGCGACCGGTGTCACGACGATTCGGAACGCGGCCGGCTCCGAGGATCTGCTGCGGCTCGCCGCGGCCATCGACGACGGCACGCTGCTGGGCCCGCGCATGGAGATTGCGAGTCCCCTGCTCGAAGGCGCGAACGCCGTCTGGGATTTCTCGGTGCGGGTGCTCTCGGCAGGCGCGGCCCGCGCCGCCGTGCGGCGGTTCGCGGCGCAGGGTTTCGAGTCGATCAAGATCTACCACACCCTGTCGCGCGAGGCCTACGAGGCGATCGCGGACGAGGCGCGCAAGCTCGGCATACCGTTCTTCGGCCACGTGCCCTTCGACGTGGGCATCGAGGAAGTGCTGGCCGACGGCCAGGCGTCCATCGAGCACTTCCGCGGCTATGACATCGACGGCCTGCCGCGCGAAGCCCTGGTCAAGGACGGCGGGCGCAGCCCCGAGCGCTTTGCCTCCTGGCTCAACATGTCGGACGCGCGGATGGACGAACTCGTCCGGGCGACGGTGGAGGCCGGCGCATGGAACTGTCCCACCTTCGTGGTCAACTCCATGCTGATCCACGCCGGGCGCCTGGAAGAGTTCGCCGATCACCCCATGGCGGAGTACATGCCCGCCGACCTGCTAAGGGCTTACCGCAACTCGGGCCTGGAGGCGCTGTTCTCGATGGAATCCCGGGAGATGCTCGGCCTGGCGCGCCCCCGGATGCTGACCTTCCTGGCGCGGCTGCACGCCGCCGGCGCCCCGCTCATGACGGGGACCGACACCTTCCCCTCGCTGGTGCCGGGCTTCACGCTGATCGACGAGGTCGCGACCTTCGTCGAGGCCGGCCTGTCCCCGTACGAGGCGCTGCAGGCGGCGACCACCGCCCCGGCGCTTTTTCTCGGCGACGAGGACAGACGGGGCAGGATCCTGCCGGGGATGCACGCCGACCTGGTGCTGCTCGGCGCGAACCCGCTCGAGGATGTCGGCCACCTCTGGCGGCTCGACGGCGTCATGGCCGACGGCCGCTGGCTGACGCACGACACGTTGCTGTCGATGCTGCGCGAGCTCGCCGTGGCATCCGACGAGTAGTGGCGGGGGAAGAGGAGGACGGCTTCCCGCTCGAGCGCGCCGTGGGCGCGGTGCGCTAGAGTGTAGCGGCCCAGCCATTGGGAAGATGTGGAATCGTGAAGAACATCACCGTGGCCGTCGACGAGGAGACTTACCGACTCTCGCGGATCCGGGCGGCCGAGGCGGGGACGTCGGTTTCTGCCCTTGTACGCGAGTTCCTTGTCGCCCTGACCAATGGATCGGCGCAAAGCCCGGGCGAATGGAGTGCTCGACGTTGCGTTCCCAGAGGACGCTGCGGTGGGAAGGGTTCCTTGTCGAGTACTGATACTCGACATGCTCGTCGACTTCTCTAGGGAGGAAGCTGGTCGGCAGCCAGCTCCGCGAAGGATTGTCCGGCAATGCTCTCCTCGGCCGCGTCGTCCTTGCTCTCTGCGACTCTGGGCAACACGCGACAAGCCGTGTTGGCGGCGGGCCTGTTGCAGACGGTTCCGGCCCATCCGGCGTCGTGCCACGGCACGCGGATCGACAGGTGCTGGACTGGAAGGCGGCGCGCTCCTGCAATCATCAGCAATCTCTTCGGTGAACTCGCAGGGAGTGCGTAACAGGTGATTGGGTCGGGGGATGTCGGTACAGATAGACGTCCTGGTAGCCCTCACCCCATCCGCATGCCGCCGGAGATCGGGATGGACTGCCCCGTCATCCCGTCGGACTCTTCGCTCGCCAGGTAGACCGCCAGGTGGCCGACCTCGTCGCCCGTGACGAGGCGCCCCATCGGCACGCGGGAGACGACCTGCTGCTGCAGCTCCTCCACCGGCACGCCGAGGGCCTCGGCGGTGTCGTGCAGCCCGTCGAACATCCCGGTCGAGACGAAGCCCGGGCAGATGGCGTTGATGTTGATGCCCTGGGCCGCGGTCTCGAGCGCCGCGCAGCGCGTCAGCCCGACCACCGCGTGCTTGGAGGTGTTGTAGACGGCCTGGTTCGGGCTCTCCCACTTGCCGGCGGTGGAGGCGATGTTGACGATCTTGCCGCCGCCGCGGCCGAGCATGTGCTTGACCGCGAGCTGCGTGAGCTGGAAGACGGCGTACACGTTGACCTTCATGACCTGGTCGAGTTCGGCGAGTTCGTAGTCGACGAACGGCTTGCCGATGTAGATGCCGGCGTTGTTGACCACGATGTCGAGTCCGTCGCGCCACGAGACGGCGGCGTCGAAGAGCGCAGCGACCGCGTCCGCATCCGCGACGTTTGCGCCATGACAGTGCAGCTCGACGCCCGCGTCCGCGCAGAGCCCGCGCGTCTCCGTGAGCTTTGCCATGTTGGTGGCGGTCAGGAAGAGGTGGGCGCCCTCCGCCGCGAAGCTCCGGGCGATGGCGCGCCCGATGCCCCGGCTCGCGCCGGTGATCAGGGCCGTGCGGCCGGCGAGGCGTCCGGGTCGGGTCTGGTCGGTCATGGGTGGCGGTCTCCCGTGGCTGGCTTCGGCCGGATGGCCGGCATCCGGGGGAGTGTAACGTCAGGCGGGCGTGGCGGCGGGGAGGCAGGGAGCGGATGACGTGGGGGCGCCGTTCAGACGGGGTTCATCGCCGGTGTGCGAACGTCGCCCGCAGACTTCGCCACACGGGAGCGCTCCCCCGATGCACCGGCAACTCCGCAATCTCACCGGCACGGCGGCCGTCCTGCTGTCCCTCGCGGCGGTCTCCGCGGCCGCGCATCCTCACGGGCACGGACACGGGCACGGGCACGGGCATCGCGCCTATCATCACTACCATCCCCCGCACGTCACGCACCACCCCGGCTGGAGTGTCTGCTTGGGGACGCATGGGCGGCGACACCGGCGGTCGGGGCCGTTCCACCACCTCGCCCTGTGCGTCGGGAACGCGTATCCAACGCATTGGGCCGGGGGCCACCGGCACCGGGCCGCGCATCGGCACGGCCATCGGCATGGACACGGCCATCGGCATGGACGCGGCCACCGGCATTGGTAGGGGACGTGGTGCGGAACGTCAGTGGGACAGCCCGGCCGCCCGCATCCGCGTGTCCCGCCGCTCGATGTGCGCGCGCATCCGCTGCTGCCGCTCCCGGGTGAGCGGGTAACGCCACAGCAGCGGCAACGCCATGCAGGAAATAGCGGCCGGGATGATGGAGTACAGGAACGCCACCGTCATCTTCGCCGTGGCGGTGTTGGCCTCGCTGGCGGGGTCGAACCCCATGTAGGCGGCGCCGGTGGTGGCGAAGAAGATCCCGAGGGCGGCGCCGCCCTTGTTGACCATCCCCCAGAGCGAGAAATAGAGCCCGGTGCGCTGCTGGCGCGTGCGCAACGTGTCGAGGTCGACGATGTCCGCGACCATCGAGGTCGGCAGGAACACCAGGGCGCCGATGGCCGACCCCTTGAGCAGCATGACCACGAAGAAGATCGCGAAGTCGTCGGGTCCGAGCAGCGGGATGAACGAGCTCCAGAGCGACAGCCAGGCGATGCCGAGCACCACGGTGCGGTGCTTGCCGATGCGCTTGGAGATCGCGAACCACGCCGGGATCGCCACGGTGCTGGAGACGTAGTAGGCGAGGACGAAGATGGCGTAGGTGTCGAAGGGCTCTTCCATCACGCGCCGCACGAAGAAGAACGACATCGCCGCGGTCATGCTGATGCCGGTGGCGAAGAACGTGAGGCAGATCACCAGGCGGCGGAACGGCCCGTTGCGCCAGACGATGCGCAGGCCCCGCAGCCAGGTGACGTGGGGCGTCCTGCTGCCGCGGATCGGGGGCTCCCGGACGAACACGATCGCGGGCGCCGTGAGCAGCGGCATCAGCACCAGGACGGCCAGGGCGACGCCGTAGAGCGCGTTTTCGGCCCCGGGCTGCGCCAGTCCGAACGCGATGGCGAGGGGGATGATGAGCGACATCATGGTCCCGCCGTAGCCGAAGGCTTCGCGCCAGCCCGTGACGCGGGAGCGCTCGTCGTAGTCCGGCGAGAGCTCCGCCCCCCACGCGCGGTAGGGGAGGTCGACCAGGGTGAACGAGAGGTAGAGGACGCTGATCCAGACGAAGAGATAGAGGTTGCTGACGCCGGCGCCGCCGACGGCGGACCACACCGCGATGGCCGTGGGGCTGTCCGGCACGAAGAGCATCCAGAGCGACAGGATCATGAGCGGCGTGCCCGCAACCATCCAGGGCTTGCGGCGCCCGAAGCGCGTGCGCCAACGGTCGGAGGCGATGCCGATCGCCGGGTCGGTCACCACGTCGGTGAGCCGCGACAGCGCGAGCAGCGTGCCGACGGCCGCGAGCGAGAGCCCGAGGTTCTCGGAGTAGAAGGCGGGGACGTAGAGCGCGATGGGCAGCCCGACCACGGAGGTGGGCAGGTTCACCGCTCCGTAGAGCGCGATTCGGGCACGCCCCACGCGTCCCGAAGCGGCTGGTTCGGCCATGGCGTCTCCGCGCAAGCTGCCCGCATCTTATCCCAGCGTGCCGGGGCATGTACGGGAGGCGGAGGGCGTGCGCTGGCCCGCGATCCCGCCGCTCCGCCGGTTGCTTAGCACGCGCCCCTTCCCGATAATACGCCGCCCGCGAAACAGCGGCGGCGACGCACCCGTGGCCAAACTGGATAAGGCACTGGTCTACGAAACCAGGGATTACAGGTTCGAATCCTGTCGGGTGCGCCACACACTTGCCCTGCAGCTGCCCTGAAGACGAGGCGCCATGCGGCGCCTGCGACGGAACGACCGGGCGGCCGGCCCGGGCAACGTGCGAAGCCCCGCTCTTTCTCGCGCGCCAAGGGACACCGGCGGAATGGAGACGACAGTGGGCGGCGACCTCATCGGATCCGGGCTGCACCTCCTGCTCGCCGGGATGGGCACGGTGTTCGTGCTCCTTGGTCTGCTCGTCGCGACCTGCGCGGCGCTGTCGCGCGCGGTGCGCGGCTCGCGCACCGTCCCGGCGATCGAGGCCGACGGTGACGACGAGCTGGTCGCCGCCGTAACCGCGGCCATCCGGCACCATCGCCACCTGCACGCCGCGGGACTGCCCGCCGGGGGACTGCCCGCCGGAGGACTGCCCGCCGGAGGACTGCCCGCCCGGGGACTGCCCGCCGGGGGAGGAAGCTGATGGCCCAACCGCTCGGCATCACCGAACTCGTCCTGCGGGACGCGCACCAGAGCCTGCTCGCGACTCGGCTTCGCATCGAGGACATGCTGCCCGTCGCGGAGAAGCTGGACCGGGTGGGGTACTGGTCGGTCGAGTCCTGGGGCGGGGCCACCTTCGACGCCTGCATCCGCTACCTCGGGGAAGACCCGTGGGAACGCATGCGCCGGATCAAGGCGGCCATGCCGAACACGCGCCAGCAGATGCTGCTGCGGGGCCAGAACCTGCTCGGCTACCGCCACTACGCCGACGACGTGGTGGAGAAGTTCGTCGAGCGCGCGGCGACCGTGGGCGTCGATGTCTTCCGCATCTTCGACGCCATGAACGACCCGCGCAATCTCGAGTGCGCGGTCGCCGCCGTCGTCGCGCGGGAGCGCCACGCCCAGGGCACGATCTCCTACACGACGAGCCCGGTGCACACGGTGGACATGTGGGTGGACCTCGGCCGGCGCATCGAGGACATGGGCGCCCACTCGGTGTGCATCAAGGACATGGCGGGACTGCTGACGCCCTACGTGGCCTTCGAACTCGTGTCCCGGCTGAAGGAAGCCGTGGACATCCCCATCCAGATGCACTCCCACGCGACCACGGGGCTCTCCACGGCGACGTATCTGAAGGCCATCGAGGCGGGCATCGACAACGTTGATACGGCCGTTTCCTCGATGAGCATGACGTACGGCCACTCGGCCACGGAGTCGCTGGTGGCGATCCTGGCCGGCGGGGAGCGCGACACCGGCCTGGACCTCGGGGTGCTCGAGGAGATCTCGGCGTACTTCCGGGTCGTCCGGCGCAGGTACGCGCAGTTCGAGGGGAGCCTTAAGGGGGTGGACTCGCGCATCCTGGTCGCGCAGGTGCCGGGAGGCATGCTGACCAACCTCGAGAGCCAGCTCCGGGAACAGGGCGCGGCGGACCGGTTCGACGAGGTGCTCGAGGAGATTCCCCGGGTGCGCAGGGAGCTCGGCTACATCCCGCTGGTGACGCCGACCTCCCAGATCGTGGGCACGCAGGCGCTCATCAACGTGGTGTCCGGGGCGCGCTACGCCAACATCACGCGCGAGACCGCGGCCGTGCTGAAGGGGGAGTACGGGGCCACGCCGGCGCCCGTGGACGCCCACCTGCAGCGCCGTGTGCTCGGCGACCAGAAACCCGTCGCGTGCCGACCGGCGGACCTGCTCGAGCCGGAACTCGACCGGCTCGCGGCGGAGTTGCACCGGTTGGCGGGCAAGGCCTCCATCGGGCTGGCCGAGGAGCCGGTCGAGGATGTCCTGACGTACGTCCTGTTCCCCAAGATCGGGCTCAACTTCCTGGAGAACCGGGGCAGGCCCGATGCCTTCGAGCCGGAGCCGGACCCGGACGCGGATCCGGGCGGGGACGCCGCCCGCGCGGTCGCGAACGGCGCTCCCGCGATGCAGCCGGCCGAGCCCGCCCAGTATCGGGTGACGGTCAACGGCCGCGCCTTCCAGGTGGAGGTGTCGGTGGACGGCGCCCCCGTGGCCGTGACTCCCGCGCCCGCCGCCGGGGCGGTAGCGGTCCCGGCGCTGCTGGCGGGGAACGTGTTCAAGCTCGTCGCCCAGCCGGGCAGCCGCGTCGAAGAGGGGCAGCCGGTCCTGGTGCTCGAAGCCATGAAGATGGAGACCGATGTCGTCGCGCCGCGCGCCGGCACGGTGACGAGATTCCACGTCGCGGAAGGTCAGGCCGTGGCGGCCGGCGAGCCGCTGTTCGATCTGCAGTAGCCGCACCGACTCCCGTACGTGTCCACCTTCCTGGACCTGGTGCAGTCCTCGGGGCTGTACCTGCTGACGTTGGGCGGGGCGGCGATGATCGCCGTCGGCCTGGTCCTGCTCTACCTCGCCGTCGCGCGCCGGTTCGAACCGCTGCTCCTCGTGCCGATCGGCTTCGGGTGCGTCCTGTCGAACGTGCCGGGCGTGGAACTCGCGAGCGGGGAGGGCATCCTGCACCTCTTCTACCTGGTGGGCGTCGAGACCGGCGTGTTCCCGCTGCTGGTGTTCCTCGGCATCGGCGCGCTGACGGATTTCGGGCCGCTGCTGGCCAACCCGCGCACGCTGTTCCTGGGGGCGGCGGCCCAGTTCGGCATCTTCGGCACGCTCTTCGGCGCCGTGCTGCTGACCGAGGCCGGCGTGCTCGACTTGACGCTGCGCGAAGCGGCGGCGGTCGCGATCATCGGGGGCGCGGACGGTCCGACGGCCATCTACCTGGCCGGCCACCTGGCGCCGGACCTGCTGGGCGCCATCGCGGTGTCGGCATACTCCTACATGGCCTTGGTGCCGCTGATCCAGCCGCCGATCGCGCGGCTGCTGACGACGCAGCGCGAACGCCGCATCGAGATGACGCAGCAGCGGGAGGTGTCGCGCAGGGAACGCGTGCTCTTCCCGATCGTGCTGCTGCTCCTCGTGGCGCTGTTCCTGCCGCCGGCGACGCCCCTGATCGGCATGCTCTGCTTCGGCAACCTGCTGCGCGAGTGCGGCGTCGTCGACCGCCTCGCGCAGACCACGCGCACTGCGCTCATCGACACGGTGACGATCCTGCTGGGCCTCGCCATCGGCTCGCGGCTGGGGGCGGAGCGATTCCTGACGTTCGACACGCTCGGCATCCTGTTGCTCGGCGCCGCGGCCTTCGCCGTAGGCACGGCGAGCGGGGTACTGATGGCCAAGGGCATGAACCTCGTGCTCCGACGGCCGATCAATCCGCTGATCGGCGCGGCCGGGGTTTCCGCCGTGCCCATGGCGGCGCGGGTCGTCAGCCGGATGGGGCAGGAGGCCAACCCCGGCAACGTCCTGCTCATGCACGCGATGGGACCGAACGTGGCCGGGGTCATCGGGTCGGCCGCGGCGGCGGGCGTCCTCCTGTTGTTCCTGGGGGACGCTTGAGGCGCGGGCGGCGGGCGATCGCGGGCGCGCAACCCGCATCCTGCATCCGTGTACAATTTTTCCCGACCGCCCCCGGAGTCCCGATGCGCTTCCTGCTCGCCACCCTCGCCCTGTTGCTGGCGCCGATGACCGCCGCCCAGCAGGGGGACGTCTGGGTGTCGCTCGGGAGCTTCCGGTCGGCCGACGCGGCCGAGAGCGCCCGGGCGTCGGCCTCGCAGCGCCTGCTGGACACGGTCGGGGTGGTGCGGGCGGAGACTCCGGCCGGCGCGCTCTATCGCGTGGTCGCGGGCCCATTCGCCACCCGCGAGGCGGCCCTCGATCGGTTGCCCGACATCCAGGCCGGTGGCTTCGCCGATGCCTGGCTCCTGCAGGCCGCGTCATCGGCGGCGTTGCTGCCGGTCGCGCCGGCGGCGCCGTTGCCGGCGTCCGGGACCGACGACGCGGCGCTCGACCCGTACGACCTGGCCGAGCTCGACCTGGAGCTCGAGCTGGACGCGGACGTGCCCATCACGGATCTGCTCGGTCTCGAGGGACTGGATCTGCCGGACCTCGACTTCGAGGACGTGCCGGGACTGGCGGCCCCCGTGGAACGCGATCCGAGCATCAAGCCGACGGAAGAACCGGCGTTCGAGGCCCCCGCGGACTACCGGTTGCACAAGCTGAAGCGCGGCGGATGATCCTTGGCCCGGGCAGGTGGCTGGGCCGGGGTTCCTACCGGGCCATCGACACCACCCAGGGGACGCCTTTCAGCGTCGACATGACGCTGACGGAAGAGGAAGACGGGCGCCTGGTCGACGCGCTGCTCGAGGTCGAAGGCCAGTCCGCCATCGAACTGACCGTCTGGATCGTTCCGGACGAGTTCGGCGGCTACGCCGTCACCGTCCGGGGGCCGTTCGACGTGGACGGCACGGCCAAGCTCGAGAGCGCGCCGCACCTGGGGCTCCTGTGGTCCGAGGACGGCGCGACCCACGCCGCCTTCGCGCTCTTCGAACTGCGGGACACGTACGGCCTGCGCGGCTTCGCCCGGAACGGCGGCAACGCGGCGACGTGGGAACTGGCGCTGCGCCCGCAGTCGGAAGCGCTCGCCGGGGGCAACGTCGTCGCGTTCCGGGGCGGACGCCGCGGGTCCTGACGGCGCCTCGAGCCCGGGGCGGGAGCGAACTTCGCGACGGAGTGGCCCGCTCAGTCGTTGACGACGACCACCTTGCCGATCACCTTCCGCTCGGCGATGAGCTTCAGGGCGTCCGCGGTCCGCGACAGCGGCACGCGGTGCGAGATGTAGGGATGGATCCGCCCCGACGCCAGCCAGTCGAGGATGGTGCGCCGGTTGCGCTCCGCCCACTCCGGATCGTGCCGCTCGAGCGCGCCGATCGTGAAGCCGATCGCCTCCGCGTCCTTGATGAGCAGGTGGTTCGTCTTCGCGAGCGCCGGACGTCCGCCGGTGAAGCCGACGATCAGGATGCGGCCGAACGGCGCGATGCAGCGCATCGACTCGTCGAACACGTCGCCCCCGACCGGGTCGTAGATCACGTCGGCCCCGCGGTCGTCGGTCAATGCCTTCACCTGCTCGCGAAAGCCGTCGGTGTAGTCGATGAGATGGTCGGCGCCCATCTGCCCCACGACGGCGAGTTTCTCCGCGGTGCTGGCGGTCGCGATCACGCGGGCGCCCATGAGCTTGCCGACGTCGACGGCGGCGAGTCCCACCCCGCCGGCGGCGCCGTGCACGAGCAGCGTCTCCCCGACCAGCAGCCGGCCGCGCTGCAGCGCGTAGAGGGCGGTGGCGTAGTTGGCCCCGAAGGAAGCGGCCTCGGCGAGGTCGACGCCCTCCGGCAGCCGGGTCACGCGGTCGGCGCGGGTGACCGTCCGCTCGACGCAACCGCCCCCGGCGAGGACGGGATCGCCGCGTTCGAAGTCCCCGACGCCGGGACCGACCTCCGCGATCCGGCCCGCGGCCTGCCCGCCGACCACGAAAGGCAGGTCGGGCTTCACCTGGTAGCGCCCGGCGACCATGAGGAGGTCGGTGTAGCTGATCCCGCGGACTTCGAGGTCCACGGCCACCTCGCCCTCGCCGGGGCGGCCCGGGTCTTCGATCTCGCGTACGACGAGGTCGTCGGGGGTCCCGAGCGTTTCACAGAACACGCCTTTCATCCGGTTGCCGCTCCTTCTTCCGATAGGGTTCAGTCGTTGACCACCACCACCTTGCCGATCACCTTGCGCCCGGCGATCAGCCGCAGCGCCTCGGGCGTCTTCGACAAAGGCAGGCGGTGCGATACGTGGGGACGTATGCGTCCGGACGCGAGCCAGCCGAGGAGCGCCCGGTCGTTCCGCCGGGCCCAGGCGGGTTCGTGCACGAGCATGTGGTCGATGCGCAGGCCGATGGCCTCGGCGTCCTTGATGAGCAGGTGGTTGGTCTTGGCGAGCGCCGGACGCCCGCTGGTGAAGCCGATGATCAGGAGGCGCCCGAACGGCGCGATGCAGCGCATCGACTCGTCGAACACGTCGCCGCCCACGGGGTCGTAGATCACGTCCGCGCCGCGCCCGTCCGTCAGCGCCTTGACGCGTTCGCGGAACCCGTCGGTGTAGTTGACGAGGTGGTCCGCGCCCATCGCGCCCACGACCTCGAGCTTCTCGTCCGTGCCCGCCGTTGCGATGACGCGGGCGCCCATGAGCTTGCCGACGTCGACGGCGGCGAGGCCCACGCCCCCCGCGGCGCCGTGGACGAGCAGGGTCTCCCCGGCGCGGAGCCGGCCGCGCTGCAGCGCGTACAGCGCCGTGGAGTAGTTGCCGCGGAACGCGGCGGCAGCTACGAGGTCGACGCCCGCCGGGAGCAGGGTCAGGCGTTCGACGCGCGTCACGATGCGCTCGACACAGCCGCCGTCGGTCCAGACCGGGTCCCCGGCTTCGAACCCCGTGACGCCCGGGCCGACCTCCGTGATGCGCCCGGCTGCCTCGGCGCCCACGGCGAACGGCAACGGGCGCTGGACCTGGTAGCCGCCCGCGATCACAAGCAGGTCCGCGAAGCCGAGCCCGCGCGCTTCGAGGGCGACCGTCACTTCGCCCTCGCCGGGGGGCGCCGGGTCGTCGACCTCGCGCACGACCAGGTCGTCGGGAGTCCCGAGCTTTTCGCAGAACACGCCCTTCATCGCCGCTCCTTTTTCGTGTGTGTCCGTCGCAGTCGAAAGTCTGAACGACCCCGGCGGCGTTGTATGATCCGGCGGCGGGGCCCCGTAGTTCAATGGATAGAACGATCGCCTCCTAAGCGATAGATGCAGGTTCGATTCCTGCCGGGGCTGCGGGCCCCCCTTGGCGCCTTTCGCGATTTCGGACACGATCCTGGAAGCAGCAGTCCCACGGCAACCGTCACTGGACGGCGTCACGGCGGTCGTCCCCGTCCTCGACGACGCGGAGCACCTGGCGCGACTCCTCGGGCAGCTCGCGTCGTGGCAGGGACTGGAGGTCGTGGTGGTCGACGGCGGGAGCCGGGACGACCCGTTCGCGGCGTGCCGCCGCTTCGGCGCCCGCTGCATCGCGGGCCCGCGCGGCCGGGGCGGCCAGTTGCGCCGCGGCGTCGCGGCGGCCGGAGGCGACTGGCTGTGGCTGCTGCACGCGGACGCCGAGGTCACGGCGGACCTGGCCGGGGCGCTCTCGGAGGCCATGCGGACCGCCCCCTGGGGTCGTTTCGACGTGCGCCTTTCGGGTGCGTCTCCGCTCCTGCGAACCATTGCCTTCCTGATGAACTGGCGGTCGGGGATTAGCGGGATCTGCACCGGCGACCAGGGCATCTTCGTGTCGCGCACGCTGCTCGACGCCGTCGGGGGCGTCCCGGACCAGCCCCTGCTGGAGGACATCGAACTCTCGCGACGTCTGCGCCGGCGCGCGCGTCCGTGCCGTGTCAGGGCGCGTCTCGGGTCGTCGGGGCGGCGTTGGGAACAAGCCGGGGCCTGGAAGACGGTGGTCTTCATGTGGTGGCTCAGGTGGCGCTACTTCCTCGGCGCCGGGCCCGCGGATCTGTACCGGCGCTACTATGGAAGGACCGCCGAAGAAGCGCCGGCACGGCCGCGGGTCGCCGTGTTCGCCCGCGCCCCGGAGCGCGGACGCGTCAAGACGCGGCTGGCGCCGGCGCTCGGCGTGGACGGTGCCTTCGAGGCCCACGTCGAACTTGTGGAGACGACGTTGGCCGCGGTCGCCGAAGGCGACTTCGACGCCGAACTCTGGTTCGCGGGCGCGCGCAACGCCGGGCTCCTGGCCTGGGCCGAGCGCTTCGGCCTGCGGCTCGTCGAACAGCCCGAAGCCGATCTGGGGCAGCGCATGCTCGCGGCCTTGCGCGCCGGCGCGCGGGTGGTCGTCGGGACCGACATTCCGCGGCTGGACTCGGCGTACATCGAAGATGCGCTGCGCCGCCTGGAAAGCGCCGACATCGTCCTCGGGCCGGTGGAGGACGGCGGGTACTGCCTGGTGGCCATGAACGCGCCGCACGCGTCGCTCTTCCGCGGCATCGAGTGGGGCGCGGACGACGTCCTCGAGCGTACGGTTGCCCGGGCCGCGGAGGCGGAACTCTCGGTGTCCCTGCTCGAGACGCTCTGGGACGTGGACGACCCCGACGACTACGCGCGTTGGCGAGGCATGTAGGCGCCCCTGGTGGCCGCCCGCGTCGGAGTCGTACAGGAATTCGAGACGGGACACGGCGATCCCGAGGGGCGCCACGTCAGCCCGTGCTCGCGCCGATCGCCCCGGCTGGGCACATGGACTTGATGAGCCGTAAACGTTTGAGTGGGCGCGCATCGAGGATTGCTACACGGCCCCCCCCCAGCGCGGTCAAGGCGATGGTCAAGTCGCTGCGCGCCGGCAAGGCCGGGCTCCGGCACATGCGCGCGCTACGACGAGATCGCCGCGAAGCCCAGCACGCTCCCGGAACGCCGCGTGTCGTCCCGGTTGGAGTTCCGGGCGGGCTACGTCACGGCAGCCAACAGGGCAAGACCCGACGCCGCTCAGATGGCCAGTGACTCGTCGGAGTCCTCGGCGGTCCGGCGCGCGGGATAGCTGACGTACTTACGCCCGGACTCGTCCTGCATCTCGCGGATGCGCCGGAAGATCGCGCCCACGTCGAAATCGGCCTGCGCGGCGATACCGTCCCGGACCGCCCGGACCTCCGCGATGACCGGATCAGCTTCCGTCGTCGCCATGGTTGGTCTCCATCAGTTCGTTGGGCGTGCAGATCACCGGCGGCTCGTAGCCCGCATCCCGGCACGCGCGTTCGATCCGCACCCGCATCGCCGCGTTGGCGATGTGCCTGAAGTTCCACGTTATCAAGTAGTCCACGCCGTTGGCTGCGGCGATGGCGATGTGCGCGGCGTCCGCCGCAGCTTCGCGCGGAACTGCTCCGAGATCAAGCAGCAGACGGCGCGCAAGGTGCTCTGCGGCGGGAGTTGCCGCCATCAGCGCCACGCCTTCAAGGGCGACCAGACGTGCCTGGGCGGCGTTGCGATCGCCCGCCCGGCAACTCCGCCAGGACCAACTCCGACGCCGCGAGATGGAACCTGGAGGCCGCGTCCCGCCACCACTCGCGCGTTACTTCCTGGTACGCCGCGACGACGACGTCCCGCGATTGCCGCGCCGTCAGGTAGCTGACGACCGAGGTCTCGATGTAGACGGTCGGATTCACCGTGGCGGGTCGTCCATCGGCTGCTGTCTCGTCTAGCCCCCGTTGTCGCCCAATGTCGTCCGCTTTGCAACCCTTCGGGCCGGCTCGCCGAGAACGCGGTCCCCGCCGGCGGCGCGACAGGTCGCGCCGGAGACGGGTCGACGTGCGGCAGGGCGCCCGACTTGCGAGTGCAGGGACCCCGGTTTACGCCGCCAGCCGCTCCTCCGCCTCCTGCCGTATCCGCGCCACCATCGCGCGCAGCCCATTGCCGCGGGTCGAACTCAGGTGCGCCAGCAGGTCGAGATCCGCGAACAGCCCCTCCATGTCGAAGGCCAGGATCTGCTCGGGAGTGCGGTCGTTGTACGCCGCGAGGACGATGGCGATGAGTCCGCGGACGATGTGGGCGTCGCTGTCGATGTCGAGGTGCAGGGTGCGCGCTCCCGCGTCGAAACTCGGCACGAGCCACACGAGGCTCTGGCAGCCCCGCACGAGCCGGTCTTCCGTGCGGTCCGCTTCCGGAAGGGACGGCAGGGACCGGCCGAGGTCGATGATGAAGCGGTAGCGCTCCTCCCACGCGTCGAAGAAGCCGAAGCTGTCGCGGATTTCGTAGAGATCGGCGTGCACTGCCGACGGCCCTGTTCGGCCCCTCAGAACAGGCCGAGGGAGAGCTGCGCTTCCTCGGTCATCATGTCGCGCGACCAGGGCGGATCGAACACCAGGTCGACCACCACGTCGGAGACGAAGGGGACGCGGCCGACGCGACGCTTCACGTCGTCGACGAGGACGGGCCCCATGCCGCAGCCTGGCGCCGTGAGGGTCATCTCGATGTGGACGGCGTCCCCCTCGAGTTCGAATCCGTAGACGAGCCCGAGATCGACGATGTTCACCGGGATCTCGGGGTCGTGAACGGAAGCCAGCGCCTCGCGTACCTGCGAGAAGCTCGGCGCGCCGTCCGCCGGGGGCTCGAACTCGAGGGTCTCCGGTTCAAACCCGAGGGCGTCCGCGTCCTCGCCCTCGATGCGCGCCATGTTGCCGTCGACCACGACGGTGTAGGTGCCGCCGAGGGCCTGGGTCAGGGTCACGAACTTCCCGGCCTCGATGTCGATGGGCTCGCCGGTCGGCACGAGCCGGGCGCTGACCGGGCGTGCGACGGGGACCAGGCGACGTTCCATGGCTTGGGCCGCGCGGGGCGGATTCAGTCCCGGATCGAGAAGCTCTCGCCGCAGCCGCACATGGCGTCGGCGTTGGGGTTGTTGAACTTCAGGGCGGAGTTCAGCCCTTCGACGACGTAGTCGATCTCGGTCCCGCGGACCAGCGGCCAGTGGTCCTCGGCCACCTCGACCCGCACGTCCGCGCCGAAGCGGAAGGAACGGGTGTCGGGCAGTTCGGCGTCGGCGAACGCGAGTTCGTACATGTATCCGTTGCAGCCGCTCTCGGTGACCGCGAGCACGAGCGCCTCCGCGCCCTCCTGGCGGAGCTGCCGCCGGACGTGCTTGAGCGCCGCTGGCGTGATGCTGATGCTCTCGGGATCGTATTGATGCGCTTGCATGTTTCTCGACTCTCGGGCCCGGCTCAGAGGAAGGATCGGGCCTTGTGGACGCCCGCGACGAGCCGCTCGACGTCCTCGGTGGAATTATACAGCGCGAACGACGCGCGCACCGTGCCGGGGATGCCGAGGCGCTGCATCAGCGGCATGGCGCAGTGGTGGCCCGTCCGCACGGCGATGCCCTGTCGGTCGAGGAGGGTGCCGAGGTCGTGCGGGTGCGCGCCGTCCATCAGGAAGGACACCAGCGGGCCCTTGTCGGGAGCGGTCCCGACGATCCGCACGCCTTCCACCTGCTGGAGCCCGGCGGTTGCGCGGTGGAGGAGTTCCCCCTCGTGACCGCCGACGGCGTCCGGGTCCAGGGCCTCGAGGTAGTCGATGGCCGCCGCGAGGCCGATCGCGCCGGCGATGTTCGGCGTGCCGGCCTCGAACCTGAACGGCAGGCCGGCGTACGTGGTGGCCTCGATGGTGACCTCCTCGATCATCTCCCCGCCCCCCTGCCAGGGCGGCATGGCTTCGAGGAGCGCTTCCCGGCCGTACAGCACGCCGATGCCCGTCGGCGCGTACATCTTGTGGCCCGAGAAGGCGTAGAAATCGCAGTCGAGGGCGCGCACGTCCACGGGGTAGTGCGCCATGGCCTGGGCGCCGTCGACCAGCGTGGTCGCCCCGGCGGCCCGCGCCAGCGTGACGAGTTCCGCGACGGGGTGCACGGTCCCGAGCGCGTTCGACACGTGCCCGAACGCGGCGATGCGGACGTCTCCGCGGCCGAGCTGCGCCTCGAAGTCCTCGAGGTCCAGGGTGCCTTCGGGCGTGACCGCCGCCGCCGCGAGCGTCGCCCCGGCCCGTTCGCAGGCCATCTGCCACGGGACGATGTTCGAGTGGTGCTCGAGTTCTGTGACCAGCACGCGGTCGCCCGGACGCAGCACCGAACCGCCATGGGACCGGGCGACCAGGTTGATGGCCTCCGTCGTGCCCCGGGTCCAGACGATCTCGCTCGGCGCTGCCGCGTTGATACGACGGGCGACCCGCGCGCGGGCGCCCTCGAAGGCGTCGGTCGCGGCGTCGGACAACTGGTGGACGCCGCGGTGGACGTTGGCGTTGGTGGTCTCGTAGTACGCGCGTACGGCGTCGAGCACGGCGCGCGGCTTCTGCGTCGTCGCGGCGTTGTCGAGGTAGACGATGTCGTCCCGGTCCTGGATCAGCGGGAAGTCCGCACGCAGCCCGGCGATGTCGGCGGGTGCGGCGGGCGCCGTGCTGGAGGGGCGGTTCATCGCCCGATCCCGAGCAGGGCCCGGGCGTCGTCGCCCGCGACATCGGCGACGGCTTCCGCCAGGAAACCGCCGATCAGGAGTTCGCGGGCAGCCGCCTGCGCGACCCCGCGCGAACGCAGGTAGAAGAGCGCCTCGGCGTCGAGTTCCCCGACCGTCGCGCCGTGGGCGCATCGCACGTCGTCGGCGTAGATGGTGAGTTCGGGCTTGGCGTTCAGTTGCGCGGTCGGCGCCAGCAGCAGGCTCTTCGTGGTAAGCGCGGCATCGGTGCGCTGCGCGCCGGGAGCGACGTGGATACGGCCGTTCAGCACCGCCCTCGCGCGCTCGCCGACCACGCCGCGGGCCGTCTGCCGGCTGACGCCGTCGGTCGCCTCGTGCTCGACGCCGACCTGGGTGTCGAGGTGCGTTCCCGCGGTGAGCCGGTAGCCGCAGCGGACTTCCGCTTCGCCGCCGCGGCCGGCGACGGAGACGTGCAGGTCGTTGCGCCGCAGACTCGCGCCCTGGCTGTACTGCGCCAGGCGGTAGCGGGACGCCGCGCCGAGCCGGGCCGCCACCAGGTGGTACTCGACGGATTCCGCGGGCGGTTGCAGGCGGACGTGATCGAGTTGCGCGCCGTCCCCGAGGACGCACTCCACGACCCGGTGCGTCGGCGTGGCGGGACGTTCGACGAGGGTCCCGGAAGCGTTTGGGTCCACCACGACCAGGACGCGCTCGATCCCGCCGCCGAGTTCGCCGAGTTCGATCTCGGCGGGCGTGTCCGAGACGGGTACGTGTACGAGCAGACCGAGGCGCATCGCGATGTCGTTGACGGTCGCGAGGGGGTGCTTCGCGCGGTCCGCCGCAGTGTGCAGGTGTTCCCGGACCAACGCCCGGGCCGCGTCGTCGGCCGCGGCGAAATCCACCAGCCGCGCGCCGACCGCGCGCGGCGATGCGCCGGCCGAAGGGGAGGGGCGCGGCTGCGCCTGGTACCAGCGGTTCGGGTTGGAGTAACGCCATGCCTCGCAGCGCGGCTCCGGCAGGCCGTGTTCGGCGAGGGCGCGGCGGCTGGCTTCCCGGTCCAGCCAGGGGGCGTACTCCGCGGGCAGGGCGTGGGTACGTTCGGCGAACGTCTCCGCCGGAGTCATGATGTCTCTTTTCTTGCGAGGGGTTCCCCCTCGCGCTCCCCGGCCAGCCAGCCGTAGCCGTTCGACTCGAGTTCCAGCGCCAGCGCCTTGTCGCCGGTGCGCGCGATGCGGCCGTCCACGAGCACGTGGACGTAGTCCGGCACGATGTGGTCGAGCAGGCGCTGGTAGTGCGTGACGAGGACCACGGCGTTGTCGGGCGACGCATAGGCGTTGACGCCGGCGGCGACGATGCGCAGGGCGTCGATGTCGAGGCCCGAGTCGGTCTCGTCGAGGACCGCGAGCGTGGGTTCGAGCAGCAGCATCTGCAGGATCTCGTTGCGCTTCTTCTCGCCGCCCGAGAAGCCCTCGTTCACGCCGCGCTTCAGGAACTCCGGGTTGAGGTTGAGCCGGTCGGCGGCGCCGCGCGCGCGCCGCATGAACTCGATGGCGGACAGTTCCTCTTCTCCGGCTGCCGCGTTGCGGCTGTCGAGGGCCGCCTTCAGGAACTCCATGTTGCTGACGCCGGGGATCTCGACCGGGTATTGGAAGGCGAGGAACACGCCGTGGTGGGCGCGCTCTTCGGGTTCGAGGGCGAGCAGGTCGATGCCGTCGAAGCGCACCGCCCCCGCGGTGACCTCGTACCCCGGTCGACCCGCGATGACGTTCGCGAGGGTGCTCTTGCCGGAACCGTTCGGACCCATCACGGCGTGCACCTCGCCGCGCTCCACGGTGAGGCTCACGCCCCGCAGGATGTCCCGCCCGTCGGTGCGGACGTGCAGGTTCTCGATCTGGAGCATGGCGGCCGCGCTATCCGACCGCGCCCTCGAGGCTCACCTCGAGGAGCTTGCCCGCCTCCACGGCGAACTCCATCGGCAGTTCGCGGAACACCTCGCGGCAGAACCCGTTGACGATCATGGACACGGCCTTCTCGGGATCGATGCCGCGCTGGGCGCACAGGAAGAGCTGGTCGTCGCTGACCTTGGACGTCGTCGCCTCGTGCTCGACCACGGCGCTCGGGTTCCGGCTCTCGATGTAGGGGAACGTGTGCGCGCCGCAGGCGTCGCCGATCAGCAGCGAGTCGCAGCGCGTGTGGTTGCGCGCGCCCGTCGCGCCCGGGTTCATGCGCACCCGGCCGCGGTACGCGTTCTGGCTGCGTCCGGCGCTGATGCCCTTCGAGACGATGGTGCTCTTCGTCTTGCGGCCGATGTGCAGCATCTTCGTGCCGGTGTCGGCCTGCTGGGCGTTGTGGGTGAGCGCCACGGAGTAGAACTCGCCGATGGAGTCGTCGCCGCGCAGCACCACGCTCGGGTACTTCCAGGTGATGGCGGAGCCGGTCTCGACCTGGGTCCAGCTGATCTTCGAGCGCGCGCCGACGCACGCGCCGCGCTTGGTGACGAAGTTGTAGATGCCGCCGCGGCCCTGCTCGTCTCCGGGGTACCAGTTCTGCACCGTGGAGTACTTGATCTCGGCGTCCTCGAGGGCCACCAGCTCGACGACGGCCGCGTGGAGCTGGTTCTCGTCGCGCATCGGTGCGGTGCACCCCTCGAGGTAGCTGACGTAGGAGCCCTCGTCGGCGACGATGAGGGTGCGTTCGAACTGCCCGGTGTTCTCCGCGTTGATGCGGAAGTACGTCGAGAGTTCCATCGGGCAGCGCGTGTGCTTCGGGACGTAGACGAACGAACCGTCGCTGAACACGGCGGAGTTGAGCGCGGCGTAGAAGTTGTCCGACACGGGCACGACCGTGCCGAGGTACTTGCGGACGAGTTCCGGGTGGTCCCGCATCGCCTCGGCGATGGAGCAGAAGATGACGCCGGCGTCGCGCAGGCGCTCCTTGAACGTGGTCGCGATGGAGACGCTGTCGAACACGGCGTCCACGGCGATCTGCGGCTTCTCCACGCCGGCCAGGGCTTCCCGTTCGTGCAGCGGGATGCCGAGCTTGTCGTAGGTGCGCAGGAGCTCGGGATCGACCTCGTCCAGCGATTTCGGCTTGTTGCGCGGCGCGGAGAAGTAGGAGATCGCCTCGAAGTCGATGGGATCGAAACTGACGTGGGCCCAGTTGGGTTCCGGCATCGTCTGCCAGCGCCGGAATGCGTCGAGCCGCCAGTCCGTCATCCAGGACGGTTCGTCCTTCCTCGCGGAGATGGCGCGCACGACGTCCTCGTCGAGTCCGGGGGGCAGCGTTTCGGACTCGATCTCGGTGACGAAGCCGGCGCTGTACTCGCGTGCGAGACGGTCGTGGACGGTCTGGTTCTGCTCGCTCATGGCGGGATTATACGCAATACCCGAGTGTTTCAGTCGGGTATGCGGGCCGCGTCCAGGGCGCGCTCGAGGCGGTCCCGGATCTGCTGGTCCGAGATGCCGAGCAGGCCTTCGAACCCTGCGTCATCGGGTCCTTCACCAGCTCGGCGCGCTGCGCGTCGCGGTACCGGCCCAGCGCGTCGGGGGCGGCTGTATAGTGGCCGTGGCAGTCGATGATCATGGACGGCGGGGAGCCCTCAGCCGGGGAGCGCGAGGGGCCCGCCCCTCGCAGGTAGTGGCAGCGCGAGGGCGGCCCGCGCAGGGGCTTGCCCCTCGCAAGGAGACGCAGCGCGAGGGCGGCCCGCGCGGGGGCTTGCCCCTCGTAAGTTGGAGGAACGATGCCTGACATTCACGCGGACACCGACGCCCGCAACGTCGTCACCCTGACCATCGACCGGCGAAAGCGGCGCAACGCGCTCGACAGCGCGGCCATGTCGGCCCTGGCGGAAGCGCTGCGCGGGCTCGAGGGCGAACGCGCCTTGCGGGCCCTCGTCATCCGGGGCGCGGGCGGCAGCTTCAGCGCCGGCCGTGACCTGAAGGAAGCCGCGGACCTGCCCGCGAAGCGCGCCCTGGATCAGCACTCCGCGTGGACGGAGGTGTTCCGCCGGCTACGCCGGCTGCCGTTCCCGTCCGTCGCGGCGGTCGAAGGCTACGCCGTCGCGGGCGGCTTCACCCTGGCGATGGGCTGCGATTTCGTCGTCGCCGAACGCGGTGCGCAGTTCGGCGCGCTGGAGATGAAGAACGGCTTCCCCGCCGCGGTATGCACGCCGATCCTGGCCCGGCTCGCGCCGCCGCGGATCGGGCTGGAGCTCGTGCTGTTCGGAGACCTCGTGCCGGCGCGGCGGCTCTACGAGGCGGGACTCGTGAACCGGCTTGCCGACGGCGGCGACGGCCTGGCGGAGGCGGTCGCCGACTTCACGGACCGCATCGTCGCCCTCTCGCCGACCGCCGTGCGACAGACCCTCGAGACCTACCGCGCCGCCGAGACCATGCCCCTCGACCAGTCCCTCACGCTCGGCCTGCACCTGAACCAGCTCCTCGACGCCGCGGGGTCCGTCCGCGATGCGGGGCAGGCGTTTGCGGGCAAGGAAGGCCGCGAACCTGGATAACGTCGAGGCGGGCGCGCGGGGGGTTGTCCGTGGCGATGCTCGACCCCTGGCTCTTGCATGGAAGTACGCATCCGCCGAAGGGGGGAACGCCAGCACTTCCTTGCGCGTCGGCGGCCGAGGGAGCTTCCCCGGCTGAAGGCTCCTGCGCAGACGCTTGGGCACCCGGGCAGACCGCGTATGATCGCGGCGATGAGCTGACACGGAGACGACCATGAAGCGGATGCTCTGGATGGCTGCCGGACTGGCCCTGCTGGGCGGGTGCGCGCCGGAGGAGGCCGCGCCGGAAGAGACGCAGGCTGCGCCCGACCCGAACGTGATCCTCACCGCCGCCGGTGCGGTACGCGGCGAGACCGTCGCCGGCGTCCGCACGTTCCGGGGCATCCCCTACGCGGCGCCGCCGGTGGGCGACCTGCGCTGGCGCGTGCCGCAGCCTGCCCCGGCGTGGGAAGGTACGCGCGACGCGGTGACGTTCGGCACGCCGTGCTGGCAGCCGATCGTCGAGGGCTTCTACAGCCGCGGCCCCATCGACCGGGACGAGGACTGCCTCTACCTGAACGTCTGGACCCGCGCGATAGCGGGCGACGACGCGCCGGTGATGCTGTGGATCCACGGCGGAGGCCTGCGGATCGGCCACGGCCACCTGCCGATGTACGACGGCGCCGCGCTGACGGAACGGGGCGTCGTGCTGGTCAGCATCAACTACCGGCTCGGCGAGCTGGGCTTCCTCGCGCATCCGGAGCTGTCGGCCGAGTCGCCTGACGGCGTGTCGGGCAACTACGGGATACTCGATCAGGTCGCCGCCCTCGCGTGGGTGCGGGACAATATCACCGCGTTCGGCGGCGATCCGGGCAACGTCACCATCTTCGGGGAGTCGGCCGGTTCCTGGAGCGTCTGCTATCTCTATGCCTCACCGCTCGCCACCGGCCTCTTCCACCGCGCCATCGGGCAGTCCGGCGGCTGCTTCGAACCGCATGCGCGACTGGCCGAAGACACGGCGGCGGGCCGCTCCGGGCATTACGTGGGCGCGGGCATGGCGGAGTTCGTGGGCGCCGCGGACCTCGCGGCATTGCGCGCCATGCCGGCCGGGGAACTCTACGCGAAGGTCGCGGAACAACCGCCGACGGGCAGCCCGGGCGTGTACGTCGACGGTCACCTGTTCCCGGCGCAGATGGCCGACCTCGTCGCGGCCGGCCGGCACAACCGCGTGCCGGTGATGCTCGGCTCCAACGCCGACGAGTGGACGACGATGGCCCTCGGGCAGCCGGAGGTGGACGAGGAGACCTATCGTGCGAGCCAGGAGGCCGCCTGGGGCGACTCGGCGGCGGACATCCTCGCCGCGTACGCGGCCGACGCGGCGCAAGGCCCGGACCGCGCGGCTGGGGAGATCCTCTCGGACCGCTACTTCGTGCGGCAGATGCGGGCGTGGGGACGGGCCCAGGTCGCGAACGGCGACCCGGCCTGGCTCTACTTCTTCACGCACGCGCCCGATGTCGGGGGCGAATACGGCACGTCCAAGGGTGCGTTCCATGCGGCCGAGATCGCGTACGCGTTCGGTAACCCGCACCTCGGTTTCCACGAGACCGCGTCCCTCGAACCGCGCCCGCGGGATGTCGAGGTCGCACGGCTGATGAGCGGCTACTGGACCAACTTCGCGAAGCGCGGGGACCCGAACGGGGAGGGACTGCCGAAGTGGCCGGCCTTCGGCGCGGATGCGGAACGGGTGCTGGACATCTCGGCGACTCCGCAGGTGGTCACGGGTCTGCGCAAGGAGAAGCTGGACGCGATGGACGGGTACTTCGCGTCGCTCGGTCGATAGGGGAGGGGCTTGACGTGACGGAACCTGCTCGGCGAGCCAGCGGCCGAGAGTCCCGACCGGCCAAGGTTGGCCAGCCGGTCTGGCGCGGGCGCGACAGCGCGAGGGGAGCACCGCGAAAAGCTACGGGAGCGCCTCGTAGCGGGTGCCGAACGTGGCGACGAGGCGTTCGGCGTAGCGGCGCGCGGCGTCCGTTTCGCCCAGGTCGCGCGAGATCGTCGCGAGCGCTTCGAGGGTGACGCGGTGTCCGCCGAACCGCGCGAGGCTGTCCTCGAGGACGGAGATGGCCGAGGCGCCTTCGCCTGCGTTGTGGAGTGCCAGGGCGTAGACGTAGCCGTTGCGCAGGTGCTCCGGGTCGAGTTCGTAAGCGCGCCGCAACTGCTCCAGGGCGCGGGCGGGCTGGCCCTGGCGAATGAGCCACAGGCCGTACGCGTAGGCCGCCTCGCTGCTCGCCGGCCGTACGCCGGCGGCTTCCGCCAGGTACGTGCCGCCCTCCGCATCCCGCCCGGACGAGCGGTACAGGTCCGCCAGGTTGACGAGGGCCGGAATCCAGTGGGGGGCGATGTCGAGCGCGCGGCGAAGGGCGGCTTCGGCGGCGGCATCGTCCCCCAGGGCGGCATGGACGACCGCCAGGTTGGTGTGCGCCTCGGGACGCTCGGCATTCAGCGCCTGCACGGCGCGATGTTCTTCCAGCGCGTCCTCGATGAGCGCCCGGTCCGCCGGGGACACGGACCCCGCGAGCAGGGCGGCGGCGGCGGGCGCCGCGGAGACCCGCACCGCGCGCAGGGGATCTCCCATGAGCCGGCGCAGGGCGGCCAGCCGGGGTGCTTCGGGCAGACGCGACAGGTGTTCGAGGGCGCCGAGCCGCACGAACGGGTCCGCGTCGCGGAGGCCCGCCGCGATGGCGTCCTGGGAGAACCCGAACTCGTAGGGGCCGAGGGCGAGCAGGGCGCTGCGGCGCACGAGGCCGGGCAGAGCGGGATTGGCGGCGGCCTCGGACAAGGCCCGTTCGGCATCGAACCGTTGCGTCGTGGCGAGGGCGAGTACGTCCGCCGCTCCCGGGGTCGGAGGCCCGCCCGCGCGGCGTGCGATCTCGTCCGCGGCCCAGGCCGGGGAGCGGTCCTCGTGGCAGCCCTTGCACGCGTTCGGAACATCGAAACGCAGGGTCAGGTCCGGGCGCGGCACGCGGAAGCCGTGGTCGCGCCGGTCGTCGACGCCCATGTACACGCGGCTCGGCATGTGGCAGTCGACACACTGGACGGCGTCGTGGAAGTGGTGCTCGGGGTCGTCGTAGCGTCGCGCGGTGAGGGTCGGGAAGTCGGGGCGCGGGGTCTCCGAGTGGCATTGCGTGCACAGCGCGTTCCCGGCCAGCAACGGCTCGGCCGTGTGCGGGTCGTGGCAGTGCCCGCACGTCACGCCCTCCTGGTACATGCGGCTCTGCAGGAACGAGCCGTAGACGTAGACCTCGTCCAGGATCTGGCCGTCGGCGTGGTAGAGCGGTGGGGTGACGGCGGCCGGCAGGTAATGGTCGAGGAAGGCGGCGCCCGGCCGGAACCCCTCGGCGAGCTGCGCGCGGCGGCTGTGGCACGGCGCGCACGTCTCGATGTCGGCCGCCGCGGCGCCGTAGGCGGTTCCCGGCTCGGCGGCGTGCAGCGAACCGGGACCGTGACACGCTTCGCAGCCCACGTTCCTCTCGGAATACGTGGTCGCGAAGGCGCCCGTCCCGGCGTCGAAGCCCTTGCGCACGTCGGTCGAATGGCAGTCGGCGCAGATCGCGTTCCAGTTCTGCGAGTCGGACGTCCAGTGCAGGATATCGTCGTGGGCGATCCGCTCGTCGGGGTAGAGGTGGAACCACTCCCGTCCCGCCGGGCGCGCGTCCCAGGCGACGCCGAGCGCCTGGAAGCGCCCGGGCTCCGTCTCGAGCAGGTACTGCTGCAGCGGCGCGACGCCGAAGGTGTAGGCGACGGGGTAGGTCTCGAGCGCGCCTGAGGGGCCGTCCGTGTCCACGAAGTACGCGCCGTCCCGGCGATGGAACCGCGTCGTGACGCCGTCCTTCGTGAAGGACGCGTCGTCGAAGTCGCCGACGACCGTCGCGGGGCTCGGGATGGCCATCGCCAGGTCGTGGTGGGAACCGGTCCAGCGCTCGAAGGCCCCGGCGTGGCAGCCGGCGCAGGCCTCGCTCCCCACGTAGGCGGCTGCCGGGGTCGGGAGGGACCGGGGTGGAGGTTCGGAAGGTCCGCAGGCGGCGAGGAGCAGGCCGGCGGTTGCGGCGGCGGTCGCCTTCCGAAGTCGCGCCGCGCGCGTACGCGCGGTCACGCGTCCTCGAGCGCCGCGCGGGCCGCCTGCAGCGTCTCGGGGTCGGCCAGGAGCGGGGCGGGACGGTCGAGATCGAGTTCGGCGATCGCGTGCACCAGGATCGACGCCACGGCCAGACGGGCATACCACTTGCGGTCGGCCGGCACGACGTACCACGGCGCGCGCGGCGTCGACGTCGCGCCGAGGGCGGCTTCGTACGCCTCGGTGTAGGCATCCCAGTGCTCCCGGTCGCGGATGTCGGACGGCGAGAACTTGAAGTGCTTCGCCGGGTCGCGCAGGCGCCGGAGAAAGCGTTCCTTCTGTTCTTCCTTGGACACGTTCAGGAAGATCTTCACGATCGCGGTGCCGTTGCGGGTCAGGTAGTCCTCGAACCCCGCGATGTCCAGCAGACGGCGGTCCCAGACGTCGGGGCCGATCAGCGACGGGTGCAGGTGCTGCGAGCGGAGGTGCTCGGGGCGCACGCGCACGACCAGCACCTCCTCGTAGTGCGAGCGGTTGAACACGCCCACCTTGCCCTGGGTGGGCAGGTGCCGGTGATAGCGCCAGAGGAAGTCGTGACGCAGCTCCTCCGCGTTCGGCACGTCGAACGAGGTCACGTCGCAGCCCTGGGGGTTCATCCCCGACATGACGTGGCGGATCAGGCTGTCCTTGCCGGCGGCGTCCCGGCCCTGCAGCACGAGGAGCACGGCCCACTGCCCCTGGGCCGCGAGCGCTCGCTGCCGGTCCGTCAGCCAGGCGGTGTGCGCGCGCAGGAGCGCCCGGGCGAGGCCCCGGTCGCGGGCGGTGAACGGGCCCGTGCCGCCGGGGTCGTGGTCCGCGAGGCGCACCGATGCGCCGTCGATCCGGTAGCGGCGAACTGCCTCGGTGAGTTCGCGGGCGGCTCCCCCGTCCGCGCCCTTCGCACCGAGATCCGCTAGGACGGAGTCCCTGGCCATCCGCGTCTGCGCTTCTCCCCTGGGCGGTCGGTATTCTAACCGGCGCGGGTATGCTACCGGCCATGCGCTGTTTCGTGGCCGCCTTCCTGCCCGCCGCCGCGCGCGACGCGCTCATCGCCGCGCGGCCGGCGGTGGACGGCGTGCGCTGGGTCGCGCCGGAGAAGTACCACGTCACGCTGCGCTTCCTCGGAGAGCTGGATGGCGGCGCGGCGGCGTTCTGGCGGGAAGCGGCCGAGGCGCTGGACGCGCGTTTCCCCGTCGAATGCAGGGTCCTCGCCGTCGACGGGTTCCCGAACTCGCGACGGGCCCGGGTCGTGGCGATGCGCGTGGACTCCGGAGGCGCCCTCGAGGCGCTTGCGGATGCGCTCCCCGCGGGCGGTCACGATGGGCGGCGGTTTCGCGCGCACGTCACCCTCGGACGGGCGCGCCGGCGGCCGGTCCGCCTGCCGGATCCGCGCGCCGTGGACATCACCTTCCGGCTGGACGGGGCCGGCCTGTACCGGAGCGTGGCAGGCCGCTACGAGCGGATCGGCCCCGGGGCCCCCGGGGGCGGATCAATGTTCCTGAGCTGCGGCGCATTCGGTAGGATCGGCCGAGGTCTGGATCCGCGAGTCGGACGCCCGTGAAGAAGTACCCGCCCACCGCCAGGGAACTGCGCGAGTGGATGGACAAGAAGGGACTCTCGAACAAGGACGTGGCCAAGGCGCTGCGCCTCTCGGACGGCCGCGTGGTCCGGTTCTGGACCTCCAAGAAGGACCCCCGCCCGATCCCCTACGCGAGCTGGTACACGCTCCGGCACAAGTTCGGGAAGGAGGGCGACAAGCGCGCCGGTGGCAAGAGCGCCGGTGGCAAGAATAGGAAAAAAAGTCCTAAAGAGGTTGACGCCTGATTTAGGACAAAATATCCTAGCGCCCGAATTGACCGGTCGCCCCAAACCACGAACGGCATTAGGGGGTTGAGAAAGGTCACGAGGAGGCGGACATGAAAAGGACCACGATGGCGTTTGGAATGGCGGGTGTGCTGGCCCTGGCCGGTGGATGCGCGGCCACGAGTCCGTCCGAGCCCACCCACTACTGGGAGTCCGGGGACGCCGTGACGACGGCGGAGTACAACCGCAACAACGCGGGGTGCAGCGAGTCCGCGGGCGTCACCCTCGGCGAGGACGCGATGGATTCGCCGAGCTTCCGGACCTACATGGACTGCATGATCGAGAAGGGCTACACCCTGCAGACCTACTGATCGCATCTCCCGGCGCATGTCGAAAGACCCGGCCCAAACCCGAGTTGGTGCCGGGTTTTTCGTGCCCGCGAAATGGGGCTGTTTGTCGGGGACTGTCATAAAAGCGTCATGGCGGGCCTGTACGCTCCGCGCCCATGCGAACTCGCTTCATCGGCCCCCTGGCGCTCTCGATCCTTCTCGCCGGGACGGCCATGGCCCAGGACCGCCCCGAGGATGGCCCAGACCTGCCGGGCGGACTGACGCCGCACCCTTCCGCGGTGTGGAACGACCGGGCCGCGAACACCTGCTTCGGCGGACTCCACCACGGCAAGCACGTGCTGGCCGAGGAGTACCTGCGCGACGGTCGCCTTGACACCACGGTGACGGACTGCGTCGCCCAAGGCGGTCGTACCGGCTGGCTGCCCCGGTTCACGCCGGTGGCGGCCGGGGAGCGTCTCGGCTGACCTCCGCCCGGGAGCGCGCACGCGGCTCTCCTCTCTCGACATTCCACCCGGTTCGTCCGTTCCGTTCCCGGTCGTTTCCGCCCGTCCCCGTTCATGAATCTGTAGCCGCCGGGTCACGAATCCGTCACGGCGCATTCACGTTTGTGTCACGGCCCGTTGCTAGCTTGCGGGCGCTCAAGGGGGAAGGACTGACGCGGCCGGGAAGCCGGGCCGCCGCGCCCCCCTCGCATCCGTACGAACAAGGCTTGGACGAGGAATAGACGATGAACCTTCGAGACGGTGTTCTGTCGGTCGGGACGCTGGCGCTGGCGCTGGCCGTGCTGGTCGGCTGCAGCGGTGGCGACGTGAACATCTCCGCCGACAACAACTCTTCGGTCACGGACAACTCGACGACGACCACCACCTCCGGGGGCAGTTCGAATCCGTGCGCGAGCTACACGGACCCGGACGGCGCCGACGTCGAGGGGACCTTCGACGGTCAGAACTGCGTCTACGACTCCAACTTCGTGGGCATCAACAACCCGCTGATGGTCGACCTCTCGATCCCGTTCATCTCCGGCGTGCACATCTTCGAGGACACGCTCGCGGTCGGTGCGGACACCGACGGCACCACGCCGCCTCCGGGCAAGGGCGAGGGCCCGACCCTGACCGTCGCGGCGGGCAACACCCTTGCCTGGACGAACGCCGGCGACTATCTCCTCGTCACCCGGGGTTCGCAGATCTTCGCGAACGGCTCGCCCACCGCGCCGATCACCTTCACCGGCTTCACCGACGCCGTGACGGGCACCGCCGGCGCCGAGGACGTGCAGCTCTGGGGCGGGGTGGTCATCAACGGCCGCGGCATGACCAACAAGTGCAGCGACGACCAGCGCGCGAACAACGAGTGCAACGTCCTCGCGGAAGGCAAGCCGTCGCACTACGGAGGGAACGACAACGCCGACAGCTCCGGCGCCCTGCGCTACGTGGTCGTCAAGCACACGGGCTTCGAGGCCGCCCCCGGCGACGAACTGAACGGCGTGAGCTTCAACGCCGTCGGCTCGGACACGGTGGTGGAGTACCTGCAGGCCTACAGCACCTTCGACGACGGCATCGAGTTCTTCGGCGGCGCGGTGGAGGTCAGCAACTACGTGGCGCTCTATGTCCGCGACGACTCCATCGACTACGACCAGGGCTGGACGGGCGGCATCGACCGCGCCCTGGTCATCCACTCCGCGAGCGACGGCAACCGCTGCATCGAGGGCGACAGCCTCAGCGCGGAGGACGCGGGCATGCCGGTCACCAACGTCTACGTGAACAACCTCACCTGCATCAACTCCGGTTCCGACGAAGTACCGTCGGGCACGGGCACCCACGGCGACTCGGAAGGGATCGTCAACCGGGAAGGCGCCCGCACGCAGCTCCGCAACAGCATCATCTTCGACGGCTATGCGCGCACGGTCCTCTCGAGCGGCGGCAACGAGTGCTTCGAACTCGACGACGGCAACACCCGCGACGCGGCGCAGGCCGGCGAAGCCTCGGTCTCCGGCACGGTCATCGCGTGCGAGGAAGCGACCAAGGACAGCCTCGGCAACGGCGACTCGATCGGCGAGTGGATCACGAACTCCACCAGGTACGCGAACAACACCGGCAACGTGATCGTCACCGAGAGCGACGGCGCGAACCTCTCCCTGCTGGGCGGAAGACAGCCTTTCCATACGGCCGGGGAGCTGACCGATGCGACGGGCGCGCCGCTCGGCGTGGAACTCGCGGACACGGACGGCGACGGGGACACCAGCGACGAGACCCTTGGCGCCGTGGCCGCCGACGACGACTGGACCGCGAACTGGACGGTCGGTCTCGACTCCCTGTGGTTCGACTGAGTGGTTCGACTGAGTTGTTCGACTGAGTGGTTCGACTGAGCGGTTCGACTGGCCGAGTACTGCCCGCCTGCAACGCGGTTCGTCCGTGCCGCGAGGCACACGGTACCGAACAACGAACGAGAGATGGAGAACATGACTGCACTCACGCGTCAGACCCTGTCCGCGCTGGTGGCACTGGCGACGCTCGTCGGCACCGGAGCACGGGCGCAGGAGGCCGAGGGCGGAACCGCGGAGGAACGGGAGTCCGCTCCCGCCGTGGAGATGGCCGACCCCAACGCCATCGAGGAGGTCGTGGTCCTTGGCCGGTTCAAGGCCGCCGCGACGGACATCGTCTCGGAGCGGATCGAAAGCGACGTCCCGGTCGACATGCTCGACGCCGAGGGCATCTCGCGCGTGGGCGACAGCGATGTCGCCCAGGCGCTCCGGCGGGTTCCGGGACTGACGGTCGCGCAGGGCAAGTTCGTCTACGTGCGCGGTCTCGGCGAGCGCTATTCGAGCGCGCTGCTGAACGGCGCGGCGGTCCCCTCGCCGGACCTCACCCGCAACGTCCTCCCGCTCGACATCTTCCCCGCGGACATCATCGACGCGCTGGCCGTCCAGAAGGGCTTCTCCCCGGAGATGCCGGCGGCGTTCGGCGGCGGCAACGTGGACATCCGCACCAAGCAGGTGCCGGAGGACCGCGTCTTCAGCGTCGAGATCAACACCGGCTGGAACACCGGCAGCAGCGACGACGGCCTGTCGTACCGCGGCGGCGACGACGACCGGATGGGCGAGGACGACGGGACCCGGGCGCTTGCGGGCGAACTGCGCGACGCCATCCAGACCTACCGTGGCAGCTTCTCCGAGGTCAACATCTTCAACACGCTGCGCCGCGCCGGCGGCGCTCCGACCCTTGCCGAAGCGCAGGCCATCAACCGGCAGCTCGCGACGGCGCTCAACCGGGACATCGACATCGGCCCGGAAGACCTTTCGCCCGACGTGAAGGGCGAGATCACCGGCGGCTACCGGTGGTTCTTCGGCGAACACTGGGAGTTCGGCTTCCTGGCCCTCGGCTCCTACGCCAACAACTGGCGCAACCGGAACCGGATCAACCGCAACGTGGCCAACCCGGAAACCGACTTCTCGCGCACGCAGCGCACCGTGGAGTCGGTGAACATCACCGGCACGGCGAACCTCGGGCTGCGCTTCACCGACGACCACGAGATCGGCACGATGAGCATGCTGCTGCGCAACACGGAGGACGACGCCTCGTTCTCGCTCACCTGCCAGCAGGGCCAGTTCAACGACTGCGCGGACGACAACCCCACCCAGGGCCGGGTCGCCGACATCCGGTTCGAGGAACGCGAGCTGATCGTCAACCAGGTGCGGGGCGAACACACGCTGGGGGACGCGACCCTCGAGGTCTTCCCGTTCCTCGAGCGGCTCTACTTCATGCGCGACACCACGGTGTCCTGGTACTACTCGGAGGCGGAGGCGACCACGGACATTCCCAACGAGGTGCGCGTGGGCATGCTCGATGTCCTGGATGCTCCGTACGGCAACGTGGTCGGCACCAGCGTCCGCTCCTCCGGCACCGCGGGCGACTTCCGCTTCTCCGACCTCGCGGACGACGTCGAGACCTGGGGCTCGGACGTCACCTTGCCCGTCCGCCTGGGCGCCTGGGACGTCGAGCTGTCCGGCGGATACGACTATGCCCGCAAGGCCCGCTCGTACGAGCAGATCTCCCTGGGCATCGGCAGCACCGCGCCGGGGTTCAACACGATCAACGCGGGCGCGCCGAGCGAGGTGTTCTCCGATGCCAACCTCATGAACCCGGAGAATGGGTTCATCACGCTGCTCGGCGTCGGCGGCTTCGGCCTCGAGAGCTACTACGCGGCCCAGATCACCGAAGCCACGTACGGCAAGTTCGACATCCTGATCGACGAGACCTGGCGCATCTCCGGCGGCGCCCGCTGGGAGAACTTCATCCAGGTGTCCGTGCCGGTCGACCTGCTCGAGTTCGGCGGCAACCGGATCCCGTTCTCGGCGGAGGAGATCGCGCACGCGACCATCAACGAGGACGACATCTACCCGTCTCTCGCGCTCACGTACATCCGGCCGGGGTTCTGGTCGGACGAGTTCCAGTTGCGTTTCAGTTGGGGGGAGACGGTCGCGCGACCCGACCTCCGGGAGGTCTCGCAGTCGACCTACATCGATCCGCTGACCGAAGCGCGGGTGCGCGGCAACCCGTTCCTGGCGCCCTCGGCGCTGACCAACTTCGACGTGCGCGCCGAGTGGTTCTGGGACAACGGAGACAGCCTCACCGTCTCGGCCTTCTACAAGGACGTGACCGATCCGATCGAAACGCTCCAGGGCGCGGCGACGGAGGACAACATCGTCTTCAACTTCGTCAACGCGGACGCCGTCGAGATCCATGGAGCGGAGTTCGAGGGCCTGAAGAGCCTCGGGTTCCTGCAGGGCTTCCTCGGCGAGTGGATCGAGCAGTTCTACATCGCCGGGAACGTGACCCTCTCGGATTCTGAACTGGACATCCGCGCGGGCGGCCTGGCGGGCAACATCACCAACACCTCGCGGCGGATGACGCAGCAGTCCGACTGGGTCGTGAACCTGCAGATCGGCTTCGACTCGTTCGACGGCAAGCACGGCGCGACCCTCGTCTACAACGGCTTCGGCGAGCGCATCTTCTTCGCCGGCATCGAGAGCTTCGACGACGCCTACGAGCAGCCGTTCCACTCGCTCGACTTCGTCTACAGCTGGTTCGCCACCGAACGGCTCACGCTCAAGGCACGGGTCAGGAACCTCCTCGACCAGGGCGTCGAGATCGAGCAGGACGGGGTGACGATCCTCGAGCAGGACGTCGGCACGACCGTCCTCTTCGACATCAGGTGGGAACTGTAGGGGCGGGCTCGCCCCCTCCCCGTCTCCGGCGACCCACACGACTTGCAGCCGGGCGACCGCCGGGGTCGCGCCTACCTCTCGCGCCTCCCCTCGCGCCTCCCCCTCGCGCGTTGTGCCCGTGTCAGTGCGGCCTCGCCGTGGCGTGGTAACGCTTCCCGTCGAAGCGGTCGAAGTGCGCCCCGAGCAACGGATGGTCGATCTGCGAAACGTCCTCGCTCGCGTCGAGGTGACGCTCCGCGACGTAGGTGGTGTGCATCGCCCCGTCGACCAGCACGTGATACCAGGGCCGGTCCTTCGGGGGCCGGCTGCGCGCGACCTCCTCGTACCACTCCTCGGTAAGCGAGAAGCAGGGATCCACGCCCGCCACGACGCCCCGGTAACCGAACCGGTGGTGGGCGACGATCTGGCCGACGAAAAAGCGGGCGTCCAACGGCGGTGTCCTCGAGGAGTCAGGCGTCAAGCCTACCCCACGGCCACGCGCGTGGCCTGACGAGACCTCAGCGGATGGCTTCGATGTCGATCTCGGGACGCAGACGGAGCCAGGCGCGGTCGGCGGTATGGGCGACTTCCCCGCGGTCCATGGCGAGCGCGAGACAGGCCCGGTCCGCCAGGGAGAGACCCAACGGCCTGGTACGCTCGAGAAGTCGCCCCGCGGTCTCCGCCTGGGTACTCGAAAACGGCTCCACCGTGAGTCCGAGACTTGCCAGGCTGTCGAGGAGGTCCTCGGTTTGCAGCCCGGCGGAGTGCGTCTTTCCGATGACCTCGGTCCAGTTGACCGCCGAGATGACGGACCGCGCAAGAACGGCCGCGACTCGGTCGTGCCCCGGCTCGCGCTGGAGGTAGGCCAGCAACGCGGAGGCGTCCAGAACCGCGCTCAACGCGGACCCTCGCGCCGCGCTTCGGCCCGCCGCTCCCGGATGAGTTCCTCCGCCAGGCTGCGTCCCTCGACCTGCCGGAAGCGGTCCTGCAGACGCCGCTCCACGTCACGGGTCTTCTCGATCACCAGGTGGTCCTGCTCCACCCTGGCTATCAGCCGTTCGCCGGGGTGAAAGTCCAGCGCCTTGCGGATGGCCGCCGGCACGACGAGTCGCCCCTGAGCGCCGAATCTGACGTCGGCCTGAAGATCTGCCATCGGGTCAGATCCATGCCATAGTTGAATACAGTGTGCCACGAAGAGCGGGAAGCGGACAGAGGACGCAAACGCGGACCTGCGTATCGGCGGGCGGCAGCCGCTACACTGCCCGTTTCGGGTATTCGACGGGTCTGCGGGACGAGTCAGTGATCAAGCAAGCCACCTTCTTCAAGCGTCGGCCCGACCTCGAGCCGGCCGAGTTCCACGACTACTGGCGCAATCGCCATCCCGAGGTCGTCTGCCGGCTGCCGGGACTCAGACGCTACGTTCAGAACCACGCGATCGCGGACGACGGCCCCTTCGACGGCATCGCAGAAGTGTGGTTCGACGACACCGACGCGATGCGCGCGACCGTGGGCACGCCCGAACTCGAGGCCGTGCGCGCCGACGAGCCGAACTTCCTCGATGTCACGGGCATGGGCTCGATCATCACGGACGAGTACGTGATCAAGGACGGCGCGCCGGGCGCCGGCGACAAGCTGATGGCGCTCGTGTTCCGCCAGGCGCGGCACGCCCCGGAACGGTTCTTCGAGCTATACCGGGACGAACTCGGCCCGCTGGTGCGGGCGGTCGCCGGGATTCCGCGGTACGAACAGGCGCACTGCCGGATGGGCATCTATCGCAGTGGACGCACGCCGGACTGCGACGCCGTCGCGTCGCTCTGGATCGCGGAGCGGGACACGACGTTCGCCTCGGCGGAGATGGCCCGGGTGGGCGCCTTCGAGGGCACGATCATCGACTTCGCCCGCACGCAGGTCGGTTTCGTCGAGGAGATGGAGATCCCGCTTTGAGCGGGGCCGGGCAAGGGAGGACCACGCGATGACCGACCGGCGACTCGACCGGAACTGGGATGAACCGACCCGCTATCCGGATCCCGCGGTGGAGGTGCTCGATCCGCGGTTCCGGCCGTACGTCCTCGGCAGCGCGGCGGTCGAGCGCCTGTGGACGGGAGCGCGCTGGACCGAGGGTCCCGCGTGGTTCGGCGACGGCCGGTACCTCGTCTTCAGCGACATCCCGAACGACCGCATGCTCCGCTGGACGGAAGAGACGAACGCGGTGACGGTGTTTCGCGCGCCCTCCCACAACGCCAACGGCAACACGCGGGACCGGCAGGGCCGGCTGGTGACCTGCGAGCACGGTACGCGGCGCGTGACGCGCACCGAGCATGACGGCACGGTGACCGTGCTGCTTGACCGGTTCGAGGGCCGCCGCCTGAATGCGCCGAACGACGTCGTGGTCCACCCCGACGGCGGCATCTGGTTCACGGACCCGGGCTACGGGATCGTCTGGAACTACGAAGGCCACAAGGCCCCGTTCGAGTTGCCGACCCGCGTCTACCGCGTCGACCCGGCGACGGGGGACGCCGAAGTCGTGATCGAGGACATGGAGAAGCCGAACGGCCTCGCGTTCTCGCCGGACCACGACCTGCTCTACGTCACCGACACGGGGGCGTCCCACAAGCCGGGCCATCCGCACCACATCAAGGTCTACGATGTCGTCGACGGCACGCGGGCGGCCAACGGCCGCGAGTTCTGCGACCTCGGACGCGCCATGCCGGACGGCATCCGGGTCGACATCGACGGCAACGTCTGGTCGAGCGCCGGGTGGGCCGGCCCGGAGGAGGACGGCGTGCACGTGTTCGCCCCGGACGGCACGAAGATCGGCGCCATCCACCTGCCCGAGGGCGTGTCCAACCTCTGCTTCGGAGGAGTGAAGCGCAACCGGCTCTTCATGACGGGCGCCCAATCGCTTTACGCGCTGTACGTGGACGCGCAGGGCGCGCCGTACGGGTGATCGAACGGTCCACCCACGCCGGGACCCTCGGCCAGTTCAGTTGGGCGCTCTTCGAGTGGGCGCGCAATCCGTATTACATCCTGATCGTCATCTACATCTTCGGGCCGTACTTCTCGACCGAGGTGATCGGGGACCCGGTGCGGGGCCAGGAGATCTGGGGCTACATCAACGGCTTCGCCGGCGCCGCCACCGCCTGCCTCGCGCCGTTCCTGGGCGCCATCGCGGACAAGGTCGGCCGGCGCAAGCCCTGGATCGCCACCTTCGTCGTGATGATGGTCCCGGCGATCCTGCTGCTCTGGCTGGCGGTCCCGGGCGAAGCCGGCCTCGGCATCGTCACGGTCGCGGTGGCGCTCACGGCCGCGGGGATCGGCTTCGCGTTCACGGAGGTCTTCCACAACGCCATGCTGCCGAGCGTCGTGCCCTACCAACGGCTCGGAACCGTCTCGGGCTGGGGACTCGCGCTCGGCAACGGCGGCGCGCTCATCATCCTGGTCGCGATGCTCTACGCCTTCGCGCTGCCGGCGACGGGGGTGCTCGATTGGGAGTGGCTGCCGGAGGAGGTGCTCTTCGGGCTAGACACCGCCGCGTTCGAGCACGACCGCATCGCGGCGCCGATCAGCGCGGTGTGGCTCGTGGTCTTCGCGCTGCCGCTGTTTCTCTTCACGCCGGACCGGAGCGGCACCGGAGTCGCGGCGCGCGAGGCCGTGCGCCAGGGGCTCGCGGACGTCCGCCGGACGATTCTGCGCGTGCGCGCGTACCGGAACATCGCCCTCTACCTGCTGGCGCGGATGCTCTTCAACGACGGCAAGGTCGCCATCATGACCTTCGCCATGATCTACGCTTCCGGCGTCTTCGCCTGGGGCGGCGCGGAACGGCTGCTGGTCGGGGTGTTCCTGACGGTGTTCGCCATCGCGGGCGGCTTCATCGGCGGCTGGCTGGACGACATCGTGGGCTCGAAGAAGGCGATCGTCTTCACCATCGCCGGCAACTTCGTGGCGCTCCTGGCGGCGGTCTCCATCACGCCGACGACGATCTTCTTCATCGAGTTCGAGGGCCTGGACGCCCCCGTGTGGGACTTCGCGTTCTTCCGCACCCTGCCGGAGATCGTGTATCTGCTGATCTCGATCCTGTTCGCGCTCTTCATCACCTCCGCGTACGCGAACAGCCGCACGATGCTCGCCCGCATCGCGCCGGAAGGGGAGATGACGAAGTTCTTCGGGCTCTACGCCCTCTCGGGCCAGGTGACCGCCTTCGTGGCGCCCATCATGGTGGCGTTCTTCACCGGCTTCTTCGACAGCCAGCGGATCGGCTTCGGGTCGATCCTCATCCTGCTCGGTGCGGGGGTGGCGCTGATGGTGTTCGTGAAGGAGGAGCGGGCGGAGGCGCTGCCGGGGGAGGGTGGGTAACGACGACGAGTTCCCTCTCGAGGGCGGTGGCGGCGATCAACCTTGCAACGGGACATCTCGCGGCGGCGTCGCGTCGCGCTCGAAGTCGCCGTCCTCACCGCCCTCGGGAATGGCTAGTAGGTGCTCCACGAATGCACCCGGGTGCGGTCCCGTCGCACCCCCGGCGTCCGCTGGAGATCCGGCATCCCGTATCCCCTCAGCGGTGTCCAGCGCCTTCGACGGCACAGAGTCAGCCGTGTCTTTCAGCAGTTCGGCCCGAGCCTGCAGGCGTCGGATCTTTCGGTCGGACACCCGGATCACTGGCATCTCCCCGACTGCATTGTTACTACGTAACTGAATCAACAAAAGTAACGCGCATCCGGGACGTGTCAATAGCGACCAGCGACCGCCCCGTCGAGTTCCGCTCCGACGTTGCGTTAGCATGCGCGCCTCCCCCGGCGCCCGGAGCCCACGATGACCGACGTCACCCACCGCAACATCGCCACCAACGGCATCAACCTGCATGTCGCCGAGGCCGGCGAGGGGCCGCTGGTCGTGTTGTGCCACGGCTTTCCCGAGTCCTGGTATTCCTGGCGCCACCAGATCGCTGCGCTGGCCGACGCCGGCTTCCACGTCGTCGCCCCGGATCAGCGCGGCTACGGCGACAGCGACGCTCCGGAGCAGATCGCGGCCTACTCCATCCTGCACCTGACGGGGGACATCGTGGGACTGGTCCATGCCCTGGGCGAGGACCAGGCGGTCATCATCGGACACGACTGGGGATCTCCCGTCGCATGGACCTCGGCGCAGATGCGGCCGGACATGTTCCGCGCCGTCGCCTCCCTGTCCGTGCCGTTCCGCGGGCGCGGGCCGTGGCCTCCCCTCGAGGGCATGCGGGCCGCCTTCGGCGAGCGGTTCTTCTACCAGCTCTACTTCCAGACCCCCGGCGTCGCCGAGCACGAACTGCAGCACGACATCGCGGTCACGATGCGCAAGATGCTCTACGGCGCCTCCGGGGCCATCGAGCGCTCGGGCGGCGCGTTCGGCGCGGAAGGCGCTCCGCCGGCGTCCTCCTACATGCTCGAGTTCATGCCCGATCCGGGCGATGACCTGCCGGAGTGGCTGACGGCGGAAGACGTCGACTTCTACGTGCGGGCGTTCACGAAAGCCGGGTTTCGCGGCGGGCTGAACTGGTACCGGAACATCGACCGCAACTGGGTGCTGACCGCCGCGCTGCAGGGCAGGAAGATCGAGCAGCCGGCGCTGTTCGTGGCCGGTGACCGGGACGTGGTGCCGTTCAACGACGAAGTGGAGCGCGAGATGCGCGAAGCGGTCACGGGCCTGCGGGATGTCGTCGTGCTGCCGGGCATCGGCCACTGGGTGCAGCAGGAGGCCCCGGACGCCGTCAACCGAGCCCTCCTCGACTTCCTGAAATCGCTGTAAGGGGGTCAGACCCTGCCCAGCGCCCCGGCCTCCCGGTACCGCTGAACCTCGGAGTCTGGTAGCCCGAGGAATTCCCGCAGCACGCGCTCGTTGTGCTCGCCGAGGAGCGGCGCTGCGTGACGTGGCGTCTGCGGGGTGCGCGAGTAGATCGTCGCGGGTCCGTCGTAGGGCGTCGGCCCCATCTCCGGATGGTCGAGAGTCACGAAGAACCGGCGGTGCGCGAGTTGCGGGTCGTGGTACAGGTCGCTTGGGCGGAGGACGGCGTACGCGGGCACCCCTTCGCGTTGCAGCCGTTCCGCGGCCGCGAACGGCTCTCGTCCGCACATCCAGAGGGCGAGCAGCTCGTCGATGGCGTCCGCGTGGTCGGAGCGTTCGGCGAACCGGCAGGGCAGCTCGAGGACGCGTGACAGGGCATCCCAGTGCGTCGCCGACTCCACGGCGACCGCGACGTAGCGCTCGTGGCCGGCGGCGGGAAACACCCCGTGAGGACAGGCTAGAAGGGACCCTTGGCCGAGAGCGGTGGCGACGCGGCCGTTGTCCGTGTAGTCGAGGATCAGCGGCTCGAGAAAGCGGATTCCGGCTTCGATCTGCGAGAGGTCGATGTGCTGGCCCTCGCCGGTGCGTTCCCGGTGGAGCAGGGCCGCCGCGAGGGCGGCGACGCCGAACCGCGGGGTGATGAAGTCGGTGTAGGCGCCCCACGGTCCGGTCGGGGGGCGGTCCGGCCATCCGACGAGTCCGAAGATGCCGGCGACGGCCGCGCCCTGGTTGCCGTAACCGGAGTAGGTCCTTTCCGGGCCGGTCTGGCCGCGCATGCAGCTCGAGAGCATGACGAGGTCGTCGCGGGCGCTTGCGAGGGTGCCGTAGTCCATGCCGAACCGCGCCATGGTGCCCGGCGAGAAGTTCTCGACCACCACGTCGGCCCACGCGGCCATGCGTTGCGCCAGCTCGCGGCCGGCCGCCGATTTCAGATCCAGGGTCATGCCGAGCTTGGAGCTGTTGAAATTGGCGAAGAACTGGGTGCGGTTCGGCCCGGGGAGGTTGTCCTTGAACGGCGGCCTCGTCCGCAGCAGGTCGAGCCGGTCGGGCGACTCGATGCGCACCACGGTGGCGCCGTGGTCGGCGAGGGCCTTGCCGATCATCGGTCCGACGCCGACCCAACTGAAGTCGGCGACCTTGAGTCCGGCGAATGCGGAGCCTGGCGGGGGCCCGCCGGCCACGGGGCGGGGGCGCGGTTTCGGCCGGGTCATTTCTCCGAGCCGGGGCGCCGCCGGCCCGGAGGAGAGCGGCGTCCGGGACAGTTTCGCGAAGGCGCCCGGGTGCTTCCGGCCCTCGATGTCGGTCCAGAACTCGCGGGCTTCGAGATGCGGGTCGTCGATGAGGTCCGCGATGTCCTGGACCGGGGCGATGGTGAGCCCGTGCCGCGCGGAGAACGCCTGCAGTTGCCGCTTGGTCTTGCCGCGCACGAAAGCGCGGCACGACTCGACGGTCGCGGCGACCAACTCGGCATCGAGGCCCCCTTCGCGAAGCTCCGTGAGCCACCGGTGGAAGTCCCTTCCGCGGGCGTCCGCCGGGACGTCGGCGCCGTCGTCCTCCACCCAGCGGACGAGGTGGTGCAGCGTCCGTTCGCCGAGGATGGGCATCTGGAAGAACAGGAGGACATGGCCGTTGGCGCAGGGAACGACGTAGGGCAGCTTGAGCCCCGGCGCGACCGGCTCCGGACGGGTGCCGCGGAACTCGCTGGTGCCCGGCGGATTCGTCCCCGCATTGGGCGGATAGCCGGTGGCGCTCATCAGTGTCCAAACGACCGCGGCCTGGGCCGATACGTCGAGATGCTGGCCGAGGCCCGAGGTGCGCCGTTCATGGAGCGCCACGACGATGTCGGCGGCGGTCTGCGCCCCGGCATGGAACGCGGCCTGGGGCATGGCGCCCATCGGCACGGGCGGGCGGTCGGCATTGCCCTGCAGCCCGACCAGGCCGCCGGCGGCCTCGACGGTCAGCTCCGTCGCGGGCAGATCGGCGTAGGGGCCGCTCGTGCCGAACGGGGTCACGGAGGCGTGGACCACGTGCGGGAAGCGCTCGTCGATTCCCGGAGTGCGGCGGGACTCCACGAACACGTCCGCGTCGTCGAGGAAGACCGTCGGATCCTCCGCCACGACGCTGCGCTTGCCGACCCCGAGTGCGGTCCAATAGAGGGACTCGTCGCCGGCGAAAGGTGGCAGGGCGCGGCTCTCGCAGCCTCCGGGAGGCTCGACCTTGATCACTTCCGCGCCGAGTTCGGCGAGTATGCGTCCGGCCATCTCTCCCCACCGGGTCGTGGCGTCGATGACGCGGATGTCGGTCAGCGGTGCGGCGATCGTGCTTCTCCTCTCGGGGGCCGGTGAATCCGGCGGCGGGCGCCTCCGGGGCTATGATCTTCGCCCATGAAGCCGCGCCTCGTCTACGACGGAGACTGTGCGTTCTGCCGCTACATGGTGGCCTACGCGGCATCGGCGACCGGGGACGCCGTGGAGTACCGGCCCTATCGGGAGGTCGCCTCCGAATACGACGACATCGGTGCGGGCGAATTCGCCGCGACCATCTGGCTCTTCTCCGACTCGGGGCGCTCCCGGGGCGCCGACGCCGCGTTCCGTACGCTGGCGGCGGGCGGCGCGGGCCTCTGGCGGGCGCTCTATCGCCGCCTGCCGGGCTTCGCGGCCCTGGCGGAGGCCGCGTACCGGTGGACGGCGCGGCATCGCGGATCAGCCCTGGGGGTCTCCCGGGTCCTGTTCGGCGGCCGGCTGGTCCGCGCCGAGTATGCGATCACCGCCGATGTCGTCATACGCGGCATCGCGCTGTGCGGGTTGGTGGCCTTCGTCTCGCTCTGGTGGCAGATCGATGGTCTCGCCGGCCCCGGGGGCGTCCTGCCGGCCGGCGAGTACCTGGACGCCGTGCGGGACGCCCGCGGCCTGGAGCGCTACTGGCTCCTGCCGACGTTCTTCTGGATCGATGCGTCGGGTCCTGCGCTGCAGGTCGTGTGCGCCATCGGCACCGCCGCGACGCTCGTGGCGCTGAGCGGGCGCTGGCGCTGCGTTGCGGCCCTGGTCGCGTACGCGTGCTACCTCTCGCTGCTGGGCGCCGGCCAGGTGTTCCTGTCCTACCAGTGGGACATCCTGCTCATCGAGTGTTTCGTCGTCGCCGCCATACTCGCCCGTGCGCCGGCCGCGGGTGTCTGGCTGACGCGCCTTGTGCTCTTCCGCTTCATGTTCCTGTCCGGCTTCGTGAAGCTTGCGAGCGGGGATCCCACGTGGGCGGACGGGACGGCGCTCGGGTACCACTTCGAGACGCAGCCGCTGCCCACCGCGCTCGCCTGGTACGCGCATCACTCGCCTCCCGTCCTGCTCGAGTGGGCGGTGACTGCCACGCTCTTCATCGAACTGGTGCTGCCGTTCTGCGTGATCCTGCCGCGCAACCCGCGACTCGTCGCGGCGGCGGCCTTCGTACTGCTCGAACTGCTCATCTTCGCGACCGGCAACTACAACTTCTTCAACGTGCTGACGGTCGTGCTCTGCGTCGCGCTGCTGGACGACCGGCTGCTGCCTGGCTGGTTTCGTGGCGTGCGGCCCGTCGGCGGGCGCACCGCCGCGAGGGTCGCCGCAGGCTGCCTCATGGTCCTCGGCATCGCGGTCACGGTGGAGTCCGTCGCAAGGCAGCCGTGGTTCGGGTCCGGACTCACGCAGATCGTACGGCCGCTGCGCCTGGCGAACCCGTACGGGCTCTTCGCCGTGATGACGACGCGGCGCGACGAACTCGTGGTCGAGGGATCGCCGGACGGCGAGAGGTGGTCTGCGTACGGCTTTCCGTTCAAGCCCGGGGACCCGTCGCGGGCGCCGGGATGGGCGACGCCGCACCAGCCGCGGCTCGACTGGCAGATGTGGTTCGCCGCGCTCACCACGCCCGAGCGCGCGCCGTGGACGTACGACCTCGCGTTCGCGTTGCTCGAAGCGCGGCCGGCCGTGATCGGGCTCCTGACAGACCCGTTCGACGGCGCCCGGCCCACCTACGTGCGCATCCTCCGGTATCCGTACCGCTTCACGACGCCGGAGGAGAAGGCGCGTACGGGAGACTGGTGGGTGCGGGGGCCGGCGACGCCCTGGCTGCCGGCGATCCGGCTGCGCCGTCCCGTCGTCACGCACGAGCCGTTGACGCTGGAGTGACGTGCTGAACCCGGGCGCGCCTCGGCGCATAATGACGGCCCGATGGCAGCCACGCCGCCCGCGACCCGAATCGTCCACTTCGCCGATCTCCACCTCGACGCGAGCTTGGCGTGGGCGGGGGCGACGAGCGCCGTCGCGCGGCAGCGGCGACAGTCGCTGCGCGACGTGCTGGTCCGGATCGCCGCGCTAGCGCGCGAAGCGGACGCGGATGCACTCTTCTGCGGCGGCGACCTTTACGAACACGACCGGGTGACGCGCGACACCGCGGAGTTCCTTCGCGCAACGTTTCAGAGCCTCGACCCCCTTCCCGTCTACATCGCGCCCGGCAACCACGACTGGTACGGGCCAGAGAGCGTCTACGCGCGGAACGACTGGAGCCCGAACGTGCATGTCTTCCGGGAACCGCGACTCGTGCCGGTGCCGCTGCGGGCGGGGCTGACGCTCTGGGGCGGCGCGCATCTCGCCCCCGCCAACACGGACGATTTCCTGGAGGGCTTCCGGGCGGACGGACCGGAAGCCCACATCGCGCTGTTCCACGGCGCCGAACGCTCCTGGTTCTCGGAACAGGGCGCGGGCAAGGAGCCCCACGCCGCCTTCAATGCCGAGGCCATCGAAGCGGCAGGTCTCTCGCACGCCTTCCTGGGGCACTACCATCGGCCCAGGGACGCGGAACGCCATACCTATCCCGGCAATCCGGATCCCCTCGCCTTCGGGGAAGACGGGCTGCGCGGGGCCGTGGTCGCGCGGGTCGCGGCGGACGGCTCGGTCACCCGCGAACGCCGCGTCGTGGCGCAGACAGACGTACACGACCTGGTCCTCGATGTCGGCGGGTGCGGCTCGAGTCAGGAGATCCGGGACCGGCTGCAGGGGCTGGCGGGCGGGCGCTCGGGGATCGCGCGGCTCACGGTGGGCGGGGAGCTTGCGCCGGAAGTGGACCTGCGCGAGGACGATCTGCGCCATGTCCTGCTCGGGACGTTCGACGCCGTGCAGGTGCGGCTGGGAGACCTGCGCTCCGGTTACGACCTGGCCGCGATTCGCGAGGAGCACACCGTCCGCGGAGCGTTCGTGGGCGATGTGCTCGACTCGGACCTGCCGGAGGACGAGCAACGGCGCGTGCTGATCGCGGGCCTGCGCGCCCTCGACGGTCGCGACGATCTCGACGTGCTCTGATGCGGTTCGAATCCGTCGAGGCATACGCGTTCGGCCCGTTCCGGGACGCATCGCTTGCCCTGGTCCCCGGCCTGAACGTCGTGTTCGGCCCCAACGAGGCGGGCAAGTCGACCTGGCATGCGGCCCTTTACGCGGGGCTGTGCGGCATCCGGCGCGGCAAGGGAAGGGCCATCAGGGCGGATGCCCGGTTCGAGCAACGCCACCGTCCCTGGGACGCCAACGGCGCCTGGGAGGTCGGCGTCCGGCTGGCGCTGGCGGACGGGCGCCGCGTCGCGTTGCGCCACGACCTTGCCGGGGGGGTCGACAGCAGCGCGCGGGACGCGGAACTGGCGGGGCGGGACTACTCGAACGAGATCGTCTTCGAAGGCGCGCCCGACGGCTCACGCTGGCTGGGTCTTGATCGCCGCTCGTTCCTGCACACGGCATGCGTCCGGCAGGCCCAGATGCTCGCCGTCCGCGAGGACGCCGGAGCCCTGCAGGGCGCGTTGCAGGCCGCTGCCGCCACGGCGGGCGCGGACGCGACGGCGGCTCGGGCACTGGCGACCCTGAAAGGTTTCCGGAGCGAGCATGTAGGCTCCGAGCGCGCGCGGACGAGACCGCTCGTGCAATCGCGTCACGAGGTCGAGGCGGCGCGCGGGGAACTCGACGGTGCCCGCGGTGCTCGTGATGCGTACCAGCGCAAACGCGCCCAGCTCACCGCGCGCGAAGAGATGCTGCGAGCCACGCGGGCGCGACTGCTCGCGGTCAGGGCGCACGAGTCCGGAGAGAGACTGGCGCGCATCCGTGCACTGTCGCGGCGTTTCGAGTCGGGACAGCCCCGCCTCTTCGACGACCCGGAACTCGCGGACCGCGTGGCGGTTGCCGTCGCGACCTGGGAGGCGCAACCGATGCCGAAGCCGCTCGCGGGGGAGGATGTCGAGGAACTCGAAGGGCGCCTGGCCGACGTGGAGGCGAGACTCGATACCGTTGCGGAGCGCGTGCGCGGCATGCGGGCCTGGCTGTCGGGCGCCGGCGGGATCGGCATCGTCGCGGGGCTTGCCACGGGCGCCGGCTACTCCGTCATGCTCGGCTGGCCGGTCGCGGTCCTGGGTCTCGGGATGCTGGCGTGGGCGTTCGTCTGGCGGGGCGCCGGCCGGATACGGCCGCTGGAGGCGGGCCGCGCCGGAATCGCCGCGGAGCTTCCGCGGCGTCGAAAGGAGGAAGAGGAGTTCGCGCGGGCGCAGCGTCGCCTGGAAGAGGCGGAGAGCGTGCTGCGGCGCGCCGCGGCGGATGCCGGACTCGAGGGCGGGCCGCCGGCGGCGCTCTTGGATGGCCTGTACGACTGGCAGGCCCGCCGCCACCGCCGGCTCGGGCGGTACGAGGAGGAGCAGTCGGCGTGGTCCGAGTTGCGGCGACTGCTGGAGGACCGGACGCTCGAGGAGTGGACCGCTGCGACCGAGCGGCTGCAGGCGGAAGCGGCGGCACACGGAGTCGTGTCGGGAGCGGCGGACCCGGGAGACACGGCGGAGTCACTCGAACGGCTCGAACGACGGCAGCGGGAGGCCCTGGAGCGGGAACTCGGCGCGCTGGAGGAGCGGGAGCGCAACCTGCCGGACGTGGCGGACGCGGAGGAGCGCCTCGCCCAGGCCGAGCGCCGCCAGGGCGAGATCGAGCGCCTCGACGCGACCCTCGCGACGACGATGGACTTTCTCGCGGCCGCGGAGCTCCGGGTGCACCGCGATGTCGCCCAGGTGCTGCGCGAGACGGTGCTCGCCTGGCTGCCCGGGGTGACGGGTGGGCGTTACGTGGACTGCCGCGTCGACCCAGCGTCCCTCGCGGTGGAAGTGCAGGGGCCCGACGGACGCTTCCGGAGCGCCGACCTCCTCTCCCACGGCACCGCCGAGCAGGTATACCTGCTGCTGCGGCTGGCGCTCGCGCGGCACCTCACGAAGCCGCAGGAAGCCTGTCCCCTCCTGCTGGACGATGCCCTGAGCGGATGCGACGCGACGCGTGCGGTGGCCGTACTCGACACCCTGCTGGCCATTGCCGGGGAGACCCAGGTGATCCTGTTCACCCACGACGCCGATGTGCGCCGATGGGCCGAGGACCACCTGCGTGGACCGCGTCATCGACTCATTGACCTCGAACCGCCGGCGGCCCGGTAGCCCTCATTCGAGGACGGGTTTCGTTCCGATGATCCCTGCGCCTTCGAGCGCGGCGATTGCGGCGTCGTCGAGCCCGAGGAGCGTGGTGAGCACCTCGTGGTTGTGCTGGCCGAGGGTCGGTGCGGGCCGCTCGATGCCGAACGGGGCCGAGGCCGTCCGGTAGGGCGGCGACGGATGCGGCTGCGCTCCGACATGGTCTCGCTCCAGCACCGGCCAGAACTCCCGCGCGGCCAGTTGGGGGTCGGTGACGAGTTCGAGGGCCGCGCGGACATGACCGGCCGGGATGCCGTGGTCCTGCAGGAGGGCCATCAGTGCCCGCGGCTCGTGCGACCGCGTCCACGCGGACAGCGCGTCTTCGAGGGCATCCACGCGGCGCAGACGGTCCTCGATGCCGGCGAAGCCGGTGAGCCCGGCGCCGACGAGTGACCGTAGCCCGGCCCACTGTCCCTCGTTCAGGACCTGGATCACGATCCACTCGTCGTCTCCGGCGCAGGGAAACACGCCGTGGGGCGCGTGCATCGAAGACCGGTTCCCCAGGCGTTCCGGGGGCGACCCGGTCGCCGACTGGGCGAGGATGCCGTGCACACCCAGGGGGAACAGGCACTCCGCCTGGGACAGGTCCAGGTACTGGCCTTCCCCGGTGCGGTGCCTGTGCCGCAACGCCGTGACGAGCGCGGCGGCGCCGTTCAGGCCGCCGGTGGCGTCGCCGTACGCGACGTGGACCATGGTCGGCTTCCATTCCGGGCGCCCGGACAGGTGCGGGATGCCGGAGGCCTGTTCGACGGTGGAGCCGTAGGCCCGATACCCGCGCCAGGGACCGTTCGTGCCGAACGCGGGCATCGAGATCATGACGAGTTGCGGGTTGACCTCCCGCAGGACTTCGTAGGAGAGCCCCAGTTTCGGCAGTACTCCCGCGGAGTAGTTCTCGACCACGACGTCGGACTCGGCCACGAGGCGCTTCAGGAGCGCGTTGCCGCGGGGCTTCGCGAGATCGAGGGTGATCCCCCGCTTGTTGCGGTTCACCGTGTTGAACGCCACGGATTTCTCGGCGCCGCCCCCGTCGATCCACTTCCGGGTGGCCTCCCACCCGCGCCACCAGTCGAAGCGCGCGCAGCTCTCCACCTTGATGACTTCCGCGCCCATGTCCGCCAGGTGCCGGGCGGCAAGCGGTCCGGCCCAGCCCATCGAGAGGTCGACGACGCGGACCCCGGCCAGGAGGCGCTCGCGCACTCCCGGCCTGGGCGGGGTGCCTCCCTGTCGCCGCCGTGGCGGGTCGGCGTTGGTCCGCTCCCCGTCGCCGTCGAGCAGCTTCCGCGTCGAAGCCCCGAGCCGCGGCGCGGCGCCACCGGCGGCCCCGGGCGTGCCGAACAGCCGGAACGGCGTGACGGGGGCCGGATAGGCGCCCTGGTCGGGGTGTCTGATCGGTGCGAATGCGCCGCGCTCCACGAACTGGTCGACTTCGAAGACCTGCTCCATCGTCGGCACGAACGCGAGCGGGATACGCATCTCCTGGCCGCGTTCGAAGAGTTCCCGCGCCGAGCGGTCCGCGACCCGTTCGACGATCAGGGGCTCCATCAGGTCGGCGTCCCGCAGGCGTCCCGCACTGGTCTGGTAGCGCGGCTCGTCCGCGAGGTGCTCGATGCCGACGAGCCGGCAGAACGCGTGCCATTGCGCGGGCGTCAATGCGGTGACGCCCAACCAGCCGTCGCGGCAGGCGAAGATGCCGAGCGGATACGTCGGCGGGAACCGGTTCACGCCCAGGCGCCGCCCCGGGCCGACGCGCCCGCCGTGCCCGGCGACCGCGCCGACGTCGGTGAAGCACACGTTCGCCTCGAGGATGCTGGCGTCGAGGTGCGCGGGTCCGGCGGCGTTGCCCGCCTCGCGCGCGACCGCCTGGCCGAGCGCGCCGATGTAGGCCGTCAGTCCGGCGATGATCTGCGCGTGGTGGCCGGAAGGCGTGCAGGGGGCGCCGTCCGGCTCGCCGATGCCGCGCACCAGCCCGACCAGCGCCTGCACCACGTTGTCCGAGCCCGCGTAGTCCCGGTAGGGACCGGACTGCCCGAACCAGGTGACGGAGACCAAGACGATGTCGGGGGACACGGCCGCGAATGCCGGGAGGTCGAGACCGAGCGACTGCAGGGTCCCCGGTTTCTCCCCCTCGAGAACGAGGTCGGCGCCGCGCGCAAGCCGGAGCACGCCAGCGCGACCCTCGGCGGTCCCGAGGTCGGCTTCCACGCTCTGCTTGTTGGCGCTGAGCCAGGCGTGCAACGCGCTGTCTTCCGGCGGCTCCACGCCAGGGACGAAGGGCGGGAGTTGCCGCGTCGGGAACCCCCGCCCCGGCGGCTCGATGTCGATCACTTCCGCGCCGTGGTCGGCGAACAGCTTGCCGCAGTAGCCGGTCGCGACCGTGCCCGATAGATCGAGCACGCGCAGGCCGGCCAGCGCCGGGGTGTCCGCGCCGCTCACCACGCGTCGATCGCCGGGCGTTTCTTGCCGCTGCGCGGCGTGGAGCGAGGTGTGGAGCGAATGGAGGCGAGGAGGTTCGCGAGCCACCAGCGGGTGTCCGCCGGGTCGATGGTGTCGTCGATGCCGAAGTGGGAGGCCTGGTTGAGGGCCTTCCCCTGCTCGTAGGCACGGGCCACCATGGTCTCGTAGGCCTTGCGCCGCTCCTCCGGGTCCTCGATGGCCTCGAGGTCCTTGCGGAAGCCGAGCTTCACGGAGCCCTCGAGGCCCATGCCGCCGAACTCGCCGGTGGGCCACGCGACGGAGAAGAACGGCGCCTTGTACGACCCGCCCGCCATCGCGATGGCGCCGAGGCCGTAGGCCTTGCGCACGATCACGGTGAAGAACGGCACGGAGAGGTTCGCGCCGACGACGAACATGCGGCTCGAGTGGCGCACGAGCGCCGTGTGCTCGATCTCGGGCCCGACCATGATCCCCGGGGTGTCGCAGAGGTACAGGATCGGGATGTCGAACGCGTCGCAGACCTGCATGAAGCGGGCGCCCTTGTCCGCCCCGTCCGAGTCGATGGCGCCGCCGAGGTGCTTCGGGTTGTTGGCGATCACGCCGACGCTGCGGCCCTCGATCCGGACGAGCGCCGTGACCATGCCGTCGCCGAAGTCCCTGCGCAGCTCGAGCACGGAGCCGGCGTCGGCCAGGGTCTCGATGACCTCCCGGATCTCGTACACCCGCAGGCGGTTCTCCGGAACGATGCGCCGCATCCGCCTCTGATCCGGCGCGGTCCACTCGGGTAGCGCTCCCTGGAAGTAGGCCAGGTAGCGCTTCGCGGCGGCCACGGCGCCCGCCTCGTCGGCGACGGCGAGATCGACGACGCCGTTGGGGCGCTGGACCGCCATGGGCCCGATGTCCTCCGGCGCGAACACGCCGAGACCGCCGCCCTCGATCATGGCGGGTCCCCCCATGCCGAGGTTGGTGTCGGCGGTTGCGACGATGACGTCGCAGCAGCCGAGCAGGGACGCGTTGCCGGCGAAGCAGCGTCCCGAAACGATGCCGACCATGGGGACGAGGGCCGAGAGCTGCGCGAAGCGCGAGAACGTGCGGCCGCCGCCGCTGCCGACCATGTCGGTGTCGCCGGGCCGGCCGCCGCCGCCCTCGGCGAACAGCACCACCGGCATGCGCCCGCCCTCGGCGATGTCGATCAGGCGGTCCGTCTTGCGGTGGTTCTGGGCGCCCTGCGTGCCGGCGAGGACGGTGTAGTCGTAGGGATCGAATGCCGTGAGCGTGCCGCCGGACGGCAGCACGCCGCCATCCTCCGTCATGCGTTCGAGGTTGACGCGCAACTGGACCGCGTGACCGCGCGGGGCCGGCGGGTCCGCCAGACCGATCTCCTCGAGGGAGCGGCCGGCCGCGAGTTCGAGCTGGGCGAGGACGAGGTCGACGCCGGTGACCTCCTCCGTGACCGTGTGCTCCACCTGCAGACGGGCGTTCGCCTCCATGAACGCGAACGCGGAGTCCGCGTCCAGGGGATCGCAGTCGACGAGGAACTCGAACGTGCCCGCGTTGCGGTAGCCGACGCTCTCGGCGAGACGGACGGCCGCGTCGCAGATGCGCTCGCGCACGGCCGCCGGCAGGCCGGGCGAGGGCGCGAACTCGATGAGCTTCTGGTTGCGCCGCTGGATGCTGCAGTCCCGCTCCCCGAGGTGCACGGCATGGGCTCCGTCGCCGAGTACCTGCACTTCGACGTGGCGGGCGCGCGCCACGAGTTTCTCGACATACAGCGCCCCGCTGCCGAAGGCGGCGCTCGCCTCGGAGCGGCAGCGCTCGAACGCCGCCGGCAGGGCATCGGCGTCCGTGACCGCGCGGATCCCCCGTCCCCCGCCGCCGGCGACCGCCTTGACCATGAGGGGGCCGTGGTGGTCGAAGAACGCCCGCGCCGTGTCGAGGTCCGTGTCGGCGTCCGTACCGGGCAGTACGGCGACGCCGGCGTCCGTCGCCGCCCGCCGCGCGGCCGCCTTGTCACCGAACCGTTCGAGCACGCTCGGGTCCGGGCCGACGAACACGAGGCCGGCGGCCGCGCAGGCACCCGCGAAGGAGGCGTTCTCGCTGAGGAACCCGTAGCCGGGATGCAGTGCGTCGCAGCCGGTGCGCCGCGCGATGTCGATCAGGCGGGCGCCGTCGAGGTAGGCCGCCGCTCCCGCCCCGTCGAGCGCCACGGCGTCGTCGCCGGCCCGGACGTGCAGCGCCGCGGCGTCCTCGTCCGAGTAGACGGCGACGCTCTCGGCCCCGTACTCGGCAACGCCGCGCATCAGGCGGACCGCGATCTCGCCGCGGTTCGCCACGAGGACCCGGGAGATCACCGGGGCGCGGCCACGCCTCGATAGGTGAACGTCGCGAGTTTCGGTCCGGGCAGGTAGCCGGTCTCGAGTTCGTCGATGCGGAAACCGGCGTTCGCGATGAGCGTGTCGGCGGGGCGCGACAGGTGACAGCCGCCCCCGATGACCTTCCATGCCGGTTCGATGCGCCGCTGCCAGCGCTGGATCGCCGGCTCGGGGCTCGCGCCGTGTTCGGCGAAGATCAGCCGCCCCCGGGGCTTCAGCACGCGCCGCAGTTCGGCGAGGCAGCGATAGACGTTGGGGACGGAGCAGAGCGTCCAGGTCGAGACCACGGTGTCGAACGTGCCGTCCTCGGCTGGAATGTCCTCCGCGGAGGCGTTCGACACCTCGACGGGGAGGGGCGTGGCGGCGAGGCGTTCGCGGGCGCGCTCGGCGATGTCCGTGGCGGGCTCCAGGGCGAACAGCGAGTCCGGCGCGTCCTCGCCGGTGGCGTAGTGGGCGAGGTTGTGTCCCGTGCCGAAGCCGATCTCGAGCACCCGGCCGCGCGCGCGGGACACGTAGGCCCCCCGGACCTTCGCCATCGGTTCCTGCCCGCACGCCAGGTCGATGAGCCTCGGCAGCACGTGTCTTGCGTAGAGCCCCATCAGTCCTCCCTTCTTCTTCCGTGCGTTCCGTGCGGCATGATGATCTCCGGCGCCGGCGTATCGCCGGCGTCCCCGGCCGCGTCGTCCACCTCGCTCGGGAACAACCGCACTTGACCCTCCGCGTACCCGGCGAACATCAGGTGCTCGACGATGGTCCGGTCCACGGTGCCCTCGATCTCCGCGTCGAGAGAGCGCTCCTGCAATCGCGGGAACCGACGCAGCAGCTCCGGCCGGTTGTACAGGAAATCCCGCTTGAGCGTGCCCTCGACGAAACGTTCGTCGCGCAGGCAGTACTCGAAGCGGATCCGGATCGGCACCTCCACCAACGCCGTACCGGCATCGATCGTGTGCCGGATCACCTTCTTGTCGACGACCCAGAGCATGGTCTTGCGGCTCGTCGGAGAAGATACACGAAAAGGCGGTGCGCGGGCCGGGCCGCCCGGCGCCCCTTTCGATCATGGCGGCGGGGGCGGCTTCAGTCCGGGGACGGCTTGCCGCCGGTGGCGGCGAGGTAGTCCCGCTCGGCGGCGGTGTCCGTGCGGCCGAGGGCCTCGTTGCGGTGCGGGAAGCGGCCGAAGCGCGCGATGACGTCCCGGTGGTGGACGGCGTAACGGACGAAGCTCCCGGCGAACGTGCGCCACGCCGGCGCGACCGTGTGGACGAGGTTGTTGACGGCGTCCACGTACCGTTCCTGCTCGACGAGCGACTCGCTGTGATGGAACGGGTGCAGCAGGAAGATACGGCCCGGGGGAGGCAGCGCGGCGTCGAGACCTGCCGCGATGGCGCGCTTGGCGGACCGGAGCGCCGCCTGGTCGTTCGCGAACGCGTCGGCGGTGTCGCGGTGGCAGTGTCGGGAGAACTGGTCGAGCAGGACGACGACGGCCACGGCGCCCTCGGGAGTCGCTTCCCAAACTCGTAGCGCCCCGGAAGCGGCGGCCTGCAAAGCGGCCCCGAAACGTTCCCGGATGGTGCCGTCGAGCGCCTCGGCGGCGCCGTACCAGAACTCCGAGCGCGCGGCGGCCGCGACGGGGTCGCTCCAGGCGTCCTCGAACCAGAACCGGAGGATGTCCGACGGCGACGCGGCGCCGTCGGCGGCTGCCGGGGTCAGCGCCGGTAGCCCGTGCGTCCGGCTATCCGCCGGCGGCGTTCGCCGGCGTATCGGCCGCGACGACGTGGTGCCGGAACAGGCTTGCCACGTAGTCGGCCACCGCCACGAGTTCGGCGGCGAGTTCGAACGCCCCTTCTTGCGCCCATCGGTTCACGACGTGCCGGTTGCCGGCGACGAGCATGCAGGCGACCAGCCTCGGCAATCGGTCGCCGACCGGATCCATGCGGAAGTCCCTTGCCAGGGAGGCCGTGAGCAGGTCCTCGTACTCGTCGTTCAGCGTGTGCAGCCGCAGGGCGATCGACGGCGAGTGGTGCTGCTGCCGGAGCAGCTCGCGGAAGTTCGAGAGCCCGCCGGCTTCCTGCTCCAGCTGCGTGGTGTTGAACACGATCTGCCCGCGCCAGAACTCGAAGGTGTCGCTGGTCCGCGCCGGATCCTCGATCGCCTGGCGGAACTCCTCGATCTGGCGCCGGTCGACGGCGATCGCGAGTTCGGGTTTCGACGGGAAGTGCCGGTACAGGGTCTGTACGTGCAGACCGGCGTGATCGGCGACTTCCTCGAGCGTGGTGTCGTCGTACCCCTTCGTGGAGAAAAGGCCGATGGCGGCGTCGATCAGCGCGGCCCGGGTGCGCTGCTTGCGGCGCTCCCGCAGTGGATATTGGACATGGACGGTCTGTGGTTGTGCGGACATAGTAGACTGATTCTTGTTGAGGGAGGGGGTTCTACGGGAGTTCGCGCGATGGAAAAGTATCCGTTCTGCAGTGCCGCGTGGGTCGGTGTCGCCCGCGACTACATAGAATCACAATGCGCTGAACACGACATCAGCGATATCACGACGGCATTCTGCGAGAAGTTCACGAACGCACCCAATGACATCGTCACGGAAGCTGACGGCATCACGGGCTGGTATTTTCGCATCGCCGGCGGGAAAGTGGAAGTGGGTCACGGAGTGATCGAGGACGCCGACGCGACGATCGTCGCGGACTATGACACCGTTGTCCCCCTGGCGCGCACCGTCTTCGAAGGGAATCCCGACGGCGCGGCCGCGGCGCAGAAGGCCGTGGAGGCGGCGATGGCCGAAGGCAAGATGCGGCGGGAGGGGAATGCGGACGGCATGGGCGCGACGCCCTTCCTGGCCGGACTCCACGACGTGCTCGCGCGCCGTACCGCCTGACGAAGGGGCTTTTCCGGGGCCCCTGCCCGAGCCCTCTCGGGGCCCTTATCGCGCCGCCCGCCGCGTCTCGAGCGCCTGCAGAATTTCCTCGTGCCGCTGCTTGTCGATGCGGTACATGAAGGCGAACCCCAGTCCCCCGTACACGATGATGTAGTACAGCGGGCCCATCATGAAGAGCAGGCCGTCGATGACTTCGGCGGACACGCCCTGCGTCGCCGCGTCGTCGGGGAAACCGATGATCTCGAGGCCGAACCCGCCGATCAGTCCGCCGAGCCCCTGGGTGAGCTTGATCGCGAAGGTGCGGACCGCGAAGATCATGCCCTCCGCGCGGTTGCCCGTCTCGAGTTCGTGCTCGTCGGCCACGTCCACGAGCTGCGAGTCGATGACGACGGGGACGACGGGCAGGGTGATGAACCCGAGGCCCCAGATGCCGAAGAAGGCGATCACCAGCCAGATGGTGCCGTTCTCCGGAAACCATCCGATGAGCCGCAGGCAGTACGGCAGGCCGACCAGGAACGTCGTGACCGCGATCATCGAGATGACCGTGTACTTCTTGTCCATCACCCGCGTGAGCCACGCCGCCAGCACGACGACCAGGAGCACGCCCGGCACGCGCACGATGTCGCGCAGCGCGATCTGTTCGGTCGAGAAGTCGAAGGCGTAGACGAAGGTATACGTCGCCACGATCTCGATCACCCCCCCGGAGATGGCGAGGATCAGCCAGCAGAGGCAGACGGACAGGTAGGAGGGGTTCACGACCAGGGCGCGCAGGTTCGCGAACGTGTCGCGGAAGAAGCGTCGGTAGTAGTTGCCCGTTCGCTCCGCCAGGGACTGCTCGCCGTGCAGGAAGGGGATCTGGTCCGCCGTCGCGAGCGTGCAGAACATGATGGCGCCGAAGCAGAACACCGCGCCGAACAGCGCCAGGAACCAGTAGCGGTCCGGATCCAGCAAGCCGTTGGCGTAGTCGGGCGTCGAGGGAAAGACGACGAACATGACGAAGACACCGAGCGCGACGGCGCCCACGACCCCCACGATCCAGTTCCAGCCCCAGACCGACGTGCGCTCGTTGTAGTCGTCGGTCAGTTCGGCGCCGAGCGCGCTGTGCGGCACGGCGTAGAAGGTCTTCGCGAGCCGGACGCCGATCATGGTCGCCGTGAACCAGAGGAACAGCGCCTGTTCGGACAGCCCGTCCGGCGGCTGGTACATCAGGTAGAAGCAGACCGCCAGGGGGAAAGCGGAGAGGAACATGAAGGGGTGCCGCCGGCCCCATCGCGTCCGCACGCTGTCCGACAGCGCGCCGACGAGCGGATCCGACACTGCGTCGACGATGCTGGCGATCAGGAACGCCGTGCCGCAGAGCGCCGGGGAGACGCCCAGCACCTGATTGTAATAGATCATCGTGGCGACGCCGGCCGCCCCGACCATGGCCTGCTCCAGGGACCCGGAGGAGAAGGCGAGCTTGGTGCGGGCGGATATGCGCCGGCGGCGCGCGCTGGCAGGGCTCTCCATACGCGCAGCCTCCTGCAGGACGAACGTGATCGTACCAAACGCTCATGGGCCGCGTTCTGCCGTCCACCCCGAAGCACGAAATGAGTGCGTTGGTCGCCCGCGGGACTTCGGGCAGACTGGGGTGATCCTTGACGGTGCCGGGTTTGGCGAGGCGACTGTTCCATGCCCGGCCATTGGCGTACCCTATGGCCTCGGACAACACCCGTGGGGGTGCGCATGATGAAGTCGATGAAGCGCTTGACGTTGCTGGCGCCGTTTGCGTCCGTGCTCCTGTGCGCGTGTCAGACGCCCGCCCCGGGGCCGCAGGGCGACGCCGTGGCGTTGGCGCGGGACGCGATGGTGCAGGCCGGGCGAGACGCGGAGGGCCCGCTCGACGCGGCCGCGGCCGCGTCGGCCGTGGGCGGCCTGCGCGGCGAGGGTGGCGGCTCCGGCGGCGAGGGCGGCGTGCTGGGCGGCCTCCTCGGGGGCGGCTGACCGGCCGGAGGTTCCCCGGGACGGCCAGGGCGAGGGCATGGCAGAGCACAGCTTCGCAGCGTTCGTGAACGACAACGAGAACCTCGCGGTCGTTCGCCAGGCGCAGCAGGAGGGCGCGCACGCGCGCAAGGGCAACGTGCGGGAGGCCGCGCGGGTGTACCAGCGTTCCGTATCGCCGGACGTGGTGCTGGTGGACCTCGATGGGGAACAGAACCCCATGGCCCACGTGGGGAGTCTGCTCGGCGTGTGCCGGCCGGACACCGTCGTGCTGGCCACGGGCTCCGAGAACAACGTCGCGCTGGCGAACGAACTCTATCGGGGCGGGGTGTTCCTCTATCTCCCGAAACCGCTCGACGCGGGCGGGCTGCGCCGCGGGCTCTCGGAGAGCAGGGCCGTGCAGGATGAAACGGCCGAACGCCCGACCATCGAGGGTACGCGCGTGCTGGTCGTGGTGGGCAGCGGCATGGGCACGACCACCGTGACCGCGCTGCTGGCCCGGGTTGCGGAGGAACTCGGGCGATACGTGCTGTGCATGGACCTCGACGCGCACTTCGGCGCGCTGTCGCTCGCCTTCGACACCGAGCCGGTGCGCGGTTTCGCGCAGGCCCTCGAGCGCGGCGACGATCAGGCGCTCGACAGGCTGGTGGCCCGGGTGTCGCCCCGCATCGGTCTCGTTGCCCACCCGTTCGACCGCGTGTCGGGGGCCGCCGTGAACTACGATGCGCTGCCGGGGGCGCTCCAGACGCTCTCCACGCAGGCCCACCTCGTTCTCGTCCGCGGCGTTTCGCCTCCGCTGGCGCGACTGCTGCGTCCGTACGTGAGCAACTACCTGGTCCTGTTCGAGCCGACGCCCGCCGGACTGTCGGTGGGCATGCGCTGGCTGCAGGTGCTCGAAGGTTCCGGCGCTTCGCTGGTCGTCAACGAGACGCGGCCGCTGCCGACCCTGGTCGCGTCGGACCAGATACAGGCCGCCTTTGCGGGACGCGACCTGGACCTGCGAATTCCGTACATGCGCACCATGGCCCGGGCCATGGCGCTCGGCGAACCCGAGGAAGCGCTGCCGCGCAGGTCTCGGGAAGCCATGGAGAAGTTCCTTGCGCCGCTGCTCGGGACGGCCGCCGGCGCCCGCGACGAGGAGGCGGACGAGGGTTGACCGGGACCGCCGGGTGTTTCCGACGGCACCGCCAAGCCCACGCCACCGCGTGCCCTACGGTCCGCCTCCTTCCCGGAGGCTTGCCCGGGTGCGCCGCACCGCCTCGAGCAGGGCGGCGGGGTCGCCGGGGGGCGGAACGGGGCCGATCCGGAGGTGGTACGTGGGCTGCGCGTCCGCATCTTCGCCGAGTTCGGAGACGAGTACCGGCAGGTCCGTCACCCGGCGCAGGCCGTCGGCGAGCCGGGCCGCGGCGGCGCGCTCCTCGTAGAGCCCTATGCGCAGGAATCGTGCCGCATCCGTGCCCACCCGCAGGGCATCCGGCGCGGGAGCGGCCGGGTCGTCCCCGGAGAGGCGGAGCGGCCCGCCGTCGGCCCGGGCGAGGGCTGCGTCCACCGGCGCCAGCGCGTCCAGCGTGGCGAACGGGCCGATGCGCACCCGGTGCCGGCGTCCGCCGTCGCCGGCCGGCGTCTCGGCGACGGTGACGGGCTCGCCCGTGGCGTCGCCCAGCCGGCCCGCGACGAGCGTCGCGAGGTCCCGCAGGGCGTAGGCGCCGGCGTCCACCCAGTAGGCGTCGGCGTCGCGTACCACGAACAATGGCCGCGGCGCGGGAGCCGCCGGAGAACCGCGAGAGCCATCGAGGGCGATGTCGTCGTCGCCGGTCTCCCCGGCCCCCGCGACATCCCCCGTGGCGGCAGCGGGCTCGCGCCGTTCCCGGGGCACCGGAGCAGCGTGCCAGGAAAGTCCCACGGCGTCCTCGCCGCCGACGGTGGTTGACTCCGATGGCGCGGGATCGTCGTCGGCCAACTCCCCGTCCCGCGGCGCCGGGACCGTCTGCTCGGGGAGTTCCACGGGCTCGGCGATGCCGGCCAGGGGTGCTTGCGCCGTGGGGTTGTCGTCGGTCGGTGCGCCTTCCGGCGCCGCGGGGACGGTCTGCGGCGGAAGCTCGACGGGCTCGTCGGCGTCGAGCGCGGGCGGCGCCGAATGGGCGGGATCGTCGGCGTCCGGCTCGCTCTCCAGAGGTTCCGGGACGGTCCGCGGGGGGAGTTCCGGGGGCTCGTCGTCACCGGACACGGGTGGCGCCGGCTGGGCGGGACCGTCGGCGGGCGCGTTTTCCGGTGGCTGGGGGGGCGTCCCCTGGGGAAGTTCCATGGGCGCGTCGACCCCGGCGATGGATGGCTCCGGCCACCCTCGTTCGTCGTCGGACGGCACGTCTTCCTCCAGTTCCGGGACGGTCTGGGAGGGGAGTTCCACGGGCTCGTCGGCGTCCGGCGTGTCTTCCGGGGTCGCGGAGGCCGTCTCCGGGGGGAGTTCGATGGGCGCGTCGGCCCCGGCGATGGATGGCTCCGGCCGCCCTCGCTCGTCGTCGGGCGGCACGTCTTCCTCCAGCGCCGGGACGGTCTGGGAGGGGAGTTCGACGGGCTCGGCGTCGAGCGCGGGTGGTGCCGACTGGGCGGGATCGTCGGCGTCCGGCTCGCTTTCCGGTGGTTCCGGGACGGTCTGTGGGGCGAGTTCCGAGGACTCGTCGGCGCCGGCCATGGGGGGCTCCGGCTGCGCTTGTGCGTCGTCGGCCGGCGCCTCTTCGTCCAGCGCCGGGACGGTCTGCGGGGGAAGTTCCGCGGGCTCGTCGGCGGCGGCGAAGGGCGGCTCGGGCAGCGGTCGTTCGTCGTCGGCCGGCGCCTCCTCGTCCGCCGAGCCGGGGGATGCCGGTTCGTCGGCGTCCACGTCCGCCGTCTGCGGCGAGACGGCTTGCCCGATGGCCTCGAGGGGATGCCCGGTGATGTTTATGGTGGGCTTTGGCACGGACGGCATGGGTTCGCCCGGCGCGTCGGCGGGCGCCGCCTGTTGGGGCGGGGGCGGTGCATCGGTCGTCGGTTCCGGCCGGGCCGCCGCCTCGCCTGCGTTGGGTGCGGGGGCCGCCCGCGGCTCGGCCGGGGCGG
>JAJDVW010000073.1 GCA_022825925.1 Pseudomonadales bacterium | reverse complement strand
GCCCGCAACAGCCGCCTCCAGCGTGCCGAACCGCTCGAATCGGCCGCCTTGCACTCCATCCCGCACTCGACGTGGGACAATGCGCGGTCGCGTCGAGTCACGTCGGCGCGCGCCCAGCCGTCATTCCCGGACAGGAACTAGCTAGCCCGGATGTTGCAGTGCGCCGTGCAAAGGTGCACGGTCCCAGTGGGTGCAAGTCCCACCCGGCAAGGGTCGTTCCAGCCGGAAGCAATCGGAACGGCGGTGGAGGTAACGAAGCAGCCGAAGCTTCCGATGGAAAAGGGTCCGCGCGGGCCGCTACGCCACCGTGAGTGCCGTGGCGCGGCAGGGCATCGAGATTCTGCGGTGCAAGACGGAGTGGGAAGAGGCCGAACCGGGGCCCCTGACACTTCTGCCGTCCCGCCGGCGGGACAGAGACTTCATCGGGAGCGACGTGATGGGAACGCGCGTCAGGCGAACGGCGGCAAGGAAACGCCGCGCTCATGGCCTGGCGGATTGAGTTCTCGAGGGAAGCCGAGCACGACCTCGAGTTGGTTTTCAATCAACTTGGTCGACAGCTATCTCGAGTTCGGGGAGAGCGTGGCTGAGGCGCTCCCCCACGCCCTGAGTTCCCCGTCATCTCTGTGCCGTGTTCCTTCAGACTCGAGTACGTCCTCGATCGATCCGTCACCTTGAAGCAGGGGCCTGCCCGACGGTCTTCAAGGTCAGCGCCATGATCAGCGCGGTGATCACGGATGGCCGGATTACGCCGCCGACACCCCCAGCCGAACCCGCAGCCGCTTCAGCGAACGGCTGAGCACCACGCGGTCCCACTCGAAACGGTCCGTCGCGAGGCTCGCGTCGGGGAACCGTCGCAGGAATGCCTCCAGGCCCAGCGCCCCCTCGAGCCGCGCGATGTTCGCGCCCAGGCAGTAGTGGATCGAGTAGCCGAACCCCACGTGCCGGTTGGACGGACGCGCGATGTCGAAGCCGTCGGGGTCGGTGAAGCGGCGCGGGTCGCGGTTGGCCGAAGCCTGCATCAGCAGCACGCGCTCGCCCGGCTCGATCCGGTCCCCGCCGTAGTCGATCGCCTCGGCGGCCTGGCGCCACATGCCCTTCATGGGTCCGTCGTAGCGCAGGATCTCCTCGACCGCCGCCGGCATCGCCGCGGGGTCCGCGGCCAGGGCCGCTTTCGCCCGCGGGTACTCCAGGATCGCCTTCAGTCCGTTCGCGAGGAGGTTGCGGGTCGTCTCGTGCCCGGCGAACAGCAGCAGGATGCAGGTCGCGACGATCTCTTCCTCGTCGAGGACGTCGCCGCGCTCCCGGGCGGCGATGAGATCGGTCACGAGGTCGTCGCGCGGCCGCGCGCGGCGCTCGGCGATGATCGTGTGCAGGAACTCGGAGAACTCGCGGAAGCCGCGCTCCGCGCGTTCGTGCCGGTCGCGGAGGTGTACGGCGCCGAACAGCAGGGTCAGCATGTCGTCCGACCAGCGCGTGAGGTCCGCGCGGTGCTCCGGCGGAACGCCGAACAGGTTGCAGATGACACGGACCGGCAGCGGCCGGGCGAAGTGCTCGACGAAGTCGATCTCGCCCCCGTCGTCGCCCACCTCGTCGACCAGTTCGTCCACCAGCGCCGTGATCCACCCGCGCATGCGCTCCACCGCCTTGGGCCGGAACGCGTAGTCGGCGAGCTTCCGGAGCCGGGTGTGGCGCGGCGGGTCGGCGAAGACGATCCAGCGGGTCAGGATGTCGGCCGTGGCGCGCACTTCGGCCATCGTGCCGGCTGCCTCGCGCCGGGCGAAGAAACCGGTGACCCGGTCGGACGACAGGCGCTGGTCCCGGAACGCCGCGCGCACGTCGTCGTAGCGGAGCACGAGCCACGCGCCGAGGGCTTCGTCGCGGTGGACGGGTGCGGTCTCGCGGAGCGCACCGAGGTATTCGTAGGGATCGCGGACGGCGCGGTCGCTCAGGAGGTCGGTGAAGGTGCTCATCGGGGGGAGGCTGGCTGCTCGTCGGTCATCGAAGCCAAGAATGGTCGGTGGGTGTCGGGGCCTATTCCTTTCGAGTCCCCGAGAACGGCCGCTCGCCCATGGGCGTTGCGATCGTGCCGGAGACGGTGTCCCCCGTGACAGTGCCGGCGTAGCCGAGATCGATGTCTCCCATGCGCGTCTGCATCGTCAGCTCGAAGGAGAAGCTGTCCCCGTCCACGGTGATCGCGGGGAGTTCGCGCGAGCCCCGTTGCCCCTCGAGGGTGCCCCGATAGCCGTCTTCGGTCCGCTCGATGGTGAGCACGCTGTGGTTCGTGCCGCGCATCCCCTCGCTCGTGAGGGCCCAGCTGCCCGCCACTTCGGCGTGGGCCGCGATGCCGATGGCGGCGATTGCCGCGAGGCCCAGCGGGCGCAGCAGACCGGTCATGGTTTCTTTCTCCTTGTGAACACGGAGACCCGCCGTTCAGGCGGGACATCAGCCTCATGTTACGCGACAGCCCCGTTGGTGGGGAGAGTAAGAGTACGCTCGTTCGGCTCTGTCGAAGTGCGAATGCGCTTGCGTCGGATAGGGCGAATGTCGCAACGTGGTTGTCATGATTGGCTGACAACGACGGTGGCGTGCGGCGTGTCTTCGCCGGGGCGTTGGTCTGCTGCGCCCTGGCCGGCAACGGGGAAGAGCGATGGCGTGGCCTGGTGGTGGCGCCGGAGTTTCGGTGCGCCCCCTACAACCGGTCCGACTACCGCTACCCGCGGACGGTGGAAGAGGCGATCGTCGCCGCACTCGGCGATCTCTACGGGCCCTACACGTGCACGAGCTTCGGATCGACCCGCGACACCGAGATCGAGCACGTGGTGGCCCTCTCCGAGGCCCACGACAGCGGCCTCTGTGCGGCGGACCCGGCCACGCGCCGCAGGTTCGCCAGAGAGCTGCGGAACCTCACGGTGGCGACGCCCTCGGTCAACCGCTCGAAGGGGGCGCGGGACGCCTCGGAGTGGCTGCCGGACTCCAACCGGTGCTGGTTCGCGGGACGCGTGGTCGACGTCCGTCTTGCCTATGGACTGACGATCGACCGTCGCGAAGCCGACGCGCTCGATGCGGTGCTGTCGCGTTGCCCGGCCGGCGATGTGCGCGAACCGTTCTGCCCGGCCGCCCGGTCGATCCTCCGTTTCGTGGTGCCGATCCTCGAGCGGACGCGCGCGGCTCCTACTCCTTCCGCTCCCCGGTGAACGGCCACCATCCCCACCGGGTGCGAACGAGGCCGGCCACGGTATCTCCGGAGATGACTCCCACGTAACGCAGATTGACGATGCGCCGGCCCATGCGCCGCTTGAACTCGAAGACGAAGCGGTCGCCTTCGACGACGATCGGGTCCAGCTTCCGGACCCCCTGCGCGCCGGCGATGGACCCGCGGTAGCCGTCCTCGGTCCGCTCCACCGTCAGGACGCTATACTCGTCGCGATCCTGCGTGTCGAGGTCCAGCCATGCTGATGTCTGACCAGGTCGACCGTTACCGCACCGACGGCTACCTCATTCCCGACTATCGCGTTCCGGAACCGGTGCTCGCCGACATCCGCTCGGCCCACGACCGCCTGGTCGAACGCCACCCGCAGTTCGTGGACTACTGCCCGGCGCTCCTCGCTTTCGACACCGGATTCCTGAACGTGGCGCGCATCCCCGAGATCCTCGACATGGTCGAGCAGCTCATCGGCCCGGACTTTGCGCTCTGGAACTCGAGCTTCTTCGCCAAGCCCGCCCGCCACGGCACGCGTACGCCCTGGCACCAGGACGGCGAGTACTGGCCGATCCGGCCGGTGGCGACGTGCTCGGTGTGGATCGCGGTCGACGCGTCGACGACGGAGAACGGCTGCCTGCGCGTGATCCCGGGCTCCCACCGGGACAAGCGCGTCATGGCGCACCGGTTCAACGGCGCGAAGGGCCTTAGCCTGCCGCTCGAGCTGGAGGCCGGGGAGTACGACGAAGGCGAGGCGCGCGACGTCGTGCTCGAGGCGGGGCAGGTCTCCCTTCACGGTGTCTTCCTGGCCCACGCCTCCGAGCCGAACACCTCCGACCGCCCGCGGCGCGGCATGACGTTGCGCTACATGCCGACCACGTCGGTCTACGACCGGGAACTCGCCAGGAAGCAGGCGCCGCGGGCTACCCGGAAGGTCGCCATGGCGGAACGCACGCTCTATCTCATGCGGGGTGGGGACCGCTCCGGCGGCCGCAACGACTACCGGATGCGCTCGTAGGGGCCTATGCGGGGGCGGAGGCCCGTACGGTGGCCGGAACGCTGTAGGACTTGAGGTCGGCGACGAACTCCTTGAGCACCTGGATGCCTGTCGCTTCCGCTTCGCCGCACCAATCCCGGAATGCCGCGAGCAGGTCGTCTCCGCGGCCGCGTTTCGACCACACCTCGACGAGTTCGAGCCGCTTCTCGTAGATCGTCTTCAGCGACGGGCTCACGCCCGTGATCTCGCTGATGCGTCGCCGCTGCCGGTCGTCGACGAGGGTGTCGTGACGGCACAGCACCGGCTTCGAGCGCCTGAGCAGCCGCCGCGTGGCCGCGTCGGCCTGACGGAACTCCTGCTTGACCAGCGGCGCGACCACTTCTTCGGCATAGCGCGACATGACGCGGAACCGGTCGTTCAGCACCGCCCAGGTGGTGTCCATGTCGATGGAAGTCTTGCCCTCGACCCGTGCCACCACCGGGCCCGTGGAGAGGGGCGTGGCGAGGCCGAGGCGCTCGAAGACCCGTATCCACGCCCAGCCGAGATCGAACTCCCACGGCTTGACGGACAGCTTCGCGGAGTTGGGATACGTGTGGTGGTTGTTGTGCAGCTCCTCGCCGCCGATCAGGATGCCCCAGGGCGCGAAGTTGGTCGCGGCGTCGGGGCACTCGAAATTGCGGTAGCCGAGGCGGTGGCCGACGCCGTTGACGACGCCCGCCGCGAAGAAGGGGATCCAGAGCATCTGCACGGCCCACACGGTGAGGCCCAGCACCCCGAACAGCGCGAGGTTCACGAAGAGGAGCAGCGTGACCCCGAGGGACGTGTGGGGCGTATAGACCCGGTTCTCGATCCAGTCGTCCGGCGTCCCCTTCCCGTAGCGTTCGAGGGTCTCCGGCGTGGCGGCGGCGCGGTAGAACTCGGCGCCCTCGAAAAGAATGGCGCGCAGGCCGTGGATCTGCGGGCTGTGCGGGTCGCCGTCGACGTCCGCCGCGGTGTGGTGCTTGCGGTGTATGGCCGTCCACTCCTTCGTGATCATGCCGGTCGTCAGCCAGAGCCAGAAGCGGAAGAAGTGCTGCAGGGCGGGGTGCAGTTCCAGCGCCCGGTGCGCGGAGAAGCGGTGCAGGTACACGGTGACGCCGACGATGGTTACGTGCGTCATCAGCAGGACGTAGACGACGAGGATCGGCAGGGAGAAACCTGCCGCGCCGTACCACCAGTCTTCCAGGATCACCGCCGCTCTCCTACTCTCGGGGACGTGTCGGGAACGTGTCAGGGGCGCTTGCCCCGCTCGCCCCACTCGCGATCAGGGGCCGCACATTCTGGCCCTTCGTCCCGGAAGATACCACCGTTCCGGAGAGGTGGCACGCGGTCTCGGCGAGGATCGCCAGCAGGCGAAAAACGCGTCCCGCCGAAGCGTCCGTCGCCGCCGGTCTACAATACTCCGGACCGTTGATCGGAGCGCGCCGGTGGCCACCGCGGACGACCTTGCCATCACTCTTGGCGTCGAGGAAGAGTTCTTCCTCGTCGATCCCGACTCGCGCGACCTGATCGCGGACCCCGATCCCGCGATCTTCGACGCCTGCGCCGCGGCGGCCGGCCGCCACCACGTCACGCACGAGTTCCTGCGCTCGCAGGTCGAGACCAGCACGTGCGTGTGTGCATCGATCGCCGAGCTGCGCGACGCCCTGGCGGAGACGCGTTCCATCGTGGTCGACGCGGCCGAGCGGCATGGCGCGGTGGCCCTAGCCACGTCGATGCACCCGTTCGCCGACTGGCGGGAGCAGGCCCCGACGGCGAAGGAACGCTACGAGCGCTTCGCCATCACCTTCCAGGAAAGCGTGCGGCGCCTGATCGTCGGGGGCATGCACGTCCACGCCGGGTTCGGGACGCGGGACTCGCGCATCCGTGTGATGACCGCCCTGCGCCGCTACCTGCCGACGCTGCACGCGCTGTCCGGGTCGTCTCCGTTCAACGGCGGCCGCGAGACGGGGTTCAAGTCGTACCGGCTGACGATCATGGGCGCCCTGCCGCGCACCAGCCTGCCGCCGCCGCTGTTCTCACACCACGACTACCAGACGCTGGTCGAGGACTACCGCGCGCTGGACTTCATCGGCGACGGCAGCGAACTGTGGTGGGACGTGCGTCCTTCGGCGAACTACCCGACGGTCGAGCTCAGGATCTGCGACATCTGCACCCGCCTCGACGACGCCGTGGCGGTCGCGGCGCTCTACGCGTCGCTGATCCGCAAGCTGCTGCGGCAGGACCTGGACGGGGGACTGCCGGCCGAACCTCCCACGGAGATCATCGCCGAGAACCGGTGGCTCGCGGCGCGTTACGGCGTGCTGGCGTTCCTGGGCGATGTCGGTGGCGGTGGCCGGGTGGACATCGACGATCACCTCGACGCGCTCCTGCACGACGTGGCCGAGGATGCCCGCGCCCTGGGCTGCGACGAGGAAGTGGCCCGCATCCGCGACATCGTCCGGACCGGGACGTCGGCGGACCGGCAGATCGACCTCTTCCGCCTGCGCCGGGTCGAGGGGGACGACGAAGCGCAGGCGTTGCGCGCCGTCGTCGACGCGGCGGTGGCCGAAACCCGCGCCTGAGGGTCGTCGTCAGCCTGGCGGCAGCGGCATCTCCGGGCTGTCCTCGGCGCGCGCCCGCGTGAACGCCGGCACCGGCGCCTCGGTCCGTACCTGCTCGAGCCAGAACACCCCGTCATAGGGGGCGCTGTTGCCGCGCGTACCGACGAAGTCGATGTCGCCGTCGCCGTCGAGGTCGCGCGGTTCGAAATCGTCGAACATGCCGCGCTTGCGGCGCGAGATGTCGTGTCGCGTCCACTCCCCGTCGGTGACGCCGGGATTGCGGAACCATCCGAGGCGTCCCAGCGCATCGTTCACCGTGACGTCGCCGTCGTCGTCGCGCGGTCCCAGGCTGTAGCTTCCCGACATCACGTCGAGCGCGCCGTCGCCATCGATGTCGGCCAGGGCGATGCCCGTCACGCTGTCCGAGCCGAAATCTCCGATCCGGTGCACGGTCCAGGGGGCGTCCGGCGTCGCCGGCTGTGCGAGCCAGACCAGTCCCATCGACGGTCCGACCAGGGGACGGGAACCCGGCTCACCGAACCGGGCCGCGGTCACGATGTCGGTCCTGCCGTCGCCGTTCAGGTCGGCGTGGGCGAGGTGGAAGCCGGCCACCGCGACGCCTTCGACGTCGATGGGATGCTCGACGAGGTCGCCCACGTCCCCGTCGGTGTTCTCGAACCAGACCATGCGCGGACCGCCGCGTATCCCGCCGACGATGTCGAGGTCGCCGTCGCCGTCGACGTCCACCGGCTGGGCGTTGTGCGGCACGCTGTAGTTCCCGAGGACGGTTTCCCGCCAGCCGTCGGGCGCGAGCGGGTCGCCGGTCGCGTGAAAGACGGAGATCGGCGTCAGGCGCTCGTAGTCCTCGGGCCTCGGGTTCTGCGTGCCCTTGTTGGGCGCGATGGCTTCGGGCCGTCCGTCGCCGTCGAAGTCCGCGAGGAACACGCGGATGTACGAGCCGCGGTTCCGCGTCATCGGCAGCATCAGGCGCGGCCAGTCGGTGGTGCGTACGTCGGTCCCGGGGTTCTGGAAGTAGATCAGGTGCGCGAGTTCCGCCGCCACGATGACGTCCGGGTGTCCGTCGCCGTTGACGTCGGCGATGTCCACGTCCTCGGGGGCCGCCGCCTCGGCTCCTTCGGCGAGGGTGACGTTCGTCCAGACGTCCGGGTCGTCGGACGCGAAGGCGATCCGCACGTGACCGTCGGCTTCGCCGTCGTAACTCGTGTCGGACTCGTGTACGGAGACCACGTCCTCGAACCCGTCCCCGTCGAGGTCCGCCATCCCCAGGCCGTCGCTCCCGCTCACGGGGACGCCGCTGGTGGCGGGATCGTCGATCAGGTGTTCGCGCCAGCTTATGAAGGCGCCGTCGGGAGTGCGGGCGGAGGTCGGCGTGTCGCCGACGGTCATGGAAGGCGGTTCTTCCTCCGGAGAGCAGGCGGCGGTGGCCAGCGTGGCCAGGGCCGCGATCAGGGAGAAACGGTTCATGAAGCGTGTGCCCTGGGGGAAGTCCGTCGATTATTGGGCCGTGGCGGGGGTTGGGCAAGCCTGCGGGGATTCCAGGGCTCGGCGGCTGGTAGCATGCGCGCGTTGCACGGCGCTCTTTCATTCCGGAGCACACGGGAGAACCCTCCGATGACCCGATTCGCACTGCTAACGGCCTGCCTGCTGGTCGTCGCGGGATGCGGCGAGCCGCTCTACACGATACCGGGCGGCCAGCTCGCCGGGCCCGAGGGCGAGGCTCCGGCGCAATGGAGCCAGGTGCCGGACACGTTCCAGCTCGAGACCCGGCCCGCCGAGCCTTACTCGATCAACATCTGGGGAGTCGCGATGGGCGACGATCTCTACGTGGCCACGAGCCCGGAAGGCGCGAACTGGACGCCCTACATCGAGGCGGATCCCAGGGTGCGCGTGCGGTTCGACGAGGAGGTGTACCCGCTGCGCGCGGTGCTGGTCGACGATGCGGACGAGCACGCGCGGGTGATGGCGGTCTACGAAGAGAAGTACGGCATCGGGACGGACTGGGTGGCGACGTCCATGATGTTCCGGCTGGAACGCCCCTGAACCCGGAGGACAGACGGATGGACTACCTGCTGAAGGGCGTGCGGGTCATCGACGCGGCGACCTTTCTCGCCGGACCGGCGTCGGCCACGATCCTGGCGGACTTCGGCGCCGACGTCATCAAGGTCGAGCCGCCCGGCGGCGACGTCTACCGGACCCTGGTCGGCCCCCACCCGGTGCCGTATCACTGGCAGCTGACGTCGCGCAACAAGCGCAGCATCTGCCTCGACCTCAAGCGCCCGGAAGGACAGGAGGTGCTCCACCGCCTGGTGGCGGACGCCGACGTGATCCTGACGAACTTCCTGGGCAAGCAGCTCGATACGTTCCGCATGACGTACGAGGAACTGAAGGCGATCAATCCGCGGATCGTCTTCGCGCAGATGACGGGCTACGGAAAGCACGGCCCGGAGGTGCGGCGCCGGGCGTTCGACGTTACAGCCTGGTGGGCCCGGTCCGGCATCATGGATTTCATCCGCGGCAAGGGCCAGGCGCCGCTGCAGTCGGCCCCGGGCATGGGCGATCACACCACGTCGCTCGCGATGTACGGCGCCATCATGACGGGGCTCTACCGGCGCGAGCGGACGGGCGAGGGATGCCAGGTGACCACGTCGCTCGCGGCGAGCGGCGCCTGGGTGAACGGCATGGCCCTGCAGGGGGTCATCGCCGGGGTCGACCTCGGCGCCATCAGCCAGGAGCGCGGCTGGGCCAATCCGTTCCGGATCGCCTACCCCACCAGCGACGGCCGTTACGTCAGCCTCGCCATGATCAACACCGCCCGCGAGTGGCCGCGGCTCGCACGGGCCCTGGGCCACCCGGAGTGGCTCGAGGACCCGCGTTTCGCCGACATGCGCACGCTGCTGCGCAATCGCGACGCCCTGATCGAGGCGATGCGGGCGGCGACCTCCCGGTGGACGCAGGCGGAGTTGATGGAGCGGCTCGACGCCCACGAAGTGACCTGCGGCGTCGTCGCGCGCATGTCCGAGGTGGTGGTGGACGAGCAACTGCGCGCGAACGACATCGTGGTCGAGACCCACGATTCCGGCGCAGGCTACGACTACACCATCAACTCGCCGATCTTCCTCGAGGAAGAGGAGAAGCGGCCGCCGAAACGCGCCCCGGAGATCGGCGCGCACACCGAGGAGGTGCTGCGGGAGGCGGGGTACTCGGAAGAGGAAATCCGGACGCTGCTCGACGCCGAGGTGGCGTTCGGACAGGCGAACTGACCCGGGAGGGCAGCGCCATGCCGGGAGGGCGGAGTGAGGAGCCCCGCGAAGCAAGGCTGACGTTCAACGGCACGACGCCGCTGGACCCGGTCATCAACGCGTGGTTCGCCGACCGGACCGACGCGCTCGGCTCGATGGCCCGCGATTGGTGGATGCGCATGCGCGGCCGCGGCGACGACGTTCTGGAACTGTTCCACGACGGCTGCCCCGTCGCCTGCATCGAGGATGTCCCCTTCGCCTACGTGAACGCCTTCAAGCAGCACGTGAACGTGGGGTTCTTCAACGGCGCGTCCCTGCCGGACCCCGCCGGGCTGCTCGAAGGGACCGGCAAGCGGATGCGCCACGTCAAGCTGCGACCGGGGGCGGAGATCGACGAGGAGGCGCTGGCGGAGTTGATCGACGCGGCGTACCGGGACGCCCGGGACTACGTCGCGGCGGGTTGAGCGGCCGTCGGACTGCTCGGACCGAGCACGGTCGTTGGAGAGCGGCCGCTCAGCGGGGGAGGACGTCGAGGCCTTGACGGGCGAAATCCTCGTCGAAGGCGAACGCCTGTGACCAGCCCCGTTCCTGCATGAGCGTGATACTTGTCCAGTCCGTCAGGCTGATGCGCCGCGACGATGCGGCCAGAAGAGCACGCATCGCGCGGTCGAGGAGCCCGGAGTCGATCCAGACAATCTCCATCAGCGGCAACATGTCCAGGTAGAGAGCTCTTACGGCATCGACTCCGACTCGAGCCTGCAGCAAGGCCACCGTCTCCAGTACGACGAAGGAGGAAGTCGCAAGGCTCGCCCCCGCCGTCTGAAGCGACAACGCTGTATCGAGCGCCGCTTGGTGGTTGTCGTCGCCTCGGACGAGCAACGCGTACAAGGCAGAGGTGTCGACGAAGACATGAGTCATCGAAAGGCATCTTCCAGATAGGCGTCGTGTTTCGCGGCAACGTCCGTGTCTTGACCCTTGGCGTGGAACGAACCCGCGGCCGAGAGGAAGCGGTCCCAGGCGACGTTGGCCCCCGCATGCAGCAGAACGTGGTCGACGCCCTCGCGAACCAGTTGTGCGACGGATACGGATCGGTCGGACGCCAGTTCCTTGAGGCGTTGGTATTGCGCGGATTCCAACTGGATCTGAGTTCGGATCATCTGATGTCACGTTATCGTCCGAGAGCATGCATGATAACACCCGCGGCAGCCGGCGAGGCGTGAGGCTTGCGTGCCCGCGGCGAACGCGTCACGGTCCCTCACATGGATTTGACACACCGGGTTCTCGCGCCGGCGGTCGTGCGCTGGGACGGCGACCGACCTTACTCGGTCGGGTTCGGCGACGTGTACCACGGCACCGGCGGTGCGGACGAGGCCGAGCGCATCTTCCTCGAACCGGCCCGTTTCGATGCGCGGGTGGCGGAGGCCGAGTCCTTCACGGTGGGCGAGCTCGGGTTCGGCATGGGGCGGAACTTCGCGCTCGCGGCGGAGCGTTTCCTGGCGCGGTCGACCGGAACATTGCACTACGTGGCGTTCGAGCAGGCGCCCGTGCGCCGGGACGACCTGGCGCGTGCGGCGCGGCGTTCGGGATGTGCCATGTACCGGCGTCTGCTCGATGCCCTGCCGCCCGCCATCTCGGGTTGGCACCGGCGGCGGTTCGCCGGCGGGCGGGTGCTGCTCTCCCTGTACTTCGGCGACGTTCTGGCGGGGCTGGCGGACCTGACGGGGCGCCAGGGTTCCGGCGTGGATGCCTGGTTCTTCGACGGATTCGCCCCGCGCTGCAATCCGGGGATGTGGAGCGAGGCGGTATGCGACGCGGCGGCGGCGCTCTCGCGGCCCGGGGCGACCGTGACGACCTACTCGTCCGCTGGCGTGGTCAAGCGGGCATTACGGCAGGCCGGCTTCAGGGTGCGGCGGGTGGACCAGCGTCCACGGAAGTGGCATGCGCTGGTCGGCGTACTGCCCGGAACGTGGTCGCCACGGATCGCGCAACGCGGGTCGGTGTCGGTCGTCGGCGCCGGTTTCGCCGGATGCGCGGCGGCGCGGGCGCTCGCGGAACGCGGCTTCGAGGTGTCGGTGCACGATGCGTCGGTCGCCGCCGGCGCCTCGGCCATCCCCGCGGCGGTCGTGCACCCGCGTCTGCTCGGCGACGGCAGCGGCGCCGCGTCGTTGCGGGCGCACGCCTACGGCTTCGCCGTGCATGCCCTCGACGGTCTCGCCGGGTTCCGGCGGACGGGCGCCTTGCAGTTGCCCGGTCCGGACGGCGACCCGGCGCGTCTCGAGCGTGTCCTTCCCGCGCTGCCGCCGGACTGGATCGCCGCGGGCTCGGCCCCGGAAGCCTCGGGGATCGCGGGCATCGAGGCTGCCGTCGAAGGACTGCACTTCCCCCACGCGGGACTGGTGGACGGTCCCGTCCTCTGCCGCGCCCTGCTCGATCACCCGCGGATTCACCTGGAACCCGGACCTCCAGCCGGCCGCATAGCCGTCCTGGCGTCGGCATCGAGGATCACCGAGCGGCTCCCGGAACTCGAAGTCGCGCCGCTGGAGGGCCAGGCGGACCTGTTTCGCGGACCGGTCCTGCAGGCGCCGGTCCTGGGGGACGGGTACGCGGCGCCGGCCGGGTCCGCGCGGGAATGCTGGGTAGGGGCGACCTACGAGTACCGCCGCTGGGAGGCGGGCCGCGCGACGGCGGCGAATGCCGAACGGTTTCGCCGGCTCTTCGGGCGATCTCCCGCGGCGCCGGTCGGCGTGTTCCGGGGCACGCGCGCGGTCACCTCGGACCGCCTGCCGGTGATTGGGCGAGCCGATGCGGATACGTACGTCACCGCCGGCCACGGCTCGAGCGGCACGACGACCGCCGTGTTGGCGGGGGAGTGGCTCGCGAGCCTGATCGCCGGGGAGAGCGCGCCGGTCACGCGCGAAGTGGAGGCCCTGTGCCGCGCCGGGCGTTTCCGGGAACGGCAGTTGCGGCGCCCCAATCCTTTCGCACGCGAGGAGGCGGGGTCGGTCAGTCGTCGAACGTCCTGACCCCGATGACGCTGCCGATGGCCTCGATGCGCCCGGTGAGCGCCGCCGTCGGCTCGACTTCGAGGTCGATGAGGTTGTACGCCACGTCGTCCCGGCTCTTGTTCAGCATGTCGATGACGTTGATGTCGGCGTCGGCAAGCACCGACAGCACCTGTCCCAGCGTCCCGGCGACGTTGCGGTTGGTCACCGCGATGCGGTAGCCCTCGGTCCGCTCGAGGTTGACCTCGGGGAAGTTCACGGAGTTCTCGATGTTGCCGAAGCGCAGGAAGTCCGTAAGCTGCTCCGCCGCCATGACGGCGCAGTTCTCCTCCGCCTCCCGGGTGCTGGCGCCGAGGTGCGGCGTCGCGAACGCGCGCTCGTGCGCCGCGAGGGCCGCGCTCGGAAAGTCCGAGAAGTAGGCGCCGAGATGCCCGGAACGCAGGGCGTGCAGCACCGCCGCTTCGTCGACGACCTCCTGGCGCGCGAAGTTCAGCAGCGCGGCGCCGGGCTGAAACGCCGACAGTGCCTCCGCGTCGATCATCCCCCGGGTCTCCGGGAGCGACGGCACGTGGAGCGTCACGTAGTCCGAGCGGGCGAACAGGCTGGGCGGGTCGTCCATCCGCTCCACCTCGCCCGGGAGACGCCATGCCGCGTCGATGGAGAGCGCGGGGTCGTACCCCACCACCCGCATGCCGAGATCCAGCCCCGCCCGCGCGACGCGGGAGCCGATGGCGCCGAGACCGACCACGCCCAGCGTGCGCCCGAACAGCTCGCGGCCCTTGAAGCGCTTCTTCTTGCCTTCGACCAATTGGTGAAGCTCATGCTCGTCGGTCACGTTCGACAGCGTCTTCGCGTACTGCAGGCCTCCCATGACGTCCCGCGACGCGAGGAGCAGAGCCGCGAGCGTCAGCTCCTTGACGGAGTTCGCGTTGGCGCCGGGGGTGTTGAACACGACCACGCCCCGTTCCGTGCAGAGTTCCACCGGCACGTTGTTGACGCCGGCGCCGGCCCGGGCAACGGCCTGCACGCCCTGCCCGACCTCCGACGCCGTGAGCTTGTGGCTGCGCAGGAGGATGGCCTGGGCGTCCGCGAGGTCGGGACCGACCTCGAACCCCTGTTCAGGGAACCGCTCGAGACCCCGGGCGGCGATCTGGTTGTAGGTTCTGACACGGTACATGGGTACCCCGGCCGACGAGTGTTCGGTCCGCCCCTTTTGCGTACGGGAGGCGTGCGGGAGGGTCGAAAAAAGGCGCGCGATTTAACCACCGTTCGCGCGCGGGTTTCAATGCTCCAACCGAAGCGCTTGACGGCCCGCGCCCGCCCGTCGGACCATGCCTGGCGAAGCGTGCGGGGTGCCGATGGGGGAGCGATGATGGGGCTAGCAGGACCGGTGCGTCATCCGGGTAGTCTCGTCCCGCCGGCGCTGTTGGCGTGCCTCGCCCTGGTCGGCTGCGGGCAGGGTCCCGCGCCGACCGCCGCCGAGTCGGCGCCCAAGGGCAGCCCGGCCCACATTCGCGCGGTCACCGGGGCGGTCGACGATGCGGCGCTGCGGGACGCGGATGCCCGGCCGGGGGACTGGCTGACCTACGGGCGCAACTACCGGGAGGACCGCTACAGCCCGCTCGACGGCATCCACCGGGAGAACGTCGGCGAACTGGGTCTGGCGTGGACGCTGGATCTCGGCACGAAGCGGGGCATCCAGGCCACGCCCCTAGTCGTCGACGGCATCATGTTCCTCACTGGTCCCTGGTCGCTCGTGTATGCCGTCGACGTCCGCAAGGGCACGCTGATCTGGGAGTACGACCCCGGCGTCGACCGGGGGATCGGGACCCGCCTCTGCTGCGGGGTCAGCAATCGCGGTGCGGCGCTCTACCGGGGGGCCGTGTTCGCCGGAACGGTCGACGGTCGCCTGCTGTCCATCGACGCCGCCGACGGTACGCTCAACTGGGAGGTCATGACGGTCGATCCGGAGGGCTACCAGTCGATCACGGGGGCGCCGCGCATCGCCAACGGCCTGGTGCTGATCGGCAACGGCGGAGCCGAGTTCACGGCGCGCGGCTACGTGAGCGCCTACCGCGCCGACACGGGAGAGCTGGCCTGGCGTTTCTACACGGTCCCGGGCAATCCGGACGAGGGCTTCGAGCACCCGGACCTCGAGCAGGCGGCGGCGACCTGGACGGGAACCTGGTGGGAACTCGGGGGCGGCGGGACCGCGTGGGACTCGATCGCGTACGACCCGGAACTCGGCCGCGTGTACATCGGGGTCGGCAACGGCACGCCCTGGAACCGGCTGCGCCGCAGCCCCGAGGGCGGGGACAACCTGTACCTCTCGAGCATCGTCGCCGTAGAGGCCTCCACCGGCCAATATCTCTGGCACTTCCAGACGACCCCGGGGGACACCTGGGACTACACCGCCACGCAGCACATCATGCGGGTGGACCTCGCCATGGACGGCGACGACGGGGCCGTGATCATGCAGGCGCCCAAGAACGGGTTCTTCTACGTCCTCGACCGGGAGACCGGCGCGTTCCGCAGCGGTGCCGCGTTCGCCTACATGAACTGGGCGACGGGCCTCGATCCGAACGGCCGCCCCATCGAGCGGGAAGGGGCGCGCTACGAAGACGGCCGCAAGCACCGGATCGCGCCCAGCGCGCACGGCGGCCACAACTGGCAGCCCATGTCGTACCACCCCGAGACCGGATGGGTGTACATCCCGGCCGTGGAGCAGATCGGCTCCCTGCGCTACGACAGGAGTGTCCCGGACCGGTCCCGGCGCAGACTGAACGGCGGCAACGGCGCCACCAACGCCAACAACATGAGCCTGTACGCGGAAGAAGTGCCGGACGACGACCCGCGCGCGCCCAAGCCGGGCCAGTCCTACGGCCGCCTGATCGCGTGGGACCCGGTGGCGCAGGAACTGAAGTGGGAGGTGCGCCAGCCGCTCATGTACAACGGCGGACTGCTCACGACCGCGGGCGGGCTCCTGTTCCAGGGCGACGCGGAAGGCCGGTTCCGCATCCGGGACATCCGCACGGGCGATGCCCTATGGGAGTTCGACGTGCGTAGCGGCGCCGTCGCGCCGCCGGTCACCTACCTCGTCGACGGGGAACAGTACGTCAGCATCGCCGTGGGATGGGGTGGGGGTCCGGGGAAGCGGATGAAGCAGGTCGATCGCATTCACCCGGGCACGATCTACACGTTCAAGCTCGGTGGTGACGCACCCCCGCCGGAGAAATTGCCGCCGCTGGAACGCGCCATCGTTGCCCTCTCGACGGACGCCTCGCCGCTGGAAATCGGCGCCGGGTACAACCTCTACCTGGGGCACTGCGTCCACTGCCACGGAACGCCCGGCGGGGACGGCGGCGAGATCCCGAATCTCGTGTGGTCGACCGAGGGCATGTACGAACTGCTGCACGAAATCGTGCTCGACGGCCTGCTGCTGGCCGAAGGCATGCCGAGCTTCGAGGACAAGCTGACGGGCGAGGAGGTCGACCTCATCAAGGCCTACATGCTGCACGTCGCGGAGGGCATGCGGGCGGGAACGCCGTCGGACGAGCGGCGGCGCTTCCTCGCGGACGCCCAGCGGCTCGCCGACAAGGCGTAGGAGGCAAGCCGCCAGCGCCTTCCTCATGGGCTCCGCGCCGCCGTTTCGAGCTCGGCGACGATGAGGGCTGTAGCCTCTGGCGCCCGGAACTCCGCGAGGCGCGCCCGCCGGACTTCGAGAGTGTCCAGTACGGCGCGCGCGGTGGCAACCAGCGACTCCGGCGTGAGGTCCGCCTCCGGCAGTACGGTGCTGTAGCCGCGCTCGGCGGCGTAGGCGGCGTTCTCGATCTGGTCGCCGCGACTCGCCGTGGTGGGCAGCGGCACGAGGAGGTTGGGTTTCCCGAGCGCCAGGAGTTCGTGCAGCGCGTTGGCGCCGGAGCGCGAGACGACGAGCGCCGCGGTTGCCAGGATGTCGCCCCAGCCGTCGGAGACGAACTCGCGCTGCACGTAGCCGGTCGTGCTCTCGAACTCGGGGTCGAGATGGCCCGCTCCGCAGACGTGCAGCACCTCGAACGTCTCGGTGAGACCGGGCAGAGCGGCGCGCGTGACCCGGTTGAGACGTTGCGCCCCGAGGCTCCCGCCGACGACGACGAGCATGGGCCGGTCTCCCGGCAGGCCCGCCGCGTCGAAGCCCCGCTCGGCGTTGCCGTTCAGCAATGCGTCCCGGATCGGCGTGCCGCTGTGGACGACGCGCCGCGCCGCAACGTGTGTCCCCTCGAAGCTCACGCACAGCGTGGCCACGAACGGGAGGGACAGGCGGTTGGCGAGCCCGGGCGTCAGGTCGGATTCGTGCGCGACCACGGGGATGCGGCGCAGCCAGGCGGCGAAGACCACCGGGAACGCGACGAAGCCGCCCTTGGAGAACACCACGTGCGGGTCGAGGCGCCCCAGGATCAGGAAGGCCTGCAGCACGCCCAGCGGGATCTTCAACGCGTCCGTCACGTTGGCCAGCGAGAAGTACCGCCGCAGCTTCCCCGTCCGCACGCTGAAGAACGGCGTCCCGAGGGGCGTCACCAGCCGCTCCTCGAGCCCGGAGTCCGAACCGATGAACGAGACCTCCCAGCCCTTCCCCTGCAACGCCTCGATTACCGGCAGCGCCGGGATCACGTGTCCGGCGCTCCCGCCGCCGGTGACGACCGCCCTCACAGCGCGAGCGCCTCCTTGACGAACTGCACCGTGACGCGGCGGCTCGCGGAAAGGGACGCGTGGTCGATGGTCTCGAGGAGGGCGAGGAGTTCGGGCAGGCTCCGGTCGACGCGTCGCATCAGGAAGCCGACGACCTCGTCGGACAGGTCGAAGCCCCGGTCTCGCGCCGCGCGCTTGAGGACCGGGACGGCGTCCTCGTCCGACAGCGGCGCGAGCTCGAAGCAGGCGGCGCCGCGCAGGCGGGAGGCGAGGTCGTCGAGCGCGAAACGCGCGGCCGCCGGGGATTGCGTCGCGGTCAGCGCCAGGGCGTGGCCGCGACCGAGCATGGCGTTGAACAGGCGGAACAGCGCCTCCTCCCTTTCGCGGTCGCCCAACCAGGTGTCCACGTCGTCGATCAGGACCCGCTCGAAGGCGTCGTAGCCTTCCACGTCGCCCAGTTCCCGGGCGGGGACGTATGCGCCGCCGCACGCGTGGCACGCCGCCTGCAGCAGGTGGCTCTTGCCGACGCCGGACGGGCCCCAGAGCCACGTGCAGCGAAACCCGTCCACCGGGGCCCGGAGGTGCTCCACCGGTTCCCGGTTCCCGCCGACGGCGAAGCGCTCGAAGGTGAAGCGCTCCCGCAACGGAAAGCGCATGGGCAACTGGCGGCTCACGAGGAGGACCTCGACGTGCGGAAGGCGCGATAGCTCCAGGTGATGACGTAGTCGAGGCCCGACGCGATCCCGAGCAGGCCGACGAGCGCGAATCCCCAGGGGTCCACGAGCCAGGAGGCGAGCGGGGACAGGATGGCCGCGTCGAGGAGCTGGACCAGCAGCAGGATGAGCATGACGATCTGCACGGCCGTATTGGCCTTGCTGATGAACGTCGGGGCGATGTCGATCCGCTCGATGAGCAGGCTGTAGAGCATCACGCCGCCCACGATGACCACGTCCCGGGCGATGACGATGGCGGCGACCCAAAGCGGTACGTGGCCCTGCAGCAGCAGGATCAGGAACGTCACCCCGATCAGCAGCTTGTCGGCGAGGGGGTCGGCGAAGGCGCCGAACGGGGTCGTCCATGCGTACCGCCGCGCCAACGCGCCGTCGACGGCGTCGGAGCCGCCGGCGACCGCCATCAGGAGAAGCGCGGTCCCGTAATCCCCGTAGGCCAGGCACCACCCCGTAGGCACGACGAGCGCGATCCGAAAGACGGTGATGAGGTTGGGAAGCTGGCGCATGTCAGCCGTTCCCGGTCCAGGCGAGCGTCAGGCGGCCCGCGGCCCCTGCCAGGGGGTCCGCTCCGTCGAGTTCCAGCAGGCCGTAGGCGGCGAGCAGTTCGGCCAGCCGGGCAGGGGTCGAGCGCGTGGTCACGCGCAGGGTCGTGGCGGCGGGCGCCGCGGCGAGGAGTTCGACGCGGTCGATGAACTCGAGCGCCCCCAGCGCCTGCATGAGCGCCGCATAGTCGCGGACCGTCGCGATGCCGCGCACCTCAAGTTCGATGGGCGCGGTCTCGCGGCCGAGCACCGCGAACCGGTCCATGAGTTCGTCGGCCACCTCGTCCACCGCGAGCGCGGCGCCCTCCTCGGGCGTCTGCGTCTCGAAACTGAACGACCGATGTCCGCCGTCGAGCCGGAGTTCCCACTCGGTGACCCACCGGCCGAGCGGATCGGCGCGTCCGCGGCCGAGGAGCAGGACATCGGGCTCGTAGCGGGCCGTCGCCTGCTCGATGGCGTACGGGAACCGGTACCAGACGTCGGATACCGAGATGCGCGCGGCGTCTTCGGCGTCGAGGACGGGCAGCCCCATCTCGATGCCCCGTTGCCGGGCGCGCGTGCGCAGCCCCTCGGCGAGGGGATGGTCGGAATCGCGCGACAGCACGGTCGGCGTGCCGTCCACGGGCACGGCCAGCCACGCGAGGCCGACCGGTCGGTTGGCGCTCCAGATGGGCAGGGCGGCCCGGGACACCAGGTCGCGCACGGCGTTGGGCGAGAAGCTCACCCCGAGGCGCATCCCACCCTCGGCGTTCCCGGGCAGGAAGCGGTACTGCACGTAGTACGGTCCGGGATCGCGCAGCGCCGCCTGGACCGGCTCGCTCATCGGCAGGCTGCGAAGCCCGGTCAGCCGCGTGAGCATCTCGCGGAGCGCGGTGCGGGAGGCGCTGCGGCGGTCGGTCGCACCCTGGCTCGCAACCGGGGCTTCCACGTCATAGAGCCACGGCACGACGGCGCCCTCCGCGGGGCCGCCGAACGGCAGCGCGACGGCCAACAGGCCGACGGCAAGCGCCCGCCGCCACCAGGGCACGGGTGTCCCGGCACGCATGCGCAGTCCTTCCGCACGGCATCGCCGGGGGCGGATGAAGGGGAGCTCTCGTTCCATGGGCGGTCGGCCGCTCGGACTGGACGCGGAACACCGGCCGCGAGGCGCTTCCATGACGGCGGCGGCGTTTGTGGATGTCGGGACGCATGGTACAAACTGCCACCTTTCGATCAAACTCCGCAAATGCCCGGACTCACCTACCGCAAGTCGGGCGTCGACATCGACGCGGGTCAGGAACTCTTGCGTCGCATCGCGCCCGCGGCGAAACGCACCCATCGCCCGGAGATACTCTCCGACCTCGGCGGCTTCGCGGCGCTGGCTTCTCTCCCGGAGAAGTATGACGATCCGGTGCTCGTCACCGGCACGGACGGCGTCGGCACCAAGCTCAAGCTCGCCATGGAGCACGACCGCCACGACGACGTGGGCCAGGACCTCGTCGCCATGTGCGTCAACGACGTGATCGCGACCGGCGCCGAGCCGTTCCTGTTCCTCGACTATTACGCGACCGGACGGCTGGAGGTGGACGTCGCCGAGCGCGTGATCCGCGGCATCGCGCGGGGCTGCGAGATGGCCGGCTGCGCGCTGGCCGGCGGCGAGACCGCGGAGATGCCGGGGTTCTACCAAGCCGGGGAGTACGACCTGGCGGGGTTCTGTGTCGGGGTGGTGGAGCGGGACGCCATCGTGACCGGCGGGGGCATCGAGGTGGGCGACCGCCTGATCGGACTGGGTTCGAGCGGGCCGCACTCGAACGGCTACTCGTTGATTCGGCGCGTCCTGGAAGACCAGTCCGCCACGCCGTCGTCGGCGGAACTCGACGCCCTGCTGGCCCCGACGCGCATTTTCGCGAACGCGGTTGCCGCGGCCTGCGAGGCGGGTGACGCGCGGGGCCTGGCGCACATCACGGGCGGGGGCCTCGTGGAGAACATCCCGCGGATGTTCCGCCGGCCAATGGCGGCGGAAATCGACCTGGACGCCTGGTCGCGGCCGGACGTGTTCTCGCGGCTGCAGCAGGCGGGGAACATCGACGAACTGGAGATGCTGAGAACGTTCAACTGCGGGATCGGGTTCGTGCTGTGCGTGCCGGCGGCGGAGGAGTCCGCCGCCCGGAAAAGGCTGCGCCTGGTCGGGGAAGATGCGTGGACGATCGGCACGGTGGTTCCGGAAGGGGCTGCTCCGGGCAGGGGTCGCCTGGTGGTCGAGGCGGGCGGGGCGCGGCTCGGGTGAGTCCGGGTTCTTCGCGCATGCCCGCGGGTCGATGGCGCCGGGGCCTTGGCATTGTGGGCGGTTGTCAGCCGCAACGCTCCAGAGGAGGTGCTCGTGCATCCGGATGACGAGGACCCCCGGCTCGCGGAGCCCGGCGTCAGACGCGCCCTTGCAACGGCGTTGTACAGGGAACAGAGCCTTTCCCTGGGCTTGGCCGCCCGGTCCGCTGGCGTCGACACGGCTGACTTCATCGAACACCTTTCGCGCTTGGACATCCCGGTGGCCCGGGGCACGGCCACCACTGTCCGGGAGGACGTCGAGGCGATCGGAGCGTGGGAGAGCGACTCGTAGCAGCGGACGCGAGTCCCCTGATCGGGATGGCCTCGGCGCGAGCTTTCGATGTGCTGCGTCGCTTGTTGGAGCGCGGCTGGGGGTCTCCGCGAGTGTACCCTACTACTCCATCGGAACGATCGATTGGAGCGGACCATGGGCCGGATCACCCGTCGGGACTTCGTCAACGGTGTTGCGCTGGGGGTCGCCGCCGGTGGGACGCTGTCGCCCGTTCAGGCGGCGGCGCGCGGGCTGCTGTCGCCGCAGGCGCTCGGACCGGACTTCTACCCGCTCGCCCTGACGGGTCTGCGCGGCTCGCACGCGGGTTCTTTCGAGGTGGCGCACGCGGTGGGACGCGAAGGCAAGCGTTTCGCGCCGCCGGCCGAGCAGACGGACGCGACGTACGACCTGGTCGTGGTGGGGGGCGGATTGTCCGGGCTGGCCGCCGCCTGGTTCTTTCGCGAAGCGGCGGGCGCCGACGCCCGGATACTGGTCCTCGACAACCACGACGACTTCGGCGGTCACGCCAAGCAGGTCGAGTTCGAGGTGAACGGGCGCCGCCTCATTTCCTACGGGGGGAGCCAGACGCTTACGGAATACAGCGTGTTCCCGGCGGCGGCGAAGCGCCTGCTCAAGGCCGTGGGGTTCGATCCGGGGCCGTTCGAAACCCACTTCGACCGGGAGTTCTACGGGAAGTACATGCAGCCCGGCATCTACTTCGACGCCGAACGGTATGGCGAGGGCAAGCTCGTCCGGAGCCCGGTCGGCACGCTCACCGACTTCGTGGGCGTCGAGCGCTCGCATGACTACGCGGCGATGATCGCCGAGTTTCCGGTGTCCGAAGCCGCCCGGAAACAGGCCCGACCGATGCCTCGTGGAGGTCCGGCACGCGGCGGACGGCGCGGCGGTGGACGTGACGTACGTCCAGGACGGGACGACGCATCGCGTGCGCGGCAAGCACGCGGTGATGGCCTGCTACAACCACATGCTGCCGTGGATCTGCCCCGAGATGGGCGAGGAGCAGAAGACCGCGCTGCGCTACGCGTCCAAGACCCCGTTCTCGTACACGCAGGTGGCGCTCGGGAACTGGCGGGCGATCGCGAAGAGCGGTCACGGCATGGTCTATTCGCCCGGCGCCTTCGTTTCGGAAGTGTGGCTGGACTTCCCGGTCAGCATGGGAGGCTACGAGTACCCGAAGGACCCGGACGATCCCATCGTCGTGACGGCATACCCGATCGAAACGCCGGACCGGAGCGGCCTGGCGCCGCGTGACCAGTTCCGCGTGGGGCGGGCGGCGATGCTGGCGAGGCCGTTCGCGGAGTACGAAGCCGGCATTCTCGAACAGTTCGACAAGGTCTGGGGTCCGTACGGCATGGACGCGGGACGAGACGTGGCGGCCATTACCGTCAACCGCTGGCCGCACGGCTATGCGTACACCTACGACCCGCTCTGGGACCCGCCGGAGTACGACGCCTATGCCGACACGGGCCCGCACGTCGCCGGTCGCGCGCAGATGCACCGCATATCCATCGCCAACTCCGATGCGGGGGCGCAGGCGCTGGTGCAGACGGCGATGGACCAGGGCCATCGGGCGGTGACGGAGCAGTTGGCGTTGTGACGCCGGCCGGGGGCCGCGATCAGGGTCTCGGGAGCGTCACGCCCTGCTGCCCCTGGTACTTTCCGCCGCGGTCCCGATAGCTCGTCTCGCACTGTTCGTCGGCCTCGAAGAAGAGGATCTGCGAGACTCCCTCGTTCGCGTAGATCTTCGCCGGCAGGTTGGTCGTGTTCGAGAACTCGAGCGTCACGTGCCCTTCCCATTCGGGCTCGAGCGGCGTCACGTTCACGATGATGCCGCAGCGCGCGTAGGTGGACTTTCCGACGCAGATCGTCAGCACGTTGCGCGGGATGCGGAGGTACTCGACCGTGCTCGCGAGCGCGAAGGAGTTCGGCGGAATGATGCAGCTCTCGCCCTCGATGTCGACGAAGCTGCGCTCGTCGAAAGCCTTGGGGTCGACCACGGCCGAGTGGATGTTCGTGAACACCTTGAACGACGGGGCGCACCGCACGTCGTAGCCATAGCTCGACGTTCCGTAGGAAATCACCTTGCGGTCGTCGACGGCGCGCACCTGGCCCGGCTCGAACGGCTCGATCATGCCGTGTTCGAGGGCCATCTGCCGGATCCACCGGTCGGATCGGATCGTCACCGGGGGTCTTACTCCATCCGGATGGCCGGCGCCGGCGCGGTGTCCGCCAGGGTCTGCCAGAGCGCCGCCGCGGTGCGTCGCGCGCAGTCGCGGTAGAGGGCGGCGATCTCGCCGTCCGGGTCGCTCGCGACCGTCGGCCGGCCGGCGTCCGTCTGCTCGCGGATCTCGGGCGCGAGGGGGAATGACCCGAGGAGTTCCGTCCCGTATTCGCCGGCCACCCGCTCCCCGCCGCCGGACCCGAACAGGTCGTGCCGCTTGCCGCAGTCGCTGCAGGCGAAGTAGCTCATGTTCTCGACGACGCCGAGGATGGGGATGTTCACCTTGGAGAACATCTCGATGCCCTTGCGGGCGTCCGCCAGCGCGATCTCCTGCGGCGTGGTGACGATGACGGCGCCGCCCACGGGCACGGCTTGCGACAGCGTGAGCTGGATGTCGCCGGTGCCGGGCGGCATGTCGACGACCAGGTAGTCGAGATCGCTCCACGCGGACTGGTTCAGCAGTTGCTGCAGGGCTCCCGAGACCATCGGCCCCCGCCACACCATCGGCGTCCGGTCCGTGACCAGCATGCTCATCGACATGGCCTCGATGCCATGCGCCTTGATGGGCACGAAGAACTTCTCGTCCCGCACTTCCGGGCGCCGGCCCTGCGGCACGCCGAGCATGATGCCCTGGCTCGGACCGTAGATGTCGGCGTCCAGGATGCCCGTCTTCGCGCCGATGCGGTCGAGGGCGAGGGCGAGGTTCACCGCCACCGTCGACTTGCCGACGCCGCCCTTGCCGGAAGCGACGGCGACGATGTTCTTCGCACCCGGAATCCCCTTCTGCGCCGGTGCGCGGAAGGTGAGGTCGAGGACGACATCGTCTTCGAGCCACGCGGCGGCGGCGCGGGCGTAGTCGTCCTGCAGGCCGCCGACCGGATACCCGAGGGACACGTCCGCGTGCCAGCGGCCGTCGAGACGGGCCGCCCGGCGCACGGCGCCGAGTTCGCCCCAGGTCGTGCCGAGAACCGGGTCGGGGAATGCTTCGAGGGGTTGTGCCATCGGCCGGGATTATAGGCAGGGACCGCAGGCGCGGCTCGGGCGCGAGCGACGACGATCGTCGCGCTTGCGTTCGGGGAACCTGATAGAGTGCGCGCCCGAGCCGAATCGCGGGCGATTGGGCTCGCTTTTGGCTTCACCCGGGATACCCCGATGAGCACATCCAAACGCCGCCGGATCATGGTCTCGAGCGCGTTGCCGAACGCCAACGGGTCCATCCATCTCGGCCACCTGCTGGAGCATGTCCAGACGGACATCTGGGTGCGTTTCCAGCGCCTGGCCGGCAACGAGTGCATCTACGTGTGCGCCGACGACGCGCACGGCACGGCGACGATGCTGAAGGCGGAGCAGGAGGGGACGACGGCGGAGGCGCTCATCGACGGAATCCGCGCCGAGCACGAGCGCGACTTCGCCGGCTTCCTCATCAGCCACGACAACTACTACAGCACGCACTCGGAGGAGAACCGCCACTACTCGGAGCTGATCTACGAGCGCCTGCGCGAGAAGGGCCACATCTTCACGAAGGAAGTGGAACAGCTCTACGACCCCGAAAAGCGGCTCTTCCTGGCCGACCGCTACGTGAAGGGCACGTGCCCGAAGTGCGGCGCGCCGGACCAGTACGGCGACAACTGCGAGGCCTGCAGCGCCACCTACGACGCGACGGACCTCGTCGAGCCGCGCTCGCTGCTCTCCGGGGCGGTCCCGGTGCTGAAGTCCTCGCTGCACTACTTCTTCGACCTGCCGGGCTGCACGGACTTTCTCAGGACGTGGACGCGCAGCGGCACGCTGCAGCCGGAGGTGGCGAACAAGCTCGCCGAGTGGCTCGACGGCGGACTCAAGCCCTGGGACATCAGCCGCGACGGACCCTACTTCGGGTTCCGCGTACCGGGCACCGAGGACAAGTACTTCTACGTGTGGATGGACGCGCCGATCGGCTACATGGCGAGTTTTCGGAACTACTGCGACCGGGAAGGACTCGACTTCGACGACTTCTGGGGTCCGGACTCCGACTGCGAGGTGCGCCACTTCATCGGCAAGGACATCGTCAACTTCCACTGCCTGTTCTGGCCCGCCGTCCTGTCCGGAGCGGACTTCCGCACGCCGACGCGCGTGCACACCCACGGCTTCGTCACCGTCGACGGCACGAAGATGTCGAAGTCGCGCGGGACGTTCATCAACGCCTCGACCTACCTCGAGCACCTCGACCCGGAGTACCTGCGCTACTACTACGCGGCGAAGCTGTCGCCCAACACCGACGACATCGACATCAACCTCGACGACTTCGTGCAGCGCGTGAACTCGGACCTGGTGGGCAAGATCGTCAACATCGCGTCTCGCTGCGCCGGCTTCCTGCACCGGCACTTCGACTCGACGCTCTCGGGCAGCCTCCACGACGAAGCGCTGTGGAACGACGTGGCCGCGGCGCGGGACGGGCTCGCGGAACGGTTCGACGCCGGGGACACGAACCGCGCCGTGCGCGAGATCGCGGCGCTTGCGGACCGGGCGAACCAGTACATCGACAGCCACGCGCCCTGGCAGATGGTGAAGCAACCGGGCCAGGAGGCGGTGGTGCACGGCGTCTGCTCGCTCGGCATCAACCTGTTCCGGGCGCTCGTGGTCTACCTGAAGCCGATCCTGCCGCGTCTGGCGGAGAAGTCGGAGGCGTTCCTCAACGTCGCCCCGCTGACCTGGGACGACGCGGGCACGCCGCTGCTCGGGCACCGCATCGAGAAGTTCAGGCCGCTGCTCCAGCGGCTCGACAAGAAGGCGGTGAACCGGATGGTGGAGGCATCGAAGGAAGGCGAGCCGCCGGTCGCGGCCGAAAGCGGAGAGGCGCCGGCCGCCGAGCACATCTCGATCGATGACTTCGCCAAGATCGACCTGCGGGTCGCCCGCATCGTGGCCGCGCGCGAAGTGGACGGCGCCGACAGGCTGGTCCGCCTCACCCTGGACGTCGGCGACCACCGCCGCGAGGTGTTCGCCGGTATCCGGCAGGCGTACGACCCGGAGCGGCTCGTCGGGCGGCACGCCGTCGTCGTCGCCAACCTCGCGCCGCGCAAGATGCGCTTCGGGACCTCCGAAGGCATGGTGCTCGCGGCCGGTCCGGGCGGGGAGGACATCTTCCTGCTGAGCCCGGACGACGGGGCGACGCCCGGCATGGCGGTGCGCTGACCGGACGGCCTGCCGCAATATGCGGGCTAGCGACGCCAGGCATCGGCGACCTGCCGGGCGAGCTGACGGGACACTTCGATCCGTTCCTCGCGGGTGCTGTCGCCAAGCAGTCGGTCGAGCGCTTCCACACCGATCCCCGGCAGCACCGTGCTGCCTTCCATGATCGTGATCCCATCGCTCCTCGCCGGATCGGGAACCCACATGCGCACGCCGTCCCGCGGGCTCCACGTCCAGGCCTCTCGAATCCCCATTCGGAAGTAGGGCAGGAGCTTGCGCCTCGAGTTCACCGAACGGTCGACCTCCACGACGAGGTCGGGGACCGGATGTCCGAGCCGGGTGTCGAGGTAGCCTTCCACGTCCGTGGCCATGATCGCTCGGGACGGATCGACAAACAGGCTCGTATCGGGCTCGAAGGCGCCGTCGTCGCTCAGGACGCGGACGGACTGGGAGAGGAGGAACCCGGGATCGTTCCCGGCCTCGAGCATCATTAACTCGATGTGGGCGAACAGCCGCGTGACCAACGCGGCGCGGCCCTCGTGCGACAGCGTTGGCATCGCGACGAACTCGGCCAGCCCCGTCGCCTCCTCGTAACGGCAGATGGGAGCGTGGTCGTGGTTGGTCAGGCGATCGAAAAGGTCGCGCGGCATCGGGACTTCGACGCGGACCGGGTAGTCGACGCCTTGCGTGTAATCGAATCCGGAAGCGGTGGTGGCCGGCTCGCTCATGGCGGGGCTCCATTGCGGCGGTCTGATCTCTCGATCATACACACCCCCGCGTGGGTCTTTGCCCCGCAGCGGTGTGCGAATGTCGCCATTCGACCGTGACGGCATCCGCCATCCGGGAGAGCGGCCGTCAGCCTGGGTCAGGCCAGCCCGGCGACCACCGGAAGACGTTGCCGGTCAGGCTGCCTATGTAGATCTCGCCGGTGTCGCTGACGTCGATCCAGTGCCCCGGGCTCTCCATGGCGCCGAGGATCTCTCCGGTCTCGATGTCCACGCGCATGATGCGCCCGGCGAGGGAACCGTAGGCGATGCCCTCGACGTGGTCGGCTTGGTGAATGCTCGGGAGGAATCCACCGATGTCGACACACCTTGCCCTGCTCGCCCGGCGAGCCCTGCTGCTTGCCGTGGCAGCTCTAGCCGCCGGCTGCGACGAAGCCGCATCAACCGACGGCGCCGTCGAAGAGGAAGCCGCCGTGCGCCAGATTGGCGCGTCCGCGAGTTTCCGTGGCATCAACGGCATCCTTTTCGGGCCGGAGGGCGACCTCTGGCTCACCTCCGTCGTTACGCCCGCCCTCGCCCGCATCGACCCCGAGAGCGGCGAGATCCTCGAAAACCTGGGGCCGGCCGACGGCGCCAAGTCGCCGGACGACCTCGCTTTCGGGCAGGACGGCTCGGTCTACTGGACCGACATCAGCAACGGCGAGGTCGCGATGAGGAGCCCCGATGGGGACACCCGAATCGTCGCCGCGCCCGGCGTCGGCGTGAACCCGATCACTTTCTCCGACGACGGTCGCCTGTTCGTCTCCCAGTGCTTCATGGACACCCGGCTCTTCGAGCTCGACCCGCAGGGCGTTGCCGAACCACGCCTGATCCGCGACGACCTGGGGCCGGATTGCGGCCTGAACGGGATGGACTGGGGCTCGGCGGACGGACGGCTCTACGGACCGCGCTGGTTCCGCGGCGAGGTCGCCCGCGTCGATGTGGACAGCGGTGAACTGGAGACGGTGGCGGACGGTTTCGAGGTCCCGGCGGCGGTGAAGTTCGACAGCTTGGGTCGGCTCCATGTCCTCGACTCCTTGCGCGGCGAGGTCATCCGGCTGGGCGAGGACGGCGGCCGGGAAGTCGTGGCGAGCGTTCAGTCCGGCCTCGACAACTTCGCCTTCAACGAGGAGGACCGACTCTTCATCTCGAGCTTCGCCGACGGCTTCATCGTCGAAGCCGTGTCGCCGAACGAGAACCGGCTCGTGTTGGCGGGTGGGCTCAACATGCCCGGAGGGGTGGCGCTGATCGGTGGCGCCGAGTCGCGCCGGCTCGTCGTCGCGGATTTCTTCGCGCTCCGGCAACTCGACCCGGCGACGGGAGAGGAACTCTCCGTGGTCCGCGACGTGATCGGCTTTTCCGACATCGGAACCTCGATGTCGGTGCACGCGACGGCGGACGGACAACTGGTGCTGACGAGCTGGTTCGACAACGCCGTTCGCCTCTGGGACCCCGATGCCGATGCCCTGGTGCAGATTGTCGACGGGCTGGCGCAGCCGATCGACGCCGTGCTCTTCGAAGGCGAGATCGTCGTCAGCCAATGGGGCGCCGGAAACGTGATCGCCTTCTCACCCGAGAATCCCGAGCAGAAGCGGGTGCTGGTCGATGGCCTGTCGGGCCCGGCCGGTCTGACCGCGGCGGACGGTGCCCTGTACGTCGCCGACAATCTGGCCGGCACCTTGCACCGCGTCGGCAACGACGGCGCCGAGCTGGTGGCCGAAGGTCTCGACCAGCCCGAAGGGCTCGCGGCCGCGAACGGTTCCATCTACGTCGTCGAGGCGGGCAACGGCCGGGTGACGGCGATCAACCCGGCCAACGGAGAGTCGGCGACGGTCGCCGGGCCTCTCGAACTGCACGTGCCGCCGTCGGGCGCCTTCCCGAACACGATGCTGTTCAATGGCATCGCCACCGACGGCCAGACGGCCTGGGTCTCGGGCGACGCGGCGAACACCGTCTACGTCTTCGACCTGGACTAGGGGCTTGCGCCGTGGAACGGAACGGCAGTGGAGTCTACGGCGCAAGCCCCTGGGACGGCGGGCGGCTGGGGCCAAAGGCGGCGCCCGTCAGGGCGATGGCTTTGGTGGCGCTAGCAGGGTGTCGGACTTGGCGCTAGCGATGACCGACCTGCTGCCGGTGCGGGGTGCGCCCGGATCACCCTACACGCGAAAGATGCTGGCGCTGCTGCGCTTTCGCCGGATTCCGTATCGATACCTGCAGGGCGGGCGGGAGTCGGAGGGCATGCCCCAGCCGAAGGTGAGGCTGATCCCCATCTTCTATTTCCGGGACGAGCGGGGCGAACTCACGGCGGAGGTGGACAGCACGCCGATCATTCGCCGCCTGGAGGATGAGTATCCGGGCCGCTCGGTGATCCCGGCCGATCCGGCCGCCGCATTCCTGAACTACCTCCTGGAGGACTACGGAGACGAGTGGCTGACCAAGGCCATGTTCCACTATCGGTGGTACTACGAGGCCGACATCGAGATGGCCGGCTCGATCCTGCCCCACTACGCGGATGTGTCACAGCCGGACGAACAGATGGCGCAGGCGAAGGAGGCGTTCTCCGAACGGCAGATCTCGAGACTGTACGTGGTCGGCTCCAACGACACGACCGCGCCGGTAATCGAGGACAGCTACCGGCGCTTTCTGGCGTGTCTCAATGACCACCTGAAAGCATGGCCTTTCCTCATGGGCGGCCGCCCCGGCTCGGCGGATTTCGCCTGCTTCGGACAGCTCACCCAGCTCGTGCAGTTCGACCCGACGCCCTCCGCCCTGGCGGCCAGGGACTTCCCACGCGTGCATGCGTGGGTGAGCAAGATGGAGGATCAGTGCGGACTCGAGGTGCGCGAGGACGATTTCGTCGACGTGAGTGAGCTGCCGGCGACCCTCAAGGCCTTGCTCACCGAGGTGGGACGGACCTATGTACCGGTGATGCTGGCAAATGCCAGGGCCCTGGATCAGGGCCAGGACCGGGTGGAAACGGTCGTGGAAGGCAAGCCATGGGTCCAGGAGCCGTTTCCGTATCAGGGCAAGTGTCTTCAGTGGTTGCGCGGGGAGTACGCGCGCCTCGATGAAGAGGACCGGGGACGGGTCGACGGTATGTTGGAAGGAACCGGCTGCGAGGCGTTGGTGGCGCCACCAGGTCGGTGATAGCCGGTCCCGAGTCAGGCTGTTCCAGCGTGCCCGGCGTTCTGCGCCACCATCTCCACCGCACGACCCAGATTGTCGAGACGCGCCCCAGGGTCGGCGCCCAGGGGGTGCAGCATCAGCAGGTCGATGCCAACCTCCGCATACTGGCGAAGGCGAGTTCGCACAGCCGCCTCGTCACCCAGGATCGCGGTCTTCATCACCATCTCGTCCGGGACCGCGGCAACGGCTTCTTCGCGCTTCCTGGCGAGCCAGAGATCGCGCACCTCCTGGCAGGGCCGCTCGAAGCCGCCTCTCGCGAAGGCATCGTTGTAGAAGTTCATCGTCGGTGAGCCCATCGCCGAGAGTTGGAAGGCCAGTTGCATCTTCAACTGTGGGAACAGCCGTTCGGGATCATCGGTGATCGCCACGCTTGCATCGACGCACAGCGTCAGGTCGTCCAGCGTGCGGCCGGCTTTCTCGGCTCCCTTTCTCAGGTAGGCCAGATGCGCTTCCGGGGCGTCGGGGGTGAACGATGTACCGAGCCAGCCGTCGGCGATCTCGCCGGTCATCTCGAGGGTGCGGGGGGCCAGCGTCGCCAGGTAGACCGGAACCCGGCTCGGGGGCTGCGCGATCGCGATCGCCTTGCCCTGACCGCCCGGCCGCGGCAGGGTGACGGTCTTGCCCTCGAAAGCCAGCTTTTCGCCCGTGCAGGCACGCCGGACGATCTCGACGTATTCCCGCATTCGCGTTGCGGGGCGGTCGAATGCCTGGCCGTGCAGGCCCTCGACGACCTGCGGTCCGGAGTTGCCCAACCCCAGCAGGAAGCGACCGTCCGTCATGGTGTCCATCGCCAGCGCCGTCATCGCGGTGGCAGCCGGCGTGCGCGCGCAGAGCTGCATGATTCCGGTGCCGAGCTTGAGCTTCTCGGTTCGGGCCGCGAGATAGGCAACGGGCGCGATCGCATCCATGCCCCAGGCCTCGGCACTCCAGGCGGAGTCGACGCCGAGCTTTTCGGCTTCCGTGGCCAACTGCAGCATGGCCTCGAACTGGTCCCGTCCACCGGTGGTCGGGCCACCCACTCGAATCGCCGTCTTCATGTGCGACCTCTCCTGAACCAGGCTGCTCCGAGGAGTCTAGCAGCGGCGACAATCCTCAGCGTCCCCGTTGAACTTCCCAATGCCGGTGCATTACGGTCGCGTGCGGAATGCGTCGGCTCAACCACACAGGAGAGACAGGTCAATGATCAAGGTGTATGGCGTTCACGGGTCGCCCTTTGTTCGCAAAGTGTTCATTGCACTGGACTTCAAGGGCGTTCCCTATGAGATCGTACGGCAGATGCCCTTCTCCGGGGACCAGGATTACCTGAAGATCAACCCGCTCGGAAAGGTACCGACGCTGGTGGACGGTGACCTGACGCTCGCCGATTCGAAGGTCATCTGCAGATACCTGGAGCGTGCCTACCCGGAACCGGCGCTCTATCCCGCCGATGTCGCCGACAACGCCATGGCCGATTGGTACGAAGAGCTCTCCGGGAACCAGGTCACCGAGCTCGCGACCGGCATATTCTTCCAGCGTTTCATGCGCCCGTTCGCGTTCAAGGAGGAGCCGGACGAGGAATTGGTATCGAGGATCATCGAAGAGCGTCTGCCACCGATGCAGGACTACCTTGAAGGCCAGGTCCCGGCCGAAGGGTTCAGATTCGGTGCATTCGGTATGGCGGATGTCGCCATCGCGAGTCCGTTCATCAATGCCTCCTATGCCGGATACGAAGTGGACGACTCGCGCTGGCCATCGCTTGCGGGTTTGATCACGCGCGTGAAGGCACAGCCTCACGTTGCCGCGGTGCTTGAGAAAGAAGCCAGGGCGATGGGCCTTTCCAGGTGAGCCAAGTGAGATCCGTTACCACAGCGAGGACAGCAGATGACCGAGTTCTGGCAGATCACGTTTCCGATGCCCGGCAACAGCGAGCGTGCGGCTCGGTCCGCGGAGGACCATGGCTGGGACGGTCTGTACTTCGCGGACACACAGTGCCTGTCGGGCGACATCTACTCGGCGATGTGTCTCGCCGCGAAGGCGACCTCGCGGCTCAGGGTGGGCACCTCGGTCACCAACCCGGTCACGCGCCTCCCGGCGGTCACGGCGTCCGCCATCACGACGGTCCAGGTGGAGTCCGACGGGCGTGCCGTGCTGGGGATTGGTCGCGGGGACTCCTCGCTTGGCTACCTTGGACAGAAGCCGGCACCGGCGAGCCGCCTCGAACGTTACCTCGAGCAGTTGCAGACGTATCTGCGCGGCGAATCCGTCGACCTCGATGGCTATGACAGCCGCATCACCTGGCTTGCCGGGACCGGACAACCCAAGGTGCCGGTGGACGTCGCCAGCACCGGACCGCGGGTGATCGCCATAGGCGGGCGTCTGGCGGATCGAATCACCTTTGCGATGGGCGCCGATCCGATGCGTATCTCGCGCGGCATCGCGGCCGCGCGAGAGGCGGCCCGGGAGGCCGGCCGCGATCCGGACGAGCTGAGCTTTGGCGCCTACGTCAACGTGGCGTGCGACGACAACCGGCAGCGCGGTATCGACATCCTGCGTGGCAGCACCGGCACCTTCGCCCACTTCAGCGGCATGTCGAAGGCCGCCAGCGAGGGCCTGCAGGACGCTCCCGTGTTCCGGCACATCGGAGAGAACTACGACATGGCCAACCACGCGAGCGGCAGGGCGGCGCACATGGAGGGCGTGCCCGACGACTTCGTTGCGCGTTTCTCGGTGGTTGGGCCGGCCGCGTACTGCGTGGAGCGCCTGCGGGAGTTGATCGACCAGGGTCTGGATCGACTCGTGCTGCTGACAGGCTCGCGCGACGTCGATCCCGCGCACGTTGCGGCGAGTGTGGAACGTCTCGGCAACGAAGTGCTGCCGGAGTTCAGGTAGGGAGCGCCAGCCGTCGGGTGCAGCTCATGCATCCTCGTGGAGGTACTTGAACATCGGGTAGGGTTTCCCGTCCCGGAACACCTCTCCGTGAGCGCCTCCCTTCGGCAGGGTGGCAAGCATTTTCGCCGTCGGGTAAGTCGCCTCGGGCGACTGCATCCGTGGCATGTCACGGCCCCAGATTGGAGTGTTGGTCGGACCGGGAATCAGCATGTTGATGCGAATGTCCTCTTCGACGACGTCACGGCAGGCTGACCGGGTGGCGGCCCACATGCCCGCCTTGGCCGCCGCGTAGGCCGCGTTCCTTGGCCCGGTGAACTCGGCGGCGCGGGAGATGGTGTTGACGATCCTGCCGCTGCCCTGGCGCTGCATGACGGGCAGCGCGTGCCGCATGCCGTAGATCATGCCGTAGAGGTGGACTTCGACGTGTCGCTCGAACTCACCGGCCGGCACGTCCAGGAACGGACGGTTCATGCCGATGCCCGCATTGTTGAACAGCACGTCGAGTCGGCCGGTGTGTTCGACCGCCGCGGCAATCATGGCCTGTGCGGCCGCCTCGTCGGCAACGTCGCAGACCACGGTAACGGCCCCGAGTTCCTTGAGTTCCGTCAGCCCGGCCGGGTTCACGTCGGCGGCGACCACGCGGGCGCCATCGGCGAGGAATCCCCTGGACCAGGCCTTGCCGAGGCCGCTGCCAGCCCCGGTGATCAGGATCGTTCTTCCGGCCGGCAACTCAGTTCCCTCCCGTTTTCTCCGCTCCTCCTTCCGCCCGCTGGATGAACTCGAGCGAGATTCCGCTGGCGTCCCTCGGGTGGACGAACGCGACTCGACTGCCCTGGAACTGCTGGTCCCGGGCGAACTCGATGCCGTTTTCCGCCAGGACCTTCCTGGTGTAGTCCATGTCTTCCACGGCGAAGCAGATCGAATCGATGCCTTCCCCGTGTTTGTCGATGACCTTCGCCAGACCGCCGTCCGGGTCGGTGGGCACCATGACGTCGAAAACCACGCCTCCGAGGTTGATGAACGCACCTTCGAAGTCGCCGATGGTGTTGGCGCCGCGATCGGGTCCCGGTTCGCCGCCGAGGATGTCCTTGAGGAGCACGTTGATCCGGTCCTTGGAGCGGGCGCGGATGTTGATCTTCATCACGCTGGAAATGGTCTTGGGCATGGCTTCCTCCTGTCTCTCAGGGCTGATCCGCGGCCGTCAACGGCCGCCGCTCCCGGCCGCGGCGTCGAGCGCGCCCGGTTCCGCCCCGGCCTGTTCCCGCCGCTCGGCGAGCCGCCGGAGAATCTCGGCATGGCGCGTCTGGTCGAGGTTGTAGTGCGTGTAGCACCACAGGCAGATCACGGCAAACCCGGCGACGACCGGTCCGTAGAGCAGGCCGAGGTCGACCAGGGTCTCGGCCGGCACGTCCGCCGCCGAGACGATGTCGGCGCCCCGGGGCCAGTCGATGATGTCGAGGCCGAGGCCGCCGAGGAAGGTGCCGAAGCCGGACGTCGCCTTGCTGGAGAAGGCGATGGCGCCGAAAAAGATGCCCTCCTGGCGCGTGCCCGAGTCGAGTTCGTGCTCGTCCGCCACGTCCGCCATCATCGACCCGAAGCCGATGAACGCCTGCTGCAGGAGGACGCCCTGCACGAACTTGAACGCGACGAGCGTGTAGAAGAGTTCCGCCGTGCCGTTCGCGGGGAACGCGTCGAGCAGCCGGCAGACCACGGGGATCACCTGGCACGCCGCCCAGGCGGCCGTGCCTAGCAGGACGCCGAAGAGCTTGCCCGTGCGGCGCATGAGGGGCGCCGCCAGGAAGGCGCCCACCAGCAGCCCGACGACCGGCGCCAGGTTGACGTTCATCATCTGGGTGCCGTCCAGTTCCCAGAAGTACTGGAACATGTAGATGTCGAGCGCGCTGTTGACGCCGGCCATGATGAAGACGATCAGCACCCCGCAGAACAGCCACCGGAACGAGCGGTTCGAGAACCCGGCCACGAGGTCCAGCACGAGGAGCGTCAGCGGGTTGCGCCGCGGTCGCGGCGGCGGCTCGGACAGGAACGGCACCTCCTTCTGCGTGCCGAGGGCCGAGTACCAGATCGTGATGACCATGAACACGGCCAGCACGATCGCGAAGGGGGTGTAGTTGCCGACCGCCAGGCGGCCGCCCATGTCGTCGGCGAAGAAGTAGCCGAAGCCCACGGCGATCACCATGGCGCTGCCGGCAGGGCCGAAGAACTGCCGGTACGCGACGACCTGCGTGCGCTCGTTGTAGTTCTGCGTGAGTTCGGCGCCGAGGGCGAGGTGCGGCACGTGGTACAGCGTCATGGCGCCCCGCGTCAGCACCGCGAACACCGTGAGCCAGCCGAACAGCCCCCACTGGCTCAACCCCTCCGGCGGCGAGAAGAGGCCGACGAAGGCGAGCCCGAGCGGGATGGCCGAGGCGTACATGAACGGGTGCCGGCGCCCGAGGCGGGACTTCCACTTGTCGGACAGCGAGCCGGCCAGGGGGTCGGTGACGGCGTCGAAGAGCAGCGCGACGAAGAGCGCGGCGCCGGCCAGCACCCCCGGCAGCTCGAGCACCTGGTTGTAGTAGAAGAGGATGAACAGGTTGAAGCCGGTGTTCTTCAGCCCTTCGGCGAACTGCCCGACGCCGAACGCCAGCTTGCTGGAGAACGGGACGAGGCGGTCGTGCGGGTTGCGGTCCATCCGGTCGAGCATAGCAAGTTGGGGTGGACCGGAGGCGCCGCGCGCGCCGCCGCTGGTATGCCTCGAGCGAATCCGCGCCGCGAGTGGACAACCCGCGGCACCGACGATGCCGTCAGGACCACGGGTGCCGCGACGGCATCAGAGCAACCCGTAGGCCGCGAGCGCCTCGTCGCCGTCGGGGTTGTCGACCACGTCCGGTTCGGTGCCGAGGACGAGGCATGCCCGGCGGTCCGCATCGTAGGTCGGCCAGTCGGGCATCCCCTCCCAGGTCGGGTCGCCCGTACGCGTGAACTGCGCGAAGGCCCGGGACCAGGTGCCGGCCAGACGCCGGTTCGTGGCGTTGTTGCGGTAGAAGGCGTACATCTCGCCTTCCTCGCGGGTGTCGATGCCGCCGAACGCGAAGGGCACGTCGCCGCCGTGGGTGGGACCGAACTCGTGGTCCGTCGGCACGGCGAAGGTGTAGAGCCAGGCGTTCTCGCCGCGTGCGGCCAGGGCCTGGGCGGCGCGCACGGCGGTGGAGCGAAACGCGTCGAGCCAGACGCGGTCCATGCGCTGCTCGGGCGTGCCCCCGGCCGAGACGGCCTCGAGGAACGGCAGGTAGCGGCTGGCGTCGCCCCCACCGATGTTGGTCGTGAATGCGGCCTCGATGCCGAGCAGTACGTTCGGGTCCTTGCCCATCGCGTTCTGGACGCCCTGGGTCAGGAAGGGACCCTCGGCCAGCGTGCAGCCGGTGAGAACGGGCACCGGGTTCACCCCCGTGCGGATGGCTTCCTCGAGGCCGCCAGCCAGCACGACGCCGTCGATCCCCGGGCCACCGCCGCCCGCCATCGTCTGGAACTCGAACAGCTCCTCCGCGGACAGGCCGCGCATGTGGGCGAGAAAGTCGGCCTCGCTCATGTTCATGGCCGGAGCGCTCGGCGTGACCACGTCGGGCGGCGCGGGGGCGACCTCCAGCGGGCTCATCGCGATGGCGCGCCCGAAGAGACCGCGGGCGTCGGGCGCCGAGAGCAGCGCCATGATCGAGCCGCCGCCGGCGCTGCAGCCGCAGAGCGTCACGTTGTCCGGATCGCCGCCGTAGTCCGCGATGTTGTCGCGCGCCCAGCGCAGTGCGGCGATCTGGTCCTGGAAGCCCAGGTTCGCGCTACCCGAGTACTCCGCTCCGAAACGGCGGAGGTCCAGGAAGCCGAACATGCCGAGCCGGTAGTTGATGCACGCCACCACCACGTCGTTCGCGGCGGCGAAGGGCCAGGGATCGAAGTCGTTGGCGGAGCCGACCGTGTAGCCGCCGCCATGGATGTAGAACATCACGGGCCGCCGCCCACCGTCCGCGGCGGGGGTGTGGACATTGAGGTAGAGCATGTCCTCGCTCAGCACTCCCGGAATGCCGCCCGGCGGCGCGAGTTCCTCGGGAAAGGGGATCTGGAAGCCACGGTTCGGATGCCTGGTGGCGTCCAGCGTACCGGGCCAGGGCCCCGGAGGGACGGGCGGCAGCCAGCGGCGTTCCCCGACCGGCGGAGCGGCGTAGGGGATGCCGAGGAAGGAAACGGCGCCTGGATGTTCGACGCCTTCGATGGCGCCGAGACGCGTTTGGACGGTCGGCATGTCAGGTCTCTCCTTCTGTTTCGGGCCGTGGGCCCGGGCCGGACGCGCCCGAGGCTGCGCGGACAGCGCCGCCCGGCAGTTGCGACGCGTAGTAGGCGCGCACGCGCTCCGTCTCGCCCCGGTCCAGCCGGTCGCGCACCAGTGCGAACTCCCGGTCGGCTTGTGCCAGCAGTTCCTCCCGTTCCCGCTCGGGCCGCACGAGCGCACGGTAGGAGCGTAGCGTCGACCCGCGCAGATCCGGCGGGCCGGCGAGGTCGAGCCCTTCCCGCACGCGCGCCTCGACGGCCGCGAGGAAGTCCTCGTCCTCCACAATCTCGAGGACGAAGCCGGCCGCATGCGCCTCGGCGGCCGAGATCCTGCGTGAGAGGTAGAGCGCGGCGTTCGCGAGCGTCGCCCCAGGCGTCGGGGCGCGAGCACGGTGGAGCAGAACTCGGGGGCCGCGCCGGCGCGGGCGAACGGCGCCCAGAAATACGCGTCCGGGCGTGCGTAGATGACGTCGCAGTGCAGGATCGACGTGAACCCCTCGCCGATCGCGGCGCCCTGCACGGCCGCGAACAACGGCTTGTCGAACTCGATGAACGCCGCCACGAACCGGCCCGCGAGACCGACCACCGCTTCGATGGGATCGTCGGCACTCCACTGGGCCTTTACGCGCCGGACGCGTTCGGAGTCGCCGGGCAGCGCGGTGTAGGCGTACTGGTACTCGTTGTGGAAGTCCATGCCGGCGCAGAACGCCCTGCCGCGGGACGCCAGCAGCACGGCGCAGACCGCATCGTCCTCGCTCGCGGTCTCGAGCGCGGCGATGATCTCGGCGTACATCTGGCTGTTTGCGGGCGTTCAGCTGCTCGGGGCGGTCCTGCGTGACGATGCACAGGCCGTTCCGGACCGTCACGTCTATGGTCCGGTACGCCGTCATGTCGCAACGGGCCCCGCTTCCTCCCCGTTGTGCCAGCAGACATAGCCGTCGCGGAGCGCCGCACGGCCGTCTGCGTTGCGCGCCTCGAACGAGACGCCGTCGCGTGCTTCGCGGTCGATGCGCAGCGTGACGGTGGACGGCATCCGCACCACGCCGGTGAAGCGGCACCCGAGGCGCGTCACGCGGCCGGGGTCCGGCACGTGGCGTTCGATCACCCGGGAGACGGCGAGCGCCAGCGTGGCCGTGCCGTGGAGGATGATGTCCGGCAGCCCGGCAGCGAGCGCCACCGCGCGGTCGGTGTGGATGGGCGCCCAGATGCGGGCGCACTCCGTGTACACGTGGGCCTGCTCGGCGCGCACGCGGATGGGCGCCTGGTGGTCTGCCGGGGCAGCGGCGGAGAAGTCGGGCAGAGGCGGCGGCGTGACGGACCAGGCATCGCCGCCCTCGAGCGTGACGCCTCGGTAGAGGTTCTGCATGTACGTCGTGCAGACGGGCTCGCCCGTGGCGTCGCGGGTTTCGAGGCGCGTAAGGGCAACCGCGCCGGCGCGGGTCGCGAATGCGCCGACCTGTTCCGTTTCGGTCGTGAGCCGGTCGCCGGGCACGATGGGGCGGTGCAGGTGCAGGTCGTGGGCGGAGTGCACGCCACGCGCCCGCTCGGCAACGGTCAGCACCCCGGGGAAGTCCGCGTCGTGGCGCTGCGCCAGGATCGGCTCCCATTCCACGGCCACGGGGAACACCGGGTGGGCGACGATGCCGTCCGGGCGGCAGGTGTCCTGGTAGCACTCGAGGCAGTCGCCGAGCCCGGCGGCATAGGACATGAGCCAGCGCGAGTCGACTTCCTGCGTGAACGGCGGATAGCGTTTGCCGACCTGGGCGGCGGACAGAGGCATGTCAGGCCGCCCTCCTGCCGCCCGGCACGTGCGCCGCGATCCAGGAGCCGAGCGCCTCGATGGCGTCCCGCGCTTCCGGGAAGATCGACGCGTACCAGTGCCAGACGTGGATCATGTCCTCCCACCGCTGCAGCGTGACGTCGCCACCGGCGGACTCCACGAGCCGCGCGATCTCGACGCCTTCGTCGAGGAGCACCTCGCGCGTTCCCACCTGGACCAGGAGCGGAGGCAGTCCGGAGAGGTCCCCGTGCAGCGGCGAGGCGAGCGGATTGCGCAGGTTCTCCGCGCCGGCGTAGGCCGCGCTGCCGAGCCTGAGCGGTTCCACCGGCGCGAGGTCGATCCCCTCGTTGCGGACGAGGGACTCGCCGAAGCTGACTTCCATGTCCACCCACGGCGAGATCGGGACACCGCAGGCGGGCATGGGCAGGCCCCGGTCGCGGCACTCCATCAACAGCGCCAGGGTCAGCCCGCCCCCGGCGGACTCGCCCGCCACGGCGATGTGGGCGGAGTCGTGTCCCCGCTCGAGCAGCCACCCGTAGCAGGTGAGCGCGTCTTCGAGTGCGGCGGGAAACGGGTGTTCCGGGGCGAGCCGGTAGTCGATGCTCAGGATGCGGCTGCGGGAGGCGATGGCAAGCCGCCCGCAGAACTCGCGGACCACCCCTGGCGAGCCGGATATGTAGCAGCCTCCGTGCAGGTAGAGGATCGTGCGTTTCGCTGCGGCGTCGGCGGGGGTCAGCCACTCGGCGAGAACGCCGTCGCAGACGGCGGGGTCGACCCGCACGCCCTCGGGCACCGGGAACACGCCAACGAAGCCGTCCATGATCTCCCGGACACCGCCGATGTCGCGCGACGCCGCGGCGAGCCGGTCGGCCCCTTCGTAGACAGCCTTGAGGAACGCCTGCAGTTCGGGGCTGCGCTCTTCAAGCACGGCTGCCGGCCCCCTCCGCCGCGAACTCCGGGTGCAGGAGATAGCCCTCGTAGCCGTCGTCGGCCACGGAGATCGAGAGACCGTGCCCGGCGAGGACGGCTTCGACGTCCGCCGGGTTCCGGGGCGCGTCCCGGTGCAGTTGCAGGTGTCCGGAAACACCGCCCTCGCTGCCTGGAGGCAGGCCGGCGAGGAGGCGGGCAAGGTCCTCGGGCGACTGCGCATCGTCGATCGGGAGCGTCGCGACGATATGTAGCTCGTCGCGCCGTTCGGGATGGAAGAAGGCGATCAGGCTGACGTGCGTCAACTCGTCCGCGAGCGCGTCCAGCGCCTCGACGCTCGCGGCGCCGGCGTCCGGGCGTACGTCGAGACCCACCGACACTTCCGCGATGTTGCACGACCGTGCCCGGCGGGCAACGCCGGCGTCGAATGGCGTGAAGCGCAGCGGCGCCAGCGGGCGCGCGCGCCGGTCGGACCAGAAGATGCCGCGCAGCATGTCGGGCGCCGGCCGGGGCCCGATCCAGTAGATGCGGATCTGGCGCAGGCGCGTGTGCTTCTGCAGATGCCGGATCCCCGCGAGGAAGCCCTCCGTCCTGCCGTGGTCCCGGAACGCCGCGGGGGTGAGATAGAGCTCGAGGGACTCGGTGGAGCAGGATATCGGCCAGGTCTGCCGGTGGATGCGCGTCAGCCGCTCGTCGATGCGGAAGTGGTACGTGGCCACTTCGGGCGTTGCGTCGCAGGTGCCCCGTGCGCAGAGCCGGTACGCGGCGAGGCTCTGCCGCGCGTGCTCGACGGAGGGCCGCACGATCTCGGCGTACAGGAAGAAGGCGTCGGGATACCGGTGAGTCACGGTGGTCGGGCCGGCTTGCGTAGGCTCGGCGCCCGAGAATAGAACACGCGATGTCCGGCGCGGCAGGGCGAAACGGGACACCGTGACAGGCAAATCGGGACGCGGTGGGCGCCTGGGGTCAGTGTCCGTGCAGTTCCCGGAAAGCCGAGGGCGTGTGGCCCGTCCAGCGTACGTACGCACGGGTGAAGTCGGCGGGCTCGGCGAAACCGACCCGCTCCGCGATGCCGGACACGGGCAGTTCCGTCGTCAGCAGCAGGCTGTCGGCGAGTTGGCGCCTGACGCGGTCCTTGATGTCCTGGAAGGTCGCGTTCTCCTTCTTGAGGCGGCGCGAGATGGTGCGCGGGCTCGCGCAGAGCCTGTCGGCGAGTACCTGCAGGGTCGGCGTCCGAGCGCCTTCGCGGTAGAGGTCCGCCAGCAACTGCTCCACCTCCCGCTCGAGCGTCGGTTGGCCGTCCGGAAGCTCGAACCAGTCGGAGCAGTCGGTCACGAAGGCGCCGGCCCGCAGTTCCGCCTCCGTGCGGACGACGGGGAGCTTCAGGTACGCGGGGTCGAAGCAGAGGGCGCCGGAAGGCTGCTCGTAGGCGATGGGGCAGTCGAACAGCATCGTGTAGTCTACGCGTTGCCCGCACTCGGGCGCCTGAATGCACACGCGGATGAGGGGCAGCCTCCGGCCCACCAGCCAGCACAGGAACTTGTAGAACCAGTAGGTCTCGAACCAGAAGACGAGATGCGGTTCGACGCCGTCGACCATGCCGCTCGCATGGAAGGTCAGCACCGCCTCGCGGCTGTCCTCGGCCCGGCGGCAGCGGAAGCGGATGTCGCTGCGGAAGGCGTTCACGAACCCTCCCATCCGCTTGAGCGCCTCACCGAGGGTCGCGCAGTTCACGGCAGCGGCGCCCACCATGTAGCCCGCGCGAATCTTGTTCCGTACGGCGAAGAAGCCGAGGTAGCCGTCGTCCATGACGTTGCAGACGGTCACGAACAGACGCTGCATCTCTACCCCGCCGATGCTGGCCGCCGGGTCGTCGTAGACCGTGGGATCGATCTCGGCCGACTTCAGGAGGTCGTGCGGATCGTACCCCTGGCGCACGGCGCCCTCGAGGCATCCGCGGATGTAGTAGGCCCCCAGTCGCCTCTCTGCCGCGCGTGTGGTGCCCATCGGACGTTCGTCGCGCCTTCCCTCTACCGCCCGGATTCTCACGCAACGCCGCTGGGGTGGCAACTGAGCCCGGGGGTTCGTGCCCCGGGGCTCGTCGGGGCTCCCGACGGCGGCCGGGACGACGCGGCCGGCCGTCTCGATTTGCTGGACGAAATGGCGCGCTTTGCCATGGCCTGCCGTGGGCTAATCCCGCAGATTGTCGGGGTTCCGGGTGCGGGCCGTTTGTCGCGCCGTCACCGGCGTGCAGGTTCTTGAGCGGGCGCGCCCCTGCAAATGGAGAGAGCAGGAGGTGACAGGATGAACGTGGCACGGGACGGTTTGGGAAGATTGCTTGCCGCGGCCGCACTCGGTGCGGGGGCGGCGCTGTCCGGAGGGTTCGCCGCCGCCCAGGAAGGGGCCGAAGCGGTGGAAGAGGAGATCGTCGTCACGGCGCTGCGCCGCGAGACCAACCTCCTCGAGACGCCCCTTGCGGTGTCGGCTTTCACGGGAGACGAACTCGAGCGCACCGGGGCCGACGGCCTCGAGGAGTTCCTGCAGTTCGCGCCGGGCGTCTCCTTCGACCGCTCCGCCAACGGCCAGCAGACCATCTACATCCGGGGCATGGCATCCGCCTATGGCAACACGCCGATCGGCATGTACATCGACGAGGTGCCCTTCACCGCCCTCACGGTAACCCTCTCGCCCGACGTCCGCTCCTGGGACCTCGAGCGCGTCGAAGTGCTGCGCGGGCCGCAGGGCACGCTTTACGGGGCGAGTTCCCTCGGCGGGACCATCCGCATCCTCACGCGCGACCCGACCCACGAGGCGTTCCAGGCGAAGGTGGACCTCGCCGGGTCCTCCACGGATGGCGGCGGCGACAACTCGGCGTTCAAGGGGGCGGTCAACATTCCGCTGGTGGAGGACCGGCTGAGCCTGCGGGTGGCGGCTACCGACGAGAGCTACGACGGCTGGATCGACCAGGTGAAGCCCCTGTTCGGGGTCTCGGAGGACGACCACAACGACTTCGACGTCGAGACCCAGCGCGCGAAGCTCCTGTGGACGATGTCCGACCGGGTCGACGTGGTCTTCGGGTACTGGCGCACGGAGTCGGAATCGAAGGACGGCAACCTGGCGGATGACGACGGCGTGAGCAGCACGCTGTTCAACGCCCAGAACCTGCTGCAGAACGAGAGCGACCTGTACAGCGTCGAGCTCTCCGTGGACCTTCCCGGGGCGACGTTCACCAGTTCGACGTCCTCGTACGAGTTCGCCTCGAACGTCTTCTTCGTCGACTTCGTCGGCGGGCGCTCGCTCGGAGCCGTCGACATCTTCGCCCAGGAGTTCCGGCTCACCTCGGCGGGGGACGAGGACGCCCTGATCTGGAACGTCGGGGCGATCTACATCGAGAACGAGACGATGTTCGACTTCTACTTCAACCTGCCCGGCTTCTTCGTGAACCAGTCGATCCAGGACAACGACTCCGAGTCCTGGGCGCTCTACGGCGAGTTGACCTTCCCGCTCGCGGACACGCTGCTCGGCACGGTGGGCCTGCGCTACTACCGCGACGACGTGACGCGCAACGACAGCCAGTTCCTGATCGCGCAGCCGGAGATTGACAACGAGTTCACCGACTGGAGCCCGCGTCTCAACCTGGCATGGATGCCGCGGGACGGCGCGCTCTACTACACCACCGTCTCGAAGGGCTTCCGCAGCGGGCTGACGCAGCCGTCGATCGCCATCGCCGCGGCCGCCTTCGTGGGCGTCGGCATCGAGAACGACGTGGAGTCCGAGGACGCCTGGAACTTCGAGGTGGGAACCAAGCTCACCCTGCTCGACGGCGCCCTCACGCTCGACGCCGTCGCCTACTACGTCCAGTGGCGCGACCAGCAGGCACAGATCCTGCTCGACCCGGTGGTGTTCGCGTTCGTCAATGCCGGCGACGCGACCGCCCGGGGCATCGAGGCGGCGGCGACGTGGCGGCTGGGCAACCTCACCCTGAGTGCCAGCGGCAACTTCAACGACACGACCTACTCGGACGACGTCACGGACACGTTCGGCCGGGTCGTCTTCGAGGACGGGGCGCAACTCCAGTTCGTCCCGGAGCACACCATCACCGGCGCCGCCGACTACATGTACCCGCTTCGGAGGGGCTGGCGCGTCGTGGCGCGCGCGAGCATCGAGATGGTCGGGGAGCGGTCGATCACGGACAACTCCCTGACCTCGGTCTCCGGCGACGACAACACGCGCGTCAACGCGCGCATCGGCCTGGAGAACGAGCGGTGGGGCATCTACCTGTTCGGCGAGAACCTGAACGACGACGACAACCGGATCAACCCCGCAGGGACGGCGCTCGCGCGCGGCTACGCCTCGCGGTACCGGCCGAGCACGGTCGGGTTGAACGTACGGTTCGACTACTGAGCAGGCCGCGGTCGCCTTGACCGCGGGCAGGGCGCGCGCGTTAACTGACGTTCGTTGACGCGGGGGCACCCATGACCTTCTTCGACTACGAAAGCGCGCCGTTCCCCATCCGGGCCGACATCGCCGAGGCGCATCGCTCCTATTGGGAGAAGCTCCCCCGGCCGGGCAGCTGGTGGACGGGCGCGGAGCGCGTCGCCATCGCGGCGGAGTCCCGCAATGCGCCGACCTGCCGCCTGTGCCTGGCGCGCAAGCAGGCCCTGTCGCCGGAGGCCGTCGCCGGCGAGCACGACTGCGGCGAAGGACTGCCCGCAACGGCGGTCGACGCGGCCCACCGCATCGTCATGGACCAGGGCCGGATCACCCGCCGCTACATCGAGAACAACGTCGCGGCGGGCCTCAGCAAGGAAGCGTACGTGGAACTCGTCGGCATCGTGGTCGCGGTGCTCAGCATCGACGAATTCCACCGCGGGCTCGGACTGCCGCTGGAGCGTCTGCCGGCGCCCGAAGCCGGCGAGATCAGCCGCTACCGCCCGGCGATGCTGAGCGAGGACACCGGGTTCGTGCCGATGGTGCCCGTGGAGGGTAGCGTCGGGAACGAGGCGGATCTCTGGCCCGGCGGGCTCACGGCCAACGTCGTGCGCGCGCTGACCCTCGTGCCGGACGCCATGCGGGACTGGCGCGCCATCGCCGCGGTCCAGTACCTCGCGTTCGATCGGATGCGCAACTTCGGGCAGGACGAGACGCGCGCGATCGACCGCATGCAGATCGAGCTGATCGCGGGCCGGGTCTCCGCGGTCAACGAGTGCTTCTACTGAACTGGCGCGCACGCGACGATGCTCCGTGTGAGCGCGATGCAGAACGCGACCGAGATCGACCTCCAGGCGATCAACGGGGATGCCGACGGGGCGGCCGTCGGCATCGAGTTCGGGCGGGAACTGATGCGGTTCGCCGAGAGCGTGGCGTCCCGCGACGAAGCGCTCGACCAACACCGACAGGCGCTCCTCGAGGCGGCGGGCCCGGCGGTCCTGGTGGACGCCGCCGCGGTGGCGGCGAACTTCCAGCGCATGGTCCGCATCGCCGACTCGGTGGGGATCCCGGTGGACAACATGTCCAACGAGTTGGGCCAGCAGGTGCGGGCGGAGCTGGGGATCGAGCGGTTCCCCAGCGCGGGCAACTCGGTAGCGGCTTGATCCCCCGTCGGTGCTCAGGGAACGCCAAGGTCGTCCTTGACCGTCACTTCCGGTCGGCGTCGCGGCCCTCGAGAATCTCGGACGCGGATACTCCTTCCCCGCCGGCCGACGTGATCTCGCCGGCCGCCTGGAGCCAGGCGGCAATCAAGGGGCGGGCCGCGATGCGCTCAAGTTCCTGCGGAGCCGGCAACGACAGCGTTGAGCACACTGCACCAGCGCTCCGCGGGCTTCAAGCGTTGTCGCCGCTCCCGAGCGCGTCGAGCACTTCCCCGGTGTGCTGCCCCAGCGTCGGCGGCGCCCGGTAGACGCCCGTCTCCGTTTCGGCGAACTTGATCGGGCAGCCGGCCACGGTCGCGGTCGGGTTGGCCGGCCCCGCCTGGAAGCGCGCCAGCATGCCGCGCGCGGCGACATGGGGATCGTCGAAGATCTCCGTGATCGAGTTCACCGGCCCGACGGGGACCTTGCCGCCGAGCGTCTGGAAGATCTCCGCCTTCGAACGCGCACCCGTCCAGGCGTTGATCTGCTCGAGGGTGAACGGCTCGTTCCGGATGCGGGCGCCGTTGGTCCGGGTACGCGCGTCGGTCACGAGGTCGGGGCGGTCCATGGCCTCGCAGAGCCGCTCCCAGTGATTGGGCTGCGGCGCGGCGATGGCGACCCGTCCGTCCTGCGTGTTGAACAGGCCGAAAGGCACGAGCGTGCTGGGCTGCTTGCGCGGGTCGCCGTCGTTCCCCGTGAACCCGAACGAGGCCATCCTGGCGCCGAGCAGCGTGAGCATGCTGTCGTACATGGCGACGTCGAAGAATTGGCCCTTGCCGGTGCGGCGTGCATGGTGAACGGCGGAAACGAGCCCGAGCGCCATGAGCGTGCCGGGGAAGATGTCGGCGACCGCGGGCGTAACGAGGCCGTCGTTGGCGCGCGCGAGCCCGCCCATGCTCTGCGCGGCCGCGTCCAGGCAGGGCCAGTCGGCATACGGGCTCGCGCCGGTGCGCGGATCGCCGAACCCCCGCACCGCCCCGTAGACGATGCGCGGGTTGCGCGCCGACACCGTCTCGTAACCCACGCCCAGGCCATCCATCACGCCGCTGCGCCGGTTCTCGACCAAGGCGTCCGCCGACTCGCACAGTTCGAGCAGGCGCTCCTTGCCCGCCTCGGTCTTGAGGTCCAGGACCACGCTGCGCTTGTTGCGGTTGACCGCCGCGAACGGCGCACCGTAGTCGGTCGCGGCTGTTTGTTCCGCCCAAGGATGGGCATGGTCCGGCAGGTAGGGCGGCAGCGGCCGGAACCCGTCGCCGCCGGGCGGCTCGACCTTGATCACGTCGGCGCCGAGGTCCGCCAGCAGCGCGGTCCCGAAGGGTCCCGCAAGCGCCTGGGTGCAGTCCACGATCGTCAGGTCATCGAGTGGGCCGTTTCGGTCTGCCAGCATCGCGACTCTCCTGTTCGGTGCTCCGGTGATTGTCAACCCAGCTCGAGCAGAAAGCGCCAGGCGGGCACGACCTCGATCGTGCGCCCGTCGACTTCGATGGACGGGCCGGCTTCGGGTGGACCTTCCCGGGTCACGACCGCGCTCGTTGACAGGTCCAGCTCCGCCATGGCCCGAGCGAGTGCGCGGATCTCGCGCGTGCGGGTGGTTGGGTCCGCCAAGGACTCGCAGACCTGAACCAGCTTGAGGGCGCCGTCGGGCATCCGGGCCGCGAAGTCGACCTCGTGACCCGTGCCCGTCTTGTAGTAGGCAATGTCGGAGGTCACCCTGCGAAGGCCGGCGAACACGAGGTTCTCAAGGAGGTGGCCGGCGTTGACCAGCACGCCGGAGGACACGGAGCGTACCAAGGCATGGTCGACGCAGTAGATCTTCTTCGGGTTGGTGTTGGCGCGAGCCAGGGAGGCGTCGAATACGCGCACGGTGAATAGGAAGAACGCATCCTCGAACCAGTGCAGGTAGTCCGAGACGGCGGACTTCGGTGCGCGATGGCCCAAGGTCTTCAGGTAGCCCGTCAGCCGATTCACCGTATGGAGCGAGGCGGCGTTTTCGATCAGTCGGTGTCCGAGTTCGGAGACGGCGCGGGGGTGCGCGATGTCGTGGCGCTCGATCAGGTCACGGAACAGCATGGCGCTCCAGTACTCTTGGTGGATCTTGATACGCAATGGCCCATCGACGCCCGCGACCTCGGGGAACCCTCCGACTTCCCAGTAGTCGTCGAAAGCCTTCTGGATCAGCATTCGTCGTCGTCCCGAGGGTGGTCCGCCGGCGTCGACGCCCTTGTAGTCGAGATACTCGCCAAACGAGAACGGAAACAGCTCCCAGGACAGTGCCCGGCCACGCATCTGCGAGGCGATCTCGCGGGACAGCATGGCGGCGGATGACCCGGTGATGTACACCTCGCATCGCTCGGTGCGCATCACGCGGTCCACGAAGGACTCCCAGCCGGGCACGACCTGGATCTCATCGAAGAAGCAGTAGACCGTGCGGGCGTTCTTCTTCTCGGGGTAGAGCGAGAAATAAGCGTCCAACACGGCCTGGAGCCCGTCGTGCCGGAGGTGGCGCAGTCGGTCGTCGAAGAAGTTGATGTAGAGGATGTCTCGCCGTGACACGCCGTCGCGCGAGAGTCTCTCGACGAGTTGGAACAGAAAGGTGGACTTGCCGCTGCGGCGCGGGCCGATGAAGACGGTTGCCTTGCCTGGGACGGTGAGGGCGTCGAGGCGCCGGGGCACGCCGGTCGGCAGGTCCGCCTCCTGGAAATCCAGGATGATCTCCTTCAGCAAGTCGAGCGCCATGAGCCGAAACTGGACATATTGTTGACCGGTATTAGGCCAAACCGGAAACGAATGTTACCGGATCACGTTGCTTGGCGCACTCGGGATGGCGGTTGACCTGCCAACGTCTGCTCGAACCGCCGCAAGGCTTCGCCCCAGCCCCGCCAACCCCGAGGCCGGGACGGGGCCTACGAGGTCCCCAGGCAGCGCTCGGCCCAAGCCTCCAGGTCGTCAAACGCTGGTGGCATTGCGAAATGGGAGGTAACCACCAGCTTGACCACGCCGGGCGCGACGTACTCACCGCGCTCGGGCAACGCCTTCAGGGGATCACTGAGCGTAGCTACCGTGGTCTGCAGGAATGTCCGCACTTCCCCCAGAATGTGATCGTACATGGCCGCCAGCAGGAGACGGCCCTCCCGCCCCGGCGTATCCGTGCGCCAGCGCAGGACCTTGCGCCGTTGCAGGAGCAGGTCGTCGATGTGTTCCTCGATGCGGGCAACGGCGCCCCGGATGTCCGGCTTCTCCTCCGGCACGCCGTACAACACGAATGTGAGGTCCCGGATCTGATACCGCAGCCCCTCCGCACGGTGCGCGTAGTTCTGCACGAGCGCGATGGATTCGTACAGCACCCTGGTGACCTTCTTGACTCCCCCGGTGGGTTGAACGGGCTGCGCCGTCCGCGCCTCGATTTTCTTGAGCAGGCGACCCGCCTCCGCCAACAGTTCAGCCAACGCCGGCGGCATCGGACCGACTTCAAGCGCCTCCGGATTCATGCGAGCCGACTCCGTTCTGCGGGGGAGCGCCATTGAATCGAGGGACGCCCGCCTTTGCCACGCCATGGGCCGATTGCCTACACGACTTGGCGGCGATGTCGCACTCGCGCTATTGCCACGGAGCGCACGCCTTGACCCCGGGGAGGGCGTACGCGTTAACTTGGTTGGGGCGACGCGGGGGCGAACAATGACCTTCTTCGACTACGACCGGGCCCCGTTCCCCATCCGGGAGGACATCGCCCCGGCGTACCGGGCGTATTGGGAAAGGCTCGCCCGACCCGGCGCCTGGTGGACCGGCGCCGAGCGCGTAGCCATCGCACAGGAGTCGCGCAACGCGCTTACGTGCCGGCTGTGCGCTGCCCGCAAGAAGGCACTGTCCCCGATGACCGTTACCGGCCGGCACGACTGCGGGGAAGGCCTGCCCGAGACGGCGGTCGACGCGGCGCACCGGGTCGTCACCGACCAGGCCCGGATCACGCGACAGTACGTCGAGGACAATGTCGCGGCGGGTCTCGGCAAGGCAGCCTACGTGGAACTCGTCGGCATCGTGGTCGCGGTGTTCAGCATCGACGAGTTCCACCGCGCGCTGGGACTCGACCTCGAGAGGCTGCCCGATCCCGAACCCGGCGAGATCAGCCGCTACCGACCGGCGATCCTCGCCGAGAACATGGGATTCGTCCCCACGGTGCCGGTGGACGGCGCCGTCGGCGCGGAGGCGGACCTCTGGACGGGTGAACGCTCGGCCAACGTGATCAGGGCGCTGTCGCTGGTGCCGGACGCCCTCCGGGAATACAAGGGGATCTTCTCCGTGCAGTACCTGCCGTTAGGCGACACGCGGAGCCTGGGTGTCGTCGAGGGGCGCGCCATCAACCGCATGCAGATCGAACTGATCGCGGGGCGCGTGTCCGCGGTCAACGAGTGTTTCTACTGAACTGGCGCGCACGCCATGGCGCTCCGTGTGAGCGCGATGCACACAGCGACCGAGATCGACCTGCAGGCGGTCAACGGCGATGCCGACGGAGCCGCCGTCGGCATCGAGTTCGGGCCGGAACTAATGCGCTTCGCCGAGAGCGTGGCGTCCCGGGACGAGGTCCTGGAACGTCGCCGGCGGGAACTGCTCGAGGCGGCGGGCCCCGCGGTGCTGGTGGACGCGGCGGGCGTAGCCGCGAACTTCCAGCGCATGACGCGCATCGCGGACGCCATGGGCATCCCCGTGGACGACATGTCCCGCGGGATGATCGAGCCGGTGCAGCAGGAACTGGGCATCGAGCGGTTTCCGAGTGCGCGGAACTCGGTCGGTGTTGCGCTGAGCGGCGACCGAACATGAACCACGGCCAGATCGTCAGCTTCATCTGGGGCGTTGCGGACCTTATCCGCGACACCTTCAAGCGCGGCAAGTACCAGGACGTGATCCTGCCGCTCACGGTCTTGCGTAGGCTCGACTGCGTGCTGGCCCCGACGAAGCCGAAGGTGCTCGAGGTCCAGGCGGCCTACAAGGACAAGATCGGCAACCTCGACCCGCAGCTCCAGCGTGCGTCGGGGTTCGCCTTCTACAACACCTCGCGCTACGACTTCGAGAGGCTGCTGGCCGACGCCCCCCAGATCGCCGCGAATCTGAGGCACTACATCGCCGGATTCAGCCCGAACATGCGCGAGGTGCTGGAGAAGTTCGATTTCGACAACACGATCGCGAAGCTCGACGAATCGGGTCTGCTGTTCCAGGTCGTGCAGCGCTTCTCGGATCCGCGGGTGGATCTCCACCCCGACACGGTCGACAACTTCACGATGGGCACGATCTTCGAGGAGCTCATCAGGAAGTTCAACGAAGCTCTGAACGAGAATCCGGGGGAACACTTCACGCCGCGGGATGTCGTCCACCTCATGGTGGACCTGCTCATGGCGGGCGACGAGGGGCAACTGCGAACGAAGGGGATCGTGCGAACCGTCTACGACCCGTGCTGCGGCTCCGGGGGAATGCTCACCATTACCAAGGAGCACATTACCGTCGGAGAGACCCGGGACGGTCAGCGCTTCGGCGACCCGACGAACCCCGAGGCCGACATTCACCTGTTCGGCCAGGAGGTGAACCCGGAGACGTTCGCCATCTGCAAGTCGGACCTGTTCATGAAATCCGAGGACGGGCGGGACGCGGATAGCATCCTCTTCGGAAGCACGCTGTCGAACGATCGGCACCCCGGCATCGGCTTCGACTACATGATCGCCAATCCCCCTTACGGCAAGGACTGGAAGCGCGACCAGGACCCGGTGCGCGCCGAACACGACCGGGGCGCGGGCGGTCGCTTCGCCCCGGGGCTGCCGCGCATTAGCGACGGCCAACTGCTGTTCCTCCTGCACATGCTGGCCCACGTCAAGGAACCCGAGCAGGGCGGCTCTCGGATCGCCATCATCATGAACGGTTCGCCGCTCTTCACGGGAGATGCAGGCAGCGGGGAGAGTGAGGTTCGGCGTTGGATCCTGGAGAACGACCTGCTGGAGGCCCTGATCGCGCTGCCCGAGCAGCTCTTCTACAACACGGCCATCGCGACGTACGTATGGGTGCTCACCAACCGCAAGCGTTCGGATCGTCGGGGCAAGGTCCAGCTCATCGACGCCACCTCATTCTGGACCTTGATGCGCAAGAGCCTTGGCGCCAAGCGCCGCGAGGTCCCGTTCGATCGCAAGCAGGACGTCTTGCGGTTGCTGCGAGAGTTCGGCGACGGGACGAAGCGACGGGTGGACAAGGATGGCGAGGAGCGCGAGGCCGTCGTCAGTCGCGTCTACCCGACGACGCACTTCGGCTTCCGCAAGATCACCGTGGAGCGCCCGCTTCGCCTCGACTTCCAGGCCAGCCCCGAACGGATCGCGCGCCTCGAGGACCAGCGGGCGTTCGTCAACCTGGCGGTGTCGCGCAAGCGAGGCGAGGCCAAGGCGGCGGACGAAGAAGCCGGCCGTGCGCGGCAGGCTGCCATACGGGCGATGCTGACAGGGCTGCCCGGCGAACTCTTCCTGGATCGGAAGGAGTTCGATGCCGAACTCTCGCTTGCTGCCAAGGCCGGGGACCTCAAGCTTGCCGCTCCCATCCGCAAGGCGATCCTGTCGGCGCTCTCCGAGCGCAACGAAGAGGCCGCGATCTGCCGCGACCTGGAGGGGCGTCCGGAACCCGATCCGGAGCTACGGGACACGGAGAACGTGCCGCTCCTTGAGAGCGTCGAAGGCTTCTTCGACCGGGAGGTGCGGCCACACGTCCCGGATGCCTGGATCGACACCACGCGCCGCGATCCGCAGGACGGGGAGGTTGGCATCGTGGGCTACGAGATCAACTTCAACCGGTACTTCTACGAGTACCGTCCGCCGCGTCCGCTGGAGGAGATCGAGGCGGACATTCAGAAGGTGGAGCGGGAGATCGTCGCAATGCTGCGTCAGGTGACTACGTAAGGTGTCTAAAATGTCGGCAAATGTTTTCTTTTGCCGACCATTTGATCTTTGGCGGGCGCGGGAGTAGGTTCCGCGGCGATTGTGGCGGATCCGCAAAGAACGTGCCCGTAGATGCCGACAGCTTCGTAACCACGACACAGGCGAACGTCGCGAGCCTGCGCGGCCTCGGCGGTCAGGCCTTCTTCCGGCCCCGTGACGCGGTGGCTGTAGGGGTCGACGCACATCGGCTACGAAGTTTGGTCGAGGACGGCGCCGTAGAGCGCGTGGCTCGCGGACTCTATCGCGTGGCGGGCGCGATGCCGACCGAGCACTACTCTCTTGGCGCCGTGTGTGCCAGGGTATCGGGCGTGATCGTGTGCCTGCTGTCCGCGTTGGTGGTGCATCGCCTCGGCACACAACTCCCGAGGGAGGTCTGGATCGCCATCCCCCACAAGGCCCGCACACCGCGCCTGCCCGAACTGCCCATCAAGGTCGTGCGCTTCTCTGGCGCATCCCTGCAGTACGGCGTCCAGGCGGTTGCCTTCGAGGGGGTGCCGGCCCGCGTTACCAGCCCCGCACGTACCGTCGTCGACTGCTTCCGCTTCCGGCGAATCGTTGGCAAAGACGTGGCGCTTGAGGCCCTGCGTGACGCTCTCGACGAGCGCAAGGCGAACGCCGACGAAATCTGGCGCGCGGCCGAGGTCTGTCGCGCCAAGTCCCTGGTTGGCCCTGCCCTCGACGTGCTCTCCGGATGACTGCCTCCAGGCAGATTCGGCCGGTATGCGACAGCCTAACTCACAGTGGTCCGTTTGCGGAAACGTGGCTGGGTGGTGGGTCATGGCGGAACGGTCTAGGAGCCTTCAGCCGCGGAAGCTCCCTCGGCCGCTGACGCGTAAGGAAGTGTTGGCGTTCCCCCCTTCGGCGGATGCGTACTTCCATGCAAGAGTTCGGCAGGTAAAGGAGTGATTGGTTTGAGTGACGAAACTGGCCTAACACTACACGCCCGGTCGCATCCGTATCCTGAGTATAGGGACTCCGGTGTCGCTTTGCTTGGGGAGGTTCCAAGGCATTGGCTGGTGAAGCGCCTGAAGTTCGTCTCCGACGTCGTTGCCGGCCAGTCGCCGCCCTCAACGGCTGTTTCAGAAGGTCTGGATGGCATGCCGTTTCTTCAGGGGAATGGCGAGTTCGGTCCAGTGAACCCAGCTCCATGCCAGTCCTGCGATAGCGCGCCGAAAGTCGCCCGATGTGGCGACATTCTGCTGTCCGTACGAGCACCTGTTGGGGCGATGAATGTTGCGGATCGAACGTACGGAATCGGGCGCGGGTTGTGCGCTATCCGGCCAGTAGCGGGTCTGGACAGTTCGTTTAGCTTCTACGCTTTCCTCGCCATCCGGCCGCTTCTAGATGCTGTATCTGCGGGGAGCACGTACGACGCGGTGACAGGGTCCAACGTCGGTGACCTCCCGATGCTCATTCCTCAAAAGACTGAACAGCGGTCCATTGCAGAGTTCCTTGATTGTCAGACGGCGAAGATCGATGAGTTGGCGGGGATGAAGGAGAGGTTAATCGATCTGCTACGAGAGAAGCGGGCTGCCGTGGTCACCCGCGCGGTCACTCGAGGGCTGGACTCAACCGTGCCGATGAGGGACTCCGGCGCGGAGTGGTTGGGGGAGATTCCGGCGCATTGGGAGGCGAAAAGGATAAAGTTCGCCGCGAGGCTGCACTCCGGGCACACACCAAGCCGACAGAACGCGGACTACTGGAAAGACTGCACCATCCCTTGGTTTGGCCTGGCGGATGTCTGGCAGATTCGGGACGGCCAAGCCGAGTACGTGGTGGACACGTCCGAGAAGATAAGTGAAGCGGGCCTCGCGAACTCGGCTGCGACGCTGCTGCCGAAGGGCACAGTGATTCTCTCTCGCACTGCATCGGTGGGGTTTTCGGCGATACTTGGTGTTGACATGGCGACTACGCAAGACTTCGTCAACTGGATCTGTGGACAGTCCCTCCGGCCTGAGTATCTCCTGTACGTTCTTCGTGCGATGGGGTCGGAGTATAGGCGTCTGACGATGGGCTCAACACATCAGACGATCTATATGCCCGATGTCGGTACCTTCGTTACCCCCGTCCCACCCTTGGTGGAGCAGGATCGGATCGTCGCTTCGATTCGAAGAGAGAAGGCGGACATTGAGGCACTGATCCGCAAAGTCGCCGTGGCCGTCGAGCACGTCAAGGAGTATCGGTCGGCCCTGATCTCCGCTGCCGTCACCGGCAAGATCGACGTCCGAGAGGCCGCCACAACCCAATGAGTTTCAATCCCCACTTCACCGTAACCAATGCCATCACCGCCGATCTCACGCGGGTCGAGCGGGCGCGGGGCTTCCTGGAGGCGGCGACGCTCTCCGAGGACTGGATTCGCCGGATGGGCGAACGGGCGCTGATTCTGGAAGCGCACCACACGACGCATATCGAAGGCACCAGGCTCTCTTTGCCCGAGGCCGAGCGACTCCTCGGCGGCGAAACCGTGCCCGGCGCGGACCCGGACGATGTTCGCGAGCTCGTGAACTACAGGGACGCCTTTGGGTTCGTCTCGGCGTGGCTCGGCGGCGGCGGGCCGATCACGGAAGGGCTCGTCCGGGAGATACACAGACGTCTGGTGGAAGGCGTTCGCGGCGGGTCTGCCGGGCCGGGGGCATACAGGAACGTTCAGAATCATGTCGTCAACTCGGCCACCGGCGCGGTTGTGTATACGCCTCCGCCGGCGTACGAGGTTCCGATCCTGATGCAGGAGCTGACCGACTGGCTGAACCGGGAGAACGAAGTCCACCCCGTGTTGATCGGCGGCATCGCCCAGTTCCAATTGGTGCACATTCATCCCTTTCTGGACGGCAACGGTCGGGCTTCGCGCCTGCTCTCGACCCTGTGCCTGTATAGGGCCGGCTACGACTTCAAGCGGCTCTTCACCATCAGCGAGTACTACGACCGGGACCGAGCCGCCTTCTACCGGGCGCTCCAGGGAGTGCGGGAGCGGGATATGGACCTCACTGGGTGGCTTGAGTTCTTCACCGCAGGGCTCGCGACTCAGCTCGACGAGGTCAAGGCGCGTGGAGAGCGGACGATCCGCCAAGACGTTGTCGCCCGTGAGCACGCGTTGTCCGACCGGCAGGCGGTGGCGCTTGGCCATGTCATCGAACACGGTCGCCTCGCAATTCGAGACTACGAGCGACTGTGCCCCCGCACGAACCGCCGCACGCTGCAGCGGGACCTGAAGGATCTGGTCGGCAAGGGGTTGCTTGCCGAAGCGGCCACTGGGCCTACGGATCCGGCTCGACACTACCGGTTAGCGGATGGGGACCGGAAATCCGAAGCGGAGCTGTGACATCGAGCTGTGACAAGCTATGACACGTAGCTGTGACAAGCTGTGACATCGACTATGACAACCCTGACTAGGCGTCTCCTCGAAGGGAAGCGTTCCGCATGACGCCGCCCGTCTCCGAAGGCGCATTCGAGGAGGCCATCGAGTGTGCCTTGCTGCGGTACGGCCCCGACGAGTGCGCCGAAGACCGCACGTCGCTACGCGAATCCTCGCCGCCATACAACAAGGAGTTCGTCCCCGGCGGCTATCGCAAGCGCGGTCCCGCGGACTACGACCGGCCGCTGTGCCTGATTCCAACCGAGGTCCTCGACTTCCTGCTGGCTACCCAGCCCAAGGAATGGGAGAAGCTCAAGCAGCACCACGGGGCTGATGTCAAACCACGTTTCCTCGGCCGCCTCTCCCGCGAGATCGCCCGCCGTGGTGCTCTTAACGTCCTCCGCGACGGCGTCAAGGACTCTGGCTGCAAGTTCCGCCTCGCGTACTTCCGCCCCGCCAGTGGGCTCAACGAGGAGCTGCGGCGCCTGCACGCGGCCAATCTCTTCACGGTCGTGCGCCAGCTTCGCTTCAGTGGGAAGAGCGAACAGAGTCTCGACCTCGTGCTGTTCCTGAATGGCATCCCGATCTTCACGGCCGAACTCAAGAACCCGCTCAGCGGCCAGGATGTCGAGGATGCGATTCACCAGTACCGGACCGACCGGGATCCGCGAGAGCCGCTCTTCGCCTATGGACGCTGCCTCGCGCACTTCGCCGTCGATCCGAACCAGGTGTTGGTGACGACGGCGCTGGCGGGCACGAAGACGCGTTTCCTGCCGTTCGACCAGGGGCGCTTCGGCGGCGCGGGGAATCCGCCCGTCCCGCCCACGCGACAGGGCTATTCCACCAGCTACCTCTGGGAAGAGGTCTGGGCGCGGGACAGCGTCCTGGACCTCGTCCGTCAGTTCGTCCACGAGGTGGAGGTCGAGGACGACCGTGGCCGCAAGACCGGCGAGCGATTCCTGATCTTCCCGCGCTACCAGCAACTGGACTGCGTACGCCGGTTGGTGCAGGACGCGCGCGAGCAGGGCACGGGGGAACGCTACCTGATCCAGCACTCCGCGGGCAGCGGGAAGAGCTTCACCATCGCCTGGCTGGCCCACCGGCTGTCGGTGCTGCACGACCACGAGGACAGGAGAGTCTTCGATTCCGTCATCGTGGTGACGGACCGGCGCGTGCTCGACAGACAACTGCAGAGCACGATCCGCCAGTTCGAGCAGACCCTCGGCGTCGTCGAGAACATCGACCGGACATCGCGTCAGCTCCGCGAGGCCCTGGAGGCAGGCAGGACGATCATCGTCACGACGCTGCAGAAGTTCCCCGTCATCGCCGAGCAGATCGGCCAGTTTCCGGGGCAGCGTTTCGCGGTGATCGTGGACGAGGCGCACTCTTCGCAGTCCGGGGAGAGCACGAAGAGTCTCAAGGCCGTGCTCGCGGCGGAGAGCCTCGACGAGGCCGAGCGGGAGGAAACGGGCGCCGAGACCCCGGAAGAGGAGATCGAGAACCGGGTGCTCGAGGAGATCCAGAGCCGCGGTCGCTTGCCGAACCTCTCGACGTTCGCTTTCACCGCGACGCCGAAGCCGAAGACCCTCGAGCTCTTCGGGCGCAAGCGAACCGACGGGAAGTTCGAACCGTACCACCGCTACACGATGCGTCAGGCGATCGAGGAGGGCTTCATCCTCGACGTGCTCGCGAACTACACCACCTACAAGGCCTACTGGCGTCTGTTAAAGAAGGTCGAGGACGATCCGCGGTACGACAAGCGCAAGGCGGAGTATCTGCTCAAGTCCTTCGTCGAACTGCACCCGCACGCCATCGGCGAGAAGATCGCCATCTGCGTCGAGCACTTCGCCGCGCAGGTCGCGGGAGAGATCGACGGGCGTGCCAAGGCCATGATCGTCACCCGCTCGCGCCTGCACGCGGTGCGCACGAAGCTCGCGCTCGACCGGTATCTGGAAGCGAACGGGCACCCTTGGCGGGCGCTCGTCGCGTTCTCGGGAACGGTGAACGACGAAGGCGAGTCCTACACCGAGGCGGGCATGAATTCCGTCGGCAAGGATCGCGTCATCGGCGAGCGGCAGACGGCCGCCGAGTTCGAGAAGCCCGACTACCGCTTCCTGGTGGTCGCCAACAAGTTCCAGACCGGCTTCGACCAACCGCTGCTCCACACGATGTACGTGGACAAGAAACTCGGCGGCGTCAACGCGGTCCAGACACTGTCGCGCCTGAACCGCACACACCCGGGCAAGCAGGCCACGATGGTCCTGGACTTCGCCAACGAGGCGGACGAGATCAAGAAGGCGTTCGAGCCGTACTACGAGACCACGCTCCTGTCCGAAGAGACCGACCCGAACCTCCTGTACGAAGTGCAGGCCAGGCTCCTGGGCTTTGGTGTGTTCGCCGAGGAGGATGTCGAGCGCTTTGCGCGTGCGTTCTTCAAGCCGAAGGTCAGTCAGGAGAGGCTGTATGCCGCGCTGGAGCCGGCACGCCAGCGTTTTGCCGACACGAGCGACGACGAGGGTCGGGACTTCCGCGGCCAACTCTCGGACTACGTGCGCCTGTACGCGTTCCTCTCGCAGGTGCTGACCTTCGCCGACACGGACCTGGAGAAGCTCTACGTCTTCGCCCGCTGCCTCCGGCGCCTGCTGCCCGCCAGCCGGGAGGAACTGCCAGTCGAGGTGCAGCAGAATATCGACATGGAGTCGTTCCGCATCCAGCGGACGAGCCGTGGCCGGTTCGCGCTCGAGCGGCAGGCGCGGCCGCTCGACCCAGCGGGGAGCAAACCGGGGGGCGGTCTGACGGGAGACGAGCTGGCGACACTGTCACGCATCATCGAGGCCCTGAACGAACGCTTTGGCCTGAATCTCGGTCCCGAGCATCGCGTCACGCTCGACCAGATCCGTTCCGCACTCGATGGGGACGCGGGTCTCGATGCAAGCGCCCGGGTCAACACGCGCGAGAACGTGCGGCTGACCTTCGACCCCAAGGTCGAGGACAAGATCCAGGAGATCGTCGAGACGAACTTCGACCTGTACAAGCGCATCACGGACGACCCCGAGTTCGGCCAGACGCTCAAGAACTTCCTCTTCGACGACTACATCCGGCGGCACCGTCGAGTGGAGGAGCTTCTCGAGCTCCAGGAGTCGAAGACGCTGGAGTTCAAGTCCAGCCTGCGGTGGAACCTGAAGGAGGATCGCAAGGACGACAAGCATGTGACGCACGCCGTGTTGAAGACGATCGCGGCGTTCCTGAACACGGAGGGCGGAGACTTGCTCATTGGCGTGGCGGATGATGGTGAGGTCCTGGGCATAGAGCACGACCGCTTGGAGAGCGACGACAAGTTCATGCGGCACTTGGCACAGGCCGTGCGCAATGGTCTCGGGGACCGGGCTGGGACGTGCATTGACCCTAAGACGCAGGTCGTGGAGGGGAAGACGGTTTGTCTCGTGAGTTGTCAGAGGAGTCCGGAACCGGTGTATCTGCGGTGGAAGGGGTTGGAGCGCTCAAGCAAGGGCGATCTCTATGTCCGGAGTGGACGGGGGTCGGTACGGCTTGGCGGGGAAGACACCAAGCACTACATCGGCACGAGATTTGGTGCACAGTGACCGCAGCCGAAAGACTGAGTGCCGGAGCGACGGATCGTCCCGTGGTCACCTGACGGCCACCGTCGCGCTGGGCGCGAACCCGATCCGGTGGGCCACCGCTTCGATGTGCTCGCCCGCGTCGAGGGAAAAGGGCTCCGAGTACACCTGCCAGGCCGATTCGGACCCCGCCCGTCGGTAGCCGATGGAGGCGCCGTCGGTCGCGGAAGCCAGGGTGACCACGCCGTCCCAGCGCGTGGCAATGGGCGGCTCCGTCACGGGTTGTACCCACCCGGGCCAGAATGACTCGAGGATCTCCGCTTCGCCGAGGAAACCGCGATCGCGGGTCCTGCGCATCCACTCGTCCAGGGCCGCGCGCAGTTCCGCGAGCTGCTCCGCATGCCCTGGCTGCGCCGCCAGGTTCTCGAGCTCGTGGGGATCACGCCAGGTGTCGAACAGCTCTTCCTCGGGTTTCGACCGCCGGAACCACTGGGCCTGGACGTCGTCCAGCCCGCCCGCGTCGCGCAGCCGGAGCAGTTCGCGCATGGAACCCATCTGCTCGCGGTAGACCACGGGAAGGTAGTAGGGCCGCTCGGGGCGGAAGTTGCGCAGGTACTTGAAGCGTCCGTCCCGCACGGCGCGGATCATGTCGTACTGGGCGTCCAGGCGGTCGGCCGCCGCGTACACGTAGTCGCGCGGGGCGCCTTCGTACGTCCCCAGGAACGCCGAGCCCTCGAGGTATGCCGGCGGTTCGATGCCGGCCAGCGAAAACGTCGTCGGGGCGAAGTCGACGAAGCTGACCAGCCGGTCCGAGGCCGTTCCGGCGCCCCGTCCGTCGGGGAAGCGCACGATCAGCGGCACGCGGATGCCCGAGTCGTACAGCAGCCGTTTCTGTCGCGGCAGCGGCCCGCCGTGGTCGGCGTAGAAGACGATGACCGTCTCGTCGAGGAGCCCATCGGATTCGAGCGCGTCGAGGACGAGGCCGATCTGCCGGTCGAGTTCGACGATGTTGGAGTAGACGCGCCGCAGGTCCCGGTGGACGGGTTCGGTGTCCGGAAGGTAGGGCGGCCGGGGCGCCACGAGATCGCCGGCAACGTGGTCCGGGAACGGCCCGGTCTCGCCGTCGCAGTGGGCCCCGCCATCGACGGACGGCCGGAAGAGCCGGTGGTAGCGCAGGTTCCGGCAGGGGACCCGGTCCGCCCATACCTGTCCTTCGTGGGTGATGCCGAAGTTCAGGACGGCGAAAAATGGCGTGCCGGCCGATCGCCCCCGCCACGTCGCGTCGGGGCCGGACGCGTCCCAGGCCGTCACGGTCGGTGCGAACTGGTGATCCGTCTTGTCGTTGTTCGTCGCGTGGTAGCCGTGCGCGCGCAGGACCTCGCTCATCATGCGGACCTCGGGCGGCGTGACCACCTCGTAGGGCGTCAGTCCCACCGCTTCGAGGAGATGCCGGTTGTACTGGGTGCGCATGTGGTGGGCGCCGGCGCTCGTGGCGTAGACGCCCGTGGCGAGCGTGAACCGGCTCGGAGCACACACGCCCGACACCGAGAACGCGTTGGTGTAGCGGATGCCTTCGGCGGCGAGGCGACCGAGGCTCGGGGTCGCGACAGTCCGGTCCCCGTAAGGCGGAAGGATCGGACTCAGGTCCTCGGCCACGAGCCAGAGGATGTTGGGTCGGGTCTCGGGCGAATCCGCGGCGCCGGCATGTGTCGCCCCGAGGCCGAGGAGGAGCGCGGCGCCGAGGGCCGCGAAGACGCTGCTGGCTGTCTTCACCGGATCGTTCCCACCCTGCAGGACGTGACCGCGCAACGATACCGGAGAACCATCGTCCACCGGTTTCGGGCACCATTGCCCGCTGCCGGGGAGAGGCTGGACGCTGATCGTATGGGGACGGCTGGAGACATCGCAGGGCAGTGCATGCGCGTCTGGGCCGTCCTGGCGCTCGTGGCCGGCGTGATGCCGCATGCCGACACCACCGCTGACGACGGCGTGCCGGACTCCCGTCCGCTCGAGGAAGTCGTGACCACGGCGACCAGGAAGAGCGAAGCCGAAGCGGCCCAGGACATCCCGCTGGCGGTGACCGTCCTCGGCGGCGAGGCGTTGGCCGAGCGGCGCGTGACGGACCTCGAGGACCGCTACGGGCGGGCGTCCGTCACTATTCGTAATGGCTCCACATGCGCAGCACTTTGACCACGCGTACGTCGTCCATTACCTGGTACACGAGGCGATGTTGGATGTTGATCCTGCGTGAGTAGGCGCCGGCGAGGTCGCCCACCAGTTTCTCGAACGGCGGGGGTGTGCGAAAGGGGTCTTCAGAGAGTAGTGAGAGGAGCCGATCGGCCTGCGGCTTCAGCCCGCTCGCGAGCAGTTTTTTGGCGTCGCGTCGGGCGTGCTTCGTGTAGGAGAGACGCCACTTCACCAATCGAGCTCATCGCTGCAGTCTTCAACCGGTGTCTCCATGCCCTCCCGAATGGACTCGCGCATACCCGGAATCGACAGCAGGAACAGCGTCTCCTGCATCGCGTTCCAGTCCGCCTCCGAAACGAGTACGGCGCGTGTCCGTCTGCCGGTGATCACCACTGGTTCGTGAGACTCGGCGGCGGCGTCCATCAGCCGATAGAGATTTGCCCGGGCCTCGGTGGCCGTGATCGTCGTCATGGAGACTCCCCTTGCTTGGCCTGCAACAGTACGTAATGACGTACGCAAGTCAAGGCGTATGGGCCAAGCGCTTGTTTAGCGTGCGGACGCGGCGGACGGGAACCGACCGTAACGCTCCTCAAGGCGGTGGACCGTGGGACGCTCGTCCCGCTCCTGGGAAGTGCGATGCGCTTTCCGTGGAGACCCTGGATCGCGTGCCTGAGTGTCGGACCCTGCAGGGCAACCACGCGCCCGAGCCAGTCGAATGCGGCGGCTCTCAGTACCGCGTCCTGCCTGTGGTCGAAAGCGGCCATCACCTACCTGCGGTTGAGCGACTGCGCGACTAGTCCGTCGCCTCTTTCCGATGGTGCGACCGCTCCTCCATCTCGCGGCGCTCTTCCCACGCCCCCGCGATGAGCGCCACCTCCTCCACCCGGATGTGGCTCTTCGCGCCCGTGTCCACCCCGAGTTCCATGTACGCCTCGTTCTCCCGGGTGTAGGCGGGCCACTCGGGCAGGCCGTCGCCGTTCGGGTTGCCGGTGCGGGCGAACCGGGTCCAGATCGTTGCCATCAGGTCCGAAAGGGCATGGTCGTCGGCTGCCGGTACCGCGCCGAACAGGTCCAGATTGCCGAAGACGTAGCCGATCTCGGCGGCGTGGAAGGCGCCGTAGCGTTCCTGCTCTTCGATGGGCGGCGCCCAGGTGAACCAGTAGAGGTAGGCGTCGCTCGCGGCGTCCTCCGTCGCGCGGGCCCAGATGCGCATCGGGGCGGTGAAGAGGACATCGGCGAGAAGCGCTTCGCCGGACGCCTGCGCCTCTTCCCCCGTGCCGGACGGGTACAGGGCGGCGAGTTCGTCACCGGCTTCCGGCAGGACCGCGTCGGCGTACGCCGTGAATCCCGCCGCGCCCTCGCCGAAGGGCGGGACGATGAACTGGTGGAGGGTCGTGCCTTCGTCTGCGGTCGAGCCGACCATCACCGGCACGTCGGCCTGCCGGCCCTCGGCGAAGATCGTGGCGAGGTCGTCCGGGATGACCTCGCCGTCGACGATCGCGAGGGAGCCGTAGTCGAACAGCGTGGGGTTGTTCACGTACACCTCGAGGACGTGGTCGGCGGACAATGCGCGCAGGCCCGGCAGCGAGGCGTCGCCGTCCTCGCCGGCGAGGGCGGCCGCGAACGCCTCGCCGCGCGATTCCGCGGACGGCGCGTAGGAGGTCATCCGCTCGCGGAACGTCATCGGCTGGAACGCGCCGCCGCTCTGCCCGATCACCCGGTGGAAGAGACCGTTCGCGATCGGGCTCGCCTGCAGCACCGACATGCTGAGCGCGCCGGCGGACTCGCCGAAGATCGTGACGTTGCCGGGATCGCCGCCGAACCGGACGACGTTGTCCCGCACCCACTCGAGGGCCGCGACCTGGTCCCGGAACCCCTGGTTGCCCGAAACACCCCTGGGGTGCTCGGCGCTGAGTTCGGGAAGCGCCACGAACCCGAACGGCCCGAGCCGGTAGTTGGCCGTGACGAGCACCACGCGCTTCGAAGAAAGGAGTTCCCCGGGATAGTCCGACCCGGCGCCGGTCACCAGGGCGCCGCCGTGGATCCACACCATCACCGGGAGCCCCTCGCCCTCATGCGCGGCGCGGGTCCAGACATTGACCACGAGGCAGTCCTCGCTCGTCTCGAAGTCGGCCTCGCCGTAGAAGGAGCCGCCCTGTCCCGACGGCTGCATGCACTTCGGACCCGGGACCGAGGCGTCGCGCACGCCGTCCCACGGCTCGACCGGCGCCGGCGGAGCCCAGCGGCGGTTCCCGGTCGGGGCGGCCGCGTACGGGATGCGGTGGTACTGCTTGAGACCGTCTTCGCCGACGAGCCCGCGCACGGTCCCGCCCGTGACGGCGACCTCAGCACCGATGGCGACGGGTGCCGGTGCTTCCGAGGTCTCCGTCGGGCCGCAAGCCACGAGCAACCCGAGGGTCGAGAGTGCCAGCAAGTGAGTGCCGTTGCGCATGAGATGCCCCTGCCAAACCGTGACCGGCCATGCTACGCGAAACGGCTGTCCCGGCGGCGACACGTTCACGGAAGCCTCTTGTTCGTTTTCTGTCATTGAGCGTACACTTTGGCGAATATAGATTGGAATGCCAGAGCGTACAAAGTGACCCCCAAGGACCGCCCTGTCGTCTATTCGAGACCCCGACCGGGCACGAGAACGGGCCGCGTCTGGGAAGTGGCCGACGAAGTCACCCGGGAGAAGGGCCGGCGCGCCCCGCGTAGCGAGGTGGTCGACCGTGTCGCCGCGGAGGGTGGCAACCGGGCCACCGCGAACACGCAGTACCAGCGCTGGAAGAGCAGCTACGAGGCGGCCGTCGAGGATCCTCCCGACGCGAACGAGGACCTGGGTAACGTCGAATGGCAGTCGCTGACGGTGGGCCCGGACGGGAGGTTCGTCATCCCCCGCGAGATGCGCGAGGCGATGCTGCTTGACAAGGATCCGCAGGTCACCGCGCACGTGGAGGCGGGAGAGCTGCACGTCGTATCGCGTCGGGTCGCCATCCGACGGCTGCAGAGAGAGTTCCGTCCCCTGAAGCGGCCCGGTATCAGTGAGGTGGACGCCTTCCTGGCCGATCGCAAAGCCATGTGGGGCGAGGAGTAAGGCGTCTCGCCTGCCAACGGCACGTGTCCAGAGTCTTCGACAGCTCCGCCGTGCTGGCCATCCTGCTCGCGGAACCGGGTGGGCAGCGTGCCGCCGAGGCTCTCGCGGACGGCGTGCTGTCGGCGGTCAATGCCTCGGAGGTGGTTGCGCGCCTCGTCGAACTGGGCGCGAGAGACGAGGACGCCCGGGCGGCCCTCGATGGCGTCGACTTGTCCATCCGCCCTTTCGACGAAACCCTGGCGGTTGCCGCGGGGCTGTTGCGACGGTCCACCCGCCGGCATGGCCTGTCGTTGGGCGACCGGGCGTGTCTCGCGCTGGCGCTTCGGGAGAGGGCGCCCGTGCTGACCGCCGACCGCGCCTGGACCGCCCTCGAACTCCACGTCGAGGTCGAAATGATCCGCTGACCGGGATGTCCCGGGGCCCGCGTCAACGTCCTGTGGGGTCGCGACCGCCAGGTCGCGCCAGGGGTGTCTCCGCGGAAGTTGCGCGTTAGCGGAACTTCCAACGCGACCGCCAGGTCGCGCATAATCCCGCGCCCTTTCCGCGGGGCTCCGCCATGGCCGATCCCAGAGTCACCATCGTGGGTGCGACCGGCGCCGTCGGCACCGTCGCCCTCGAAGTCCTGGCGCAGCGCGGCTTTCCCATGTCGCGCCTGCGCCTCACCGCCTCGCGCCGGTCCGTGGGCCGGGAGCTCGCGTTCGCCGGCGAGAACATCCCCGTGGAGGACACCACCCCCGAGGTCTTCGACGAGTCGGACATCGCCTTCATCTCCGCCACCGACGAGATCAGCCGCGACATGGCCATCGCCGCCCGGGAACGGGGCTGCGTGACCATCGACGACAGCGGCGTCTGGCGCATGGATCCCGAAGTCCCGCTCGTCGTACCGGAGATCAACGCCGACGACGTGGACGGCCACAAGGGCATCCTCTCGATCCCGAACTGCTCGACGACGCCGCTGGCGATGGTGCTCGACGCCCTGCGTTCGGAAGCGGGGATCGAGCGCGTGGTCGCCTCGACCTACCAGTCCGTGACCGGCACCGGTTCGGCGGCGCTCGTCGAACTCGAGGAGCAGACACGGAGCGTGCTCGAGGGCGGTGAGGCTGCGGCGGAACAGTATCCGCACCAGATCGCCTTCAACCTGCTGCCGCACATCGGTTCGCTTCGCGAGAACGGCTACTACTCCGAAGAAGCGAAGATGCTGAACGAGACGCGCAAGATCCTGCACGAGCCGGACCTGCCCGTCTCGACCACCTGCGTGCGCGTACCGGTGCGGGTGTCCCACAGCGAAGCGGTGCACGTCGCGTTCGACCGTCCGGTCGGCGTGGCACGCGCGCGGGAACTGCTCGCCGCTTACCCCGGCATAGTCGTCGTCGACGATCCCGCCAACGCCGCCTACCCGATGCCGATCGACGGCGCGGACCGGGACGAGGTGTTCGTGGGCCGCATCCGGGAAGACACCGCGCTCGAGAACGGCCTCGCGCTTTGGCTCGTTTGCGACAACCTGCGCAAGGGTGCGGCGACCAACGCGGTGCAGATCGCGGAGGAGATCGTGAAGCGGGGGGCGTGGCTGCGGTGACCGTTGTCCCCGGGCCGTGTTTCGTGGATCCGCTGCTGGAGAGCGCAGGTTCTGCCGGCATGGCTACACTCATAGCCGTGCTCTAGGCTCGCAGAAGGAGGCTGGCTGCGGTGGAGCAAGGCATGGATGACTGGCTTGGTGCGTCACCCGTGGACGTTGCCAAGGGCCTTCTGGGCTTCACTCGGTCCTCTGAACTGGTATCGAATGATCGAAAGCTGGTGGACAAGTACGCGGAGAAGTGGGTTGGCGTGTGCTTTGGTGAGGTGAAGGCCGCCGAGGACGATCTGGAAGCCCTGCTACGGGAGTTGGACAGCCGGGGGGTCCCGCGAGCGGAGACGGTCGTCCGCTTCATCGAGCGTGAGCAGAGGACTCTGATCCTGTAGCGTTTCGCGGGAGGTCCGGCGAGTCGTCGGGCCGCCCGTCCGTCGCAGGGTTGCCGCAGCGCGTTGCGCCCGCGACTGACATGGCCGTGGTCCGCTTGATAGGCTTGTCCGTTTCCCGACCGAACCGAACCAAGCGATGTCCGAGCAACCGCGTGAGACCGTCCTCCACGAAGTCGACGGCCCCCTCGCCACCGTCACCCTGAACCGTCCCGAGAGCCTGAACGGCATCACCAACCGGATGATGCGGGAGCTTCACGAGACGCTGAACGAAGTCGCGTCCGACCGCAGCGTCCGCGCCGTCCTCTTCACGGGGGCCGGACGGGCGTTCTGCCCCGGCGCGGACCTCAAGGCGTACACGAGTGGCGAGAACCAGGAGCCGAACCGGCCGGAGTACTTCCACGTCACGAGCCTCCTCCACGAGATGCCGAAGGTGACCATCGCCGCCGTCAACGGCGCATGCGCCGGGGCAGGGTTCGGCTGGGCCTGCGCCTGCGACCTGCGCTACGCCAGCGAACGGGCGATGTTCAACTCCGCCTTCCTCGGCGTCGGCATCTCGGGCGACATGGCGGGGCCGTGGCTGCTGCCCCGCATCGTCGGGGCGACGAAGGCGCGCGAGGTATTCTTCACATCGCAGAAGTTCGGCGCGGCGGAGGCCCTCGAGATGGGCTTGGTGCTCGAGACGTTCCCGGACGAGACCTTCCGGGAGGAGGTCCAGGCCATCGCCGAGCGCATTTCGAAGTCCGCGCCGCTCGCCATCGGCGAGATGAAAAGGAACTTCGTCGCCGCCGAGAGCCTGTCCCTGCGCGACTACATCGATCTCGAGACCGAACGCCACAACCGCACCGGAGCGAGCGAGGACTCGCGCGAAGCGTTCCGGGCGTTCGTCGAGAAGCGCGAGCCGCGCTTCCAGGGCCGCTGACAACCACCGATTCCATCACTGGAGAAAACACCCATGTCCATATCCCTCTATGACGCCACGGTCGGCACGTACCGGCAGATCCTGGGCGCCACCGCCAACGTGCTCGACAAGGGCCGCGCGCACTGCGAAGCGAACGACATCTCGCTCGACGACATCGTCCAGATGCAGTTGATCGACGACATGCTGCCGTTCCAGTTCCAGGTCGTGTCCGTGGCGCATCACTCCCTCGGCGCGCTGCAGGGCGTCGAAGCGGGCGTCTTCACCCCGCCGAGCCCGGCCGGCGAGGACTACTCCGCGCTGCAGGACCTCGTGGCGCAGGCGCGCGAGGGGCTCGATGCGTACACGCCGGAGCAGGTCAACGGCTTCGAGGACAAGGCCCTCGAGTTCCGGCTCGGCAGCAACGCCATTCCCTTCCAGGGCGGCAAGTTCCTGCTCGGCTTTTCCCTGCCGAACTTCTACTTCCACGCCACGACGACCTACGACATGCTGCGCATGAAGGGCACGCCCATCGGGAAGCGGGACTTCATGAATCTGATGTAACCCGGGAGCTGCGCACCGCCAGACCGAAGGGGAGAGTTCGCAATGCAGGCCCTGACCACTACCCTGCCGCTGACCAGCGCGTCAGTGATCGTCGATGAGGCGCTCGCGAAGGGCGAGGCGGAGGGGATGAACCCGCTGACCGTCGTCGTCCTGGACGCGGGCGGCCATATCGTCGCCATGAAGCGCGCCGACGGCAGCGGCATCCTGCGCACCGAAGTCGCCTTCGGAAAGGCCTACGCGGCGCTGGGCATGGGCGCCAGCACGCGGGGCCTGAACCTCGGCCTCGCCGACCGCCCCGCGTTCCAGGGTCAGCTTGCCGCGGCGTCCGGAGGGCGCTTCATCGCGGTGCCGGGCGGAGTGCTGGTCCGCGAGAAGGACGGCGCAGTGGCGATCGGCTCGGTGGGCGTGAGCGGCGATACCTCGGACCGTGACGAGGAGTGCGCGGTCGCGGGCATCCAGGCCGCGGGCCTGGAGCCGATGCTGCCGGGTCGTTAGCCCCGCGGGCCGCGAGTCAGGCGTGTCCGAAGAGCGCTACTTCGAGTCCGGCGGCGTCTCGATCCGCTTCCTGCAACACGGCCCACAGGGCGAAGCTCCTCCGGTCGTGCTGATTCACGGCTTCACGTCGGCGGCGGAGGCGTGGAGCGAGGTCGGCGTCGTCCCGAGACTGTCCGGCGGCTTCCGCACCATCGCCCTCGACTGCCGTGGCCACGGGAAGAGCGGCAAGCCGCACGACCCGTCCGCGTACGGGATGTGGATGGTGCGCGATGTCGTTGCGTTGCTGGATCACCTGGACGTCGAGGCCGCTCACCTGGTGGGGTATTCGATGGGCGCCGAGATCGCGTTGCGGACGACGGTGGCATACCCGGATCGCGTGCGTTCGCTGATCATCGGCGGTTCGGGATGGTCGGAGGCGCACGAGGCGGAGACCTACCGGCGGGTCGCGGAGTCCCTGCGGGATCACGGCAGCATCGGTCCGGCGGTCCGCTGGATGCACGCCCACAGCCCCGCGGGTCCATTCACGCCCCCGAGCGACGCTGAGATCGCGGAGATGGAGGGCTACATGCAGAGCCAGGACTTGGCGGTGCTGTCGGCGGTCGCCGCGTCCATGCACGAGATCGTCAACCTGTCGCGCGACCAGGTGGCCGCCATCGGGATCGCCGTGCTCGGCATCACGGGAAGCGAGGATCCCGAGCGGTGCAACCTCGAGAAGCTGGTCGGGGTCACGCCGGGTTACACGCTGCGCGTCATTGCGGGGAAGGACCACGGCGAGGCCCTGCTCGATCCGCAGTTCGTGGACGCGATTGCCGACTTTCTCGCGTAGCGCCTGGCAACGGCGCGGCGGCTACCCGAGCCTGAAGCCGTCTCCGCGTAACGCCGCGCGAGCCGCTTCGACTTCCCGGGCGGCCTGGGCGATGGCATCGTCGCCGAACCCCAGCTCCCGCATCACCTCCGAGGTGTGTTCGCCCAGCGCCGGCGGCGGCCCCTTGACCGACCCGGGCGTCTCGCTCATCCGCACGAGATTGCCGACGACGGGCTTGCGTCCGTGCACCGGGAGCTCCATCGGCACGATGTACTCGTTGGCGATGTTCTGTTCGTCGCTCAGCACCTCGGCGTGATCGCGGACCGGTTCCATGATGAGGTTCGGCTGGGTGTACATGAACTCGGTCCACTCGGCCGTCGTGCGGGTGGCGAAGCCCCGCTTCAGGACTTCCCGGAGGTCCGCCGCCGACTCCGTGCCCGGTGCGCCCATGCGCTTGCCGGGCGAGTCCCACTTCTCGTCGCCGATCAGTTCGAACATCTCGCCGAAGGCGCACAGCGCGTCCCAGGACTCCTCGTCCTGGGCGAGGGCGAGCAGGACCGCGCCGCCGTCCTTCGTGTCGTAGGTCCCGTAGGCGCCCTCGACGTTGGGCAGGAAGGGGCCCTTGGCGCGCAGCGGCCGTCCGGTGATGCTGCACTGCGTGAGTTCCCACTGCTGCAGCCAGAGCTGCGTGCCGAGGGACGAGGTCTCCACCTTCTGGCCGCAACCGTGTTGGGACCGGGCGAACAGGGCGGTGACGACCCCGAGCGCGAGCTGCATGCCGCCGCCGAGATCGGCGATGGCCGCTCCGGGCCCGGTGGGCGTCTGGCCCTCGTACCCGGAGAGGCTCAACAGGCCGCCGCGGGCCTGGGCCGCACCGTCCAGCATGGGCTTGTTCGCGTCCGGCCCCTGCGGTCCGAAACCGCTGACCCGCGCCCACACGAGCTGCGGATGCGCCGGCGCCAGCGTCTCGTAGTCGAGCCCCATGCCGCGCAGGAATGGTTCCCGGTAGTTGGTCAGGAACACGTCCGCCCTGCCGAGCAGACGCGTCACGACCTCCCGCCCCGTCGGCTGGTGCAGGTCGAGGCACACCGACTTCTTGCCGCGGCTCACGGCGATGAAGCCCGGCGGCGGGGCGTCGGGGGGACTGTCGTTGTGGGCGCCCCGGTGGAACCTCTGGGCGTCGCCCCACGGCGGCTCGACCTTGATCACCTCGGCGCCCTGGTCGCGCAGGTAGAGTCCCGCCGACGGACCCTGCAACGCGACGGTCATCTCCAGTACGGTGATTCCGGAGAGTGGTTCGGGCATCTGGCCTCCTTGTTCCGTGTTCCGCGCCGTCGGAGTTTCGCAACTTCCGACGCCACCGTCAGGTGGCGCTTATGCGCCAAGTCTCCTCCACTCCGAGTTCCTGCCGGCGCAGGCTGACGGTGTGATGCCGTCCCGCGAGCCACGTCTCGAAGTGGTCGGTGACGTGCCGGCTGTCCGGCCGGCCGCCGTTGCCCGATGCGATGACGAAGCGGCAGTGGTCCGGGTCCGCCAGGTCGACCACGAGGCGGTAGGCCGGTCCGTGCCAGACGCGCTGCGGGATCCTGCCCTCGTCGCCGGCGCGCGCGCCGGGCCCGGGGCCCATGTGCACGCCCATGGCGAGCGTGGTGGCGCTGCCGCCGATCGGCGCGGGTCCGACCTGCATGTCCCGCCACGGCTCGCGGCGCCGCAACGTGTGCCAGAACCGGATCTGGTGAATGGCGCCGAACGACCAGTCTTCCGGAGCGCCCATTTCGCGCTCGAGGGCGTCGTAGACCTCCCGGAAGACGGCCCGGATCGTCGCCGCGACGGCGCCCGCGTCCCAGGCGGACGCGGGATAGCAGCTTGGCTCGATGCGGCTCACGAACGGCGCGGCGAGGGGCTGCGCCGCGAAGTCCTCGCCCAGCGTCTCCACGAGGAAGCGACAGTGCCAGGCGCGGTCCAGGAACGTGTAGTAGGCGGCTGCGGCGGCGGAGTCGACGGTGGCCCGGCAGTCCCAGGCGCCGAGCAGGTCGCGCAGGGCGTCGAGCTTCGCGTCTCCCGTGTCCTCGAGGAACGGCAGGAACTCCGGTAGCAGGGCCGCTGCGCGAAGGTCCTTCAGGTCCGCCTGCATGGCCTCGAAGTCCGCCGGCACGAGCCCCGTGCGACCCTTGAGGAGTTCGTCGATCCGGTCCGCACGCGCGCTGGACGCCGGGTAGGTGTGGACCGGGAACGGCGCGCTATCGCCGAGCGTGTCGTTGTTCGCGGTAAGCGCGTACCCGCGCGGCGGATCGACTTCCACGGTGAGTTCCGCGGCCGTCGTCCGCTCGAAGTCGTTGCGGGCGTCCCATCCGGCGAGGGGCACAACGCCCGTGACTTCGCGCCGCTTGGGGAACGTCGCGACGATGAAGCGCCGGAGTCCGTCGTCCCGGTCGATACAGATGATGTTGTTGACGAGCGGCGTGACGTCGCCTTCGAAGAGCGTCTCGCCGAAGTCTTCCGCCGTATTCGCGAGCGGCAGGCGCGCGAGGGTCCCGGCCGACGTGGCGCAGTGTCCGAGCGACCAGCGTACGGCCGTGCGGAAACGGCCTTCGGGAGCGTCGCGCAAACCCATCTGGTGGGCGAGCGGCTCGAGGATCGGTCCGTGACGGCTCGAGACGACTTCGAACTCGCGCGCCTCGCCGCCCCGGACGGAAACCGTCTCGCTTCGTCGCGCCAGCGGCTCCCAGCCGTCCGGCGTCCGCGCCCGGGCGCCGTCCACCTCCTCGATGTAGACATCCTCGCCGTCGATCCTGCCCGTCGTGAGGCCCCAGGCGATGTCGCGGGTGTAACCCATCATGAAGTACGGCACGCCGGGGAACGAGGCCCCGAAGACGTCCCACCCGGGCGCGTGCAGGTGGACGTAGAAGAAGGTGTTCGGGATGGAGTGGGGCTGGTGCGGGTCCATGGCCAGCATGGGCTTGCCCGACGCCGTGAGCGCCCCCGTCACCGCCCAGTTGTTGCTGCCGCCGAAGCGGGCGTCCGGGTTCACGAGGCTGATCGGTCGCAGGTCCAGTTCGCGCAGCGGCTCGGCGAGGCGCCGGACCTCCTCCGCGTCGCGCTCGGAGAAAAGGGGCGCGTGGTCCATGAACCGCTCGATGCCGTGCCGCGCCATGATCCTGCCGAGGAACATCTTCTCGGGGAAGGTGTGCCCCTGGAACCAGTTGGTGAAGCGGTAGCGGGAGGCGATGTCCGTGCGCGTGAAGGGCCGCGGCGTCGCGCCGATGCCGGCGAACACCGGCGGCGGCGCGTCGAGGGAGGCGACGTAGGCGTTGAGCCCGTCGAGGTAGGCGTCGACGATCCAGTCCCCTTCGCTCTCGGGGACGCCGATGCGGCCGGCCGGCACGTCGAAGGCGCGGTGGAGCAGGTCCTGCGGCAAGAACCGCTCGCCCATGACCTCGGCCGCGTTCCCGTTCGCATAGAGGCACGACAGGTGGATCTGCCACAGGCGCTCGTACCCCTCGACGTAGCCCATGCCCCGGTAGGCGTCGGCGACGGTCGAGGCGTAGACGTGCGGGATGCCCAGGTGGTCGTGGCAGATCTCGAAGGGGGCGTCGCAGTGCGGGATGCGGATCTTCCGCGTCATGATCGAGGTGTCCTCACAGTGTCGCAGCACGCCACCGTATCCCACGAAGACGCGTCCGTGTAGCGCCACGTGCTGTTTGTCAACGCAAAGTAGAAATGTCCCCTTCCGGATCAGGACGTTGGGCCGGGGTTGGGGGCGCACGGCTGTCCCGGCTCGCGGCGCGCGGCCTGGTCTTCGAGTTCCCCCAGCCGCCGCCCGCGGAACCGCTGCAGGTGGATGCCGAGACGTCGAATAGGGTGGCACGGGAATTGAGCGCCCGGCGCCGCGCCGCCCGCGACAACGACACCCGCATCGGTTCCGGCGAGCGTGCCCTGTTCGACCGGGCGCGGCTCGACATCCTCGGCGCGTTGAACGGCGAGAGCGTGCGCATGTCCGTGAATGACGCGAACAGCAGCGCCGTGTTCTACGACCCCGAGGACGAAAACGCGCGTTTCGTCGTGATGCCGCTGCGCTTGTAGCCCACCGCCGCGAGCGGGGCCGACGTGCCGCGCAAGGGGACACCCCTGTCCTGTCCCCGTTGAACGGTCGCCCGGGCGGCTTGGCGGGGGCGGTGTGCACCGTCCAAGTCAAGTAGTCTGTCCGTCCTTCAGCCGGCATGGGAGACGGCATGGGCGGAACGGACGCGCAACCCCGACCGGAAGGCCGGACGAGCCTTGCGACCCTCGCCAGGTTCTACCTGAGTTGCATAGAGGCCGAGCAGGCGGCCGCGCTGGCGCTGCCCCTCGGAGGGAACTATGTGGAGGCGGGGGCGGGCTTCATGGAGGCCGGGACGGGAGTGCCCATCGCCGACGACCCGGATGTCGCCACATGGTGCGCGAAACGCTCCCGGGACGATCCCGACGGCACGGTGGCCCTCGGCTGGCCGGTGTGCGTGGGTCGGGACCGGCAATCCCGCCGACTGTCGGCCGCCCCTCTGCTCATCGGCGACGCCCGCGTGGTACGGGCGGACGGTGACGCGTGGCGATGCGAGCGCGCGGGAGGCGGCGTCGACCTGAACGCCGCCGCGCTGACCCTGCTGGGCTTCTCGGCGGAAGACCGGCTGGCGATGGAAACCGCCGTAGCCCAGAGCGTCGCCGTCGAAGAAGCCGACGGACGGCAGGAGCGGACCTCGGCCATCCTGCGGGAACTGCGCGAGCACGGAGTCGACGGACTCGCCGACATCGGCGCGGAGCCGCCGCACGGCATCGGCGAGCGGGAACGCGACGGGATCGTGAATGCCGCGGTCCTGCTGCCGCCGGCCTCCGGCACGACGCTGACCCTCAATCTCACCAGGGATCTGCAGGGGCTCGCCTCGAATGGCGGGGAGTGGGGGGCCGCATCGGTCGTGTTCGGCGGCGACCCCGTGGGCGGCCGGGAGGAGACCGTCGACCCGCCGCCCGCCATCGCGCACTCGTCGGCACAGCAGGACCGGGCCGTGCACTCGGCGATGACGCAACCGTTGACCGTGGTCACCGGGCCGCCCGGTTCGGGAAAGTCGCAAGTGGTGCTGAACGCCGTGGCGTCTGCCTTCTGGCGGGGAGAGACGGTATTGATAGCCTCCAAGAACAACAAGGCGGTAGACGTGGTGGTCGAGCGCCTGCGCACGACGGCCCCGCTGTGCCCGGTCGTGCGCGCCGGCGCAGCGTCCCAGCGCCAGGACCTGGCCACCGACATCAACCGGCTGGCCGGGGAGGCCGAACGTGCGGAGCCCGTCCAGGGGCTTGTGGACGCGACGGACCGATGGCGCTCCGTCCACCGGCAGGTGCGTGGCGTGCACGAAGGGCGGGAACGACGCCTCTCGCTACTGGCGGAAATGCAGGCCCTCGAGAGCCGGCTGACCGGCTCTTTGCTGCCGGACGACGTTCCGGAAGGGATCACGGTAGCCGCTGTCGACGCTGCCGCCGAGCAGGTGCGTGCGGCATTGCTCCCCCTGAAGAACCCGGAGCCGTTCCGAACGTTGCGGGAGCTCCACCAACGCGCCCGCAGCATCGGACCGCCGCCGGAGGCCTTGCCGGAAGGCGCCGACCCGGCCAGCATCCGCAATGCCGTGGCGTCCGTCCGTGCCGCCTTGCGCGAGCTGGCACGCTGGCCCGGGGTGTTCGCGCGCCGCGCGCGGAGGGAGGAACGCTGGGCTGCGGTGAGCGGCGCACTGGAACGGTTCGGAAAGCTGGTGCCGCATCTGCACCAGCCGGCGCACGCGAGTGTGGCGGACGTCGACCCGGCGCTCCCCGAAGCAGGTGCCGCCGGAGCGTACGACAGGTTCTCCCCTGTCGCGGAAGAAGCCGTGCACGCCGCCGAGCAGGCGGACGCACAACACCGGATGGCCCGTGCGCGAGGGAACATGCAACGGCGCATGCGGGCCGTGCGCGAGGCGTCGGCAGAGTTCGGCAAGTGCGCACCGCACCTGGCGGAGCGGGCCGCGGCCGCCTTGGCCGCCATCAAGCCCCTCGCCTCGGACCCGGGCATCGGCACGGCACTGACGTCCATGGAGACCCTGCTGGACGAGGCCCGCAACCACGCCACGGCCGTCGCCGAGAGGGGGCGGCGCGCAATCCTCGGCAAGCGACTTGCCGAGCTGCCCGACATGCACGACACCGAAGACGCCCTGGCCGCCTTGGCGGACGCCCGGGTGAAGGCCGGGCTTGCCTTGTTTCGGGCGAGGACCCGGCAGATGCAGACGGACCGCACGGAGGCGTGGCAGGCGGCGGGGCACCTGGCCAGTCGCATTGCCGCAGCCGCCAAGGGGAATGCGCGCGTCGCCGATGTCCACGCGCTCGTCCCGGACGCCCTCCCCGCACTGCCTGTATGGGCCGTCACGAACCTGTCCACACGCGGGACTCTGCCGCTGACGCCCGGACTGTTCGACCTGGTCATTATCGACGAGGCCTCGCAGTGCGACGCGGCATCGGCAATGCCGTTGCTGGCGCGCGCGAAGCGCGCCATGGTGATCGGCGACGAGCACCAGCTGCCCCACATCACGTCGCTGGGCGAACTCCGGGAAGAGGTGATCGCGAAGCGCCACGGCCTGGACAGCGCTAGCCTCGCCGCATTCGGATACCGCGCGAACAGCTGCTTCGCCCTGGCACGAGCGCGGCTCCGGCACCCGCCGCTCATGCTCGACCTGCATTTTAGGTCGCATCCGGCGGTAGTGGAGTTCTCGAACCGCCAGTTCTACGCCGGGCGGATGACCATGTGCGGCACCTCGCGACCGCCCGAGGGCCTGTCCGCGCTGGAATGGGTATCGGTGTCCGGGCGTTGCGAACGCGGCAGCAGCAACAGCAGCTGGCGCAACGTCGGAGAAGCGACCGCCGTGGCGGCACGCATCGCAACGGACCTGGCGAGCTACCGCCCCGGGAATCTGTCCGTGGGGGTGGTAACGCCGTTCGCCGCCCAGGCAAAGGCCATCATCGCCGCACTCGGACGGGAAGGAGTCTCTGCGGAAACCGAGGGCATCGAGGTGGCGACGGCGCATCGTTTCCAGGGCGGCGAACGGGACGTCATCTATCTCTCGCCCGTCGTCGACGAACGGTCGACCCGCCAGGTGGCGGCCTTCGCGGCCGACCCCAACCTGCTGAACGTGGCCCTCACTCGGGCGCGCTGCCGGCTGGTGATCGTCGGCAGCGACGCGGCCAGCCGCAACCACCCGAATCAGCTGCGGGCATTGGCGGAGCATGTGGCCGCCCTGGCGGCAACCGGCTTCGACAGCCCGCTGGAACGCGACCTCCACGCGGCGTTGCGCGAACAGGGCGTGGAGGCGGAGCCCGGAGTGGAGGTGGGGCGCTACCGCCTGGACATGGCAGTTCGCCAAGGCGACACGGCCGTGGACATCGAGTGCGACGGTGCCCCCTTCCATCGTGACGACGAGCGCGATGCGGAGCGGGACCGCGCCCTGCGCGAGATGGGGTGGGCGGTGGTGCGGTTCAGCGGCAGGCGGATCATGCACCGACTTGACGAGTGCGTGGACGAAGTGCTGCGTCTGCTGGGGGGCGCGGGCCCGTAGGCGCAGCCTCCCCACGGAGACGTTCCGAAAACTGAGCACGCCCTGATGTCGCCCCCGGCCCTCCCGTTCCTCCGCCACAATCCACGCCGCCGCATGGACCGGCGCCCCGGCGTCGTGCAGCCGGTGCGCAAGCGCCGGGGGCTCGAGGCGGGGCGCTCACGGGGACTCGCTGCCGAGACCCTGATCGGTTGCCTGCCGCCGCGTGACCGTTGCGGGCATCCTGAGGCGCACGCCTGCCGCGTCGGCTTCCGCCGTCCCGAGGAACGCCCGGTTGCGCTGCAGACGCTGCGCGGTTTCCGGCACCGTCGTCCACTGCACCGCCTGCGTCCAGCGCTGCGCGAACTCGAGCATCCGCACTACCGGCTCGGCTTCGCGGTGCACGCTTAGCGCCCTCTGGGCGGCGATGTAGTCCCCCCGGTACACCGTGGGGATGACGATTCGCTCCTCGTTGGCCGCGACGAGTTCCGCGTTCATCATGATGCGGGCCATGCGCCCGTTGCCGTCGGCGAAAGGGTGCACCTCGGTCACCAGCATGTGCATGAACACGGCGCGGCTGAACGGGGCATCGAGTGCGCTGTACAGATCGAAGCCTCTGCGCAGAGTGCCGACAACCGCCTCCGGCACCACGAAAGTGGTCCCCCCCACGCGGTTGACGGCCCTCTTGAAGTGCCCCGGGGCCTGCTCCGGACGACCGCCCATGACGTGGGCATGCCGCGCGTGCAGCAAGTCGAGAAACTCGTCCGCTCCCCCGGGCAGCTGGCGCAGGCCTGCGTGGTCGGAGACAATGCGCCAGACCCCCCGGATGTCGTGCGCATCCGCAGGGCGAGCCGCGGGGATATACCCTTCGAAGACGATCCTCCACGCCTCCTCCACCTCGAATTCGGTGCCCTCGATGAAGTTCGAGAAATAGGCTTCGTAGAACGCCAGCGTAAGCTCTTCGATGCCATCCCGGGATGCCGCCCGGCGCTGTTTCGCCGGCGTCCCGAGAAGAGCCTGTTGCAGCCGGCGGAACAGGTCGACGCGGCGTGGGTCATAGGGCTCGCCGCGTGCACGGGCACGCGCCGTCTCCGCCACCAGCGAGGCCTCCCGCGTGCCGGCCATGGCGCCGAGGATGTCCGCGAGCGTCTCCGCCTCCCGCTCGCGCGCGATCCGGGGGGCGATGCGTCGCGCGTCGTCCCGAAGACGCCCCAGCGCCGCCGCCCCGGCCGAAGAAGTGAGAACCTCCAGGCTGCTCTCGATGTCCGGGAACGGCTCGGGCGCAGGTTGTCCAGAAAGGCCCGGTGCGTCGAACTCAGGTACAGCCCCCGGGTGAACGGCCGATCGTCGGGTTGCGGCGGTGCCCCGCGCCGCGGTCGCAGGCGCACGCCGGGCAACTGGATGTCGGCGCCGGAGTCCGTCACCAGGCAGACGGAACCGTCATCGGCCGCAGGCTCGAACTCGAGCGCGGTGCGGTCGGCAACCAGCGCGCCCGGAAAATAACCGGCGACGATATCCCACAGGTTGCGCCGCACGATCTCCTCCGGCTCCCCCTCCAGGTCGGAGGTGTACAGCCTGGAGCCCAGCTTGCGCAGCCTGCCGGAGGAGGGTAGTGGCTCAGTTTGAATTCTCGGAACGCTTCTTGTAGGTCGCCGGGCGGTTCGGCTTGGGCGCGGCATCCTCGATCATTTGCACGATATCCCCGATCTCCCAGAGGCGATCCGTGACGCCCGCTTCCATCGCAGGCGTGACGCGCAGCGTTTGGTGGATGCGGCAGAAGTTGTAGTGCATGAAGTGGAGCGCGATGGCCGCGGCGTGGTTCTCCAGCTTCTTCGAGAATGCGTTGGTCAGGCGGGTGAACCGGCGCATGGACATACGCATCGTCAGGTTTTGACGCTCGACGTAGGATGTGCCGATCTTGCCCCACTCGGGGTTGCCGGAGACGACTTCCTTCCGCGCTCCGATGCATTCTGACGGGCTGTAGCGCGTGTCAGGGTGCCGGGGGTCGCCACCGGCCCCGTACAGCTTGACGAGCTGCGCGTAGTCCACGTCGCCGCCGAACGCGCCTTCCACGGCTTCCAGGTACGCCCGGTGGCCGTCGCTGGTGAGTTGGACCCGATGCGCCAGCCGCGCCCGGAGATCGTCCATGAGGTCGATGGCCGTCATGCCGGAGCGGTCGCCTACCCGCCACGTCGGAATGAGCTTGGTGTCGGCGTCGATGACCACCCACGTCCAAACGTCGCCGGCTTCGGCAGGGGCCGACTTGGCGCGAGCGACGTTCTTCTCCTTCGCGTAGATGAACGACCACGCCTCGTCTACCTCCAGCCGCGTGCAGCCGAGATCGCGCATGGCGCGGTGCTGGTACTCACCACAGACCTTCCCCGCGTCTACGAGCAGCTTGCTGACCGTGTTCCGGGATACGTCCGCGATGCGGGCGACGGCGCGGAGGGACATACCCTCCACGAGGCACTTGAGGATCAGGGTTTTCTTGTGTGCGGGTAGCGTGTTCATAGTGAACATACTACCTACACTACGGCATAATGCAAGTGTTTTCGTTCAGTTATGCCGCAATTTGGAGCTTGGATTTGAGATACTCCATGCCGCGGTTGCCCTTGACGCGGTTGCAGTGCCCGCACAGGAGTTGGAGGTTGGACAGGTGATCCGTGCCGCCTTTCGCTCGCGGGACTATGTGATCGACTTCGAGGTTGTTCGCCCGGAAAAGCTCGCCGCACCCGGCGCAGCATCCGCTTTGTTCGCCGTACAGCTTGCGCTTGTTCTTGGCATCGTTGTAGGGAATGAGCTTGCCGATGTCGGTGCGCTGCGGAATGTCCGTCCGGTGTGCGCCCTGGTAGAAAAGCCCAAGCTCGTCGCGCATCCGGGACTGTACGAGTTCCGCGGCCTTCGGGGACACGTCGATTCCGAGCCACTGCCGTTGATTCTGCTCTGCCGCGATACATGCCGTGGCGCAACCGCAGAAAGGGTCAAGCACGATCCCGCCCTCGTCGGAGCTGGCCCGGATGATCCGATCCAGTAACGCGAGCGGCTTCTGCGTCGGGTAGCCCACGCGCTCTTTGGCGTTCGGGTTCAGCACGGAAATCTCCCACCAATCGGGGCATGGAGAACGCGCCTTGCTGTCGTACGAGGCTCGCGCCTGGCGAACGCCGTCCACGAAGACCGCTTGTTGACGCTGGCCTTTCCATCTCTTCCTCGTGCCCGCAGAGGGTTCCACGAACTGCGGATTGAACGTCCGTTCGTCGCCTGCATAGAACAACATCACGTCGTGGTTCCGCACGAACTGGCCGGCGGCGACAGACCATTTCCGATAGCACCATGCGATCTCATTGCGGAAGTTCCTGCGCCCGAAGATCGCGTCCATGACGAGCTTGAGGTAGTGGCTCATGGTCGGGTCGCAGTGCAGATAGACGCTCCCGGTCGGCTTGAGGATGCGGCGCATCTCGATCAGCCTGACGGCCATGTACGCCAGGTAGGACTTGTCGCTGTCCGTCATGGCCGCGAGTAGCACGCGGTATAGGGCCGGGTGCTTCGCCTCGATCAGGTTGATCCAGGCCACGTCGAGATCGGTCAGAGTCCAGGTGTCCTTGAAGGCGGCGCCCGCCGCCTTCGAGCCGATCGGCGCGGCGTAGTTGGCTTTCGAGTTGAACGGCGGGTCGAGGTAGATCAGGTCAACGCACGCGGAGTTCATGCCCCGCATCACGTCGAGATTGTCGGCCGTCCAGATCGTCTGGTTCGCGAAGTTCGCAGCTTCGGGGGGGGGGGGCTGTTCGCCTCGCGCACGCGCGAGGTCAAGGCAGGCGCTCCTTGATCTCGCGAAGCTCGTCCATGATCTCGTTGCGGAGAGCGGAGAACCCCTTCTGCATCTCGCCAAGAACCTCCTTGCGGAGGTCGTTCAGCTTGCCGGTCAGGCGCAGTTCGAGTTCGGCGTTGTCCATGTCCTGCTCGACCTCTCGGGCAGGACCGCCCCTAGACCGCGCTGCCATTGCTCGATGCCTTGCGGGCGGCGACGCCCTGCATGGCGATCTCGCGGCGGCGCTCCGCCGACAGCTTCGCGGCCCTCGCGTGGCCGCCCTTGGCGCGACCGCTTGGAGCGTCGTGCGAGTCGTTACGGGCTTCGCCGGTCAGGATGTCGGTGACGGCCTTCGCAAGCTGGTTGGTGTCCCGCGGGCGCTTCGGCATGGGCTCCCCCTTCCTCAATGCGGTGTAGGGGGAACCTTACCCGATCCCGGACGCCTGTACAGGAGGACACTCGTACAGCGGGATTTCAAACTGAGCCACTACCCGGAGGAGACGAGCCTTGACACCGCCCGACTGATGCCCACATGCGAGACGATGACCTCACCTCCACCCAGGAGGGCGACGGGTGGGGATTTCTCGGACATAGCGGGAGGCACCACGGCCAAAGTGGGTATTCTACGCGCTTAGCGTGTAGAAGTTGGCCAATAATCCCGGCGTAAGCCTTGACTCGGACCGGTGTGCGACCGCCGGAGTGCGGGCACATCCCTCGGCCCCGGCATCGGACACCACGTCTCGCGGAAGGCCGGCGATAGGCGCGGCATGGAGTGCCCCGGCGTCCACGGGCCAACGCGGCTGGCGCGAGATGCCGCCAGATGCCGAGTTGCCGGGTCGCGGAGCGGAAGGTGGCAGCATGCCCGCCCCATATCGCTCACGAGGCGTCGTTGGACAAGGACGGATGCCGGAGGGCGCGGAGCCATGTCCGTCAAGAGGGGGATTCCGGCTAGCTGTTACCCTGCTCCGAACCGGATCGACCAAACGCGTTGGCCCCATGACCCCGATCACCCTCTACGGCTCTCCCATGTCCCTGTACACGGGCAGGGCGCGCAGCTATCTCATCAAGGCGGGCATCGATTACCGGGAAGAGCCCCACGCGTCCCGGCACTTCTACGAGTCGGTCCTGCCCAAGGCCGGCGGACGCCGTGGCATCCCCACGATCGAGTTCCCCGACGGCACGGTGATCCGGGACGGTGTCGCCATCGTCGATCACTTCGAGGAACGCAACGGCCACCGGTTTTCGCCCGCGACGCCGAAGCAGCGGATCGTCAGCCGCCTCTTCGACGCGATCGCGGCGGAAGGACTGCTGCGCCCCTGCATGCACTATCGCTGGAACTTCGACCGGGACAACCAGGACTTCCTGAAGTTCCACTTCCAGACCATCTACCTGGAGGACTCCGTCGCCGCCGCGGACGCCCGCATGAAGCTGATCCAGGAGCAGGTCAACCCGGCCTGGGGCGTGCTGCCGGAAACGAAGGCGCTGATCGAGTCGCTGCACCTGGCGACGCTGAAGAAGATGAACGCCCACTTCTCCGACCATCCCTACCTCCTGGGCGGCAAGCCCTGCATCGGCGACTTCGGCATGATGGCGCCGATGTACGGTCACCTGGGCCGCGATCCCGCGCCGCTGGCCCTGATGCAGACGCACGCGGTCAGGATGTTCCGTTGGGTGGAGCGGATGAACCGCCCCGAACCCGACATGGGGGAGTTCGGGGGTCGGGAGGAGACGTATCTGGAGGGCGACGAGGTGCCGGACACGTTGATCGAGGTGCTGAAGCACTTCGCCATCGACTACGTACCCGAGACCCGTGCCGCCTGTCAGGCCATCAACGACTGGCTGCGGGAGAACCCCGAGCTGGCGACCGGCACCGTCGCCGAGCGGGGCATCGGCATGGGCAACTTCGAGATCCAGGGCATTCCGCTGTCGACCATGGCGCAGCCCTTCCGCTTCTACGTGCTCAAGCGCGTGCAGGACGAGTTCGAGGCCCTGGGGGAACAGGACCGGCAGGACATCGCCGACCTGCTGACCGCCTGCGACATGAGCGAGGTGCTCGACCTGAAGCTGACGCGCGACATGGGCCGGGCGAACAACCTCGAAGTCTGGCTGTGACCTGGCGCGTCGCGCTGGCGGGGTTCCCGTCGCTCGGCGGATGGGACCTACGGGCGACGAGACGCGCGACACGGAAGCGCTGCCCCCTCGTCGGTCCCGACGGACGCCGGGGCTCGAGACTCCTCAAGTGCGGGGGATGTCAGCGGATCCATGGGCTCACACGCTCCAGGGTACCCAACCGGTCCCGCGATGCCCGAAGTCGACCGCTCCCGGATGGAGCAGTTCGGCCAGGATCTCCGCCGACTCCACGACACGGGGTCCGGGACGGTTGAAGTACTGGTTGCCGTCGGTCACGTAGGCGCGTCCGGCGCGCACGGCCGACAGCCGCGCCCAGTCCCGGTGCGTGGCCAGCGGAGGCATCTCTTGCAGCGAGCGCTCGATGTCGAACCCGCAGGGCATGACCGCGATCACGTCGGGGTCGCGGCGCACCAGTTCGTCCATCGAGAAGTAGCCGGAGTGGCGGCCGGGCTCCCCGATCATGATCGTCCCCCCGGCGATCCGGACCAGTTCGGGCACCCAGTTCTCCGCGTGCATGAGGGGATCGATCCACTCGATGCAGGCGATCACGGGACGTTCCGCCAGGACCTCCGTCCGGGCGCGGATCGCGTCGAGTCTTGCCGTGAGCCCGTCCACGAGTCGGGCTCCGTGGTCCGGCGCGCCCAGGGACGCGGCCACCGTGCGGATGTCGCCCCAGACATCGCCGAGGTCCATCGGCTCGAGGGAGACGACCCGCGGACGCGAGTGGACCAGTTCGAGCACCGCGCGCTCCACGTCCGCGAGGCTGACGGCGCAGACCTCGCACTGGGTCTGGGTGATGATGTGCGTGGGGGCCAGGCGGTCGAGCAGGGCGGGGTCGACGCGGTAGACGGACAGCGCCTCGGCGACGAGGGCGCGGACCCGTCCGTCGATCCGTCGGCTCGTCGCGGCGGCATCGACCTGCGAGGACGAGCACGCCGGAAGACGTTCCACGCCGGGCGGGAAGTCGCACTCGTGAGATCTGCCGACGAGCTGTTCCTCGAAGCCGAGCGCGGTGACGATCTCGGTCGCGCTCGCGATGAGCGAGACGATGCGGGCGTCCGCCACCGAGCGGACTCCGGCGCTACCTGGGCGGCGCCGGCCGCTTCACCGCGAGAGGGCCGGCTCGAGGTGCGGCCGGTGCAGCGTCACCCGGCTGAAGAGCAGCGGCAGGAAGAGCGCCATGCTGACGAGCGTATTGCGGAAGAACGGGATGGCCTGCACGTAGCAGTCGACCAGCCCCGCCGCATCGTGCGGGTAGCGGACCCCGTCGCCGAGCGCCCAGACGCCGAAGTTGGAAACCGCGAAGAAGACGATGGCGGAAGCCAGCCCCGTCGCCGCGATCCGATACCAGGTGCGCCGGCGCCGCAGGAAGAAGCCGCAGGTCACGACCAGCGCCACCGAGAGATACAGCACGGGCTGCGCGTCGTAGAAGGCCCAGTCGGCGCGCCCCGTCAAGAGCCAGATACCGAGGTCGCCCGCGGCGTAGATCGCGAACGGGGCGAGATACGCGGCGCGCCGTGTCGCGTAGCAGGCGGCGCCGAACACGCACAGCGGCAGCACTGGCGAGAAGTTCCAGGGATAGTCCGTGGTGGCGGGATCGATGGGGACACCCAACAGGTGCAGGCAATAGGGCGCCAGCCGGAACGCCAGCGCCACCAGGACGAACGCGGCCAGGGCCGAGCCTCGCGCTTGCATCATTGGCACCTCCCGTCAACGTGGCCGCAAGATCGTCAAAATCGTGGATCGTCCGGAGGCTGTCAAGGCTGTCGAGGAGCGGCGGCCGGCGCGGCGGGCCGCCGTTGCTAGAATCCGCGGAGAACGGTCGCAAGACGAGCGCCCGAATATTGCCGCAGGAGGAACGATGGCGGATCCCGCACAGTACGAACTGATCGATCACGTGGCCGTGGTGACCATGGACGACGGCAAGGCGAACGCCTTCGGTCCGCACATGATCGCCACGGTGAACGGCCTGCTCGACCGGGCGGAGACCGAGGCGAAGGCGGTGGTGCTCACGGGCCGGCCCGGCATCTTCTCCGGGGGATTCGACCTCAAGGTCATTCGGGGCGGCGACCCGGCGGCCGCCCGCAAGATGTCGGAGGGCGGGGCGCGGCTGATGATGCGGTTGTACGGCTTGCCCCTGCCGGTCGTCGCGGCGGCGACCGGTCACGGGGTGGCGCTCGGCGGGTTCTGCCTGCTTGCCGCGGACTACCGGGTGGGCGCGGACGGCGAGTTCGTCATTGGCCTGAACGAGACCGCCATCGGCATGTCGCTGCCGGCCTTCGCGCTCATGCTCGCCCGGGAGCGCCTGTCGAAACGGTATCTGTCGCGCGCGGCGATCGGTGCCACCATGTTCGCTCCGGCCGAGGCGCGGAACGCGGGTTTTCTCGACGAGGTGGTGGCGCCCGACGCGGTACGGGACGCGGCGCTTGCGGCGGCGAACAACCTCGTGAAGCTGGACGGTGCGGCCTACGCCCAGGTCAAGCGGGGACTGCGCGCGGAATCGATCGCCGGCGTGCTGGAGGGCCTCGACGCGTCGTAGGGGGCCTGGTCGCCCGTCCGGGGACGCGCCGGCGTTCGACTTCCTGGGTGCCGACCGTCCCCGTGTTGCGCTGGGCCCTGCAAGCTCGTGCCAGTCTCTGCATCTGGCCGCGTGGTTCCGTCGGCAGGACGCACCGCGCGCGCCGCGGCTCGCTCCGGGTGACGCACTTCGCCAATGCGCCAACCGGCAGGGTGCCGACGTGGCGAGGGAACTGTCCGCGGAGCTGCTGGTCCTGGGCACGCGCGGACGCCGCGGGTTCGACCGCGGTGCGCGTCGGAACCCGACGCCGGGGCGCGGTCGACGCCTCGGTGAATCGACGGCTTCGCGCCCAGGCCGGACAGGGCGAGTCGCCCGAGGAGCGTCGATATCGGCGTCCTCCGTGGAAACGCCCGGAGCACTAGTACAATCGTCCCATGGTCCCCAATGACAAACCGGGTCCAATAACGAACTTTCCGTGTCCCGGCGGCAGGTTCCGTTGATGTACAGCCTGCTCCTCTCCTTCTTCTTCCTCGCCCTGATCTTCTCGTTCTTCTGCTCGTTGTGGGAGGCCGTCCTCCTCAGCATCACGCCGAGCCATGCGCGGCTGAGGTTCGGGCAAGGTACTCGGGTCGGGCGCTATCTGGAGGACTTCAAGGCCAACGTGGACCGTCCCCTGGCCGCGATCCTGACGCTCAACACCATCGCCCACACCGTCGGCGCGATAGGCGTGGGGGAGCAGGCGGCGGCGCTCTGGGCCGAGGCGAATCCTTGGATCACCAGGGTCGCGGTTCCGGCAACCATGACCATCGCGATCCTGGTCTTCTCGGAAATCGTGCCCAAGACGATCGGCGCGCTGTACTGGCAGTACTTCGTCACCTTCACGGTGCACTCCCTGCGGCTGCTTACCGTGGGGCTGGGGCCCTTCGTCTGGCTGAGCCAGTACATCACCCGCCGGCTGAAGCGGGGCACGACCCAGCCGATCCTGACGCGCACCGACTTCCTGGCGATGGCGGAACTCGGCGCCGAGGAGGGCGTGTTCGAGGCGGAGGAGAGCGAGATGATCGGCCATCTCATCCGCTTCCAGACGGTTCAGGTAGGCGATGTGATGACTCCCCGTACGGTCGTCGAGGTGGCCGCGGAAGACGAGAGCATCGCCGACTACTACAGGGAGGTGAAAAGCCTGCCGTTTTCCCGCATACCCGTCCACGACGAGTCCAAGGACCACATCACGGGGTACGTGTTGCGGGCCGACCTGCTCATGGCGCTGGTCGAGGGACGCGGCGAGCAGCGGATCGCAGCCGTGCGCCGCGACATCGTGGCCGTCGATGAGACCTACGCCATCACCGACCTGTTCACCGCCCTGCGTGCGCGCCAGGAGCACCTGGCGGTGGTGCTCGACGAGTTTGGCGGCATGGCGGGCATCGTGACCATGGAAGACGTCATCGAGACGCTGCTCGGCCTGGAAATCGTCGATGAGACGGACGCGACGACGGACATGCGCGAACTGGCCCGGCGCCGTCGCGTGCAGCGCGCGAAGGCGATGGGCGCGCTGGAAGGACCCGTCGATCCGGTGGCAGAGTGACTGCGCGTCCGGGGCGCTAACAGGGCGCGTCCCGGCTCGCGAGCAGGACCTCCTCGGACACCGTCCCGACGTGCCGGAAGCAAATCCCGCCGAGGCCGTCCAGGCGCACGACGTACGCGGCGTCCTGCGACTCGGGCTCGAAGCCGACCCACGCGCGCCATGCGTCCCCGTCCTGCGTGACGACCAGCACCGAGTCGTGCTGGTCGTCGGGCACGGCGCGCCGCACGCCGCGGACGATAAGACCCCGTACCCAGCGGGGCGCGCCTTCGAGGACGAGGACGCTGTAGGCCAGCGGCGCGAGTTCGGCGTCGGCGTCCACCCGCTTGCGCCACGGCTCGGTCTGGGCGTTCGACCCGCGCGAGAAGCCGACGATCAGCAGTGCCCCGGCGGGCAGATCCTCCGGCACGGCGATGTCCGCGTCGGCGAGCGTCCTGGCGGGCAGTTCGGCCGGTGGTGCCGCCGCGGCCGTGAATCCGAGGAGGAGCACGGCCCAGACCGCGATCCGTGCGGACGGAAACCCCCGCATCGCGGTCAGCTCCGCGACGCGATCTTGAAGATGGCGGTGTGGCGGATCTCCGTCTTCACGACGTCGTCCACGACGTAGGCGACGTACAGATCGATGAACTCGTGCCCCTTGCGCCGCCACTTCTCGACCGGCACCGCCCGCACTTCGATCTCGTCGCCGATGCGCACGGGTTCGCGGAACACGATCCGCGAACCGACGTGCAGCCATGCGGGTAGACGGAACCGCCGCGACAGCGCCGTGTTCGCCATCCAGAGGACCCCGTGCGGATGGAGCAGGTCGGTCTGCCAGATGGGGAGGTCGTCGTCGACGTGGCCGGCGTACAGGGCCTGCTCTTCGAGGTCGGGCGACCAGCGGAACGCCGGGAAGGCTTCGCCGACGTGAATGAGGTCCCACGCGATCTCCGGCTTCCCGTCGACGGGCGACCCGCCGGGGACCGCGGCCATCGCCTCGACGGCCGGAACCTCGGCCCGGGAGCGCAGCTCGGCGATCAGGACGCCCCGGCCCGTGCAGCGGACGACCTGTTCACCGGCCTCCTCCGAGTGCTCGATCGCGAGTTCGTCGCCGTCGTAGGTCGGCTTGATGAGGCGGACATCCGCCGAGTAGCCGCCGAGCCAGTCGGCGCCGAGGGACTCCACCAGGGGCCGGGTCATGTGGCCGAACACCGCGACACCCGGCACGAGGGCGGCATCGAAGCCGAAGGTGCGCGCGGCGCCGTCGCTATGGATCCGGTTCTCGGACTCCTCGGAGTAGTTGCGGGCGACTGCGTTGTGGACGTTCATCGTGGGCTCCTTACGCGGCCTGCAGGGCGCACGCCACGACCAGCCGGTCGGCGCGCCGCTGGAGGTCTTCGAGGTTCGTGGCGAACAGCGGCATGATGACCTGGTCGGCGCCCGCGTCCCGGTACGCGTCGACGATGTCCGGCGTGACGCGTCGTCTCGCCACGCCGACGTACCTGCGTACGGACGCCGGATCGCGGCCGGCGTCCCGGAGCCGGGCGTCGAGCCGCGCGAACCCGGCGCGCGCGGCGTCGGGGTCGAGGTTGTAGGCATACCAGCCGTCGCCCTGGGTCACCACCCGACGCACGGCGGCGTCGCTCTCCCCACCGAACAGGATCGGCGGATGCGGCTTCTGTACCGGTTTCGGGTTCATGTAGCAGGGCGACAGGCGCACCGTGGGTCCCTCGAAGCTCGACACGGGTTGCGTCCACAGGGCCTTCATGGCGTCGATGTACTCCGCGCAACGTTGTGCCCGGGCCCGGAAGCTCATCTGCAGGTTGTCGAACTCCTCCTCGAGCCAGCCGATGCCGACGCCGAACTCGAAGCGTCCGCCGGAGAGATAGTCGAGGTCCGCGACCATCTTGGCCGTGTACACGGGCTGGCGCTGCGGCACGAGGCAGATGCCGGTGCCGAGACGGATGCGCGAGGTATGGGCGGCGACGAAGGTCAGGGCCGTGAACGGATCGAGGATCCCCTCCGGGTTGCCGGGGATCCTGCCGTCGTCGGAGTATGGGTACGACGACGCGTACTCGGGAAAGAACAGCACGTGTTCCGGCGCCCAGATCGACGCGAAGCCGAGTTCCTCGATGTGCCGTGCCGCGGCGGCGATGTAGTCCACCGGCGTGCGGTGGCTGAAGGGAACGGCGACGCCTACGTCCATGGGGGGGCTCCTGCCTGCTGGTTCGCGGGATGCTATCACCGGGCCTCCGGGACGCGCGTGCCGCGTGCCGCCGGCCCGCTCGAAAACGGGTCCGCGAGCCTGTAACCTACGCGCCCTTCGGGTTCGCCTCCCCCCTCCTCGGAGCATGTCCTTGCCACAGTCGAGTCGCGATCGGGGACGATGTTGATCGGCGTCCCAAGGGAGACTGCGGAAGGCGAGTTGCGCGTGGCGTGTACACCCGCGACGGTCGCGCGGCTGACGAAGCTGGGTCTCGAGGTTGTCGTCCAGTCCGGCGCCGGCGCAGGGTCGGCGTTGACGGACGCGGACTACGAAGGCGCGGGTGCGGCGGTCGACGGGACCGGCGAGCGCGTGCACGGCGCCGACATCGTCCTGCGCGTCCGCAAGCCGGGCGAGGAAGACGTCGATCGCCTGCCCCGGGGCTCGGTCCACATCAGCTTCCTCGACCCCTTCCGGGAGCGCGAACTGATCGGACGTCTCGCCGCGGCGGGAGTCACGGCGGTGTCCATGGAGATGATCCCGCGGAGCACCCGCGCCCAGAAGATGGACGCCCTGTCGTCGCAGGCGAGTCTCGCGGGCTACGTCACGGTGATCCAGGCGTCCTTCCACAGCCCGCGCATCTTCCCGATGATGATGACCCCCGCGGGCACGATCCCCCCGGCCAGGGTCTTCGTGATCGGCGCGGGCGTCGCGGGGCTGCAGGCGATCGCCACGGCCAAGCGCCTCGGGGCGCGGGTGGAGGCGTTCGACACGCGCCCGGTGGTCGCCGAGCAGGTACGGTCGCTCGGCGCCCGCTTCGTCGAGATCGACATCGGCGACGTCGGCCAGACCGAACAGGGCTATGCGAAGGCCCTGACGCCCGAACAGATCGCGCGGCAGCAGGAGGGCATGCACCGCGTCATCGCCGCGTCGGACGTCGTCATCACGACCGCGCAGGTGTTCGGCCGTCCGGCGCCCCGGATCGTGACCCGGCAAATGGTCGAGTCGATGAAGCACGGCAGCGTGGTCGTGGACATGGCCGTCGAGTCCGGCGGCAACGTGGAGGGCTCGGTGCTGGACCAGGTCGTGGACATCGACGGCGTGACGGTGCTGGGGCAGGGCAACCTGCCGTCCGCGGTGGCCCGCAACGCCAGCGAGATGTACGCGGCGAACCTGGCGCACTTCATCGAGGAGTTCTGGGACGCGGAAGCCGGCGCCCTGCGGCTCGACCCGGCGGACGACATCGTCGCCTCCTCGGTCGTCGCCCGGGACGGCGCCGTCCTCGGCGTTGCCGCCGACGGCGCGGGCGGAAGCCCGGCCAAGTGACCCTCCCCCTGCGCGACCGGAGTTTCCCGTGGAACTGATCCCCGTCTTTCTGGCCTTCATCCTGGTCCTGTCCATCTTCCTGGGCTTCGAGCTCATCTCGAAGGTCCCGGCGACCCTGCACACGCCGCTGATGTCCGGCGCGAACGCGATCTCCGGGATCACCCTGGTCGGGGCGCTGATGGCGGCCGGGGCGGCTGCCGACGCGGGTCAGGCGACGGTCGCCACCGTGCTCGGCGTGGCGGCGGTCGTGTTCGCCACCATCAACGTCGTCGGCGGCTACATGGTCACCGACCGCATGCTCGGCATGTTCAAGAAGCGCGGCGGGGAAGGCTGATGGGCCCCGTCCTCATCAATGTCGCGTACATCGCCGCGGCGGCGCTGTTCATCTTCGGGCTCAAGATGCTCGCCTCGCCGGCGACCGCCCGGCGCGGCAACGCACTGTCCTCCATCGGCATGCTCCTCGCCATCGTGGTGACCCTGACGTCGCGGGAGATCGTCAGCTACGAGTGGATCGCGGCCGGCGCCATCGTCGGCGCGGCCATCGGCGCGGTCGCGTCGCGGCTGGTCGCGATGACGTCGATGCCCGAGATGGTGGCGCTCTTCAACGGCTCGGGAGGCGCGGCAAGCCTCCTCGTGGGCTGGGCGGCGATCCACGGGCAGCAGGACGTCGCGGCGTTCACGGCCTTCGTGGCCTTCCTCTCCATCCTCATCGGCGCGGTCACGGCGTCGGGCTCGGTGGTGGCCTGGGGCAAGCTCGCGGAAGTGATGGTGAGCCGCGCCTTGGTGTTCGCGGGCCAGCGGTTCATCAACGGGCTCCTGCTCGCGGCGCTCATCGCGGTGGGCGTCATGTTCACCATGGAGCCCTCGACCACGTCGTGGGTGTTCTACGCGATCATCGGCCTGGCCCTGCTGCTCGGCATCATGGCGGTCATCCCCATCGGCGGGGCGGACATGCCGGTGGTGATCTCGCTCCTCAACAGCTACTCGGGACTCGCCGCGTGCGCCGCGGGCTTCGCGATCAACAACAACATCCTCATCGTCGCGGGCTCCCTCGTCGGCGCGGCCGGGATCATCCTGACCAACATCATGTGCAAGGCGATGAACCGCTCGCTCGCCAACGTGCTCTTTAGCGGGTTCGGCGCGGTGAAGGCCGCAACCAAGGTCGAAGGCGAGGTGAAGCCGATCAACGTGGAGGACGCCTACCTGATCCTGGAGGCGTCGTCGTCGGTGAGCTTCGTGCCGGGCTACGGCATGGCGGTGGCGCAGGCCCAGCACGTCGTCCGGGAACTCGCGGACCTGCTCGAGGAGAACGGCGCCGAGGTGACGTACGCGATCCACCCGGTCGCCGGGCGCATGCCGGGGCACATGAACGTGCTGCTCGCGGAGGCGAGCGTGTCCTACGACCAGCTCGTCGAGATGGAGGACATCAACCCGCGCATGGACGGCGTCGACGTGGCCGTCGTCATCGGCGCGAACGACGTCGTCAACCCCGCGGCCCGCACGGACGAGGCGAGCCCCATCTACGGCATGCCGATCATCGACGTGGACCGCGCGCGCACAGTGTTCGTGCTGAAGCGCTCGATGGCGTCCGGCTTCGCCGGCGTCGACAACCCGCTCTTCTTCGGCACGAACACGCGCATGCTGTTCGGGGACGCGAAGGAGTCGATCTCGGGGATCGTCGGGCAGTTCAAGGGGTAGGGCGACTCGAGAGCCGCCCCGGCGGCGCACGGCTCGATTCGATGCCCGCCCCTCATCGCTCCTCCAGAACCAGTTGCCCCAGAGTCAAGTCGAGCCACTGCTTCGTGTACTGCTGTCTCAGCGCCAGCTTGGGCTGATGACCCACCGCGTGCAGCAGTCCCTGGAGCGACACAAGCCGCTCTCGGAACCCAAGCCGGACTCCGCATCGCAAACTTGCCTTGTCCGGACCGCACAGCACCCAAGGCTCTCCGCGACCCCGCGCGTGCGCCCACAAAGACCACTCTCCGAGATCCAACGCGATGCCGTGCACCCGCACGGCGAGTTCCGCACGTTCCAGATCGTTGACGGCGTGGACATTCGCCAGCGACTCAAGCAACTGGTCTCTGTTGATCGCCTCCTCGGACCGTCGCCGCTGAAACCCCGTCTGCGTCTCGGTCACGCAGTCCTCCACCGTCTCCACGGCGTACCCGCCGACCAGCGCACGCCAACCCTTCGTGCGATGCGCTTCGATGATCACGTTCGTGTCCACGAGAACCGCCGTCCCCCGCGCAGACGTTTCGTTCACAGGTCAATCGCTTGCGCTACGCCATGTGCGGCGAACAACTCCTCCAAGCCTTCGATCGGGAGTCCGACCAACTCCGCAGCACGTCGAACCGATATGTAACCATCATCGATTCCGGCCGCCAGCACTTCCGCGAAACCCCTGGAGAATGGCGCTGGCACGCTACCCCTCGGTCTCGCCTGCCCATTGTTCCGTAGCGCCCCCTCCGGTAGTGCACGCGCCCGCTTCCTGCTCAGTGCTCCGAGCGTCGCGAGCCGCCACCGCAACGCGGAGGACGTCACCTGCAAATCCTCCGCTGTCGCATTCAACCGCACGCAAAGCGCTTCCGTATCCAGCGATGCCCAGTCCGCAAGCGGGGCCAGCGAGTCCCTCGGCATCAACACCGCTGCCGCGAAGCTGTTGGCAAGTTGCTCCACCCGATTCCCGCTGAAGTCGACCGCGTCCTCAACGTGTTCCGGCGGCATCGCGTCCCAGGTCAGGATGTGGAACAACTCGTGCGCCAGATCAAAGTTGCGACGGCCCCTCGCTTCTCCACGTGCAATCAGGACCGTGTCCAGGTCCGGTAGACGGCACGCCGCCCCCGAGATTCCAGCGTAAGCGTCGACCAGCAACACGAGGATACCGAGCCGCTCCACCACCTCGGCAAGCCTCAGCCCTGGCACGGGCCCCAGGCCGAACTCAGTGACTAACCGTTCTCCGGCCTCCGTAGCCTCCTCGAAGCTCGACAGCTTCGTGAGACCGAGCGCCTGCCGCATCAACCTCGGCTTCCGGCCGACCTGCGACGCCATGACCCGGTAACCACCGATCCACCGCCCCGCCATCGTCTCGTACTCCATCAGTCGTTCCCGCGGCACGCCCATCTGCCGCCACGAGAACATCCCCTCCCCATCAAGCCGATACGGGTCGGTGAAGTGGTCCAGCGGCACGGAGAGGTGCTCCATCACCAGCAGCAACTCCTCCGCGCCAACGCGACGGACACCTGTCTCGATGGCAGACACGATCTGACGATCCTTGAACCCCAACGCGCGCGCCAGCTCATCCTGCGAGACTCCCCGCGCCTGCCTGAACGCCTTGATGCGCGTACCGATGAGCGGATTTGTCACCGAGCCTCCTGGATCCGCGCCCGGAGAGACGGATCCTGCACTTACGCTAGTGCAAGAAACCTATGCTAACCACGATTCGCATGCAAGAGTTCGGCCCGAACCCCACCGTCCGGGGGCATGCGTCCCATCGCGAACGCGCGCGTTCGCGGGCGCCTCGCCAACGCTCTGCATGCACGTCAGGCGAACCATCGTCCAGCTCGCCCCGAAACGATAACGTCACCATGCAGGAACAGGGTGTCCCGGTAGGCGAGGGCACCGGGGATCTCCGATCTTCAGCCTTCCACGCGCCGCGCGCGGCCGAGAAACCGGGCGACGACGTCGGGTCGGATCCACTCGGCCTCCGGCTCGTCGTCGATGCGCATCAACGACGCGACCGTCGCCCACGGCAACCTGCCGGTGCGTCCGAGCACCTCCACGAATGCGGCGAGCGCGGCCTGTGCCCGGTCCGCCCGGATCGGGTGGGGGCGGCGCCAGTCCGCGTCCGGTCGCAGGGTGCCCATCATGGCGAGCACGGCCATCATGAAAATGCCGGAGCGGGCGTTGATCCGGCCGCCCAGGCACCGGTTCGCCTCGATCCAGGAGACCCGTCCCTGCAGCCTGGCCACGAGGAGCACCGCCAGCAGGCGGGATGCCGGAAAGACGCCGTCGAACCCCGCTGGGCGGCTGGTCAGTAGCGTGAACCCGCAGCGTCCCCGCTCCGTGCGCCAGAACGCGGCCTCCGCCGTGTCCAGACCGGGCCACTCGGAGGGTTCCGCGTGCGCGACGAGCGACTCGTACACGCGGGTCGATGCCGCGTCGCGGGCCCAACGGCAGAGGGCCATTTCATTGCGCGCCGTCCAGAGCGGATAGAACGCGGGCGGCAGCCCCGCGTACCGGCCGAATGCCCACGCCGTCGCCTGGTCCTCCCGGAAGAACGTTCGTGGCGGGTGGCGGGCGTCCCGTGCGAGGTGCCCCCGGTATCCGTAGATGCCGGGCGCGGACTTGACGACATCGGGCAGACGCGAGACGGCGCTGGCGAGCGCGCCCCGGGCGTGGCTTCCGGCGGCGCGCCGCAGCTCGGACCACGTCATCGGTCCGCGATCCCGCACGAGCCGGAGTACCGCCTGACGAACGGTCCCGTCGTCGGTGCCGAGTGCTTCAAGGCTGCCGTGATCCTCGCCGGGGGCCGCGCGCAGGCGGTTCGGCAACTCGGTCAGCGAGCACCACTGGTGGTCCCAGATGCGCAGGAAGAGGTGCGGGGCCGCGCGGAGCGCGCGGTCCAGGTTGCGCCGGCGGCCGGCGCGGTGGTTCGGAGTCCGATCCCGGACCTCGGATACCCCGAGGGGCGTACGAGCCCTGCGCAGCGCGGCGTCCAGAGGGAGTTGCATGGACGGGCGGGACGCGGCCACCACGTAGCCGTGCTCGCACCGCACGCCGTCGCCGTACTGCAGCAGCACCTCGACTTCGCGGCGCGGCATGCCGGCCCGGCGCGCGAGCCGGCCGAGGGGCTGCGGCAGGCGCCAGTCTTCGAGCAGCGCGGCCTGCAGTGCGAGCCCCCGTTGCCGAAGCGTGTGGGAGCTGTCCGTCTTCAGCAGCCAGGCGTCGTGGACGCGCTCGCAGTAGCGGGACAGGCAGGCATCGAAGCCCCCCACGGCCTCGCACAGATAGACCATCGGGGGCGGGAGCGGCAGGCGCGCGGCGGGGCCGGGGACGTAGCGGACGCCGTCGGCGCACAGGTGTGGCCAGCGGCGCGGGAACACGATGTCCAGCGTCCGCCAGGCGTCATGGCGGATCCCCATGGCCCGCAGGCTGTGGCGCGCCTGCTGCTCGAAGGACCGGATCCGCTCGAGGTACGTACCGAACTCCCTGGCGAGCTGCCGCAGCGTGCGTCTGGGCTGGATGCCCGTGCGCGCCTCGAACACGCGGCGCACGGAGGGCTCGAGCGCCTCGATGGCCAGCCGCTGGAACGCTTCCGGCGTTATCGGAGCGGGCTGTCCTCCCGCGATGAGTCCGGCGCCCCTCGCGTCGGACCCGGGGTGGCGCGCGAGGAAGATCGACAACGCAAGCACGAGCTGCTGCACGGCGCGCACCGGGAGCCGCGGGACCTGCTCGCGCAACGCGAAGCACCAGCCGATGTAGTTGCGGGGTAGCCGGCCGATCGGGGTCAGGACGGCCGGCACGCGCTCTGCCGCCGCCCGGCGGATGATCTGGTCAACCAGCGTGGAGACCGGGTACCGCGCGACGAACTCGGCCAGCGTGATCGAGAGTTCATCCTGCGCGGGAGTCCTGTCGGCGCGCGCCGGCGGTTTCCTGGCGCCGGCGGTGACGTGGCGTGGCGCGGACTTCGGCCCGGCTCCGGAGGCCGGGTCCGCGCCTTGGTGGACCGGCGCGTCGCGCCGCCGCGGGCGTTTTCGATAGGCGGGCATGACGGTCGATCATATAGATCGCGGGACGGGGCGGAAGCGGACGTTCGCCCGTCGTTGATAGGGCGATGTCGCACAGGGCGGCGGGCGGCGGCACGGGCGCCGCCGCCGCCGCCGCCACCCTCCGAAGCGTTACAGCGTGATGTCCCGCTGCCAGTACTCGTCGCCTTCGACGGCGATTTCCGCGCGCGCCCGCTCGTTCCAGTGGCTGTCGCCCAGGTACTGGCCGCGGTACTCGTAGGGCGCCTCGCCTGGATAGCGCTGGCGCCGCGCGTCGATGGCGAGCGGAATCATGCGGGCGCGCCGCAGGACGTAGTCCTCGGAGTACTTGATCGATTTCGTCTCGCCGGGCTTCTTGAACGCGTGCACGTTCGTCGTCTCCGCGCCGATCGCGGAGTCGCGCTTGTGGAAGCCCATCACCATCGTGTTGCGCCGGATGGACGTCCTGTTGGGGAACGAGCCGTGCAGCGAGCTGCGGTTGACCATGCCGACGTCACCGGGCTCGAGCATCATGGGGATCGCGTCGGCGAGGCGGTCGGTGATCGGGGGGAAGCTGCCGCCGTTCGCAAGCCGCCAGCGGCGGTGGCTGCCGGGCACCACCCAGAGGCCGTTCTCCGGCGTGCACTTCGACCACGCCACGGACAGGTTGAAGCCGTGGGTCTTGCCGGAGCCGTCCGGCTGTTCCAGCGCCTCGCCGTCCTCGGTCCAGTGCGTGCGGCCGTCCTGGTGCCAGGGGGTCGGCGCGCCTTCGCCCGGGTCCTTGTTGAAGATGCTCTCGTGGAACGGCACGAAGTCGTCGCCGTTGACGCTCGCGACCATGCGGAGGATGTCCGGATGCGCGTACGCACGTAGCGCCGAGTCCATCATCATGAGCGGGTGGGAGACGAGGTGGACCGGGGCCGCCTGCTCCTTCTCCCCGGCGTCCTCCGGCTGATTGATGCGACTGTCGCGGATGTTGCCGAGCGTGTAGTAGCCCGGGAAGCGCACGGCTCTGCCGTGCCGGTCCAGTTCGCCGCTCTCGGTCACTGGCGCGTTTTCCAGGACCTGGGCGAAATCCGCCTCGAGATCGGCGCACTCCGCCGCGGACAGGACGCCCGTGAACACGTAGAAACCGCACCGGCGGTACGCGTCGAGCTGTTCCTGCGCGAGCACTCCCCGCGCGTCGAACCGCATCGGCCCCCGGTTGCCGAGGGCGAGCGCGCGGCGGATGCCGTCCTCGCGGTATTCCTCCCAGGATTGGTCGGACGCTGCGTCGATGGCCGCTGCCGTCATGCCGAAACTCCCTCGTTCTGCGCTCCAAACCCCATACGCTATACGCGGCTATCGCTGTCCGCAAGCCGCGATTGCGGCCCCGTCAGCCGGGAGGGTCGACGACGACCGTCCTGAAGTCCGCCGGCGCCACCACTTCGAGCACCTCGAAATCGTCGGACACGGCGATCTCCCGGTGCGGAATGCCGGGGCGCTGGTTGATGCAGTCGCCCTTCCCGATGGTCCGCTCCCCCACGTCGGCGTACTCGAACGTCGCCCAGCCATTGAGCACGTACACCATCTGGAAGGTGCACTCGTGGATGTGCCACTGCTGCACGGCGTCGGACTCGTCGCGGCCGTTCGCGCGGATGAGGTGGGCGACGTAGTCGCCGTTCGTGGCCCCCTCCACGCCGAGGTCGCGGTACTCGAAGATGCTGCGCAGGCCCTCGGTCCAGTCGGCGTCGGCGGCGGCGTCGATGTTGGAGCGCCAGTCGGCTGTCGTCCCCATGAACGTTCCTCCGTGTCGGCGCGGCGACCTCGGGCGAGCGGCCGCGGGGCGTCGCGCGGGACGGAGACTATAACGCCGTTCGCGGACTTCCGGCGGTAGGACTCCCGGTCTATCGATTGGCTTGGAGGCGCACCACCCGATCCGCTTGGTCGAGGACGCGGGGATCGTGTGTGACGCTGACGATCGTCACGCGTAGCCGCCGCAGGTTGGCGAGCACGCGCTGTTGAAGCGCGTCGTTGAGGTGCGCTGTCGCCTCGTCGAACACTATGATCCGGGGCGTCCGGTACACCGCGCGCGCAATCATCAGGCGTTGCCGCTGACCGCCAGAGAGGGTCGAGCCCATGTGCCCCACCAACGTGAGGTACTGCATGGGCATGGCCATCACGTCCTCATGTATGCAGGCGTGCCGGCATGCCGCTTCGATGCGAACAAGGTCGACTGCGTCGCCCACCGCCACGTTTTCTGCGATCGAGCCGGAGAAGAGGTCGTCGTCCTGCATGACGACGCCGAGTTGTCGTCGAAGGTGATCGGTCGCGATCCTGCGCGAGTCGTTGCGCAGCGGTCGATAGGTGCCGAGGCGCAGCGCGGCGAACAGGGCGACGAAAGCGCACGCCGCGAGAGCGAGACGCCAGGAGTAGACCAACAGGACGCCCAGCGCGCCCAGGGCCATCGCGGTGTCCACCAACAAGGTAAAGGCGCCCGTGGCAAGGAAGTAACGGATTGGTTCCGTCGACTCGAACCGCGACATGACGTCCCCGGTGTGACGCGCCTCGAACCACGCATCGGGCAGACGGATCATGTGGTGGAGGAGACCCGCGACCATGCGGAACGCGGAGCTGCTGCCCACGTACTGGATCAGGAGCGCCCGGAGGTAGCTGGTCGTCGCGGACGTCAGTCCCAATAGCCCAAAGCCGACCGCCAGGACGACCGCCAGATGCGGGTCGCTGGCGCGGATGGCTTGGTCCACGGTGAACTGGGTGTTGAGAGGCATGACCAAGGCGAAGATCTGCAACGCCACCGTCAGCGCGAACACGCCGCTGATGGTTGCGGCCAACCCCCGGAAGGACGCCATGAAGGCGGTGAGCGGAATCTCCTGCGACTGCTCGCGGGGCTTGAACTCCGTGGTCGGTTCCAGTTCGAGAGCGACGCCGGTAAAGGCCGCGTCGGCTTCTTCCCATGTGATGCGGCGTGCGCCGACGGCCGGATCGACGACACGGATGGCACGGCGGCCGGTCGACTCCAGCACGACGAAGTGATCCAGCGTCCAGTGCAGTATTGCGGGGGTGTGCAGTTGCGGGAGTTCGTCCAGCTCCAGGCGGACCGCACGGCAGCGGAACCCCAGGCGCTCGGCGAAGCCGCTCAATCGCCGCAGGCTCGTGCCTCTTTGCGAGATGCGGAGCTTCGAGCGGTGCTCGTGCAGGGAAGCCCGGTGCCCGTGATGCGCGGCGACCATCGCGATGCAGGCGAGCCCGCACTCCGAACGGTCGGCCTGCAGGATGGGCTGGACGCGCTTCACGGACCCGGTGGAGTGGCCCCTGCGACGGCCCCGGCTAGACCCGTTGAGCCACGCGGCGTAGCGGCTCGAGCACCCAGTCCAGGAGCGTTGCCCGCCCGGCGATGAGATCCGCCGACAGTGTCATGCCGGGGCGCAGCGCCCGCTGGCGGTCCGCATCGAGCGTCCACCCTTCAGTGAAGCCCACGTCTACTCGAAACATGGGCTCGCCGTCGGTGCCCGTTTCGCGCGGTGTCTCGAATATCGCGAGGACCGTTCCGACTTGAGCGCCATGACGCTCGTGCGGGAATGCGTCCAGGTACACCTGCACGGCCTGCCCGACTTCGAGCGCACCCATCGCGGCCGAGCGCAGGAACAGGCGCGCCCGCAGAGGTTCGTCGGGCGGCACGATGTCGAGCAGGATGTCGCCCGGCCGCAGGGGGTCGCCGACGGCGACGCGCAGGGAGGCGATCACTCCGCCCGTGGGCGCGAGCACGAAGCCGAAGCCGCTGCCGCGAATGCGTGACGCGTTCATGCGCAGGTCGTGCAGTTGATCGGCCGTCTCCGTCCGGTCGCGTTCGTTGGACGCGGCCAGGCGCGCCAGACGCGTGGCCGCGGTGCCGATGGCCGATCGTATGCCTTCCGCATACTGCTCCTTGTCGGACAGGGCGAGAGCTCGATTGGAGACTTCGTCCGCGAGCGTCAAGAGCTCGGAAGCGGGCAGGTGTCCTGATCCGGCAAGACGTTGACCGTCGTGCAACCGTTTGCGGGCCGTGGCGAGGCGGGACCGTAGCAGCTTGGTCTCGCGCTCGACGCGCGCAAGCGTACGTCGATCGAGATCTGTCTGCTGCCGCTGTAGCGCGGCGTCCGCCTCGAACTGTTCTTCCAGGGCGTCGAGCCGGCTCGCAAGGGTCCGCTCCTGTGCGGCCATCTCCTCCAGGACGCTTTGCTCGACGGTTCTCTCGGGCGCGATTCCCTCGCCGGCCCCGAACTGCAAAAGCGCATCCCCGGCTTGGACCCGATCCCCGGGCTCCACGAGTCGGCGCGTTACGATGCCGGCTCCGGTGGCGGTAACGCGTGCCCATCCCGAAGCGGGGGCCAGGTATCCGCGGGAGTGTTCCTTCCGCGCGAACTCGAAGGAAGTCGCAAAGACAAGGAGCAGCGTGACGGCGGCAAGGGCGCACGCGCCGAGCGTCAACCCCGAGACGCGTTTCGCCAACAGTGGGGGCTGCCAGGGCTCCGCGCGCAAACGCTGCAAGGCCTCCGGCCGGAACAGGTCTGCCGCCATCAGTGCCCGAGGTATTCCGTTCCGAGTCGGGCGAAGTTACTTCTGTCGCGATTCGTCGTTGCGATCGGTTTGCGAGAACAGGGCCGGGCGCCTCCGCAGAGTCCAGATCGAGGTGCTGTGCTCGTCTCGGGAAGGACTCTGGTCTCTTGCGAGAGGGGGTCGGCCAACGTCGACGTGGCGCGTCTCCCGTTCAGTCAGCGGTCTCATGACGTGCAATTTTCCTCCGTCACGGTGATGGTCTCTTGTCGGGGGCGAACACGAGACGCACGTCCAGTGGGTTCAGTCTCCATCCGAAGGCATCCAACCTCTGGAGCATGTCCATGCCGAGCAGCACCTGCTTTTGGCCGCTCCCTACACCCGCGAACGCGACGTCAGGGTCGCTAACGCAAACTGCCGACATGGCGGCGTGCTCGCCCAGGGAGAAAGTGTTGCGGCCTCCGTGGGCCTCGAGGAACGCTTCGGAGCAGAACGTGGTCCTGGAACCGGTGTCGAACTTGGCGGGCATGGCATGGCCCCCGGCTGTCGGGACCGACACGTAGAGGCTGTGGCTACCGTGCAGCCATGCTTCGTGATTTGCCTCGCCGGCTGCACAAGGGCCGAGGCTGCCCAAATGAAGTTGCCGGGCGCGCAGGTCGAAACACACGGCTTCGTGACGAAGCAGGATGTCCATTCCTACAGTGCTTCCGAACTGGCGCGGCACGGGTTCACCGTCGTCTGTCCAAGTCAGGTCGACCAAGATGGCGGGAACGTCCAAGTAAACGGCGTCCTGAATGGTAAGCGTGTCCAATCTCGCGAAATCCATCTCGTACCTTGCCCTGAGCCAATCGACACGGAGCCGGTTTGACGCCACCGCACCCAGCAGCCGGTTCACCCCTGAGATCGTGGCCCCTGTATCCACCAGCGCGAGTGCCGGCTGGTCAAGCACTTCGATGCCGACATGGGGGCGGGGATCGTTGGGATCTCGAGGGGGGAGGCGGAACGGGACCACTTGGGGTCTCGGGGGCGATTCGCGGGCGCTGGCGGGAAGCAACGACGCGGTCTTCCGGGCGTACTGCTCGCAGGAGCCGAGGATGGCCTCGATCAGCGTCCGGGAGGCTTCGCGCGACTCCGCCGCTTCCTCCGGATCGTCCGCTGGTGGCCACTGGGGACAGAAGGACGCGAACGGTCCGGCCTGGTCCGCCGTGCGGCCGAGCACGGAGCCCAGTGCGCCAATCCCAGGACACTGGACGTAGCCGAAACACTCCACGAAGACGTCTGGCGCCACCAGGTTCTTGTGCGGGTGTTGAAAGAAAGCCCGGTAGGCCTGCCATGCGCCCTCGAAGTCCCCGCCGCGATAGCTCGCGATGACTCGTTCGAGGTGCTGCTCTCCGTGGCCACCCTCGTGCCCGGCGCCGGAAACGACGCCGAACACGAGGACGAGTGACGCGAACCATACTCCTTGCTTGCGCCACACGGCCAAGGCCTAGCTCTCCTTCTTGTCGTCGTCGGTTTTCTCCGTGCGGCCACCGCACTTCACGACGACCTTGGTGGTCCCACCGCCGACCGTGATCCCCGATCCGGCGACGGTAGCGCGCACCTCCCGTCCACCGTGCTCGTACTCCATGGTGCTCCCTGGATTCCTCGCGCAGAACTCGGTGGCCGTCCGGGTTGCGGCCGCGGTGTCGTGGCCCCCCGCAACGAAGCCGGCTTCAGCGTCCGTTAGCATCCTCATGTGGTTTTCTCCTCTACGTTTCTGGCAGGCACCGAGTGGGGCGCCGTTCACTCGGGGCAACTGGTGTTGCTCCGAGGCGAAAAGGATGATAGGGGGGGCTTTGTCAAGCCCTTTTAGACCATTGATTTTAATTTACATTGTAACTACTCGCCCCCCTGCGCCTGATCGGGCGTGGCGTCGTGGGGCGGCTGCTCGACCATGTCGGCGGCGTTGCCGTTGAGGGCGATCTGTATGGCGGCGATGGGGTTGTAGCCCTGCAGGGCCATGGACTGGAGGTA